>JAWAFZ010000006.1:0-51935 GCA_038890155.1 Candidatus Caldarchaeum sp. | reverse complement strand
GCCAGGCTAGTTCCACCCGACCTGCTTAGGAGGTTCACCCATCTGAGGATTTACTTAGACAAGCTGGGGTCCAGGTCTAGAGAAATCATCTACCTCGAGCAATTGTCTAGAGAACTACGAAACCTCAAGAAGTTCAGCGTGCTCTACCCCGTCGGAGACCCTCTGTTCATACATGTAGAGTCTCGTGAGAACGAAAGAGCTAGGTACACGGTTGTCAGCCCCTCCACGATGTACTCACAGGAGTTGATGAAGCTTGTCGAGCGAGGATTAGCCAGCTTGATAGACCCGTCGATGGATTTCAACACAAAAGAAGAGCATGAACGTATCATAACCGAGCTCCTCGACCAATTCATCGTAGTGGACGAGTCGCTTGACGACATGGACTACAGGCCTGTTTACCGCAAGGGGGTTGTTTCCAGCCTAGCCGCCAACAGCAACACGGCGGAGCTCATCAAGTACAGCACCGTCTTGGAGAAAGTCTACATGGGCGCGCTTGAGCCCCTAATAAGAGACCCGTACATAGAAGATGTATCATGCGACGGCGTCGGCCCCCTCTTCGTGGAACATAAAATCTTCGGCAGCTGCGAAACAAACATCTATTTCGGCAACAGGGGGGAATTGGACAGCTTCGTCGAAAGACTTGCTGAGAGGATAGACAAACCCGTGAGCTACAGGAAGCCCATAGTCGACGCAAGCCTGCCTGACGGTTCAAGGATAAACATAGTTTACGGCAGCGACGTAAGCAAGCACGGCAGCAACTTCACGATCCGTAAGTTCTCCGACAAACCTGTCAGCATAGCGGACCTTGTAAACTGGGGGACGATGAGCAGCTTGGAGGCTGCTTATCTCTGGGTTATGATGGAGCACGGCATGAGCACCTGGTTCTGCGGCGAGACAGCCTCAGGAAAGACGACAGCCCTGCGGGCTGCCAGCGTCTTCATAAACCCGAGGGCAAAGATCGTTAGCATAGAGGACACGCCCGAGATCGTTGTTCCTCACGAGAACTGGATAAGAGAGGTCACTAGGCAGGGGGAAAAGGGTGAAGGAGACATTACTCTCTTCGACTTGCTAAAGTCTGCTCTGAGGCAGAGGCCCAACTACATAATCGTGGGAGAGATAAGGGGGGCTGAGGCTTCCGTGGCTTTCCAGGCGATGCAGACAGGCCACCCAGTCCTGGCAACCTTCCACGCAGGCTCCGTCGAGAAGCTGATACAACGGCTCACAGGCGACCCGATTAACATACCCAAAACCTACGTCGACATATTGAACTGCGTCCTCATACAGAGCGCCGTGAGGCTGCCGACAACTGGAAGAGTTGAGAGACGTGTCTTGAGCATAAACGAGATGGTTGGATACGACCCTTCCACTGGCAGGTTTGACTACATAGAGCTTTTCAGCTGGGACTCAAGCAGCGACGTGCACGTATTCAGGGGGGAGGGCAACAGCTTCCTCCTCGAGAATAAGATAAGAACCCTGCTCGGGCTTTCGCCTCGTGAAAGCAGGAAGATATACCAGGATTTGATGCGGAGGGCTAGGCTTCTGGAGCTTATGATTGAGAGGAAGGCCACCGATTTTGATAAAGTTTGGCAGACCGTTAAGATGGTTTACGACAACGGGGTTGAGACCGTGCTGGAGTTGGTTGAGGAGAGGAGGAAGGTTTGGCGGAGTTGAAGGTCAGGCGGGCTACTTTCCAAAACATTTACGCAGACATAAACTCGTTGACGATAATGCTCACCATATGCGCCCTCTCCAGACTATCACTAAACCAGATAATATCCGTCGTCGCCAAATCCTCAATAGTGTCGAAAAGGTTTACTTCAGTCTTTCAAAAAGCACGCATCCTTAATGAGAAATGGGGCTACGGCCAGTCTGAAACGCTGAACTACCTCACCGAGAGTCTTAAGGAGCAGCAGCTGAAAAACTACTTCACACGCCTCAAGCACGCCGTGAAAGCAGGCGTAGCCCTCGAGGACTTTGCACGAATAGAGTACAGCAAGTATCTGGCCGAGCTCGAAAACGAGTTCGAGAAAGGCCTCGAAAAGCTGAGAAGGCTTGTCGAAGCCTACTCGACGCTTGTCAGCATAGTTTCGCTTCTGATGGTTTCCTTCATTCTTGTCTCGATTATCTTCGGCTCGTCAGACAGCGGAGGCGTAATGGAGCTGTCTTTCCTCTCCATAACAATGACACTAAGCTCCACAACCCTCATCTTCGCAACAAACAACCTCAGACGGAGAATGCTGAACAGTTATCCAGTACGTCCAAGCAGGCTATCTCTCCTAGAACGGCTGGCGAAGCCTCTGACTGCTGCGTGCCTGCTGCTGGTCGCCCTCTCCCCACAGTTTGCGGTTTTTCTCGGCGGACAGTCAGTAGCCTACTCGTCAACTGCGTTGGCTGCGGCCGGAGCACCCTTAGCTCTGCACGGCTTCCTAGGCCGGAGATGGTGCAGGAGAGTCAACACTTACGAGGCAGTCCTCCCAATTTTCTTGAAGAGCTTCGGAGATTACCTGAACGCAACGGGTTCTTACAGGAGCACAGCTAGGATGCTTGTGGTAAGCGGCTTCGGCCCGATTCAAAGCCTAGTCCAAAACATCGAAACGAGGATGAAGTTGGGAATAAGCCATGCTCATAGCTTGACACTTTTCGGCAGAGAGATGCTGAGCAACCTAGCCGAGAAGACCCTAGGGCTCCTAGCTGAGACACTCGAGGGCGGCGCCCGGCCCACTGAGGCGTGCAGCGTTTTGAGCGAGCATGTTTCGAGCACGTTGATGAGGGATAAGAGGAGGGGCCAGATAACCTCGTCGCTCAAATCCCTATCAATACCTCTGCAGGCTGTGTTGGCGGCTATCTCAGCCTTGATGACGACGCTGTTGAGCATCCTCTCAGGCGTCGCCAAGCTGATGCAGCCCTACCTCATGCTTATCAAACCAGTCGAGTACTCGGTCGCCGTAAACTACTTCTACACAATAATGGTTGCTGTGGCTGTAATAACCGCCGTAAACATTTACTTAGCTGACGGAGACTCGGTCTTCAGCTTCACGCACTACCTAGGAATGCTGCTCTTAGTGAGCGGCTTGAGCTTCTTCAGCATGGCCACGGCCAGCGAGCGGATTCTGTCGTCGTTCGCAAGCTTCGGAAGAGGTATGTCGTCGTTGGTGGGGCAGAGGTGAAGCTATGCTGGCCCTGACGGCAACCATGCCCGCAAGCATCCAGAACACGACGACGATTTTCATAGTCCTGACGATGTGCGTCGCAGCTTTCTACAGCATGGTGCTGGTTCACGGCGTGAAGAAGCTACGTCCCCCTCCTTCACCGCGGATGGCGAATTTTCATCCCAAGCCCCTGAACACCGCTCCAGCTCAGCGAGTATTGGCCAAGCCTTTGGAAGAGGATGCAGTGATGCTGGAGTATAAGAAGAGGCTGGAGAAGCTTGATGAAGCCGTCAAGCTCATCGAGGAGAAGCTTAAAACACCAGCCCAGCAGGATGCAGCCGAGCAAAAAGTCGTGGAAAACACCGGTCTGGAGGAGGGTTTAGAGGATTTGAAAGAGGTCCTCGAACTGGCTAAGAGCCTGCGGGATGAGGTTTCTAGGCTTTCGCTAGGCGGGGCTACCGCCCGAGAAACCGTCAAATAGACGGAAAAAACTCTATTATTCGTTGTTTTGACTTGTTGGTTTCGACAAATTCGTATAAACGCTAAATACCGAGGAAAGACCCGTAAACTCATGCTCAAACCACCCGTCGAGCAGCTGGAAAAATACTACAAAACTATACGAAGCCGTAGGTCCTACCTCATACTAAACGTCCAAGCCATAGCCAGCAGAGCCGTCCGGGAATGGCTGGATGGCAGAGGCTTTCTCGAGCTTCTCCCACCCATCATAGGGCCCGTGACCGACCCAGGTATAAGAGGCGCCAAGCAAGCCACCATCGACTACTATGGCCGAGAGTACAAGGTGATGAGCAGCGCCATACTCTACAAGCAGATGCTTGCAACAGCCTTCAACAAAATCTACTTCTTCTCCCCCAACATAAGGCTGGAGCCCCTCGAGTCGGCTACAACGGGGAGGCACCTCGTCGAGTTTGTCCAGATAGACATAGAGGAAGCTGACGCCGACTACAGAGCAGCCATGACGACTGCAGAGAACCTTCTAACCCACACTGTCAACACTGTTGCCGAGAAGGCTAAGCCTTATCTCGATGAGCTCGGCAGAAAGCTGCCTAGGTTCAGCCCGCCTTTCAAAAAGATACAACACGCTGAAGCAGTCGAAATACTCAAGTCCCACGGAGAGAAGGTCAACCCGTCAGCCGAGATACCCTGGCCTCAGGAGGAGAAGCTTTCCCGTATAATCGGCGAGCCCTTCTTCATCGTCGACTACCCAAGAGGAGCCAGAGGCTTCTACGACAAGGAGGACCCGAGCAGGCCAGGCATACTGAAGGACTTCGACCTCATGTACCCGGAGGGATTCGGCGAAGCTGCTTCCGGGGCGGAGAGAGAGTATGAGTACGGGAAGGTCTTGGCTAGGTTGAGGGAAAGCGGTGAGAACCCCGCCAAGTACGGCTGGTACCTCGACATGCTGAAGGAAGGCATCAAGCCTACGTCGGGTTTCGGTATAGGGCTGGAGAGGCTCACCCGATATCTGTGCGGGCTTCAGGCCGTGTGGGAGGCGAGACCTTATCCGAAAGTTGCTGGAGTCTACTCTCCGTGAGCTGAGGGTTGAAGCTTCCGCTCATAACCCTTCTTCTCAGACTGCTGAGAAACCCGCAAGCATTAAGGTCCCTAACTAGGTTCACGCAGCAGTACCCTGTCGAGGAAGTGGCAGAAAGAGCTGAGAAAGGACGACAGTCTGTCTTCCCGCTCGGCGAGCTAGACGAGTTCGGCAAAGCTCTGCTGGGGGCGCCGGTTTTCCAGCCAGCCCCGACACGCCACGACATGCTCGATAAACTTCTGATAGTGCCGCCGCTCTACACGCCCCTCAGGCTGAAGAAGATGGAGGAGCTGATGAGGGAGCCTCTCTTCACTGACGTCGACACCACCTGCAGCGTAGGAGGCTTCAACTCAACCCTTCCCGTGGTCGTGGCTTCGATGGGCTCAACCCCCATCTACAACAAAGTCAGTCTCGACGTCGCCAGGGGGGCCGCAGAGCTTGGAATACCATTAGGGGTAGGCGAGAACGTGGCTACGGTCTGGGGTTATTCCAAGAGAGTCAAGCCTAGCCAGCCCTGCTTCAAGGAGAGGGTTATGACCTATCTCGAGAACATTCGGGAGGGGTTTGGAGGTGTTTACATCCAGCAGAGCGTCGAGGATGCTTACGACGAGCTGTGGAACAGGGTTTACTCAGACCCCGACATAACCCCCTACATAGACGAAGGAAAGGTTGGCTTTGAGATAAAGCTGGGTCAAGGGGCTAAGCCAGGGCTCGGCGGCGAGACTTTCGTCGACAGAAGGTTGGCGCTGAGGCTTGTTGACAAGTACTCGTTCGACTCCGACCCTCGTAGAGTCGAGAAGCCGCTGTACGAGAGACACTCCGCCCCTGGAACGTTCACACCTGAGATCCTACGTAGCATGATAAGGCTGATGCACAACAACTATCCGCGGGCTAGGGTTTGGCTAAAGTCCGGCCCCTTTAGAGACCTCGAAAAAGTAGCGGAGCTGTGCGACGAGGAGAAAGCCGACGTGCTTTGGATAGACGGCAAGGAAGGCGGAACAGGGCTTAGCCCCATAGCAGCTTTGAAGGACCTCGGCCTTCCGCTGGTCGCATGCCTTAGGAAGGTTGCTTTCCTCGCGCAGCGCCTTACTGTAGACTTCGTCTGCTCGGGGAGGGTCGTGGACGGAGGCGACGTTGTTAAAGTGCTCTGCTTCAAGGCTGCGGCCGCTGGGCTGGGAAGGCCGGTCGTCATCGCAGCTTATCGGAACGGCGTCCAAGGAGTCAGGAACTACTTAGAGGCTTTGAGGATGGAGGTGCAGATGCTCACCTCAGCCGTTGGAAAGTACCGAGTGTCTGAGCTAGGCTTGGAGGACGTCTACGCAATCAACACCCAGCTGGCCAGAGACCTAGGTATAGCGAGCATCTATGACTGAGGTTCCGATGGATTTCAAAAACATAAAGTCCTCTTCAGGTATCCTCCTCACGCTTCCCCTGAAGTAGTACATCCACTTGTCCTTCCTCCTGATGAATGACAGCCTTTCCACGACTTCCTCAGCCCTGACGGGTCTCCGCCACAGGCTTGCGTTTTCGAGGGGTATGAAGTGGGTCAGCTTCTCGGAAGGATGCCCTACCACGTGGAACCTGATCTCATCGGTTATCGGCTTCGCCCGTTGGCGGAACTCTCCGTCCCCTATGAACATCCGGCCCTCACGCCCAGTCATGTAGAAAACAACGCGTCCACCCTCCTCCAGAGCCTTCATCGATGCAACACGCCTGCTGACAAGCCAAAACCCCTCCCTTACCCTCACCAACGCAACCTCCCTCGCCGGCAGAACTTTACCGCCGACGACATGGTCCTTCACGACGAAAACCCAGGAAACCACAGATTTTCCAACCACGAGGGGAATATATCTATTACAGTACCGTGACAGACTTGGCTAGGTTTCGGGGCTTGTCGGGGTCGTAGCCCTTTGCGACCGCGATGTGGTACGCAAGAAGCTGGAACGGAACGGCGTAGGTTATGGGCGTCAGCAGAGGGTGAGTGCGGGGCAGGCCGATGTAAAAGTCGGCAAGCTCCTTCAGCTCGTTGTCAGCCTCGTCCCCGAAAACAACCACGTAAGCTCCCCTAGCCTTCATCTCCATGATGCTTCCTAGGTTCATCTTCCTGTACTCGTCGGGTGGAGAGACAAAAATAACCGGGATAGATTCCTCCACGACGCTAATCGGGCCATGCTTGCTCTCGCCAGCCGGGTAGGCTATGCAGGGGATGTATGAAAGCTCCATTACCTTCAGCCTCCCCTCGTAGGCTGTCGCCGTCGAGATGCCTCGACCGAGGATGAAAAGGAAGGGCTTTGAAGCCAGAGCCTTCGAAAGCTCGACTGCTTTAGCCGCTGTTCTCAGCAAGACGTTTTCTATAACCTGAGGAGTCTTCAGAATTTCGGCCTTGAACTCGTCCATCTCGTACTGTGCTATCTTGCCCCGCAGCCTCGCAAGCCTCAGCGCTATCTGAGCGAGAACAAGAACCTGTGAGGTGAAGGTCTTAGTAGCCGCAACGCCTATCTCAGGCCCGGAGTTCTGCAGCACGTAGGCTCTTGATATCCTAGTCAGAGTCGAGCCAACTGTGTTTGTGAGGCCAAGTATTGTGCAGGCCCTAAGCCTGGCAAAGTCAAGTGCCGTCAGCACGTCAGCCGTCTCGCCTGACTGGCTAACAGCCAGCACTACAGTGTCAGCTCCCACAGACCCTCCGTAGTTAGGAATGAACTCGGACGCTATCACGGGGTAAGTTGCGAGCCGTGCTAGCTGAGATAACTGATAGCTGCCGGCCAGGCACGCGTTGTAAGAGGTGCCAGCGCCCAGCAGAAAGATAGCACGCCCCTTATCAAGCAGCTCCGCCAACAGGTCAACATACTGCTGCTGAAGCCTCAGCGAATCCATTAGAGTCAGAGGCTGCTCGTAAATCTCTTTGAGCATGAAGTGAGGATGACCCTGCTTCTCAGCTGTTTCTACCGACATCGCGACTTTTTTGACGGGGCGTTCAACCAACTCCCCAGTGTCGATTCTATAAATGCTGTATCTGTCGCTCAACAAAACAGCCATCTCTCGGTCATGCAGGAAAACCATGTCGTTGGTCATGTCGAGCAGGGCTGTTATGTCGGAAGCTGCCATGTTGAAGCCTTTGCCGACTCCTATGATTAGAGGAGCCTCCTTCCTCGCCACAAAAAGCCTTGTAGGGTCTTTTGTAGAGATTAGTGCGAGAGCGTAGCTGCCCTCCAGCTTCCGCAGAGACTTGGCGAAAGCCTGCTCCAGGCTGTCCCCTGACTTTAGATATTCCTCAACGAGGTGTGGTATGACCTCGGTGTCTGTCTTTGAGGAAAACGAGTGGTTGAGGTCTGTCAATTCCTTCTTCAGCTGGAGGAAGTTTTCGATCACTCCGTTGTGTACGACGGCTATGGTGTTGCGGCAGTCTGAGTGTGGGTGAGCGTTGGTTTTAGTCGGAGCTCCGTGAGTAGCCCATCTAGTATGAGCTACTCCTATGGTGCCAGGCAACCTGTCAAGACCGAGCCTATTGTTAATGTCGTCAATCCCCCCCGCATCCTTCTCAATCAAAAGCGTGTCTGAATGGATGGTGGCCACTCCAGCCGAGTCATACCCCCTGTACTCAAGCCTCCTCAGAGCCCTTACCAGTATGGATGAAGCCTGTTCCGAGCCCACGTATCCTACGATGCCGCACACGTCAAAACCGTGTTCCAACCTCCTTATAAGCACGCTTCAAACAGTTGATTAACCGGTTAAGGCTGATTTGACAGGTATGGGTAGGGCTAGGCTTTTACAGTCCGGTCGGGAGACGGACGTTGCTGTAATCAAGGCGTCGGTCAAGGGTTTCAGGTTCACAGACCTTGTCTTCGAAGTGGCTGGAGCTTTCCAGAAGCCCAACTATCCTGCTAGGGTTGCGGAGAGGCTAGGAGTCAGCAAGCAAATCGTCGGCCAATACGTCAAGAGGTTGGTTGAGCTTGGTGTGTTGACTGAGGCTGGAGAGGCAGATGTTCGGGGAGGAAGGGCGAGGATGTACCAAGCCACAGTCTCAGGCATGTCCATGCTTTTTCCAAGACCTCGGTGGCGTAAACATTCCAAGGGCGATGACATGCCTGAAAAGCTTTCGAGCTTCCTCGAGCCCTTTCTCATCCGCAGAACACTCAACGGCCTTGTCGTCGTCGGTTCTCCCCATCCACACGGGCCGTTCAGGTCTGTTGCGACGGACGGACACTACGGCTTTCAGCTAGGTCTGTTCCTCGGACGATACGTGGACAACCTCAGCGGCTTCAAAGTCCGTCTCGACGTCGACGTAAAGTCTGAGAAACTCTACGAGAACAACTTGCTGTTGTTAGGAGGGCCTGGGACGAACATAATTACGGCGATGGTGAATTCAAGCCTGCTAGTCGGCTTCACGGAGGGCAACTACTGGTCCGGAATAGCTTCTTCGAGGCAGACCTACACAAGCGAGTTTGTCGGGCTCGTCGCAAAGTCGCCCAACCCTAACAACCCTAGGAACACGGTGATAGTTTTGGCGGGGTTGAGGGCTTCGGGAACAAAGGCCGCCGTGCTGGCCTTGACCGAGAATTGGAGCCGGCTGCTGGAAGCGTACCATGGTGAGCAGAGCTGGGCCGCCGTCGTCGAGGGTTTTGACGTGGACGGAGACGGAAAGGTTGACTCAGTCGAGATACTTGAAACCACCTAATTCCTCGAACGTCCTCTCGGCTTTCGCAAGGTCCTCCACGGTATCTACATCGGTCAGAAGTCTTTCATCAACCTCCACAACCCTAGCGCCGACGGTTTTGAGTATGCTCTTAGCTCCAACGTCGCCCTCAAGCATTAACAGCCTCTGGAGAAGCTTCTTGGAGAAAACCGCCGGGGGTGAGGGCTCGCCGGCTAAGCAAGCTGACACGGCTTCGCAGCACTCACACCTGAACACGTCAACAAGCTTCTTGACCACGCTCTTCGTGAACGGCATGTCCCCCAGAACTATAACCAAGCCCTCGGACTCCGCAGGAGTCCATGAAGCCGCCAGCCTGATGCCTGCGCTCAACCCTCTAGAGGCACGGGTGTTGACCAAGACGGCGTAGCTTGGAGGTATGAAAGACTTCTTCACGTCGGAGAGCTGTACCACCACCGCCCTGTGCTCCAGAAAGGATATAGCTTCGACGGCCCACGCAAGCAAAGGTCTCCCCATCAGCACGGCGGACAGCTTATCCCGGCCGAACCTCTGTGAATAACCTGAAGCAATCACAGCACCGCTTAGCATGACTGAGGTCAAGCACCCTAGCGGCACGATAAGCTTAAAAGTGTTTTAAGCTATATCTTTAACGGTATCGCATGTACTCGGCAAGGGAGCGGATAGAAGATTATAGGTCAAGGCTGATGAACCTTGCTCAAGAACAGATGAGGAAAGTGCTCGATCTTCTCAGGAATACAATTTTGATGCTTGAGTACCTGAACAAAGACCTCGACATCAGGAAAATGGATGAGCTTTACTCCTCTGTTTTGAAGGCCGACGAAGCCGCTAAGGAATTTAGGAGGCTCGTCGAGAAAGAGGTTTCAGAGATCGGTGCTATTCTTACTAACAGGGAGGATTTCCTCAGGCTGGTGAACGGCATCGATAAGATAGCTGACACAGCGGAGGGCGTTGCTTACAGAATACTCGGTCTCACGAAAGCACGTATGAAGATTGATAGAGAAATACATGCTTCGTTAACTAAGCTGGGAGAAGCGGTTCTCCAGACTGTTATGAAGCTCAGAGAAGCCATGTTTGCCGTCACTCTCAACAGCGAGACATTCCTGCAGAAAATAAAGGAGACTGAGCAGGCTGAGAGGAGCGTGGACGAAATTTACAGGAATCTTGACCTGACTATTCTTCAGCTGGACATGAAGGTTGGTCAGCTTCTTCTCATACGCGAGATCGTGTCTATGCTCGAGGACATAGCGGACAGGTCGGAGGAAGCAGGCGAAAACCTGCGAGTTCTTTCGTTCGTAATCCTTTGAGGCCAGCATGTTGGCTGAAGGTGAGCTCCTGAGGGACAGCGTCGTAATCTGGAACATCGAACACGCTAGGAAGGTTTTCAAGGAAGGGTTTTACGGCAAACCACTGGGCATACCGAAGCCCAAGGACATGAGCTTCGAAGCTCCTTTGGTCCTAGACCTTGTCGAGGCTCTGTACCTGCAGCAGAAGAACAAGCTGTTAGTGTTTTCTGGAGGAAGAACAATCTCTCCAGAAGAGCTTGAGAAGCATGCTTCATCGCTGGAGGAGAACTTTCCGATGAAGTACAGGGTTTACAGAGACTTGAGGGGTAGGGGGTTCGTAGTTCTTCCGGGAATAAAGTTCGGCAGCGACTTTGCAGCTTACAGGCACGGACCAGGCATAGACCATGCACCATTCATCATACAGGTCAAGAACAGGACGGGAAGCATCTCAGCCCTCGAGATAATCAGGTCGGGTAGGCTGGCTACCTCTGTCAAGAAACACTTCACGATCGCAGTCCCGTCGGAAGATAAAGTTGCGTACGTGCTGTTCGAGTGGTGGAGAGCCTAGCCTACCTCATCCTCCTGTACAGGGCGTGAAGAGTCTTTCCCGTTCTCTTCAGCCCTAGGAGCACGTGCCCTGTTTTCTCCGCCCAGCTTATCATGTCAACCTCGGTCGCAGGGTCGGATGTTATGACGTGGAGCGTCTCACCAGTCTTGACGTGCTGTTCCATGAAATCCCCTATCTGAGTTAGGATGCCCTCACAGGTCTCTCCGAAAACCTTCAACTCCTGATGTGGCAGTACGTCGAAGCAAACAACTCCACGGTCGGCGTTAACCCTCGAATAGTAATCGAGGGCTTCTCGGAGGCCTGACAAGGTAGGCTGCTCGATGCATTCAACCTCGGCCAGCCAGCCTCTTTCGTAGGGGTCTTCAGCCACCACTTCAGGGTTCGACACCTCATCGTTAGTCCTCAACACACGGCAGTCAACCGGCGCCGTCAAAGCACCTTCCATCCTCAACGAAATGTAGAGAGCGAGAGAGGTGTTCTTCCTCAACAGGCTGCCGACCGGCTTAACGCTAATCCTTCTAGGTCTTCCGGCGAAGTGAAGGAATGGAGCGACAACGCCTACTACGTAAGTCGATGGACGGGTTAGAGGCTTGAACCATAAATCGTTGGGGAGGCTGTAAAGCCTGTCCTCCGGAAGCAAGCAGCCTTCGAGGCTATTTTTCAATCGGGTACCTGACGAGGTTGCCCCATTCCGTCCAGCTGCCGTCGTAAACCTTCACGCTCGGGTATCCCAGCAGATGTTTCAGAACGAACCAAGAGACGCTAGCCCTCTCTCCGATTCGGCAATACGTCACCACTTCTTTGTCGGGCAGTACCCCCTTCGAGCCGTACAGCTGTTTCAGCTCCTCCACGGGTTTGAAGGTACCGTCCTCCCTTATAGCCTGACCCCACGGGATGTTGAGAGCTCCGGGGATGTGTCCTCCACGCTGGGCATGCTCGTTAGGGTATTCGGGTGGAGCCGTTATCTCTCCCTTGAACTCGGCAGGAGACCTGACGTCGACGAGAACGAGGCCGGGGTCGGCTATCTTCCTTTTCAGAAGCTCTTCTAGGAAGATTCTGTCGGAATAGCTCACTTTCTCAACCTTGTAGGTTGACGGCTTCGGTCTCGGCGTCTCCTTCGAAAGCTCTCCGCCAGAGTCGATCCATTTCTTACGTCCTCCGTTGAGGAGCTGCAGCTTGCTGTGGCCGTACATTTCAAAGACCCAAAAGGCGAACGTTGCGAACCAGTTGTTGTAGTCCCCGTACAGGATGACGTGCGTGTCGTTCGAGATGCCCAGCCGGGACATCAGAGCTTCGAACTCTTTAGCGTCTACGATATCCCTCGAGTCCTGCTTGTTCATGTCTTTCCTCCAGTCTATCAGCAGAGCTCCCGGTATGTGTCCCTGTTCGTATGCGAGCTTGGGGTCGTAGTCCACCTCCACCACGGCCAAGCTTGGTTTTGCGAGGTTCTGCTTAAGCCATTCGACGTCTGTTAGGACTTGGGGGTGTGCGTATGACATGGTTTGTGTCGGGTTTGGCTTTATTTAACCCATTCTTAGCTTAAAATAATATTGGTAATATACTAGCCATATCTAAACCTAACGCCCCGACCGTTCCATTCATGTCCGAACCTCACAGCGGCCGGAGGACCGATTACTCCGCAGGTCCCGCATGCCACGCAAGCAACATGGTCGAACTTCAGCACGCTCGACTCTATGTCCTTCAGCGTCATGTCGTAGGCTATCCCGTCAGAGCCAGCCTGCTTTAAATTGAAACGGTACAGGTCCCTGAAGGACGCAAACACTCCCTTCTCGTTGACCACGGTGTAGCAGTTGACAGGGCAGAGCGGAACCCAAGCCTTCCGACCGTCGGCCGAAGCTATCCTAGGGTCCACCTGTATGTGGGCCCTCTCCCTGTCCTCGCGATAGTCAAGCAAGCCCGTCATCGCTTGAATGTTCTTAATAGCGTCGCCGTCCATCTGGGCCGGGTTGTACCTGGAGGCCTTGACTGTTCTCCCCAGACCGAGCCTGAACATGGCTGACACGCTCGACGAGTAGATTAACTTCCTCTCGAGGATCATGCTGTTAGTCTTGGACTTTCCGATAAGACTGTAGATAGGTTTCAGCATATGCTTGTAGATCGAAAGGGTTTCATCACCGAAGTTTCCAGCCTTAGCAGCATGCATGTAGGCTTGAGCTGCTAGAATGCCCGAGGCGATAGCAGGCCTCATGCCGTCTATCAAGGCTCCGATTTTGTAGAAGACGCCTAGGGAGTCTCCAGCCGCTAGGAAGCCGGGGTAGTAGGGCTTACTGGGAACAACCTTATAGCCGCGAGGTATGTTGTGGGCTGAGTACTCAGCTATCCTACCGCCTTCAACTATCTGCGAGACGAAGGGATGCGACTCCATCTCTACGAGGACTTCATAGGGCTTTCCCAGCTCGTTGAACTGGGTTGTGAAAACCGATATGGCTGAGGAAAGGTCCATCACGACGCCGACCGACAGGCTGTCGCTGTTCGGGTAGATGAAGCCGCCGCCCACTATGCCGTGCATGAAGGGCCCAAGCAGGTACACCGTCTTAAAGCCGTCGTCGAGCCTGAAGAACTCTTCGATTCTATTAGAACTGGTTTTGAAGACATGCTTCACTCCATGGTAAACTTGACCCGGCGTAATCGTTCCTCTCATCCCAACCTTCTCAGGAAGCAGCGAGGTTACTCCGCTGCAGTCTATCACGAGGTCTGCATGCAGTTCTTCGTCCTGCGTCCTTACACCCACGACCCTGCCGTCCTCGAACAACAAGTCCTCGACGGTTTTGGACGTTGCGAGTAAAGCTCCCTCCTCCACAGCCCTCAAGGCCATCCATCGGTCGAACTTGGCTCTCAAGACTGTGTAGTCGTGTCCGCTGGAAGCGTCTAGCATCGTCAAACCAAGCCTAGTCGCCAACGATTTCTTGTCCCACTTGATCAAGCTGAAGCTAACCCCGTCGTTCTCTAGCTTTGGCTGACTGATTAGGTAAAGCTCATGCCCCGAGATCTTTCTCTCAACGGGAGCTTCCTGCTCGAATTCAGGAAGCAGGTCGATTAAGCCAAGCCCGTCAACGAATCCTCCGAACAACACCCCGCCAGATACGTTCCGATGGCCGGGAAGCTGAGCCTTCTCCAGCATGATGACGTCGTAGCCGCGCCTTGCAAGTGTTATGGCTGCCGCCGACCCCGCGGGTCCTGCGCCGACCACCACAACGTCGAACTTGTCAGCCATTAGCCACCCTCTCCACAGCCTCTATGATTCTCGGAAGAGCTTCGTAAAGATCTCCTCTGACTCCGTAGTGCGCTATGTCGAAGATCGGTGCCTTTGGGTCGTTGTTTATCGCAACGATCTTCTTAGACCTGATCATTCCCACCCTATGCTGGACAGAACCGCTTATCCCAACGGCTATGTATACATCTGGAGATATCGTCTTACCGGTCTGGCCTACTTGTCTTTCAGACGTCACCAAGCCCTCTAGCTCCTTCAGCTCGGAGTAGATCAGAGCTCTTGTAGCTCCCAGCTCGCAGTTGACGCCTAGCTTTGTACTCACCAAGTCGACCAAGCTTTTTGCAAGCGTGTACCCCTCGCGTGGGTTTCTCGGCCTGCCGTTTCCATCCTTGAGTATCCCCAGACCTATGCTGACCACAACCCGGGCCCCCTCTAGGTCGACTTCGCTCTTCGGAAGCTTCTTCTCCTCGATCACTTCCACGACGAAGTCTTCAGGAATAGGCTTGGAATGATACCTCACCCTCTCTCCTTCTCTCCTCCTGTCTTCCTGTAGTGGTTCGAAGTTTCCGGGCCTAATGCTGGCTATTTGGGGCCTGTGCCTCGGCGTGAAGATCTTAGCCACGCGTGTTGCGAAGTCGGGCCTTATCTGTGCCAGCACGTTCTTGTAAGTTGTGTTTGTGGGGCCGAAGTAGTAGTCCTCCACCTCTAGGTTGATGTTGTCCGTGGCAAGCCCGGTGCCAAGCCTGTAGGCAACTCTCGGCGAAAGGTCTCTTCCCAGCTCGTCTGCGACGAAGAGTAGAGCGTACGGCTTCTCCTTCTCAACCATCTCGCAGACAACTCTCGTGTAGGGTAGGCAGGTGTAGTTCTTGAGCCAAGGCTCGTCCGCATACACAACCTTGTCTGCTCCTCTGGCGATCGCTTCATCTACCGCATCCTTCAAGTCATACCCTATGATCGCTGCCACAACCCTGTGCCCAAGCCTGTCAGCCACCTTCCGCGCTGCAGCGATTATCTCAAGGCTAGGCCTAGTAAGCCGGCCGTCCTCGATGACGCAGTAGGCCATGACATCCCTATACTGCTCTAGCGACAACCTTCAACCCTCCGAATATCTCTTCAACCAAGTCCTCGAGGCTGAACACTCCAACAACCCCTTCCTGCTTGAACTTGTTCAGCAACTCTTCTGGAAGGCTGCCGGCAAGGTCTCCCTTGCTGAACGGCCCGTAGGTTTTGCCGTTGTGCTGAAACTTCTCCACGTCTCTCTTAAAGACCAAGGTCTCGTCTACAAACTTCTGAGTAGGAGGCTTACCAACCTCGTATCCGGGACCGACTATGGTCGGTGATCCCATCAACCCAAGCTTGCTCGGGTCGGCTTTTATGTACTCTGCGTTCCAGACTCTAACCTCTCCAACTCTGCCGGCGTAGTTTTTCAGCCTAGCATTCTTTTGAAGGTTTGCAGCTGGAACTCTAGGCTCGTAGTGGCTGTCGATCGTGAGCAGGCAGGGAAAGGTTGTTCGGAGTTTTTGTAGAACGTTCCCAACCTTCCTGACAGCTACGACGTTCCCAGAGTCGGGTGAAACCTCGAAATCACGTACGAATGCGATGCTGGGGATAACTGTGTTGAGCATGCTGCTCAAAGCCTCGGCTGTCTGGGGCCCGGTGTTCCCTGTCTCGCCGTCGCTTGTCTTCATGCCCGTCAAGATGATGAACTTGTTGATGTCCCTGCGATACTTTTCAAGCTCCAGTATGAAGCCCTCAACGCTCAAGCTTCCTTGTAATAATCTGTTCACTAGGGTATCTTTGACAGTAGGCAGCTTGGAGAAGATGTAGTTTGGAAGCAGGTTCTCCTTGTAAAGCTTTTCAGCTGTTTCTCTGACCAAGTCTACGTCATTCTTCTTAACGACTTCGACCAGCTTGTCAACAGCCTCCAAATGGTTTTCTACAATTTTCTTGATACCGCATGCAAGAGTGTACGATGTAGCCCAAGTGTCTGCCCCCGCCATCCTGCGGTCGCTCAGGATTATTCTCTCGTCAAAACCCGTGAAAGATATTCGAGGAACGTAGAAGCTCTCCTCCACAGGCTGAAGTAGGTCTTTCATGATCGGCATGATCTTAGGCTCAGGCCCCATGCACAAACCAATTGTCTTACCGCCGACCGTCTGCTTGACGTACTGTGCTGCCTCGATGGCCTTGCCGTCGTGAGGGTTTAGAACAAGGTCCATCTCCTCCCTGCGGAGGACGCCTGAGACCGTTACGACGCTGGTCGTCTTCGCCGGCACTCCTTTGACAAGACACACAATCAACATGAAGACTCTTGGTGTATGATGTTTAAAATTCTCTATTTAACTTGATTCTCTGAAATCATAAGGAATGATTTGCCGTCCAGGATTATCTCCGTCTCGCCGTACTTGTTTCTCCGAACGTTTATGAACGCCATTCGCAGTCTAGACCCTTCGTGAAGTTCATCTGTTTTCTCGGCGGCCAGACCCCATGCCGAGCAGCTGTATGTTTTTCCGCCGTGCTCAACCCACATGGTTGATATTTTTCTGGAGCCGAACCTCGTCTCAACCGTTGTCAACGGAGTCTTTCTCACCAGCTTGCAGTCGACCAGCCCGCTGCAGATCCTCCCTTCAGAGTCGTCCAGCGTGTCCGTGTAGGCTGGAGGTAGATGGTTTTCTTGGGCACTTCTGATTGATTTGCCGTAGGCTTGAGGTATTCCACGTCGTTGAATGACGAAAGCCCTTTCAACAACTACGTTTTTGTGGGGGGCTTCAGCGGGAAAACCAAGCCTTAACATTCTAGAACCGTCCGTCGCGGCAAGAACGCCGTCGAAACACCTACCAAGAACGGTCAATGGGATCTCGGGGACGCTCTTATCCAAAGCTCTCGCGAGAACGTCTTCGTCAAAACCCACGATGGTTAAGAGGCTATTCGGACCTGTGTGAAGCTCTCCGTCTTTCAGGTTTACTGAAGCCGCCATCAACCTAGCTCCTTCCGCAACATCCGACAGAAGGTCGGCCCAATCCCTCCAAGCGGTAAACAACTCAACGGCTTCACCGTCCGAAACCAGCAGCTCCAGCAATCTAGTCTCCTCCTCAACCGCCTTGACACCCGTGTTCAGAACAACGACAGCCGAGACGTCGACAGTGCGACGCCCGAACAATCGGCTGGCAGAAAGATTAAACCCAGAAAAATCCAGAGGAGGCAGTTTTCCAAGATCCTGCATCTTCTCAACCCTCGACCTGCTACCCGTATGGAGCACTAGGCCGCTGCCCGACTTGGGTGTGGAGACGTAGCCGTTCCAGACGGCCACTACGTCGCCAACGGAAGCACTCTGCTCGCTCTCCCAAACCATCACGTCGACAGCCCCTGTACCGTCCCAGAGCCTCAGCCTCGAAAAACTCCTTCCATCCTCCGTCGAAAACGTCTTACATCCGAGGACTCTTCCCACCACGCTAACGTTCTTCAAACCCGCGGTGAGAGCTGACATAGGTGTAAACGAGTAGTCATGATGGCCTCCTAGGCCATCTTCCCCAGACAACCCTATCTCCTCGAGCACAATCAGCAGAGCCCCCAGCCTCGTAAGGAATGGTGAAGACTTGAGCTTCTCCTCGACGATTCTGTCGAGGTCTTGTCTGCTGAGGTCTTTGCACGTTTGGAGGATCTTCTCCTCCAGCTCTTCCACGCGCATCCGGCTGGAGAGGTGGTTGGACACAATTAAAACTTATATACAGTCTGGAGAAAGAGGGTTCTGAGATGTATTTGGTGGATGGAGGTGGACGTCTTCCAGAAGGGTGGACGTCTTCCATCTTGGGCTAGCTGTTAAGCCTTCAAACCTTCGGGGAGACAAGCTTCAAGCTCTGGAGTCGGTTTCAAAGCTTCTGAAAAAGCATGGTTATTCGGTGTTGGTCATCGACTCTGAGACCGCTGACCAAGACCCTAAGGTTAGCGACTACGCTAAGCTTGTCAATCGCTGTGTCGAGTACTCTTTGTGCATCCCTGTGCTGACGATTCCCGTGAGGAGGCATGATTTTCACAGCAGGATGGAGGAGTTCATCAGCGTCGTGGATGAAACAGATTGCTGCGGCGTCTGCCTCGTGGCTGGCAACCGCGCTTACTTAGATGAAGACGAGATTAGAACCGCCGCGGGTCCGTTGGTGCTCAAGGCCTGTGAGACTATTAGGAGAAGGCGACGTTGTTTGCTGATGGTTGGAACGGAGCGGATGGAAAAGACAGCCTATAAAGCCGCCTACCTTTACGGCGCGTCGCCTCTCATACTGCTGAACCCAACTCTCTTCGAAGACCTGAGAAGGTACGACACGGGCGTGGGTGTCTACGCTCCGTTCTACATAGGCCACGACATCAATGACGATGCTCTGGACAGGATGAGGGCCTACGTAGCGAGACGATCGGCGAGCACGTTCTTCGAAGAAGCTGTAAACCACTTCTGCCTGAAAGGAGGGCTTGACGAGGTATCGCAAAGAATATCCATGGCCCTTGACGGGGTTAACCTTCTGGTTGGATATCCTCTGGCTTTTGAGGAGCGGCAGATATCCTTGTTCGCTAGCCTTTCAAAGGTTTGACGAGAGGCTGCTTCCTGACTACTACTCTTCTCGCAGCGTTTCGGACAAGTATGTACAACACCGCTCCCTCTGTATGAAGCTCTGCTGGAATCTCGCCCAAAGCCAAGCCCTTGCCGACCGAGGGAATGTACCCGCCGCTAGTGACGACGCCCACACGGTTCCCCGAGCTGTCCAGAATGGGGTAGCCTGCCCTCGGCACGCCGGGCTCCATCATCTCAAGGATGGCGATTGTCGATGAGGGTTTCGTCTTCAGCTTCTCCTCCAGCTTTCTCTTCCCGACGAAGTCTTTCTTCTCAAGGTTTACAGCCCACATCAACCCAGCCTCGGCAGGTGTCTTAGCCTCGTCGAAATCCTGATGAGCCAGTAGATAACCCGCTTCAAGCCTGCAGGCATCCCTACAAGCGAGCCCGCAAGGCTTCACCCCTCCTTCTACGAAGACTCTCCAAAGACTGGAGTACAAAACAGTCCCGCCGCACGGAATCACAATCTCGTAGCCGTCGCCCCCGGTGTAGCCGCTTCTCGTCAACAAAACCTGACAGCCCTCGAACTCAACAACATCTCCGGCGAACCATTTCAGCGTGCTAAAATCTTTGCCGAAAACTCTGGATACATGCTCGGACGCTCTCGGCCCCTGCACGGCGAAGAACGCAGACCTTTCAGTGAAATCCTCGACGTAAACGCCGGGGCCTGCGTGCTGAGACAGCCAGTTTAGCACTCTCTCCCTCGAGACGGCGTTGGAGACCATTACGTAGCTTTCTTCCTCGACCTTGAAGACAGTCGCGTCGTCGATTATGCCAGCGTCCTCGTTGAGCATCAGCCCGTACTTCATCCTCCCGGGCTTGAGACGCTCCACATCTATCGTCAGGATGTTCTGCAGAAGAGTTGTTGAAGAAGGGCCCGCTATCTTGGTCCTAGTCATGTGGCTTATGTCGAAGATTCCCGACGACTCCCTGACCGCCCTGTGCTCGTCTCTCAAGCTCGTGAAGGCAATCACCGTTTTCCAGCCTGCAAACTCCCCAACCTCGGCGGCTGGATAGTTTGCACGATAGTAGCCTAGAAGCGGTATTTCTTTCACTTCGTCCTACTCCGGAGAACCCTCCACGTGGGAGTCATGGTCAACGGATGCGAGGCCTTGGCCTCGTCTATTCTGCCTACCGGGGTGCTGTGGGGTGCCGTACGGACAAGCTTCGGGTTGCTGTAGCACTCCTCAACCACCGCCTCGAAGGCTTGGATGAAGCCGTCCAGCTCTGCCTTAGACTCTGTCTCCGTAGGCTCGACCATGAAAGCCTCCTCCACTATCAAGGGGAAGTATATCGTTGGAGGATGAAAACCATAGTCGATGAGACGCTTCGCAACCTCGAGAGCACCTAAACCCGTCTCCTTCCTCAGCTTCGCCAAGCTGACCACAAACTCGTGCTTACGTGGTCTTGACGAGTCGTATGGAATGCTAACCCCACGCACTTCCTTCAACCTCGAGAGCATGTAGTTTGAAGCCATGACCGCGTAGGTGGCCGCCCTCCTCAACCCCTCACCACCCATCGCCAGAATGTATGCATAAGCCCTGACCAGTACGCCGAAGTTTCCGTGAAACATCTTAACAGGACCTATGCTATCCTGCCCACCATCCAGCAGCTCGTAGACACCGTTCTGCTTCACTATTCTAGGCGGTGGAAGGTATTTCGCAAGCCTCGAAACCACCCCCACAGGCCCCGCTCCCGGTCCTCCTCCACCGTGAGGCGTCGAGAATGTTTTGTGAAGGTTGAGATGAACTATGTCGAACCCCATGTCGCCCGGCCTGACGACGCCCATTATGGCGTTCAGGTTCGCCCCGTCGTAATACAGGAGAGAGTCGTTTGAATGAATCGTCTCGACTATTTTTTCGATTTCTTTCTCGAAGAGGCCCGCGGTGTTGGGGTTTGTGAGCATGATTCCAGCTACGTCCCCGTCGACGATCTTCTCCAGCATCTCGAGGTCGACGCAGCCGTCCTGCCTCGTCTTCACAACCACGACCTCAAACCCGGCCATTCCCGCGCTGGCGGGGTTGGTTCCATGTGCAGAGTCTGGGATGACTATCTTCTTACGGGGCTTACCTTCTCTCTCAGCGTGATATGCTTTCATGATGAGGCAACCGACGAGCTCGCCGTGCGCCCCTGCTGCTGGTGCGAGGCAGAAGGCATCCATGCCTGTTATCTCCTTGAGAGCTGTCTCTAGGTTATACAGAAGCTCGAGGCATCCTTGGACTGTTTTTGGAGGCTGAAGGGGGTGTACGTTGGCTGATTCCTCCAGCCAAGCTATGTGGTTGTTGACGACGGGGTTGTATTTCATCGTGCAGCTGCCGAGGGGGTAGAAGGTCGTTGAGATGCTCATGTTCATCTGGCTCAAGCGTGTGTAGTGCCTAACCACCGAGGGCTCTGAAAGCTCGGGCAGCGGAAGGTCTCTCCGCAGCAAATCCTGAGGAACGTCGGCAAGCCTCCTCCTGCCAGCGTCCTCCATCTCGTCATCCGTGCTGGGCGGTGTATAACCTCTAGCGCCGGGCCTAGAAAGCTCGTAAACCAGCTTCTCCCCCCAAGATGCCTGCCTAAACACTTAACCAACCTCCTTGAGAAGTTTAACGTAGCTGTCTACGTCCTGCCTGCTGTGTACCTCAGTAACCGCTGTAAGAATGGCTTCATCGAGCTTGGGGTAGCCGGGTCCGAGCTTCAGTCCGCCGACGATTCCATGCTCGAGGAGGTGCTCGAGAACTCTTGAGCATTCTACACCCTCAACACGGTAGGCGAACTCCATGTAGTGCGGTGCCTCGATCAACGGTATCCTCACTCCTTGAGAGTTCTTCAGCTTCTCGATGAAGTAGCTTGTTTTGTCGAAGATGTGTCTAGCCAAATCTCTCAGCCCGCTCTTGCCGAGCAGGGAGAGGTAGGCCGCTGCGGCCACGGCGCAGAGCGCTTGATTAGTACATATGTTTGAAGTTGCTTTCTCTCTTTTAATGTCCTGCTCCCTAGCTCTGAGGATCATGGTGAAGGCTCGTTTCCCGTCTGTCAAGGATTCTGTCATGCCGACAAGCCTCCCGGGCATGCTGTGGACGAGCCTCCGTTCATACCTGCATCCCAAGATCCCGAGCAGAGGTCCTCCAAAGCTCATCGGAAGCCCGATCGGTTGTCCCTCACCCACGACAACGTCGGCGCCATACTCGCCGGGAGGTGTGAATAGCCCGAGAGAAGTCGGCTCAGCACCCACGACGAACAAGGCTCCTGCATCGTGCGCTATCTCTCCAACAGCCCTCACATTCCTGACAACAGCTCCAACGTAGCTCGGGTTCTCAACGTAGACCGCAGATGTTTCGCTGTCTATTGTATTCTTGAGACTTTCCTCGTCGACAAACGCCTTGTAGTCTACGGATACCGTCTCGATTTTAATGCCGAGGGGTTGTGTGTATGTTTTTGCGACCCTCAAGCGTTCCGGGCTGCATAACTCCACGACCAAAACCTTATTACGGCCGTTGTACCGGACCGCCATCCGTAAAGCCTCTCCAAGGGCCGTCGCCCAGTCGTACATCGACGAGTTGACGACGTCCACGCCGTAAAGGTCTGCGGCAAGGCTTTGAAACTCGAACAAAGCGGTCAGCATCCCCTGCGAGGCCTCCGGCTGGTATGGGGTGTAGCTGGTCAGGAACTCAGACCTCGAAACTATCTCCTTGACGGCGGCTGGAACGTAGTGGGGCCAAACCCCTCCTCCTATGAACAGCTTCAACCCACCACTGTTCTTGCCGAGAATGCCTCTAATCTTTTCGACGACCTCCTGCTCCGACAAGCCAGGCCCTAAAGCAGGGGGGCTGGGCAGGATGTACTTGGACGGTATGTCTGAGTACAGGTCCATGGGGCTTGAAACACCAACAGCCTCGAGCATCTTCCGCAAGTCTTCCTCTGTGTGGTGGCTGAGGTAGGCGGCTTTTTCAACCATGTCCGTGCACTAATCCTCCTCATGACACCTTATAGCGATAGCGTTTAAAGCGTGCTTCCTCAAACCACGTGCATGAACCTCGGCTTTCCAGCGATAATCCTCAACTTCAAGTCCTACAGGGAAGCCATCGGCAGGCGAGGGGTTGAGCTAGCAAAGACAGCTGAGAGGGTTTCGTCGGAGACAGGAGTCCAAGTAGCCGTCTGCCCTAACATCGTCAGCCTAGAAACCGTTGCGGAGACCGTGTCCGTACCGGTTCTCGCTCAACACTGCGACCCATTCGAGGCAGGGCCCCACACGGGGGCCGTGGTCGCTGAATCGCTCAAAGAAATAGGAGTTTCAGGGTCCCTGCTCAACCACTCAGAGAAGAGGCTCAAGCTCTCGGACATCGCATCGACCGTGGCGAGGCTGCGGGGCCTCGGCCTGGCTTCTGTTGTATGCGCCGACGACTTGCATGCGGCAGTCTCCGCCGCTGCGCTGGAGCCCGAGGCCTTAGCTGTCGAACCACCCGAGTTGATAGGTACTGGTGTTTCGGTGTCGACCGCCAGGCCTGAGGTTGTGTCCGGCGCCGTTGTAAAAGTGAAGAAGGTCAGCATGCGTGTTCATGTTCTCTGCGGAGCAGGTGTCTCGAGCGAGGACGACGTCAGGAAGGCCCTGGAGCTGGGGGCTGAAGGAGTCCTACTCTCTAGCGCATACGTCAAGAGCCGAGACCCGGAGAAGCTTCTAAGAGAGATGTGCCGAGCTATGCTTGTCTGAAGACAGTTCATACCAGATGCTCTTTCCCGCGGCGTCGAAGACGTGAAAATCACTCTCGTCCATGTAGGGAGGCGTGACGATGACCATTATTCTGCCGATGAAGTTGTTGAGGTCTTCGACGGAGGGCCGGCCTACTCCGGATGGATGGGAATGTGCGATGCCTAGGATGGAAAGGTCGATGGGCATGGCGTAGGGGTTGAAGGAAGAAAAGTCCTCGCCGTAAACCGACTGTGGCGGAAGCGAAACCTCCTCGACAACCACGACGTTTTTACCGTGTTTTCCATGCAGAAGAACTATAACCTCGTTGGGATGAACCTCTCTAGCCATAGCCAGAACAAGTTCAAAGCAGTCTCTTCTTATAACGACCTTCTCCACCATGGCCTCATTTTCTCGGCCTTCTCACGCCCGCCACTATATATTCAACTGAGTCGCCGATGTAAGTGGCGTGGTCAGCTATACGCTCAAGATAACGGAGCATCAGCATTACAGCCATGTCGCATTTCTTCGAACCCGCCTGCTTTATGCTCTGGTCGACATGGTCTCGGTAGGCTCGGTCTATGAATGAGTCTAGCTTTTCAAGCTCGTAAGCCAAGTCAACCTTTTTCTCTATGAAGCTCTTTATGCTTATGTCAAGCATCTCCTTGACTGTGGAGCTCACCTCCGAAACAACCTGCTTCTCACAATCCTCGAGCTTGCCGAAGGTCGGTATAATCTGGGCGATGTCGTAAGCGTACCTGCCGAAGCGTGAAAACCCGTAGGCCACCTCCATAGCAGACTTTAGGAATCTCAAATCTCCGGCGACAGGCTGGTACCGAGCTATGAGCTCTACCGACATGTCGGAGACCTCGTCCTGCAGCCAGCGCAGCTTCTCAGAGAGTCCGAAAACCTCTTCCTGAAGGTTTATCCCCTCCATGAAGCTTTTTACAGCAAGGTCGACAGCTTTCATGCTTAGCTCGGCCATGTCGCTCAGCATGTTGACAACCCTGTCCAGACCGATGTCCATTAACCGGGGCATGTCGTCACCCTATTCTGCCGGAAATGTAGTCCTCTGTTCTCTTGTCTCTTGGGTTTGTGAATATCTCCTTGGTCGGGCCGAATTCTATTAGCCTGCCTACCATGGACTCGTCGGGCATCATTACAGCCGTGTAATCGGAAACCCTAGCAGCTTGCTGCATATTGTGCGTGACTATGATTATTGTGTAGCTTGTTGATATGCTGCGTAGCAGCTGCTCTATCTTAGCGGTCGATATAGGGTCGAGCGAAACCGTCGGCTCGTCCAGAAGAATGACTTCAGGGTCTATCGCCAAGGTCCTTGCGATGCATAGACGCTGCTGCTGCCCGCCTGAGAGAGAGTAGGCTGGCAAGTCTAGCCTGTCCTTGACCTCGTCCCAAAGCGCTGCCTTCTCCAAAGCGTCCTTGACCTTTTCACGGAGTTGCTGGCGAGTGAGCTTAAACTCGTTTACCTTTAGCCCGAAAGCTACGTTGTCGAAGACAGACATGGGGAATGGGTTTGGGCGCTGGAAGACCATGCCTATGACGGACCTGATGGCTACGGGGTCGACCTCACGGCTGTAAATATCCACTCCACGGTACATTACCTTGCCCTCGACTTTTGCGTCGGGAATCAGGTCGTTCATCCTGTTCAGACACCTAAGAAGCGTAGACTTACCGCATCCGGATGGACCTATGATGGCTGTTATCTTATCCCTCTCGAACTTGATGTTTATGTCCGCTATGGCTTGCTTTCGTCCATACTTCACGGATAAATCCTGTGTCTCTAAGACTACTCGTCCATCGTACATCTCAGGCTTCTCCGCCAAAACCTGCATAACCCAGCTCATTTATAACGTCATCCTCCTTTGGTACCTGTACCTGACGGCTATCGCCGCCGAATTGAGCGAAAGAAGCATTAGAAGCAGGACAACTATGGCGGCTGAAGAAAGCTCTTGGAAAGCAGCCTGAGGCCTGCTGACCCAGTTGAAGATCTGGAGGGGCATGACTGTGAACCTGTCGAAGACACTCGTGGGGTCCTCACGGATGAACAGAAGCCCGCTAATGACTAGTATGGGCGCCGCCTCCCCTATCGCTCTTGAGATGGCTAGGATGGCTCCTGTCATCATCATCGGAACGGCTCTCGGCAGGATGATATACCTAGTAACCTGGAGCTTGGTTGCTCCTAAAGCGTACGCGCCTAGCTTGAGGGCTTCGGGGACGGTTTTTATTGCTTCGGTTGCGGCGACGGTGACTAGAGGCAGGGTCATGGTGGCTAGCGTGAACGCTCCGGCTATGATAGACCTTCCCCATCCAAGACCGTATGTTAGGATGCTCAAGCCTACTAGGCCGAAAACTATTGAAGGCACTCCTGCTAGGTTAGCCATGTTTAACTCGAAGAAACGCCTCACGTATTTGTTCTGAGACCACTCGGTCAGGTAGAGAGCGGAACAGACCCCCAGTGGAACACAAATTAAAGCGGCTAAGCTCACCGTCCACAAGCTTCCTAGGAACGCCGACCTCATTCCCGCTTGGTTGGGGTTGGGTGAAGGATACTCGAAGATAAGGTTCCAGCTCAGCCTTGTGTACCCGTTTGACAGAACCGTGAAAAGCAGCGAAGCAACTGTCGCAACGCCTATGAAAACCCCCAACGACAGTATGAACGGAGTGATGGCGTCCAGCGCCTTCTTCGTACGGCCTCTTCTAGTCGAGAGGACTTGGGTGTTCAGTAGCGTATCTGCCACCTCCTGACTATCGCTAGGGCTACTAGGTTGAATATCATCGTTATGATGAAAAGCACCAAGCCGACGGCGAATATTGACTGGTACTCGATCGTCCCGTGAGGTGCGTCTCCGGTCGCGACCTGAGCTATGAAAGCCGTCATCGTCTCCATCGACTCACGTGGGTCGAACGACATAATCACCCTGAACCCGCCAGCGATGGCCGCTATCATCGTTTCACCCATAGCTCTTGTGAATGCTAGGATTATCGAGGCTAGGATGCCTGACAGGGATGCCGGCAGGATGACCCTGAAAACCACGTCTATCTTCCTCGCCCCGAGTGCGTAAGCGGCTTGTCTGAAGTCCTCGGGGACTGAGTACATGGCGTCCTCGCTTAGGGACGAGACTATCGGAATGATTAACACGCCTATCATCAGCCCAACTGCTAGGGCGCTGTGGATGCCTAATCCGGGAATGAGTGGTCTCAGTAGATTGGGGGCTATGAAGTAGAGAGCGAAGTATCCGTAGACAACTGTGGGGATTCCAGCCAACAGCTCGATGACGCTCTTCAGAGGCCTTCTGACGGAGGGTCTGGCGTACTCGCTCAAGTAAATTGCCGTAGCCAGGCCTGCTGGGACTGCTACGACAAGGGCTATGGCTGAAGTTATGGCTGTTGCTGTCAAGAGCGGAAGAACGCCGAACTTCTTTTCAGCGAACAGAACAGTCCACTCTGTCCCCGTCAAAAACTCGGAGACGGGTACTGCGTTGAAGAAGATGCTGGATTCTAATGCAAGAGACCCAACAATAACCATGATGCTGATAAACGCAATAGACGAGGTCAGCAACAAAAATAGGTTGGTGATTTTAGTGTTCCTGTTTCTCCTGCGGACGCTTTCGACTATGTTTTCAGGGAAGATCTGGCCCATTCAGGCTTCACTTAGTGCGGTCCAGCCGTTTTGTTTTTGAGGAAAGCCAGCTCGTACAGCCCATCGAATATGTCGTTCTTGATCAGTATAGTCGCCTTCGCGTAGTAGTGGTCGGGGAACGGAGTGTACGAGACTTTTTTGGCAAGCTTAGCGCCGTTCTCTACGTAGTAGATCACGAATTCCCTGAGAAACGGTTTCATGTCCCATGATTTCTTGTTGACGTATATAAACAATGGCCTCGACAGCGGGTACTGGAACGTGCTTGCTGTTTGGTCGTTCGGCTCGACGCACTGGCCTCCAGCCCTGTCGTCTCTAACTTGCAGGGCCCTGATCTTCGCCTGGGCTTCTGGGTAGTAGGCGTAGCCGAAGTATCCGAGGGCATACTTCTCCGCCTCAACTCCTGCAACCAGGACGTTGTCGTCCTCAGAGGCTATAAAGTCCGTCCGGCTGGCCTTGGCTTTTCCGTTAACCCTTTCCGTGAAGTAGTCAAACGTTCCGGAGTCTGGCCCGGGTCCGTACAGCTTGATAGGCTGGTTCGGCCATTCGGGCCTTACATCCCTCCAAGTTCTGACTTGGCTGTTGGGCTCCCATATCTTCTTCAGCTCGGAAATGGTTATGCAGTCAACCCAGTCGTTCTGCCTGTTGACTACGACCACTAACGCGTCTATCGCTACTGGGATCTCTATCCATGAGATACCGTTTTTGACAGCCGATTCGTGTTCGGCGCTTGTTATGGGACGGGATGCGTCGTTGATGTCCGTTTCTCCGGAGACAAACCTTTTGAACCCTCCGCCTGTTCCAGAAATGCCTACTGATATCGAGACCTTGGGATGTCTTTTCATGAACTCCGTGGCGGCTGCTTCAGTTATCGGATAAACCGTGCTGGAGCCGTCGATCTCGATCTTGCCCGATAGTTCTAGCGGAGTAGTTTCGACCCTTACTTGGACCGTGGTGGTTAGGGTTCGTGTTATAGTTGCACCCGTTCCTTGGAGTACAGTAGTCGTGAAAGTCGCCGGTGCTGTGAAGGCAGGGCCTACGAAGATTCCAGCCACCAATCCTATCACTAGCGAGGCTACGATTGCTGCCATAGTCGAGGTTGTTACTGCTTTCCTGTTCATGGCGGCCGAAGGCTGTTGAAGTTCAATATATAGATGGAGGGTGTGGAATATTTTCGAACAAAATCCATATATTCATCTATATACCAACACAGCCAAGCATGGAGGTATACACCAGGCGCATCCAAAGGACCGGAAGAAGCACCTACGTCGTCTCCCTGCCTAAGCAATGGGTCGAGGCCAACAAGCTCAGCCGTTTCGACCAGTTGAAGCTGACAGTAATCGGAGGGGGCGTGCTCATCGCTCCCGACAGACCACGGGACGTTGCTCAGGCCGAGATAATGGCGGCCGAGGAAAACACCCCACTAGACGTGGTGAGGCTCATCTTCTCCAAGTACTTAGCCGGCTACAGCAGGATCAAGGTGGTATTCCCAAGCTACGCGCCGGCGACCATCTCGTACCTCAAGGAGGTGATCAGGAGATGGCTTGTGGGAGTGGAGATAGTTGAAGAGTCTGCTAGGGAGCTGGTGGCTCAGTGCATCCCGATGCATGACAGCCTGCCTGTGAAGACGTCGGTCGAAAGGATGGCCGGCATAACCGCTAACATGGTCAAGGACGCTGTTTCAGCTTTCACCAACGGAGACTTGGGCTTGGCTGAGGAGGTTATCAAACGGGATGACGAGGTGGACCGTTTTTATCACTTTGTAGTACGCCAGCTCAACATAGCCGTCAAGGATTACACAACTCTCCGTTCACTGGAGCTGAACGACCCAAGCGAATGCATAGTATACGCCTTGGTGGCCAAAAACATCGAAAGGGCGGCCGACCACGCCGTTTCTATTTGCAAACACACCGTCAGCCTGAAGAGCTACCAGCTCGAAGGCCACGACTTTTCCGACCTGGCTGAGGAGATAACGAACGTCTTCAAGCGTTCTCTCCAAAGCCTTCTAAACTCAGACCTCCGGCTGGCGAGCAAGACGTTGGAGATGGCGGCTGAGGGTGTTTTGAAGCTGGAGGCCCTCGCGCGGCGTCCTCACAACTCGTGGGTTGAAACTCATTACTTGCTTGTGCTCGGAAGCCTGAGGAGGATCCTGGAATATGCTGAAGACATCGCCGAGGCCGCTGTCAACGTCTCCAGCTAGCCTAGATTGTTTATGGTTTTGGCCAGCTTGACGTCATAGGTGCTCAAGCCTCCTAAGTCGTGGGTTGTCAGCCAGATTTCTACACGGTTGTAGACGTTGAACCATTCGGGATGATGCTGGAGCTTCTCCGCCTCGAGAGCTACTCTCACCATGAAACCCATGGCTTCGACGAAGTCTCTAAACTCGAAAAGACGGTGGAGCTTACCGTCTCTCAACGACCAGCCGGGTCCAACCAGTTCAGAGACCTTCTCCAATTCCTTCTGAGTTAGAAGACGGTACTCGTCGCCTTCCATGCAGGCTTCCACTGCTAATCGGCTATTATACTATGCGCACCTACTTAATGCACCAGACCGGCTCTGAGGAAGTGGTCGGCCAGCACAAAGGCAACCACCGCCTCCACTATCGGAACAGCTCGGGGTACCACGCACGGGTCATGCCGGCCTGGAACCACCAGGCTCGTCTCGCTCATCGTCGAGAGGTCGACGGTTTTTTGCTGACGAGCTATTGAGGAGGCGGGCTTGAACCCAACCCTAACCAGCAGCGGCATCCCAGTGGTAAGCCCTCCGAGAACTCCTCCGGCGTTGTTCGTTGCAGTCCTCACTCTTCCACCCTCGATTATGAAAGGGTCGTTGTTCTCCGACCCAGTGAGCCTAGAGCTCTCGAATCCACGGCCGAACTCAACGGCCTTAACTGCGGGAATCGAGAAAAGTGCTCTGCTGAGGTCGGAGTCTATCGAGCTGAATACAGGCTCGCCCAGCCCCACAGGTAGGTTGAGGGCCATGCACTCTACGATTCCTCCTACGCTGTCTCCCCTATGCCTGCTCTCCAGTATGGCTCTCCTCATCCTCTCAGCCGTTTCGGGGTCGGGGCATCTCACCTCGTTGCTGTACCTCCCTGCCCTAACCTGCTCCACCGTCAAAGACGGGCACTTTATCCCGGCGATCTCATGCGAGTAGGCTAGAACCTCAACCCCGAACCGCTGCAGGAGCTTCTTCGCAACCGCCCCAGCCATCACAAACCCTGCGGTGATCCTAGCCGAGAACCTCCCTCCTCCCCTGTAGTCGTTAAAACCTCTGTACTTAATCCTAGCAGGATAGTCTGCATGACCGGGCCTGGGTTTGTTCCGTATCTGCTGATAGGGTCTAGAGTCGACGTCCTTGTTCCAGACAACCATCAAGATGGGCGCTCCAGTCGTGTACCCCTCGTAAACTCCTGAAAGAATCTCAACCCGGTCCTCCTCAGCCCTCGTCGTGGCGACGATTGACTGGCCGGGCCTTCTCCTGTCAAGCTCGACTTGGACATCATCCTCCGACACCTCTACTCCAGGCGGGCATCCGTCTATCAGCACACCAACGCATCTTCCATGGCTTTCGCCGAAGCTTATGACAACGAACCTCTCTCCGATTATGTTCCCTGTCAACCCAGCTTCCTACGAGATGGGGCATCTTTATGCTTTAACAGCTGCAAGACAACTGACAAGATTGCAGCTGCCAGAGACGTGGCTGTATAGGGAGTCATGGGCAGGACAACCTCCCGGACGCCTTCTTTCGGCATCAGATTAAACCCGTAGCTGAGGAAATTCGACTCGATTACGGCTTGCTCAGCGTATTCAGTGAGCTGGCTGAAGTAGGCCAGGCCTCTCTCGTCTGTTCGGGCGACTTCCTCAACACCCATGCTGTTCCTGACAACAACCTTCGTGCTTACGAACGGGATGCCTAGGAAGTCTCTGGCCTTGAGCACAAAGCTACCGACCTTGACGCTCAGCCGGAGCTGCCCAGGTTCTTCAACAACTATCCTTTCAACGTTTTTCACATCAAGGCCTTTGAACAAAACCGCCTCCACCTCGGCCTCACCTAATGGAAGCCAGTAGCTTGAACCAGCCGCAAGCACGAACTTCTCCCCCGATGAAGTTTTTAGGAAGACCGTTCCGTTCACATCCTTCCCGTCCCTAGAGACGAACAAGGGAGAAACCAAGGCTTCGGGTCGGTATACCGCCTTCAGATGCTTAGGGTTATCCACGTAAACTCTAGCAGTCGTGCCGTCGGCGCTGTCGACGTCTCCCAACCATCCTACGAACACGCTCCTCTCACCGTTCCCCCGATAAACAACCTCCTCCGCTTCCACCACCAATTGTCTGCCGACGGCCCACCACAGCTCAGCAGACCCGTTCATCTTCTCCACCTTCACCAGAGCCTCGAGAACCCATTCGGCCTTGAACCTTACAGGCTCTCGCACAACCAACTCCACAGCCGGCTCGACTCCCAACCCAGCCCATCCGACGAACCTGTACCTAAGCCCTTGACCAGCGTTCCTCAACACCGGCCCAGCGTCCAGCATTATGGGCCCGTCCTTGACAAACCACCCGCTTTCAACCATGACGGGCTGTGCCGACTCGATCTCCACGTAGTAGTAGACTCTGTAAACGGCTTTGGCTTGTACAGGGTTTCTGACGACGATAGTCGCTGAGGTGGTGTTCAGCTGGAGCCCTTGCCATTCCTGGAAAACAGCTTGTGTGTTGTTTTCCCAAGTGATTGTGGACGGGGCCGAGAGCTCAAAAACATCGCCCTCAGCATGCCATGCATCGTGGAGCAGAGCTTCACCATGGCTACTTCTCACCTGTACACGGAACTCCTTCTTCCAGCCTGCGACGACTGTTATGGGCTGGTTGACGTAAACCCTGTAAGAGTTTTCGTCGAGCTTCTCCATAGCCGTGCTTGAATTTAGCGTAGAAAGTGTCTGCCTAGTGTCTTCCCCCGTGTAAACCTGCGTCTGGAGGATTTTCAGAACGGCCAAGCTGTCCTCCCGATACCATCCGCCGCCTTCGATTACTTCGAACGGCGAGATTACCCTGACAAGGAACTCTTTCACATACACTGCTTCAACACCAACAGGCCTGCTGACCACGACTCGCCTAACCCTGCTGTAGTCGCCGTCGCTCCAGCCTACGAACCTAAGCCTAACCCCCTCCTCCAGCAGGCTGTACTCCAAGGCATCGAGCTGAATCGTACTGCCTCTCCTAACCCACTCCTGATTCACTCCGTCGAGGCGTTTGACGGAAACTAGGTAGTAGACGCCGTATCTCGCTGTGAAATCTTGGGAGGTGTTCACGGCCTGCACTAGCTGGGCGTCTTCAGATATTCTGACGCCGTTTACGTACCAGCCTTCGAAGCGGAAAAGCGTGCCGTTTCCATAATCGATCAGGGGCGTGGCGCTGTAGCTGAAAACCTGTCCGTACGCCAGCTGGGTCGAGTTTAGGAAGACCCTGCCTAGTTCAGACTCCATCAACACTCGTACGGTCAAAACTTCCGGTATAGGCGCTAGGTATTTGTAAGCCATCCCCTCAGGAAGCGAAACGGTTGACTGTCTGGGACTGCTGTAGGATGTCTGGTAGACCCATGAATAAGCCACGGCTAGGGCGTAGACGTTGAGGGTTGACGGAAACTCGGCTGTGGTTAAATGAGTATACATCAGGTCCTGACTGTACGTTGAGTGGTCTAGGCCGAGGGCGTGTCCGTATTCGTGGGCCGCCACCTTGTACGCTGTTGAGGGGTTGTTGCCCACGCATGTTCTCGATATTTGTATGGAGGCTCTCAGGATTGCTCGTGTTGCGGTGTTAAACCTCAGCGACGCAACCCCGCATACGTTGCTCCCAAGCGACTCGACGTAGGATATACTAACGTCGGCATCAGACTCCCTCAGCACGTAATTATACCTCAACGAGAGAAGGTAAGAGTATCCGTACTCGCTGACGAACGCCCTTATGCTGCCGTACCAAACCTCGACACCTCTCCTTGCGGCTGAGTCAAAGACATCCGAGCCAGAAGGCTGGATGTAAACATTTAGACTGGTTTTAGACCAAGAACCTATCAAGTTTATCTGCCTGCTGCTCTCCTGAAGCGGTGTGAAAGCTTCTGGAGACAGGACTTGGATGGTTAGGTCGTACTCTGTAGGCGTCTGGGGTAGGAAAACAGCTGCTATAAAGACGGTCAGAAGGATGCTGGCGAAAGCCCTTGTCAAGCTTGATTACTGCTCGGGTGGCCGGGACATAAAGCTTTAACGGAAGCGGCTCAGCCAAACGCCTTCAAGTCATCTTCTTCCTCTTAACTCTGACACATCACGGCCGCAGCATATACATATCAACAAGCTTCTCTTAACTTTAAACCGGTATGGACGCTGAAACCACAGAAATCCAAGACTCCGACAGAGTGCTGATAATCACCGAGAAGCGGAAGAGATACTTGGTTCAAGTTAGGCAGGGTAAGAAGTTTCACAGCAGCGAGGGGTTCATAGACACCTCCGTCCTCATAGGCAAGCCCTTCGGATGCCAAGTCGTCAGCAACACAGGGTCTAAATGGGTTGTACACAGGCCGACGGTCGTCGACAGGCTCATGTTCTTCCCAAGGACAACGCAAATAGTCTACCCGAAAGACTTGGGCTACATAGTTGTCGCCTCGGGAGTCGGACCTGGGAGCAGAGTTCTCGAAGCCGGTACTGGGACCGGTGTTTTAACTGCCATGCTGGCACACCTCGTCAGGCCTACAGGAATGGTTTACAGCTACGACGTCAGGGAGGAGTATCTCGAAGCAGTTAAGCTTAGGCTTAGGCAGCTTGGTCTAGACAAGTTTGTCGAGCTCAGGCTCGGAGACGTGGCAAAGGATGCCTCCGAGGAAGAGATTGACGCAGCCATCATAGACATCCCAGAGCCTTGGACGGCTTCTAAACGTTGCCATGAATGTCTGAAGCCCAGCGGAGTCTGGGTATCGGTAAGCCCAACCGTGGAGCAGGTGGTTCAGACATGCGAGGCGTTGGAGGGAACAGGGTACAGCGACATAACCTGTGTAGAGATCTTGCTGAGGAACATGAGAGTCAGGAGAGGTATGACGAGGCCGGAGTTCATCATGAGAGGACACACTGCTTACATCGTCTCGGCTAGGAAAACTGTGGTCGACTAGGAGCCTCGGCCGCCAAGCTCCTCGATACACTGGACGATCTGCCTAGCTGCATCCTCTGCATGCTGGAAGGGATAGGCTTGAGGATAGTTTAGGTCGAGTATCTTAAGATAACACATGGCCGAGTTTGCGGCCGACACTACAAACTGCCTCCCCAAGTTCTGGTCGTATATAATCTGCTCGATGCTGGACAACTCTCTCTTACGCTCCACTCCAGCAGCCAAATCCTTCATACGCCTCTCAACAATATCCTCGGGCCTGAACTCCATGTATACTATGACCTCCGGCTTTATCAGCTTGACAACTTCGTCGGGCAAGCCTGGATAGTAGGAAGACCCTGACTTTATTACCGAGTGGGTGTCGATGATAACCTTGTTGTCGAGGCCGGCTATCTTCTCCGCTGCAGCGATCTGCAGCCTCTGATAATCCCTCAGCCCGAGAGCCCTCCGCATCTCGTCTCTATGTTTTACCCCGTACCTGTTTGACGCCTCCTCGAACATCAGGTCGCCGAAGTTAACGACCCTTACGTCAGGCAGCATATCGGCGACTTTTCTGATGGTCGTTGTCTTTCCCGAGCCGGGCAGAGCCGTTACAACGATTTTCACAGCCTAAGTCTTTACAGCGCCGTAAAAAACTTACCCCCCGGGAAGCTCTAGCTGTTTCTCGAGCTTCTGCTTCATCGACAAATACTCGCTCTGCTTCAGCTCGCCGATCTTGTACCGCAGCTCTAGCTTGTTCAACTCCCTCCGGATTTTGTGGTGCTGCTCCATCAAAACATCTAGAACTTTCAGAGCTGCGTCGATGTCTTCCTCAACTTGGGTGACGATGTTATCCTTGATTCCCAACTCCCTCCCGCTTGTTTTGATTTTGTTGAGCTTCTCCTCGAGCTGTGTCTTGAACGATGGAAGGTCGCCCAGCCTTATGTTGAAGGGGTTCCTGAGGTACATCAGCTTCGGCCTAAGCTTGCTCACCTCCCTCTCGATCTCAAGCTTCTGAGTGATGTACTGCCTGTCAGGAATCTCACCTATCTCATGCTTAACCTTCAGCTTTTCCAGCATCGACCCGAGGTTGTTCAGCCTCTCCTCAACCTTCTTAATTTCGTTCTCCCTCCTCTCGTTCAGCGTCCTCAACCTCGACCTATACTCGTTGTAAAGCTCCTCGAAGACCTCCGGGTCAGCCTCCCGCTCCAAAAACAAATCTAACAACCTGAGATACCACGAGTAGACTGAGGAAGTCTGGTCAACCAGCCTCTTCTCCTCAACAACAGCTTCTTCGACGCTAGCAGTAGACACTCCGGCGGACTGTTCGACAGCCTCGACAGTGGCTTCAGCAGCAGGGCCCGCCGGAACCTCCGCAACCTCGGGAGGTGCCTGAACAACCGGTTCGGCAGGCTTCTCCAGCGTGTAGCCGCAGTAAATACAGAATTTCCCCTTGATGGTCAGCCGGTGGCAGTTGGGGCATTCAATCCTTGTGGTGGCCAATTCGATGTTTCCAAGGTTTTTCGGCCTAATAAAATTTATCAACGAGTCTCTTGACAGCAATTGCGGGTTAATACCGCCAGACATTCCTAGGAAAGAGGCTTCGAAACTCGTGGCACGTTTAGCTGGTTCTCTAGCCTCTGAAAAGGTTTTAAGCAGGACTACCGAACCCAGATTGATGAACGACGAGCAATCAGATTTTCCGTCCGCGCCTATTCATCGCCTGATGAAGAAAGCTGGAGCTGGCAGAGTTAGCGAGGACGCGGCTGAAGAGCTTAAGAGGGTTCTTGAGAGCGTCGGAGCTATGATCGCTAAGGAGGCTCATGAGCTTGCGCAGTACGCTGGCCGGAGGACGGTTAAGAAGGAGGATGTCGAAAGAGCTGCTAGAACCGTTTTGCGGGGTGTTATTGGGTCTTAGGCTCGTTTAGCTTTAAATTCATCCATTCAAAACCAGAGGTTAGGGTTGATGTGAAATGTCTCTAGCACCGGGTCAGCCAGTAATAATTCTGAAGGAGGGGACGACGAGGACGCAGGGAAGGTCTGCGCAGAGGAACAACATAGCCGCTGCGAAGATCATCGCAGAGATCGTCAGAACTACTCTTGGCCCGAAGGGGATGGATAAGCTGTTGGTCGACAACATCGGCGATGTGATAGTGACGAACGACGGGGCAACTATCCTCGAGAAGATAGACGTCGAGCATCCCGCCGCAAAGATGATTATCGAGGTGGCTAAGTCTCAGGACCATGTCGTCGGAGACGGCACGACAACAGCCGTTGTGCTTGCCGGCGAGCTTCTCAGGAAAGCAGAGGAGCTGATCGAGCAGAAGATACACGCCAGCACTATCATATCGGGCTACAAGAAAGGGCTTGAAATGGCTTTGAACATCCTCAACGAAAACGCGGTAAAGATAGACCTGAACGACCGCCAGACCCTCCGCAAGGTCATAACAACAGCTCTCGGCAGCAAATCCCTCGGCTTCGCCCTCGACAGGCTTGTTGACGTGGCCATCGAGTCTGTTCTGAGCGTTGTCAAAGAGGTGAACGGCAAGCTCAAGGCAGACAAGGACGACATACAGATTGTCAAAAAGATCGGCAAGAGCCTTAACGAGACGGAGCTGGTTAGGGGGGTAATCGTCGACAAGGAGGTTGTGCACGCCGCTATGCCTAAACGGGTTGAGAACGCTAGGATCGCACTGATCGACAGCCCGTTCGAGATCGAGAAGACCGAGTTCAGCGCCGAGATAAGAATCAGAGACCCACTGAAGATAAAGGAGTTTCTCGACGAGGAGACGAACATTCTTAAGGGGATGGTTGACAAGGTCAAGGCTGTTGGTGCGAACGTTGTGTTCTGCCAGAAGGGTATCGACGACGCCGCCCAGTTCTTCCTAGCTAAGGAGGGCATACTGGCAGTGCGTAGAGTCAAGAAGAGCGACATGGAGAAGCTTGCTAAGGCCACCGGTGGAAGGGTTGTAACGAACTTCGAGGACCTCTCGCCTAAGGATCTTGGAAAGGCTGGTCTGGTTGAGGAGAGAAAGATAGGAGAGGATAGAATGGTGTTCGTCGAGAAGTGCGAGAACCCGAAGGCGGTGGCGGTTCTGCTGAGGGCCGGGCTGGAGCGGCAGCTCGACGAGGCTGAGAGAGCCCTGAACGATGCAATAATGAACATGGTGGATTTGGTCGACGACCCCCGTGTGGTTCCTGGAGGCGGGGCGATCGAGGAGGAGCTTTCGAAGAACCTGAGGGTCAACGCCGGTAAGTTCTCTGGCAAGGAGCAGCTGGCTTTCACGGCTTTCGCTGAAGCCCTCGAGGTCATTCCGAGAACGCTGGCGGAGAACGCTGGTCTCGAGCCTGTTGAGATAATGGCCCAGCTGCGACATGCGCACGAGAACAACGGAAGAAGTGTCGGCGTCAACATATTCGGCGGAGGAGTTGCCGACATGCTCAAAAACGGAGTAATCGAGCCAGCCAAAGTCAAGATACATGCGTTGAGGTCTAGCTTCGAGGCCACTTCGATGATTCTACGGATCGACGACGTTGTGGCAGCTTCCAAAAAGAAAGAGGAGAAGAAGAAGGAAGAATCCGAGACTCCGGAGTTCTAACCTTTTTTCAAAAACCATTCATATTTATTAGTTCAAATTTAACGCAAAGTTTGATGAAAACAAGCCAAGTTTTGGGAACTCTAGTAGGAGTTGGAGTTTTCGTGCAGATACTGCTGGGAGAGTCGAGGCTTGCCGCCGGCATCCTCAGGGACGTGCATGCGACGATAGGTTTGGCAGGTCTAGCGGTCGTCCTAGGTTATGCTTACGTCATCAGGCGGAGCAGGATTGCCCTAGCGATGGCTTCCATAGTTGTTGTCATCACCGCTGCTCAAGTCGTCTTAGGGCTCTCGCTCTACGGCCTTCTTCCACTGGTGATGAGCCATTCAGCTCTTGAGATAAGCCATAGGTTCACGGCTTACATCCTGTTCGCAGCGGGAATAGCAGTAAGCATAGCTGCAGTCATTCTAAGAAGGAGGTCTTCACAAGCCTAGGGTTTTGTTTAAATCCAAGAAATGCATAACATCTATTGATGGTATTCCCGTTTTTTTCTCTTCAAGATTTCAGCGTTGAACTGACTGAGGAGCATGAAATATTCCGCAAGTCCGTGCGTGACTTCGCCGAAAGCCTTCTGGAGCGACATGTAGCTGAGATTGAGCGGACGAACAGGATCCCAGACCATCTAATTGAAAAGGCGGCTGAGTTGGGCTACTTCGGCCTCGGAATACCTGAGGAATACGGCGGTCAGGGAGTCGACCTTATGTCTGTCGCAATATACGTTGAGGAAATTTCCAGGGTTTGTCCAGCCTTCACAGTCGCTACGCTGGTCCACAGGCTATTCACCTACCCCGTGATGGTTTATGGGACAGACGATCAGCGACGCAAGTATCTTCCACCCCTTGCCTCTGGAAAGAAGCACGCAAGCCACGCGACCACCGAGCCGGGAGCTGGCTCAGACGTGGCGGGCATACAGACGACTGCCGTCAGGAAGAATGGTGGCTGGGTCTTGAACGGCCGAAAGTACTTCATATCGGGGGCTGATAAAGCTGACTACTTCATAGTTCTAGCAAGGACTTCGCCACCTCCCAGCAGGAAGGAGAGGAGCAAGGGGTTGACTTTCTTCATAGTTGAAAAGGGAGCCGAGGGTCTCAAGCTGGGCGAGAGGGTTGAAGTGATGGGGATCCGGGGCAGTCATCCGTACGAACTTATTCTGGACAACGTCCACGTGTCCGAGGATAGCTTGGTAGGGGAAGAGGGTCAGGGTTTCAAGATTGCGATGGACACCTACGACCACGGCAGGATTGGTGTAGCAGCGCAAGCGGTCGGCATCGCCCAAGCATGCCTCGAGAAAAGCCTGCAGTACACGCTTCAGCGGAGAGCCTTCGAAAGACCTCTGATATACTTCCAAGCCGTCCAGTTTCACATCAGCGAGATCCTGACATACCTCGAGGCCGCTAGGCTTATGCTTTACTGGTCGTCGACCATGGCGATGAAGAATAGGCAGGGAGCGGCAATGGCTGCTTCCATGGCCAAGCTGTTCGCCACAGAGGCAGCTGAAAAAGCCGCTCTCAAGGCGATCTCCCTGCACGGAGGCGTTGGCGTGGCCACCGACGGAATGGTTGAGAGGTTTCTGAGAGACACTCAAATATTGAAAACCTACGAGGGAGCCAACGACATACAGAAACTAGTAATACTTAGACAGATGCTCAAAACAACTTTCGGCATGGACGTAGAATAACCTTCCACAAACTTTTTTAGTAAACCACTACACATTTGTCGAGGGAAGCCGATGAACCATATCCTCAACTTAGCTTCCGCCGCCTTAGCCAGCTTCGCCATAATATTCCTTCTCTCAACACTTGAGTTCACAGCAGAGCAGCCTATTCAGCTGGTCGTTGTAGCTGTGGTTTTGGCAGCCGTAGCGGCCGGCTTCGCTGGAAGATCTCCGTTTAGGGCTGCTGTGGGGGTCTTGATTGGCGGGGCGGCGGCTTTTACGCTGGCTTATTTCTGGGGCATTAGGCTCTGGTCTCCTTCACCCGTACCCTCAGACCTACCAGTCGTAAGGATGATGATCATAGGGGGCACCGCACTTCTGGCCGCTGGAGTTGGGCTTGTGGCCTCAGAGATTCTTCCTAAGCCCAAGCCATCGGGTTTGAAGGAGGAGAAGCCGAAGCCTGCGAAGCAGCCTGTCGTCGAGCTTGAAGTTGTCAAGAAAGAGGTTCGAGATGTTGTCCAGGAGCCGGGAAACAGAGTTTGCAAGTTCTGCGAAAGCGTGATTCCAGCAGAGTCTGTCTTCTGCCCCATGTGCGGGGCAAAGCTGGTCGAAGCAGAGTGATGATAGACGGGAAATCTGCATCGGTGCTCAGCCTGTTGGTTAAACCGCTTCAGGAAGCGGTTCTGGAGAGGTTCAGCGAGCTTACCGAGCCTCAGATACAGAGCATTCCGAGGATACTCGAGGGTGAAAACCTTCTGCTGATGGCTCCCACGGGCACTGGTAAGACTGAGGCGGCGGTCATACCGCTGCTGAACAGGCTTCTGATCCAGCCGGGTGGAGAAGGGGTTAGGATACTTTACATCACGCCTTTGAGAGCTCTGAACCGAGACCTTCTCGAAAGGGTGGAGTGGTGGGCCGCAAGGTTAGATATGACAGTAGGCGTGAGGCACGGCGATACGATCCAGAGAGAGAGAAGAACCCAGACACTGATGCCTCCAACCATTCTTATCACAACGCCCGAAACTCTCCAGATACTCCTCACCGCCCGCACTTTCCGTCAACATCTAAAACACGTAGAGGCAGTCGTTGTGGACGAGGTTCACGAGCTTGCCGGAGACAAAAGAGGTGCGCAGCTATCGGTTGCGTTGGAGAGACTGGTCGAGATTACCGGAAGAGACTTTCAGAGAATCGGTCTCTCGGCCACTGTAGGCAGCCCTGAGAAGGTTGCTTCTTTCCTCGTCGGTGTCGGAAGACGATGCAGCATCGTGAGGGTTCCAGTTGTCAGGCACCTAAAAATCACCGTCGAGTATCCCGACCCGTCTCCAGAGGATTTCCGGCTGGCTGAGATGCTGTTAATCTACCCGGACGTGGCGGCTAGAATGAATCTGATTAAAACGTTAGTCGACAGCCACGAGTCGACGCTTGTATTCACCAACACACGTCCATTAGCTGAGGTTTTGACTAACAGGTTTAGGGCTTGGGACGAAGCTGCCCCTATAGGTATTCACCACGGAAGTCTGTCGAAATCAACCCGGGTAGGTGCTGAGCAGGCTCTCAAGACTGGAGGTCTTTCAGGTGTTGTGTGCACGTCCTCGCTCGAGATGGGAATAGATGTTGGCAGGATTGAGCTCTGCATACAGTACAACTCGCCCCGTGAAGTCTCCCGGCTCATCCAGAGGGTTGGACGAAGCGGCCATACAATAAACCGGACGGCGAAAGGCGTGATAATTGTTGCGGATTCGGATGACGCTCTGGAAAGTCTGGTGATCGTCAGAAGAGCGCTAGAGGACAAGCTGGAGCCGACCGAGATATTCGAAAACTCTTTCGACGTTCTGGCCCACCAGATAGCTGGGCTTGTGATAGAGCGGGGTGAAATACGTGTTGAAAACCTCGTCAACATCCTAAGGCGTTCCTACTGCTTTAGAAACATAGGGCCAGAGCAGGTCCTCAAGGTTGCTCAGCATCTGGAGAAACTCGGAGCTGTCTTGATAACGACGGAAAACATCATAACCCGGGGAGTCAAGCGCACGGTCCTGTACGACTACTACTTCAGCAACCTATCCATGATACCGGAGGAGAAACAGTACCTTGTTGTGAACGAGTCGACAGGCGAAGCCGTGGGAATACTTGACGAAGAGTTTGTAGCAGAACACGGTGAGCCCGGAACAAGGTTCATACTCATGGGCAAAGCTTGGGAGATAATTCAGACCTCCAGCGAGAGGGTCTATGTTGCACCGCTGGAAAGCCTCGAGGGAGCTGTTCCTTCTTGGGTTGGCGACGAGATACCTGTCCCGTACCAGGTTGCTGAAGAGGTTGGAAGAATCAGGCGGGTTTATGCGGAGGCTTTACAGGCGGAAAAAGCCGATACAGCTTTGTCCGAGCTCTCCCAAATCTATAGAACAGACACATCGTTGCTGAAGAAATCCCTCAAAGAGGTTGAGCAGCATCTAGGTCTTGGAATTCCAGTTCCCTCGGACAAGGTTTTCGTCTTCGAGGAGACCCCTCAGTACGTGGTTCTCCACATCACGGGAGGGCTGAAGGCTAACAGGACGCTTTCGAGAGTTCTGGCGCATCGTCTAGCTTCGAGAACGGGGGCTGCGGTCGCGGTTCAGCAGGATGCCTACAGGATTGTCTTCAAGTCGAGGGAGATCAACGCAGACATGGTTGAATACGAGTTGAAGAAGCTGCTGGACGACGACTGGGCCGGCACCGTCTCTAGGGCAGTTGAGTCGTCGAGCCTTTTCAGGAGAAGGCTCGTGCACGTGGCTCGTAAGATGGGCGTGCTCAGCCGGGAGGCCAGCATTCTTGACGTCAGCGCAGTAAAGCTCGCTGAGATGCTTAAGGACACGGTTGTCTACGAGGAGGCGATTAACCACAGCCTTGTCGCAGACTTCGACTCTTCGACAGCCCTGACACTGGTTAATAGAATCGTCCAAGGGAGTACGGGCCTGATTAAAGTGCGGCTTGAATCTCCCTCGCCTCTGGCTATGCTTACCATAAACAGGTACAGCAGCGACATGGACGTCGTGGCTTCCGACAGGCTTGAGAAGCTTGTGCTGAACGCTGTGAGGGGAAGGCTGAACAACGAACCTGCTACCTTGGTGTGTGTTTCTTGCTGGAACTGGTACAGGCGATGCTTCGTCAAAGAGCTTGAGCCACGGCCCGTATGCGGGTCGTGCGAGTCTACGAGCCTTGGAGTTTTGACCGTGGAACCGGAGGAATTGATGAACCTTCTCGCTAGGCGTGGTAAACCTTCCAACAGGAAGGAGCGTGGCATCCGGTCTCAAGCAGTTAAGACAGCGGAGTTGGTGGACAGGTATGGGAAGGCAGCTGTTTTCACGCTTGCCAGCAAGTACCTCTCGGTACAAGACGCCTCCGAGATCCTTGGTCAGGAGTCAAGCTTGGGATCTAGGCTTGTCGAACTCATCGTCGAGAGAGAGCGTAAAAAAATTCAGGAAATGTTCAGGTAGGCTTCTCCTCTCCCAGCCCTTTTGAGATGCTTGAGACGGCTTTTATCAACTCTTTCTGGTCGACCTCAGCTAAGGACCTCCATCCCACGGCAAGCATGCCGTCGCCGAGGTCCAGCAGGTATCCACGTCTGACAAACCTCTCAAGAGCAGCCTCGACACGCCACTTTGGGAGCTTCGACTCCAGCAAATCTATCAAATCTTTCTTCGGAGTCTTCCCGCCGCGAGAAAACAAGACAGCTAAAGAAGTCGACAACACCGCTAGGTCGTCTATCCTCCAGCCTGCAGCAACTATGTCCGATAAGCTCAGCGGGTCAGCCAAAGTAATGAAGTACCGGGCCCTGTCGTAGTCCTCCTCCGACGGCTCCTTGTCGGAAGGTGTTTCGAACAGCGTCTTCACCCTCAAGCCGAGCGGCTCGAGCCTGTGGTTCAGGCTCTCCAGCACCTTCAGGTAGTTTTTGCCGACTCTTCTCCGCAGCTCGTACCCCCTAACTCCGGGAAGCCTGTGGCTCGTGAACAGAAGCATCGCCATAGCCGTCGAAAGCTTCTTCCTTGCAGCCGTCTGCTCTGGAGAGGCCTCAGTCAAGCACCCCACCTTTCCTCAGCACTACAACCAGCGAGGCAACGTTCCTTCTCTTAACCTTCTTCTCCAACGGTCTCAGAGCTATTTGACCAGTCAACGGGTTCCTCGACGCCTCCGCGAGCCCTTCGCTCAGCAGAAAGGCTGTCAAGTAAGCCCTTTCAAAAACCTTCTCAACGCCCTCCTTCATGACGAAGGACCTGTAGTCGAGAACGCCTTCCTCGTTCCTCTGCTCGAGCATTTCACGGTGAAGACGCATCATTTCGCTCTCCAGCAAGCTTCTCTCGCTGAAAACCCATCTAGCCCCGGTCTCGCCGATGCCGAGGCCTGTCTCCGAGCTTGTAGGTTTCCAGGATGATCTTGAGGGGAGGCTCATGAAGTACTCGATACCTGAAACCGCCATCCCTAACGTTAGCTGCTCAGCGGTAGCTATGGGCCTCCAGCTTCTTGCCAGCGCCTCAGCCAGAGACTTTTTGTCTGCTTCGAGAACTTTGAGGGCGATTGTTTGAGCGTCGACGAACAGGGATGAGGCTCTGTCCTTAAGCCATTTGTGCTGGAGGGCTATGACCGTCGCTATTCTGTAAATCGTCTCAGCGTCGAGGACTAGCAGATCCGTGTTTTCGAATCTTTCAGCGATGGCCCTGAGCCTCATCAGCATGTTTTTAATGTCCAGCGAATAAGGATCTGTGCCCGTCCGAGCGACTGAGTCGCACAGCGAAATAAGTTTCTCCAACTCCTCCCTAGCTAGTTTCAAGCTTCTCACTAGGCACCGCCTCCGCAACAGACACCTCAGACCTGCCTCTCACGTTTTGGACAAGTATTACGTTCATATCGCCGCTGTAGGGAAGCCTGCCGGGAGTGATGATGATGTACTGGGCTTCGCCATCCCTGCCAGCCGTCGCCGTTAGGATGTTGATGATTCTCTCCCTGTTGAGCGGGTCTAGATGAACGTCGAACTCGTCGACAGCCCTGAAGGGAGACTTGATGTGTTTCTGGAGAGCCAGCAGAAAAGCCATCGTCGCAACGATCCGCTCGCCTCCGCTCTGCGTGTGTGCATTCAGAAGAGTCGGCTCGACCCCTCTGAACCCCACGTATATCTCAACAGAAGCCTTGTCTATGTCGTGCAGGTTCCTCAGCTCGATCTTACCCGAGCCGCCCACCAGCGATAAAATCCTACGATACTCGGGCTCAACCGACTGTATGAGGTTTCGGAGGAAGCTGCGCCACTTCTCTTTCCTGAACTCGGTCTCCTCCAACGCTTTCCGAGCGTTCTCGCTCAACTGCCTAGCCTTTAGCTCAGCCTCTCGAAACTTCGCCTCCGCCAGCATGAACATTTGCTCAGCCTGCAGCGCAGGCTTACCGAGAGAAGCCAACTGAAGCTCCAGCGCTTTCAGTTCATCCAAAACCTCAACAGGCTTCCGCCCAGTCTCCATCCTCTGACTTCTGGAGGATGCGTCAGCAACCCTTCTCGCCAACTCTTTCTCAGCTGCCGCCAGCTCGTACTTGATGTCCCTCAACTCTGTCTCACGCATCTCCTTGACTGCTTCAGCTCTTCCCAGCTTTTGAGCGGCCTTGACGACTGCGTCAACATACTCTTCGAGGCTCGAATTGATGCTCTCTGACCTTATCTGTTGCAGCAACCGTATACGGGCCGTTTCAGTCTCGTGAGCCGCATCACCAACCTCTCTACCCAGCTTCTCAACATCCCTGCCGACCGCCATCATCCTTTCAACAAGCCTGTCCCTCGACTTCTCCGCCTCCCTCACCAAAGACCAGAGATGCTCGGCCTCCAGCAACGCTTTACGCTCCTCCAACTCTCGGATCAACGTAAGCTTCTTGTATTCCTCCCGCCAAAAATCAACAGCCGCCCCAGCATCCTCGAGCGTCTTCCTCAACACAGTCTCCTCGGCGAGAAGGGCTGTGAGCTTCTGCTCAGCCTCCTTTATCCTCTCCCTCAATCCAGAAGCCCCTACAGCCTCCTCTATCATGGCCAGCTTCTCAACGCTGTCCCTGCTGACGAACTGCTCGATCATGTTTTGATGCATAATTATCAGAATGTTGTCAGGGTTTATTCCAACCCTAGCCAGAAGATTCTCCACTTCAGCCTTAGTCCTGAACTTGTTGTTGACGTAGTGCCAGTACTCTCCGTTTTTCTTCAAAAACCTAGCTATCGACACAGAGTCGGACTGGATGGAAGGTATCGGCCTCCGACCGTCGACAGGCTTGTTGTCCAGAACCACGACTACCCGGGCTGCTTCCATCCCTCTTCTTATCAAGTCGCTCAGCCGTTGGCCACGCTCCGTGTACGACTGGCCTAGGGCCACGGATATGGCTAGAAGAATGGATGATTTGCCTGCGCCGTTAGGGCCTACTATGACGTTGAGGCCGTTGGTCAGCTGGATGCGGCTGTACTCGTGGGACATGAAGTTCTCTAGGATAACCTCTCTGATGTAGGGCCTTGGCAGGTTCTCCGGGTTAGTCGTCAATCCTTCCAGCCTGCTTACGACTGAGGATAATATAAACTACCATCAACTCTCAAATCATACGGATGTATGTCGTGGACAATTATGCCGGCCGCCGAATCCGCTAACATATATAGACACGTTTCAGGCATCCCCGTCTGAGCATGTCGCAGGAGCTCGAGAGAATCGCAGCCATCAGGGCCCGTGAAGCGGTGAACTACGACAGGTCTGGACAGCGGCTTAAAGCCGTCAAGCTGTACCGGGAGGCGATCGAGTTGTTGTGGAAGCTTTACCGGCTAGCTCCCGACTCATCGGTCAAAAGGATCTACGCCGACAAGATTAAAGAGTATCAGACTAGGATTGAGGAGCTGTCAAACGAGTCTCCTCCGCCATTTAAGGAGGTTCAGTTCAACCAAGCCGAGCTGCCCAACTCCAAACCCAGCCTCACCCTGACCGAGAAGCCAAAGGTCCGGTGGGATGACATAGTCAACATCGAGGAGGCTAAGAAAGCCATCAAGGAGAGCATAATATTCCCGACCAGAAGACCAGACCTTTTCCCGCTGGGCTGGCCGAGGGGGATTCTGCTCTTCGGACCCCCCGGCTGCGGCAAGACCCTCCTAGCGGCTGCAGTTGCGTCTGAGCTTGATGCAGGATTTTACTCCCTCGACGCCGCAAGCATCATGTCTAAGTGGTTGGGGGAGTCGGAGCGGAACATCTCCAAGATATTCAACACTTGCAGGAGCGAAGCTAAATCAGGCAAGCCTGTCATCATCTTCATCGACGAGGTTGACTCCCTAACTACCGAGAGGTTCATGGAAGTGGGTGGTGAGGCAAGGGTGAGGAACCAGCTTCTGAAGGAAATGGACAGCATACTTGACAAGGGTAGGAAAGACTTTCTTTACGTCATCGCGGCGACGAACAAGCCTTGGCTGCTGGATGAGCCCTTCATCAGAAGGTTCCAGAAGAGGATCTACGTCTCGCTGCCCGACATCGACGCAAGGCTGCATCTCTTCAAAATGTACACCAACGGCCTTAACCTCGACAGCGGTGTTGAACTCGCTCAGCTGGCAAAAATAACCGACGGCTACTCTGCGGCAGACATCCACGACATATGCGTTGAGGCGCAGCTACGCGTCGTCAGCGACTACTTCTCCTCCTCCAACGGGGATGAGGGAGAGCCCAGACCGATTACTATGGATGACTTCATGGAGATTATCAAGAAGAGAAAGCACTCGATTGTTCTGGAGAATTTGAAGAAGCTTCTGGACTGGAACTCGAAGTACGGAACTAGCTAGCTTCTGCGACCTCCAGCTGTATCAAACCCTTATCGTGCAGGTTTTTCAAAACTTCTGAAGCTGTCTGAGGGTCTATCTTCAGCTCAGCTGCGAGAACGTGAAGGTCGAGCTCCTCATCCTCCCTACCCACGACGTAGCTGTAAACAGTCTTCTCCAAGTCTGTAAGCCTAGGGGCCTCGGGGAACGATTGACGCACCTTCTCAGCAGCTATCCTCCTAGCTTCGTCGAGGATGAACGAAACTTCCTGAGAGACGTTCGTGTTGCTGTCAGACACGGGCTCTACGTAGACGCCCGAGCTGGTCATGAAGTCCTCGATCAACACCATTAGGTTCCTCAAGTGTTCAGAAGCCTCGGGTGAGACGTCCGCTATCTCGGCGAGAGTGTTCTGAAGCATGGCCGACAAAGGCCGGATAAGGGACAGTGCCTCGCCCAGCTCAAGGATGCTTTCAAGCCTAATCTTAACCTGCAGCAGTACTAGCTGGCTGTGAAGAACTATCCCGGCCAGTTTTTTAATCTCAGCAATCTCCGAGGCATAGATCTTGGCTTTTTCATCATCCTTCGACTGGATTGCGTCGACACATTTCTCGAAGTATTCACGGCTCCTGGCCAGCATCTCTCTGTACTTGTTGTTGAGCCTCTCGATGTGTCCGTTGAGCGAGGATATTGACTTCTCGATTCTCGCAGGCATCTCCTCATGAATTTCCATCAGGGGAGGTTCTTCTGCCTGTTGTTCGGGCCAGTCGTTCCTACGTTTCAGAAACCCAATCAATCCGCCTGTCTGCAGGGGTCGAGATTAATATGCTTCATCTATCCTACGACGGCCGATATTCTCTTGCTATTACTTGGATTATACTTCTTAGGAGCATCTGGAGAGGAAGATGTCTTCTCTTTCGTACTCGGCCATCCATGTTCTTGTTGAGCTGGGTTTTAGCCTCAAGCCAACAAGCCGGTAGCCCTCCGGAGTTTCAGCGATGGAAGAGGCAAGCGCCTGTTCGATAGAGTCTGCGATTCGTTCCTTCACAACACGCTTCTCACCGCTCTCCCTCTCAGCACGATAGCACACTAAGCACAGCGTTTTTCCACGGAGCACGGTCGAAGTAAACCTTCTGACCGAGGAACCGCATTTATCGCAGACAACCATCTGGAGACCGCATCTTCGGCAGACAGCTCCGTAGCCTGCGACGTAGTGGAATGTCTCGCCTAGCTTTGACTCGGCTCCGCAAACCTTGCATACGGTTTTCTCACCGGTTTTCTGGAGGTGTCCGAGCATCTTGGGTTATTTGGATGTTCTTAGGCATATAAGTTTACCAGAGATACAGCTATTAACGGCTGTGGCTGGGGTTCAACGGGTTGACCGAGTTTACGTCCCTCGTGTCTCAAAAGTTCAGCCAAGAGCCTGATTGGCTTTCAAGGCTTAGGGTTAAGTTTCTCGAGCTGTACAAGTCGATGCCGCCCGAGACCTCCGAGCTCTACATCAGGCATTTCGAGGCCCCCGACTTGAGTGAGGAACGTCTTTACGGCATGCTTCCTGAAGGCTTCGACGCCGATGTGCCCAACGAGTTCAAGCACGTCAAGGAGGACCAGGAGAATCCGACCGTTGTCTACGTCGGCGGCAAGCTGGCCCACCTCCACATCCCGCATGATTTAGCTTTGAAAGGCGTTGAAGTATCCACGCTCAGAGAGGCTTTGAAGAAGCATGAAGGATTGGTTCGTGAAGTTTTTGAGAGGGCTGTAAACTCCCGATACCTCGACAAGTACTCAAGCCTCACCCACGCCCTTCTCACCTCCGGCATATTCATAAGAATACCTAGGTCTACAGAACTGAACAAGCCTTTCCGAATCCTCTACATCGTCGACAGGCCCTCGGAAGCCTTCTTCACAAAAACCATCCTACTCGCTGAGAGCCAGTCATCAGCCTCAGTCGTTGAGGAGCTTCACGGCCTTCCAGGTTCAGCTGGAAGCGTAATCGGCCAGAACGTCGAGCTGGTACTAGGCGATTCATGCAGCGTTAGACACGGCGTTCTCCAGAACTTGGGCCACGACCACACCTACCTCGCCAACAGGCTTGCCTACGTGGGAAGAGGCTCATCAGCCATGGTTGTGGGTTCTTTGATTGGAGGCGGTCTGTCGAAGGTCAGGGTTGACAGTGTGATGGCTGGAGACGGCTCTAGCGTAAACGACTTGGAGCTTGTGTTCGGCGACGGCGAGCAGAGGATGGATTTAACCGCCAACCTTCATCACGTCGGCTACGGTACGCAGGGTAGGGAAGTGTCGAAAGGAGTCGTCAAGGAAAAGGCCCGGGTTATCTTCAAGGGAATGATAACCATAGAGAAGCAGGCCAAGAACACCAACGCCTATCTTGCGAAGCACGCCATGATAATGAGCCCGGAGGCCCGAGCTTACGCCATCCCGTCCCTCGAGATCGAGACAGACGAGGTAAAGGCCACACACTCAGCGAGCGTAAGCCAGATAGACCCGGACCAGGTCTATTACCTGATGACTAGGGGAATACCCTACGAAGAGGCTAGGAAGATGCTTGCCCTAGGATTCTTCGAGCCTGTGGTTTCGATGATTGACCTCGACGAGGTTAGATGGGGGCTTAGAAGCCTGCTGGAGAGCAAGTGGGGTGGAACGGTGACGGAGCTCTTTGAAGAGCCTGAGGTTGCAGTCTCAAGCCTTTTCGGAACCCACTACAAGTATAGGTATGGAAGATAGGCTGAGGTCTAGCTTACATCCGCTTGAAGAGAGATGTATGGAGACCCGACACGGAGGGAGCTACGCAGCTGTTGCCATAATTCTAAGAAACCTCGGGACGAATCCTGAAGTAATACTTGTGAAGAGGGCTACGAGGCATGATGACCCCTGGTCGGGTCAGATAGCTTTTCCGGGAGGTCGACGCAAGCCATCCGACCAAAGCCTAGTCCAGACGGCTCTGAGGGAGTTGAAGGAGGAGACGGGTGTCGGCGGGGATGCTGTCGATGTTTTGGGATCTCTGCCCTTCGTGACGCCGGCCAACTCTCCGGATTTGTTGGTCAAGCCTTTTGTAGGGCTTTTGGCTGGAGAAGTTGTTTTCGTCGAAGGCCATGAAGTTCAGAAAGTATTCTGGGCTCCTCTGCTGGGGCTGAAACCTGTGATTAAGCGGGTTTACTCAAGGTCAGGTAAGTGGGTTCGCAAGCACCTGTGCTACGCTTACGGTGATGAGTTGGTCTGGGGAATGACGTCCAAGCTGTTGAGACAGGTCTTGACGACGGTAGGGCTATGACCTGTGTGTCTTAGCAAACCTCTCGGCAGCTTCTACGATAGCGTCGACGTCTTCCTTGGAGTGGGCCGCTGAGACGAACAGATGCGGGTTGTAAGGCGGTACGTACAAGATTTTCTCCATGAGCATGTGTTTCGAGAACTCGATAGTAAGCCTCAGGTCCTTGGTCCTGTTCGCCGTATGTATGTCAACCGGCTTCTCCTTCGTGAAGTGTACGCAGACAAGCGACCCTATTCCCGTGATGTGGGCGTTAAGAGGCTCGAGGGCTTCCTCAAGCCCCTCCCTAGCCCTCCTGCCTAAGCTGTCCAGTTGGGCGTAGACCAGACCTTTCTCAAGCTCTTTGAGCAGGACGTAGCCAGCCCTCATGGCCAAGGGGTTGCCGCTGTATGTTCCTCCGTGAAAAACTCTCTCATAAGGCATAGGCCTCTTCTTGTGGTCGAGAACCTCCATTATCTCAGACCTGCCGCAAAAGGCTCCTGTCGGGAAAGGTCCTCCGCCTACGCATTTACCCAGCACAGTCATGTCTGGGACAACCCCGTAAAGCTTCTGAGCCCCGCCCGGCGAAAGCCTAAACCCCGTGATCACCTCATCGAATATCAGAACAGCCCCGACCCTGTCGCATAACTCTCTCAACCCCCTCAGATATTCACGGTCGGCTGGTATGAACCCCCCAGCTCCCAGCACGGGCTCGACGACTATGGCCGCAACATCCTTACCCTTTACCCTCCGCTCGACGCCTTCGAGGTCGTTGAAGGGTAGAAGCAGGGTGTTGGCTGTGGCTTCTTCAGGCAACCCCAGTGTGGAGGGCTTGTCGACGGGGTAAGAAACACCCACTTGCAGCCCGTCGTACCCGCCGTGCCATCCTCCCTCAATCTTGCCTACAAGCTTCCTGCCCGTGAAACCTCTAGCCGTTCGGACGGCGTACATGTTGGCCTCCGTTCCGCTGTTAGTCGGCCTAACCTTCTCAGCGGAAGGAACCATGCTGCAGACCTGCTTAGCCCACTTGACCTCCCAGGGATGAGGATAGCCAAAATGAGCCCCTCTCCACAGCTGTTCAGAGGCAGCCTCCAGAACAGGCCTGTAGCCGTGGCCCATCAAGAGAGCGCCGTGGCCCA
>JAWAFZ010000005.1:0-65245 GCA_038890155.1 Candidatus Caldarchaeum sp. | reverse complement strand
AGCCTGTGGGCGAGGCTCCTCGGCCAACAGAATTGGTCATCTTCTCGCTGTCTATGTCCCAGACAGAGACGCGGTACCCGAGGGCGAGGAGCCTCTCCACTATGGCTCCACCCATCGAGCCGACGCCAGAGTCAGAACCGCCGCAGCACCAGTCACTTGGTCAAACCTCGGGAAAAGCTTGCTGTGCAAAGAAATCGTGGTCGAGCTTCCAGCCCGCTTGAGAGAAGGGTCCAGCGTCAGAAGCTGGAAAAAGTGGGAGCCTATCCAGACAATCACAGCGGTTACATGGATGAAATTCATTAGAGGCAGGATGAATGCTTGAACCATGTGAGTGGTGTAAAGTAGGCTAGTTTTTAAAGTTTATTCGAATCAAGCACGACAACGAGAACGATGCAGGCTTGTGGGTGGCGTGGTTCACGATTCAGCAGCAGCTTATGCGTGGTGCGGAGGACCAAGCTTCCACAGCACGTGCCCGGTGAAGGGAAAAATTGCCGGCAGAGGTGAGTAATGCGTACATGACGTAATATATTTATACAAGCCGGAAATTTTAGTGCCGCCGTGACGACTGTTCTCGAAGAACTTAAAAAAGTCGGGTGGGTCGGACGGCCTTTAAAACGATACGAAGACAAGCGGCTCATATCGGGCAAGGGAACTTTCACAGAGGACATCAACCTCCCAGGCATGGTTCACGCTGCAATTCTGAGAAGCCCGTATGCTCACGCCTACATCAAGAAGATCGACACGTCTAAAGCGGAGAGCATGCCGGGAGTTTTGAAAGTAATAACGGGAAGGGAGGTGGCGCTGCTAACCAATCCGTATCCACAGATTGCACCGCCTCCCGCGGACAGGATTCGTGATTACTGCATGGCGGTGGACAAGGTGCGGTACATGGGTGAGCCTGTTGCGGCCGTGGTGGCTGAGGACTTTTACACTGCGTACGACGCTCTGGAGCGCATAGAGGTCGAGTACGAGGTTCTTCCGGCTGTTGTCGACGGTGAAAAGGCTGTCAGCCCGAGCTCGCCCACGGTCCATGAAGAGCTTGGAAGCAACGTTGTGTGGCATGGTGTTTACAACTACGGCGATGTTGAAGGAGCTCTGAAGGAAGCTGACGTGGTCATCGAGGAACATTTAAAATTCGACAGGTACAGCGCTATCCCCTTGGAGAACAACGTAGTTGTGGCGGACTATCACTCGCAGAATGATTTAATGACAATTTACGCAAACAATCAGATGCCCATGGTTGTCGGCTTCATGATAAGTGTGGCCCTCAAGAGACCTTTGAACAAAATCCGCCTAGTCAGCTACGACATCGGAGGAGGATTCGGGACAAAGATAAACAACTATACCTACATGACGCTGATAGGGCTGCTTTCGCAGCTCGTCAAAAGGCCTGTAAAATGGGTGGAGACCCGGCGTGAAAACCTCTTGGCCTCTTCGTCCCACTGCAACGAGAGAACATTCCACGTTCAAGCGGCTTTTAGGAGAGACGGGACGCTGCTGGGGATGAAGGTTCGGGCTATAGATGACATAGGCGCGTACCCGAGGTACGAGCCGCTGGGCGCAGTAATATGGGCGCAAGTATCATGCAACGTTTACCGGTTCAAAAACCTGTTCGTTGATTTTCAAACAGTCACGACCAATAAGTGTCCAACCGGCCCGGTCAGAGGATACTCCCGCCTGCAGCACATGTGGATGATCGAGCGGGTGATGGATATAGCGGCTAAACGCCTCGGCATAGACCCTGTAAAGATAAGGATGAGGAATTTCATAAGGCCGGAGGAGATGCCCTACACTTCTCCCAGCGGCTGTGTCTACGATGGCGGCGACTATCCAACGGCAACCCAGAAGGTTTGTGAGCTCATTAATTATGAGAAGTGGCTTGGCGTCAAGAAGCAGAACAGCGACCGTCGGAAAAAGATTGGAATAGGTTTCGGCGTGACGTTGGACTCGGGGTCAAACAACTTCGGTCAGGTGAAGATAATCAACCCCCACTTTCCGATGTCGGGCGGTAGCGAGGCAGCTTGGGTGAAGATAGACAACATGGGGAATGTGATTGCGGCGGTGAGCAGCAGCCCGCAGGGACAGGGCCATGAAACAGTTGTGCGCCAGCTTGTTGCTGACGAGCTAGGCGTCCACCCCGACTCAGTGACGGTTCTGATAGGCTTCGACTCGTTCGCAAACCCGTTCTCAGGCCATTCCGGTACTTATGCGAGCAGGTTCGCCGCCCTCGGCGCCACCGCCCTCGTGAAGGCGGCTAGGATGGTCCGTGAGAAAGTAATTCAAATTGCTGCTGGCTTGTTGTCGGTTGACCCGAAGGATGTCTCGATCGTCAACGGAGAGGCGACGACCCGGGACGGCGGTAAGAAGATGCCGTTGTGGCAGATAGCTAACGTGGCTTGGTCCAACCTGATGCTGCTGCCCAAGGGGCTGGAGCCGGGATTATTTGCCCACGCTGTCTATGCACCTGAATTCACATATCCGAGCCCCGAGGAGAAAAAGGCGAACCTAACCCTTACCTATTCTTATCAAGTCCATGCTGCTGTGGTGGAGGTGGACACGGAGACGGGGATGGTGAAGGTGTTGGACTACGCTATCGTTGACGACTGTGGTAAAGAAATAAACCCGTTGATAGTGCGTGGACAGGTCGTCGGCTCAGCTTTCAACGCCTATGCGGCTGCTCTTTACGAGAATTTTGAGTATTCTGAGGATGGTCAGCTGCTGAACTCTAGCTTGATGGACTATCTGGCGCCAACAGCCACCGACGTCCCCATGTTCGAAAAGGTAGTTAGCCTCGAAACTCCTAGCCTTGCAAGCCCGCTTGGTACGCGTGGCGTTGGTGAAGGAGGAGGCTCTCCGCTCGCCGCTATCGCTGCAGCCGTCGAGGACGCGTTGGGTGTGAAGCTCTCCAACAGCCACATCAAGCCGATGACTCTGTGGGAGCTGTTGAAGCACAATAGTTCTTAGGATGAGGCCTTTACTCAGCCTTCGACTAAACAGCGATATGGCGGATTCCAGCAGGGCGGTCAAGCTGGCGGCCCAAGCAGAGCTAAGCGGCTTTGACTGTTTTTGGTACTGCGAAGACCTCTTCAAACGGGATGCTTGGGTTGTTCTGTCCGCTGCGGCTAAAGCCACGGAGAGGATAGGGCTGGGGACTGCGGTCGTAAACCCGTTCAGCTCCAGCGTTGTTGAGATTGCGATGCGTGCGGCCACGCTGTCCGAGTTGAGTGAAGGACGGTTTAGGCTGGGGCTAGGTGTGGGTGCTCAGGAAACCCTGAGATGGGCCGGAATACGTGTGGACAAGCCGCTGCGCTCATTCATTACGGCTGTCGAAAACCTGAAGAAACTGATGAGGATGGAGGGCGATTCGAGGCGGCTTACGTTCAACCCCGGTTTTAGCATACCAATATACATAGGAGGCCAAGGGCCGAAGACCGTTGAGTTGATTGGAAGGCTTGGCGACGGCGGTCTGCCGTTGCTGGTTCCGCCCGAAGCCGCCACAAAATTCTTGCCCATCATCAGGAATTCAGCCATGAAACACGGTCGGAGCATAAACAGCATAGATGTTTCAGGCTGTGTCTGGTACTACGTCGCAGATACTAGGGAGGAGCTGATGTCGAGCAGAAAGCCGAGAGAGTTGATAGCATACTACGGGCCTTTGCTTTCCGACGAGGTTCTCGGAACCGCTGGGCTGAAGCGCAGTGATTTCGCCGAAATCGAGAAGCTGTCTCAAAACGGGGAATTCGAGCAAGCCCTTGACCTAGTCTCGCCCAAGATGTTCAACCTCGTTATAGCGGGTACATACGACCAGCCAAACCTGATTGTAAGCAGGTTTAAACAACTCGCCGGACAGGGTTTGGTCCACTTCAACATAGGCCCGCCTCTAGGAGAGGACTTGGAAAAAGCGATTGAGTTCACGGGACGTCTGTGGTCTTCCCTCCAAAACGTACTTTAACCGGAGGAGGCTGGGTAGGTTATGGATGTTGATGCTTGTGATCGTCTGTTGAAAGAGGTTTTTGCAATACATCCCAACGTGCGGTACGCCGAGATTTTTGACTCGGAGGCGAATCACGTAGCTGGAGGTATGAGGCCGGGTGTAGAGTCGCTAGACCCACAGGAGGTTTCCTCTCGAGTAGATGTAGAGACGGCTAAGTACGCCCTCCTCCTCATTCAAAACAGAAAATACTATGGAGACCTTGAATACATTTACGCCTCTATGAAGGGCATAAACGTCTTGATACTGCCGTTCATGTCCGGGGTTTTGGTGACGGCCTTCAACCCTCCAACCGGGATAGAAATCCTGCCAGCGCTGACAAAAATCATAGAACGCTACCTAAAGTGAGGCAGCACATCCGAGGCCAGAAGTTCTAATGTTTTCTCCAAATCCCTACCTAGTGGGGAACCTATTTTAATTCTCGTAAAACCAACCTTCTCTAAGGCCTCGATTTTCCTGATGACGTCCTCAACCCCTACCGCTCCCAGCTCATAAATTCTCGACGGTAAGGCTTCCCATCCACCCTCAGCGTAAGACTTCTCCGCCTCAGCTATATTCTTGCGGTCGATGGACAGGTATTCTAGCTGAGCGGGCGCGAGGTACTTCAGGATGTGGACTATGAATTTTGCGAAGCTTTTCCTCGCCTCGTTTTCGTCTTTGTCCACCGCACAAAGTATGGAAGCTATTTGTTTGGAGCGGAACTGCTCATCCAGAGATCCTCCGTACCCGCGGGATATGTGTTTCAAGGCCACACCAGCGTAACCCGGAGGAGTCAGCAGAATGAGACCGCCAACCTTCCATCTCCCTATCCTTTCAAGAAGTCTCGGTGATTGGCATCCCACGAATACCGGGACCTCCCTTACAGGCTTCACTCTCAAAATGCTCGTCTCAGGGTTCAACTCTCTCTTCAAATAATCGATAGTCGAGTCGAGGGTCTGCAGAAGGTCCCTATGACCGAGCCCGCTTTCCTCGAGCATTTTTTTAGACCCGGGGCCAACTCCTAAGTTGGCTCTGCCGCGGGACATGTTTTGGAGGGTTGAAGAACCCATGGCGATCTCCACAACGGTCGAGCTGTACGGGTTGACTATCCCTGGTCCAACTTCTATCCTCTCCGTGTTCGAGGCGAGGCCTCCGCATACCACCCATGAATTCTCCCAGAGAGGGTCGTGAGTTATCCATACCCCATTAAACCCAAGCTTCTCGGCAAGTACTCCGAGTTGGACCGAGCGCAGGGGGTCGTTCACAAACGGGCCTAGAGTGATGTCTAGTTTCAACTGACAATCCCCAAGTAGATTTTCGCAAGCTCCCTGTTATTTGAGAGCTCGCTGACAACCCCTTCATAAACCACTTTCCCCGCAGCCATGATGTAAGCCCTCTCTGAAATGCTCAACGCTCTCTTGACGTTTTGCTCTATCAGCACAAGGCCGAGGTTTCTTTGCTTCAACCGAGCTATGACACTCATCATCTCGGCAACAGCTTTCGGCGCCAGCCCAGCCGTCGGCTCATCAAGGACTAAAACCTCCGGCTCGCTCAGCAAAGCCTTGGCCACGGCTAAAACCTGCCTCTGACCGCCGCTCAGCAACCCCGCCTTCTGGTTTCTCTTCTCCCTCAACACAGGAAACATCTCGAAGACCTCGTCGATCAGTTGCTTGTCATTACCGCGTCTCCTCACAATTCCAAGCTCAAGGTTTTCGCCCACGGTCATCGACGTGAAAACGTTTCTGAGCTGCGGGACATATACCATTCCACGCCTTATGAGTAGGTCTCCCCTCATTCCAGTCACATCCTCGTCTTTGAAGAAAACCTTGCCCTCGAATATTTTAGCAAGCCCAAAGACGGCTTTGAACAACGTGCTTTTTCCGCTGCCGTTCGGCCCTAGGACCGAAATGCATTCCCCCCGGTAAGCGTTTAAAGAAACATTCTGAACGATGGAAATCTTGCCGTAGCCAGCCGTTAGATTTTTGACGGATAGAACTTGGTTCATCTAATCACCTATGTAAACTTGCGCCAGAACAGGGTCCTGTAAAATTTTCTCCGGAGTCCCTTCGGAGGCGATTTTCCCCTCGTTTAAAAGAAATATGTAGTCCGCGTTGTTGAACAGCATGTCATAACGATGCTCAACTATCATGAAGGTTAGTCCGAAATTGTCCCTTAGCCTCTTGATGTGGTTGAAAATTTCTAGGGCGAGGACCGGGTTCACCCCCGCGGTCGGCTCGTCCAGCAACACCAGCTTAGGCTCACTCATCATGGCCCGCCCTAGCTCAACGAGCTTCATCTGCCCCCCAGACACCTCCCCGCATTTATTAAGCGCTATGTCGAACAGCTTCAAATAACTAAGAACCTCAGCGGCCTGGTCTCCTATCTGAACATCCTGCCGGCTCCACTTTGAACGACGAAAGGAATATACGACTTTTTCGCCTATCTGGTTTTTAGGTGGAACCATCAGGTTTTCGAAAACAACCATGTTCATGAACAAAGTCGGTATCTGGAAGCTCCTGGTTATTCCCATGTTGTATATTTGGTAGGGCTCGAGGTTGTCTATCCTCTTGCCTTGGAATAGGATTTTACCCGTGTCGGGTTTAACCACGCTTGTGATTACGTTTAGCAGGGTGGTTTTTCCGCTTCCGTTGGGCCCTATGATACCGTAAACCAGTCCCTGCCGTATCTTCATGGAGAGACCGTCCAGAGCCTTTATGCCTCTAAAGCTTTTCGACACATCCTCTACCTCGAGCAGTGGATTCACTCCTTCCTCCCCCTTAGTAATCTGCTTATTTTCTGAAGGCTCGGCGTCTTTATCGGTCTTTCGGGTATCAGTCCAGAAGGCTTGTACAGGAGGATTAGCAACATTATCAGCCCCACTATCACCCATCTCAGGTAAAGCATCTCCAGCGGAATCTCTAAATTCGCAAGAAAGCCTCTCAGAATCCTCGTCCCTCTGTCAATCAACGTCACTGTCAGGGCGCCTACAACTGCGCCAAAGTGGTTCCCAACCCCTCCCAGCATCATAGCCACCCAGATGTCGAATGTTTTCAAGCTGGTGAAATCATCGGCCGCAACAAAGCCGATGTAGTACGCGTAGAGCACTCCCGCAACTCCTGCCATCGCAGAGCCGATGACGACGACTTTCTGCCTCTCACTCGAGGGGTTCTTCCCGTAGCTGTCGGCTGCAAGCTCATTCTCCCTTATTGCCCTTATCTTTCTGCCGTAGGGTGATTCGGTGAGCCTCGTTGTTATGAAATAACTAAATGCGGCTATTGACCATATTGAAGCTGACATCAGATAGGCGGCTGTTTCAGCGTCGCCTAGAAAAATGAACGGGTTGGGAATCCCGACGACTCCGTGGTAGCCACAAACTAGGGGCTCGTAGTTTCGCACAACCACCCGTGATGTCTCGCCCGCGGCAAGCAACACGATGCCCAAAACAAACCCTTCTCGAATCCTCGAAGTGGATTTGGAGAGAAGTAAGGCGAGGAGAGCGGAGGTCAAGGCGCCGGCCACAAGCGAGAGGATGAAAGCCCCGAACCCGTAGACGGGGTTCGATTTCGCCAACCCCAGCCTTAGCTGAACAGCGTCGGCGCTGCACACGTCGATGGTTGAGCTGGCAATCAGGTTAGCCAAGTTTCCGGCGATAAACCCTGCTGCAAACGCGCCTAGGCCGAAAAAAAGTACCTTACCAAAATTCAGGACGCCGTTGTATCCGTACTCGTAGTTTAGGCTAAGCGTAAGTATCATCCATATAGCGTAAAAATTTCCAGTCGATACTATGACTGATATTATTTGATTTACGTCCATTCCTATTTTTTCACCGCGGTCTGTGCTCTCGAGGATAGCAGACCCGTCAACCCGCTCGGCCTAGAGACCAAGACGATGATTATGATTATCATGGGCATCAACGGCTTGAAAGCTAGACTTATTCCAAACGTCCTGTTCAAGAAGTCCATGACCGTGTTTTCGGCGAAGGTGACGATGAAGGCGCCTGCCAAGGTTCCGGGGTAGCTGACGAAACCTCCCAGCGCAGAAGCCGCGATCATCCTCAGCAGGGCCTCTAGACCTAGGTCTGGGTGGGCGTGGGTGAAAACCACCCACAGGGAGCCGGCGAGGCCGGCTAATCCTCCTGAAATCAGGAACGTTATCAGGGCTACTTTTTCGACGTTGACGCCTGACACGACGGCTAGGTCGGGGTCGTCGGATACTGCTCTCATCTGCTTGCCTGTGCGTGTTCTCGTCATGAAAAGATGTAGGAACGACGTTAAGGCGATGGATAGTGGGAGGACGAGCAGAAACAGGTCGGTTATTGTTATGCCTGCAACACGGTAGGCGACGTTCACGACGACTTTTGGTTTTACGCCAAGCCCCCAGTTTCCAGCGGCGACAACAGCGTATATCATGTATCGGATGATGAGGGATACTGCGAACGAGGCTACCATGAGTATGAACATCGAAACACCCCGTTTTCGCAACGGCTTGAAAACCAGAACGTAGGAGAGGATGGCCGCAAGGGCCCCTAAAAGAAAAGAAGGTGGTATGGCTTGCCAGAGCGCCAGCCCTGCGAAGTTTATAAGCACAAAGGATACGTAGGCGCCTATGGTGACGTATTCAGCGTGGGCGACGTTGGGGATTCGTAAGATTGAAAGAGTTAGAGTCAGCCCTGTAGCCATCAGGGCGTACAGGGCGCCGGTCTGCAGAACTCTGATCAGCGACGCCGCAAGCTCTATCATTGTCCAGTGAGTGGCTTGATTGTGTTTGTCGCCGCATCGTAGGATGCTATGTCAATCCACCTGAATTGTCCGTCCTGCTTGGTAATCCTTGAGATTGTATAGTCCTGGAGTGCTCTGTCTCCTGCATCATCCATCCATATGTGTCCGCTAGCGCCCATGTACTTTCTCGCTGTGGGTATGATCACGTCGCGCAGCACCTGCCCTTTATCTGTGCCGGCTGATAGAATCGACAGGATAGCTACCCATGCTGCGTCGTATCCAAGCTCGGCCTGCGGCCCGGGCTTTCGCTTGTGGAATTTTTCAAAGTTGCTGAGAAAGTCGAAGTACTTCGGGTTGTTGGGAGGCGCTGTGTATGAGCTTGTCAGTGAAACCTTCACCATGAACTCGGCTATTTGCTCCGGGGCTTGGGGTGGAAGGAACGCTGGAACTCTCAAGGTGTTGATGCCGAACCACCTGACGTTTGACAGTGTTTCGTCAAGCCTTGCCTCGCCTAGTATCAGTAGCCCGTCTGTCTGGAACGACACCGCGACAACGGCTGTCTGGGAGGGCCCGCTCTTCCTGACTTCTTCGCTGAGTTTAGCGACTTCGGCGCTGTAGTCTGACTGGTCTGGCTGATAAGCCACTGAAGCAACTGTCCCGCCTGCGCTTTCGAAGTCCTTCTTGAACTCTCGGAACAGTGATTCGCCGAACGCCTCAGCCCTGTAAATCACTACCGCTTTCTTGAACCCTTCTGCGAGAACGCTGCGTGACAGTGCCTTGCCCTGGACGTCTGCCGAGGCTATGACTCTGAAGATGTAGTCGTTGGTAAGCTTTAGAGTGACTGCTGTTGAGCAGCAACTCACCAGAACAACTTCTTTCTGGTCGAGGTATCCTTTTACCGCGGAGACACCGAGGCTGCTTATGGGCCCCACGATGATGCTTGCTTTGTGGTTCTCGACGAGGCTTTGTACGGCTCTTACTGTGCCCTCGGGGGTGCTGGCCGTGTCCTCCACGACCGTCTTGAACCGCACCGGGAACCCTGACTTCTCCAGATAAGAGTTAGCTTCAGCCACTGCTAGTAAGCCCGCATCCCGCATGTCTACTCCAAAGCTTGCCTGCGCACCCGTAAGCTCGTAGGCAAACCCTATCGTGTACTCGGTTATTCTCGCCTGACCCTCAACCGTCCGGGTAAGCGTGGTGGCTGCCGTTATTATCTGAGTCTGGGTGACCGTTCCTCCCACAGTCACGTACTCTGTCTTTGTTGCGGCCTGGCCGGTTGCCGATGACAATCCTGCGAAGTATCCTCCGGCGACTCCCGCTGCTAGGAAAACTATCATCAAAACAGCGGCTACAGTGGTGGAGATGGCCGATTGTTTTGTCATGGTTCTACTCACCGGGTCTACAAGTATAAATACGTTTCCGTAAATCCCAGCATCACGTCAAGCTACGGAGGCGTCATTAAAACATACCTAGGCTAGTGCCCCTCGCAGAGTTGATGGGCTGTCTCTAAAGGCTTGGGATGCGAGAGGGTTTTGAGCAACTATACGGCGTCTGTGGCGGCTGTCTACATCGTTCCCTTCGTTGAGGGTGCGCTGATTGTTCTTGGGTCGCGTTCGGCTGCATGCCTCAGCGCTACAGCCAGCGCCTTGAACCCTGCCTCTACCTTATGGTGGTCGTCCGACCCATCCAATACTTTTACGTGAATGGTTGCGTTCATGCTGGTTGCAAGCGTTTCGAGGAAATGAACAATCTCGGAGACAGGTATGTCTTCGACAACGTCCACCTTCGTCCTGAGGTCTATGACTGGCTTAGGCCTCCTGACTAGGTCCACGGCTGCGTATGCCACCGCCTCATCCATGGGGATCAAGGCGTATCCAAACCTCCTGATGCTTTTCCTGTCTGCTAGGGCCTTCTCCAGAGCTGTGCCCAACACAATCGCTGTGTCTTCGACGACATGATGCCGCAGGTCGCCCGAGGCTGATACCGAAATGTCAATCAGGCTGTGTCTTGCTAGTGTCTCAACCATGTGGTCGAGAAACCTGTAGCCTGTTGAGACGCTGCAAACCCCTGCGCCGTCGATGTTGACCTCAGCCTCCACCCTTGTCTCCCTTGTTTCTCTGAAGGATCGCCCCGTCCTCAGGACTAGCCACCGCTCCGCTGAAGTATCTCCTCGAGCGGTAGGAGTAGGTTTGGCTCATGAACGACAAGCCCTTGAGCAAGCCTTCTAAGCGTGGGCAGAATTTTGAGGAACTCTGTCTTGGAGACCACTGTGTTTATGGCGTACCATCCCTCGTCGGATAGCTGGCTTACCGTTGGGCTCTTCAAAGCCGGCAAGGCTTTGAGAAGGGTTTCAAGGTTGTCTTGATGCACGTTGGCGAAGATGTGCAGCTTCTTGCTGCTCTCGACCACTCCTTTGAACAGCGTCATGATGTCGAGGATCTTCTCACGCTTGACTGGGTCTGCGTAGGACTGTTTGTTGGCGATAAGCATGGCGGTCGACTCGGAGATTACCTCCAACACCCTGAGGTTGTTCTGTTCAAGAGTAATCCCCGTGGCCGACGCGTCAACGATTAAGTCAGCTTCCTCGGGCGGCTTTGCCTCCGTCGCCCCAAAGCTAAGATAAATCTCCACCATCTCGTTCTCACCCTTCCTCCACCAAGGAGTGACAATCAAAGGCCGTCTTCCCCCATAGTACTTCCTGTAAGCCGGTGTCGATGAAACATATTCGGCGGTTGTGTTCAGGTACTCTGTCGAGATCTTCAACGGTTTCCTCTTCATGGCATACTCCTCGACGTACTCGTTCAACGACGAGAGGCTGGACGTTTTTGGAGCGGCGACGACAAGCCGTACGTATCCATACTCTAGGTCAAGCAAGATGTTGACGTCGGCCTTAGTTTCGTTGATCCAGTCAACCCCCGTTATGCCCATGTCGTAGGCTCCGCCGCCCACCAGAAGAGGAATCTCCTGCGGCCTGAGGATCTTGACCTCTATCTCCCTGTCGTCGACCACCGGCCTGTACGTCCTTTCCACCCCCCTAAGCCTAAGCATCGCCTTGGACAGGATCTCATGCGTCCCAGCCTCCAACGAGCCCTTAGGTATGGCGAACTTTACAACAGCCAACTCGGTCCCTTAACCTGCCTCGCGCAACGGCTTATTTAAACACAACACCCGCTGAGAAACGGTAATATGGTTGCACGGGGTCGCGGGAGACGGGTTGAAGGCATTCGTCCTCCACTACGGCGTGGGCAACGTCTTCAGCGTCGAGAAGGCTTTCAAGGGGCTTGGGTTCGACGTCGAGGTTGGAAGGAAGCTCCACGGCGGAGTCGACTGCCTAGTCTTGCCCGGAGTGGGCAGCTTTCAAGCCGCCGCCGAAGACATCTCCTCCTACCGTGGTGAGCTCGTCGACGTGATGAGGTCTGGGATTCCCGTCTTGGGAATATGCTTGGGCATGCAGATTTTGTTCGAGGAGAGCGAGGAGGGCCCTGGGAAAGGGCTTTCTCTGTTAAGGGGGCGTGTTGTCTCCCTGCCTGAGGGTGTGAAGAAGCCTCACATGGGCTGGAACAGGATATGGAAAACAGGCTCGAGCACGCTTCTGGAAGGCGTCGGGCATGAGTGGGTTTACTTTAACCACACCTACTACCCTTCGCCCGAGGACTCTGGCTTGGTGTTGGCTAGGACGTCCTACGGTGTGGAGTTTCCGTCGGTGATCGGGTCGGGGAACGTTTACGGGACGCAGTTCCACCCCGAGAAGTCTTCATCGACGGGGTTGAAGATTCTCCAAAACTTTCGGAGCATCGTCAGGGTTTGAGCGTGTTGTGGAAGCAGGTTTTCGCTCCCGTGTGGCATGCGGGGCCCTTGGGATGGACTAAGTAGAGGACGGCGTCCCCGTCGCAGTCAGCCCTCACCTCGACTACGTCTTGATAGTTGCCCGACTCCTCACCCTTCAGCCACAGCCTTTGCCTAGACCTGCTCCAAAAGTGAGCCCTACCCGTCTCCATCGTCAAACGCAATGCCTGCTGGTTGGCGTAGGCGAGCATCAAAACCTCTCTCGTATCGGCGTCCTGCACAACCACGGGCACTAGGCCTTGCTCGTCCTTAAACCTCAGCTCCTCAATCCTCAAAACCTCACCGCAACGCCTCTCTCAGCGAGATACCTTTTAACTTCTTCGATGCTGTGCCTGCCGTAGTGGAAGATCCCAGCCGCGAGCGCTGCGTCGGCCCTTCCCTCGGTAAGCACGGCGTAGAAGTGCTCGGGGCCTCCAGCTCCACCGCTCGCTATCACGGGAACATCTAACGAGCCGGCCACCAGCCTGGTGAGGTTGACGTCGTAGCCCTGCCGTGTTCCGTCCATGTCGATGGACGTCAGCAGTATCTCGCCAGCCCCCAGCTCCGCAGCCTTCCCAGCCCAGTCGACAGCGTCCAACCCCGTCGCAGACCGGCCGCCGTAGACGTAGACCTCGTAGCCCGATGGCATCTCCGGGTTAGACTTGGCGTCTACTGCGACGACGACGCACTGGGATCCGTAGGTCTCAGCCAGCCGTTTTATCAGCTGCGGGTTGTTGACTGCGGAGGTGTTGACGGAGATTTTGTCTGCGCCGTTTCTGAGGACTAGGTCGGCGTCCTCCAAGCTTCTTATGCCTCCGCCTACTGTGAACGGGATGTTTATGACGCTGGCAACGTCTCTGACGACCCTCACAAGTATCTCTCTCTTCTGGGCTGATGCGGTGATGTCGAGGAAGACAAGCTCATCAGCTCCCTCCTCCGAGTACTTTGCAGCCAGCTCCGCCGGGTCTCCTGCATCCATGAGGTTAACGAACCTCCTTCCCTTGACCACTCTGCCCGCGTCGACGTCTAGGCATGGGATTATTCTCTTGGCCAGCACTTCGGGTAAACAGCCCGGGCGGGGTTTATTTAGTGTAGCGTCGGCTCGAGGGCGTTTCTGACCCTTTCGAGGCTGAGTGTTTCTTCGTAGAGGGCTTTGCCCAGTATGGCTCCCTCGTATCCGAGGCGGCGGAGAGCTAGGACGTCGTCGACGGAGGACACGCCGCCGGCGTAGGTTATGTGGCTGCGGTGGCTCTTTTCAACCGCATGTACAAGCTTAGAGTTCACTCCTTGGAGCGTTCCGTCCCTCGAAGTGTCGGTCAGAACGATGTGTCTGAAGCCGTCGGACAGAGCCGCATCCACGGCCTCCGCCAGCCTCGTCTCCGTCTTCACACTCCATCCTCGAACCACAACAAAGTCCTCACGGCAGTCCAGCGACAGGGCGAGGTGCTCGGCTCCAAGAATGTCAAGAACCTTCAGAGCCTCCTCCCTTCTCGTGAAGTAAAGGCTCGAGACGATGATCCTCGACGCTCCAGCATCTCTCAGGGCCGTGGCCCTCGCTAGGCTCCGGACTCCTCCGCCCACTTGAACGAATGCGTTGAGGCTTTTCACGAAGCTGGTTATGACTTCCGTGTTGTCGCCCAGTTCGAGGGCCGCGTTGAGGTCTACCACGTGTAGGGCATCCGCTCCCTCGCTCAGCCATCGTCTGGCGTAGTGGGACGGGCCGTAAGGGTAGTAGGTTGCCTTCGCCGGGTCTCCCTTCCAAAGCCTTGCCACACGACCGTTGAAAAGGTCTATCCCCGCGTAGACCGTGAACACTCCGGGTTGAGGTCTCGGCTGTCAGGCATTAAACGTTGCGTAGAAAACATCTTAACTTACTCGTCGCTTGGGTTTAGCCGGGCTTTGGACACTGCTGGCTTGGTGGAGTTGGTGGTCTCCACGGACTATAACATGCGAGGAGTCGTCAAGCATCTACATCAAGCTGCACAGGAGAAGCTCGGAGGTTCATTATGCTTGATGGCTGCCGAGAAGCTGGCTCGTTCCAGCAAGCCTCTGCTGGCCACGGGTTTCAGGATCCGCCGGTTCAACGCAGCCTTGGAGACCGACGGCCCCGTCTCGGCGACGCTTCTAGCCACGTGCCTCGAGAAAGTACTCGGCGTCGAGTCAGTAATAGCCACTGACAAGGGGTTTGAGCGTGTTTTGCAGAAGGGTTTGCAAGCTGCCGACGTCAAGCACTCCCGGGTCATCGGGCTTCCGGCTGACTCGGAACTTTCGAGGCGTGTTTTTACCAACTTTGTCGAAGAGGAGTCTCCCGACCTCTCCGTGGCTATCGAGAGGCCTGCCGCCAACAAGCTCAACGTTTACCACAACGCAGTTGGCGAGGATGTGTCGAGCCTGCACGCCCCTCTCGACAAGCTTCTTGAATGGCTGCGGTGGAATAAAGTTCCGTTGGTTGCGTTTGGCGACGGAGGGAACGAGGTTGGTATGGGTCTAGTAATGGATGCTGTGCAGAAACACGTCGAGTACGGCGGTGTTTGCAGATGTAGGTGCGGAGGAGGAATAGCGTCGAACACAGGATGCGACGTTCTCGTAGTATCGTCTTTCTCAGACCTAGGTGTTTACGGCACGATGGCTTTGATGCAGGAGTCGATGCTCGACTTGGTCGTCGACAAGATCGGCGACGTGATGAAGGTTTTAGTGGATGCGGGGTGCGTTGACGCACGTAAAGGCCTTGGATACCTTGGTGTCGACGGCCTAAGCCTCGAAGGCATCAAGTCCATCGTTCATCTGCTGCGGAGTGTCAGCCGCAGTGATGCTCAACTGCTATGATGTATTTCTCGCCGTCGACTTCGATGACTGCCGCTGCGTCGTAGAGTTCTCTTCCAGTCCTCTGCTTGATCAGCTTGTTTAGGCGTTTCAGCTTCTCGGCATCCACTACAGCCACCACTGGCGTTGGGTTCAGAGCCTCGAACTGCACGGGGTAGAACTCCGTCGAAGCCCTCCGCCTGCTTTCCACGAAAGCCTCTAGCAAGCCTTCAACTTCGCTGTTCGACAAAACCACGTCAGGTCTAGCGTTCCTGACATGAACCAGCTTGATCCTAACCCTTTCCGGAGCTGACCGCAGGTAGTTCTCCTCGAGCATCTAATACCCACCCCTATGTCTGAGAAAGCCTGCAACACCTTTGAAGGCTTTCATGAACATTTCACCCTCCTCATGCTCCGACGACACAAGCTCAACTTTTACGTTCATCTTCTCAGCCTCCGAGATAAGCTTGTCGAGCATCAGCGTCGTCTGCTTGAGCGCAAGGCTCTGGTTCAAGCATCTGGGGCATTTCTCTGCAAGCTTCTTAGGAACCTCCGACTGTATCTGGTCCTGGTCTAGTATGGTTGTTTCTTGATACCCACAGTTTTGGCACTGTATCATAACCTCGACTCTGTCGAGGTCTTCGGAGACTATGAGAAGGTCGAGCATGTTCTTACGGAGAGCTTCGAGAACCTGCTCCTCGCCGTAGACCGCAAGCCCTTCCGGCCTAGTGGCTTCATTCATCAGCTTCTGGATGAGCATCTGCTCTTCAACCAGCCTCAGCTCACGGAGAAAGTCCGCCGACTTCGCCACAGCCTCCCGAACCCCGCTCTCACCTGAATACGAGGTGTCCACTACGTGGATTTTGTTGCGAAGCGTGTAGTGTAGATATTCGCCTTGAGCGAAGATATCCTTGGTAGGCCCCGGTCCGGCCAAGATAATCCCCTTCATCTCAGGGTACTGGAGGAAGAGCTCGTTGGCTTTCTCCGCCACTCGCTTGTAGAATTCGTTAAGCGTCATCTCCCTAAGCCTTTCAAACCTTCTCGCCGACTGGCCTCCTGCGTGATGCTTGCCGGGAACGCCCGAGGTGTAGGTCTTGAGCTGGGAGATGCTGCGGCCCTTGACTACGGCCACGGCCGCCTCCTCGTTGTCGATAACCAGGACACCGTACACAGCTTTCTCCTTCAGCAGGTCCTTCAGCCCTTCGACGTGAAACCTGCTGTCGCAGCGGTACAGGAAAGTGGTGATCGGCTCAGGCGGAATGATGTGGTACACCTCAATCTTGCTGGTAAGCCCGCCGTTCTGGGGAACGGCTCCGCTGAACACGACAAGGCCCGTCGGGCCAGGGTTGTCGAAAAGCTTAAGCCTCTGGATGGCGCTCTCTATGGCGTCTTGGACGTTTTTACGGGTCTGCTTCGACTTGATGTTTGAGGCTGTAGCGTACTCCTGACGTAGATAGTTTATGACCTCCGAGACCGACTTGTCTGGAGGTATGTAGAGGGTGACCAGCTCGGTCCCCCTGCCCTCCAGCTTCTCGATTGACTCCAGAAGGCGCCGGAACCTGTACAGAGAGACAGAATCCTTTTTCACCGAGTTCAACATAGAACACCCCGGCAAAACAAACGCTAGCAGAGCTGTGCAGCGGTTGACAAGCCAGCCCGTCAAACCCTTTACACCGTAGGTAAAATAGGTTTATCTAGGCGGGTGGGGGCGATATGTATTAAAGACCGGTTAAAACGTCGTAGACGGACGACTATCGATGTCCGAGCCACGTCCCTGGCACGCCTTAACCGTTGAAGAAACCATCTCCCTGATGGCAACAGACCCTGTGCGAGGTCTTTCCTCTGAGGAGGCTAGCGCACGTCTGTCGAAGTATGGCCCCAACCTGCTCGAGCCCACCCCCAGGCCCTCGGCCCTGAGGATCTTCCTCAAACAGTTCGCCAACATACTAGTGGGCATTCTGCTGGCTGCGCTGGTGATATCTAGCTTGCTGGGCGAGCTGGTGGACTCGGTCGTGATAGGGGTCATAGTCTTCTTCGTCGCCGTCGTCGGCTTCGTGCAGGAGTACCGTGCTGAGAAAACCCTCGAAACGCTGAAGAAAATGCTCACTCCAACGACCTCAGTCATCAGGGACGGTGTGGAAAAGGAGGTCGCTGTGAAGGAGGTTGTGCCGGGCGACGTGGTGGTCCTAACTGCTGGGTCGAAGGTTCCAGCAGACCTTAGGCTCATAGAGGCCGTGAACCTCCAACTTGATGAGTCTCCTCTCACAGGCGAGTCGACCCCCGTCTCTAAAACAACTCACCCCGTCCCAAGGGAGACAGCCATAGGCGACCGTTTGAACATGGCCTTCGCCGGGACGACCGCAACCTACGGAAGAGGCCGTGGTGTCGTGGTTGCAACAGGTAGTTTGACAGAGTTTGGAAAGATAGCAAAAGCCGCTGCAAGCGTTGAGGAGGAAAAAACCCCTCTCGAGGTTAGGATGAACGAGGTGGGGAAGAGGTTCGCCGTGTTGGCGGCCGTGATAATCGCAACCATAATAATGGCTGAGCTTGTTAGCGAAGTCTTGGCCGGCCATCTGTCTCTGGGTTTCTTGGTGGAAGTAATGTTGTTTGCCGTAGCCTTGGCGGTGGCGGTCGTGCCTGAGGCCTTGCCTGGAATAGTCACGGCAACGCTAGCCATAGGGATGGGCATCATGGCTAAGAGGAACGCCTTGGTCAGGAGGATGCCGGCTGTCGAGACGCTCGGGTCGACTCAGGTGATATGCTTCGACAAGACGGGTACGCTGACGATGAACCAGATGACTGTCAGGAAGATTTATGTGGATGGCGAGGTTTTCGACGTCAAGTCTTTCGAAGACCCTACCCCTGCTTTTCAGCTGCTCCTCCAAGCCGCTGTGCTGTGCAACGACGCATCGATCTCTAAAGAGGCAGGCCGGTACGTCTTTCAGGGCGACCCCACGGAGGGAGCGCTTGTAGTGATGACTGAGGAGCTGGGCCTCGATGTTGCTGACATACGTCGTACGCATCCACGCATATACGAGATACCCTTCACTTCGGAGAGGAAGATGATGACAACAGTCCACAGAACGCCTGAGAACAAAACAATTGCCTTTATGAAGGGTGCTCTCGAGGTGGTGATGGCTCGGTGCTCGAAGATCCTCGTTCATGGCAGCACCTCGTCGATCACGGAGGAACACATGAGGAGAATGTACGCCGCAGCTGAGGAGATGGCTCGCAACGCCCTGCGTGTTCTGGCGTTCGCCTACCGAGAGGTCGATGCGGTGGATGAAAAACTTGAGGAAGGCTTTACGATCCTCGGGCTTGTAGGAATGATGGACCCGCCGAGGCCCGACGCAGTAGAGGCCGTTCAGAAGGCTCATTCAGCAGGCATAAAGACGGTGATGCTGACGGGAGACCACAAGCTCACGGCTCTCGCTGTAGCTAAGGAGGTTGGCATATACAGGGAGGGCGACATGGTTCTGACAGGCATAGAGCTCGACCAGATGTCTGAGGAGGAGTTTGAAAAGATTGTTGAGAAGGTCGTCGTTTATGCTAGGATATCTCCCATCCATAAGCTGCGCATCGTCGAGGCTTGGCGGAGGAAAGGATACGTGGTCGCCATGACGGGCGACGGTGTGAACGACGCTCCAGCCTTGAAAAAAGCCGACATAGGAATTGCAACAGGCATAACCGGCACGGACGTGGCCAAGGAGTCCTCTGACATGATTCTGGCTGACGACAACTTTGCAACGATCGTCAAGGCCGTGGAGCTTGGCAGGTGGATTTACGGCAACGTCAAGAAATATCTAGCCTACCTTCTGGAGGCCAACCTCGTGGAGATAATAGTCATAACAGTCGTTGTCCTAGTTGTGTCGAGGCTTTTCGGGCTTCAGGGTGAAGAAGCTCTCCCCCTACTCCCAGTCCACATACTCTACATCAACCTTGCGACCGACGGCTTGCCTGCGATAGCTCTCGGCTTCAGCCCAGCCGACCCAGACATAATGAAGCGAAAACCCGTCCCGAGGAATGAACCGGTCTTCAGCCAAGAAGTGATGAAGTTCCTGATAACCGTGGTGGTTGTGGCTAGTCCCATCTACCTGCTCGGCTACGCTACGGCTTTGGCTGAGGGTGTTGAGCAGGCGAGGTCGAGGCTCTTCTTCATGTTCATCGTCAACGAGCTTCTGCTAGCCCTCAACTGCCGCTCCCTCACCTACAACATCTTTAAGGTATTGCCGCACAAGTGGCTCGTGTTAGCAATCCTTTGGGAGATAGCTCTGATAACTGCCATCATGACCATACCGGGTGGGCCTCAGATAATTCGTCTCCAACCCCCGACCATAGACGACCTAGCATGGATACTTGGTGGCGGAGCCTTGCTCTTCTCGGCCGTCGAGCTTGTTAAGTTTATAACCAGAAGACGAGAGAGTTAGGAAGCATGGTCGCTGGAAGGGATGATGGCTTGTGAACGTAGTGCTTAAGCTTGGGGGTCATGTTCTCTTCGGAGAAAAAACCAACACCTCCTTGATGAAGAAGTACAGCTCGATGCTGGAAGAGACTTACGACGGAGGGCGCTGGGTCATAGTCGTAGGAGGAGGCATGCCTGCGAGAAAATACATCGAAACGGCGCGACAGCTGGGTCTGGACGAGGCCTCTTGCGACATAGCAGCCATAATGTCTACACGCATTAACGCATTCCTGTTCGCAAGGTCGTTGGGGGTGAAGGCTTTCCAGCGAATCCCTGAAACCGTTGAGGAGATCAGGCTTTTGGCGGACGGTGGGCGTTTAGTCGTGGCTGGCGGTCTTCAGCCCGGCCAGTCGACGATGGCTGTGAGCGTTTTGGCGGCCTCCGTGGTCGGTGCGGACAGGCTGGTCGTCGCGACTGATGTTGACGGCATCTATTCGGAGGACCCGAAAAAGAGCATGAATGCCGAGATAATCAGGCGTATGAGCTTTGAACAGCTAGCCGAGCTGGCCAGCCGTATTTCGCAGAAGGCTGGCGAGTACCAAGTCATCGACATGGTTGGTCTGGCGATGGTGTTGAGGACCCGGATACCTATCTACTACGTGAACGGTATGAACGTCGAGTCTGTGAAGAGAGCGTTGCTCGGGCTCGATGCGGGCACTGTCGTGAGCGACTGAGGATGGATGAGGCTGGACAAGGTCTTCGCTTCGAAGGCTCATGCAACCGTGCTCCAGTTCCTCCTAGACAACCCCGGCAAGGCTTTCAGCCTACGGTACATAGCACGAGCAACAGGCGTAGCCCCGTCCACTGTAGCCATAGTGGTCAACAACCTCGAGCGTGCAGGCATCGTCTACCAGAAGAGGCTCAACGCCGTCAACATGATAACGCTCAACCCCGAAAGCCCTGTCGCTCAAGAGCTGGTCAGGCTCGTCCAGAAGATCAGAGAAGCTTAGCGAAACGCATTTTACGTAATGCTCCGGCCTGTTTACAGGCATGGACGAGTACCTTGGATACGTTGGACTTGCCGCCCGGTTGTTGCGTGAGGCCGGTGCAAGCTTGGGGGAGGAGGTTGAGGTTGGTCGAGGGGGTCTGGTTTTTCGTGGTTTTCTGATGGCACGGTACGAATATGGCCAGCCGGGGGTGATAGTTCTGAAGATGGCCAACGGATACAACATAGGCGTCAGAGTAGATGAGGCGACGAGGGTTGTGAAGCTTTCCGAGGTGAGGCCGCCGGCGTTCAACCCTCCACCGCCACCATCCCCGAAAGAAAGCCTGCCACGCGTCTCGATAATCAGCACGGGTGGAACAATTGCAAGCAGGATAGATTACAGAACCGGAGGCGTAAGGCCAGCCCTCTCAGCGGCAGACCTTGCCAGCATCGTGCCAGAGATAGCTGAAGTCGCCAACATCTCAGCCGAGATACTCATGCAGGTTTACAGCGAGAACCTCACGCCAAGCCACTGGACAGAGATGGCCAGCCGTGTTGACCAACTAATACGGGCGGGATTCGATGGTGTTGTGATAGCTCACGGGACGGACACGATGGGCTACACAGCCGCCGCCCTAAGCTTCGCCCTCCGGAAAACACCCATACCAGTAGTCCTGGTCGGGGCCCAGAGGTCTTCAGACAGGCCTTCGAGCGACGCAGCAACAAACCTCATCACTGCGGTTGAGGTTGCTTCCAGGGCCCCGTTCGGCGAGGTGGTTGTCTGTATGCATGGCTGGCACTCAGACGACATCATCCACATACACCGAGGCACAAGGGTCGTCAAAACGCATACAAGCAGCCGGGATGCATTCCAGTCCGTTAACGACAACCCGCTAGCCGTCAAGACAGCCGACGGCCTGAAGATGCTCACCAGCCAATACCATAGACGAAACGGGGAAGGCTACGAATACCAGCCCAAGTTCGACGACCGAGCCATGCTGGTCAAGTTCTACCCGGGCATGAAGCCGGAGGCTCTGGCCGTCGTCGTGGAGAGGCTGAACCTGCGGGGCGTCATCCTCGAGGGCACGGGTCTCGGCCACGTCGCCTCGTCTTTCATACCGTTGTTGAAGCAGTTCAACGATTCAGGGCTGTTCGTCGGCATGACAAGTCAGTGCAGGCACGGCAGGGTTAACATGAACGTCTACGACAACGGCCGGGACTTGCTGAGGGCTGGCGTGGTCCCGCTCGACGACATGGTGGCTGAAACTGCTCTGGTCAAGCTGATGTGGGTTCTGGCTAGGCTGGGCGAGAACGCTCAACCGGAGCAGGTGCGTGAGCTGATGCTCACCAACCTATGCGGAGAGATTGGGGGTAGGACGCAGCCTCGGCGTAAACTGCTTGACAGTTATTAAGATGGATGAAGGCAGTGGAGTTTGGAATGGACTACAGGGAGCTTGGCCTCAAGGTCGGCGTCGAAGTGCACCGCCAGCTAGACACGCGCCACAAGCTCTTCTGCAGCTGCTCAACCGAGCCGAAGGAGACCGGCGAAGCTATCAAAATCACCCGGTTTCTGAGAGAGGCGCAGAGCGAGCTTGGAGCAGTAGACCCAGCAGCACTCTTCGAGTCGAAGAAACGCAGGAAGATAATCTACCACGTCAACCCATACAACACGTGCCTAGTCGAGATGGATGAAGAGCCTCCACACCCACTCAACCCCGAAGCCGTCGAAACCGCCCTCACCGTAGCTCTGCTGTTCAACGCAACACCCGTCGACGAAATCCACGTGATGAGGAAGATCGTTATAGACGGCTCCAACACCTCAGGCTTCCAGAGGACCTGCGTCGTTGCGCTGGGCGGAGGCCTAGTGGTTGACGGTAAGGAGATACCGATACAGACCATCACGCTAGAGGAGGATGCTGCGAGAATAGTCTCAGCCGGCCCAGGCTTCGTCGAGTACGACCTGTCAAGGCTGGGCATACCGCTTATCGAGGTCTCAACGGCCCCCGTCATATCCTCCCCTTCTGAGGCTGTCAAAGTCGCTAGAGCTGTCGGTAATGTTTTGAGGGCGACGAGGAAGGTTAAGCGTGGGCTGGGCACCGTCCGGCAGGACTTGAACGTCTCGATAGCTGGTGGTGCCTTGACCGAGATTAAGGGAGTGCAGGAGCTTGAGCTAATAGCTCCCGTGGTTGAGAACGAGGTGCTGCGTCAGCTCCATCTCTTGGAGATTGCCAGAGAGCTTAGAGGGAGGCTTGGAAGCATGACGCTGCCGCCGTATACTTACGTCGATGCGACAGAAGTCTTCAAGGAGACCAAGTCTAAGTTGCTGAAGTCTAGGCTTGAGAGAGGAGGCAGGGTCTTGGCTATCAAGCTGCCGATGTTCGCCGGCCTTCTTTCGAAGGAAACCGCTAACGGAGTCAGGCTGGGTGCGGAGCTGGCGGGCCACGCCAAGGCTTGGGCCGACGTGGACGGCATACTGCACACCGACGAGCTGCCCGGCTACGGGATCTCAGCTGAGGAGGTGGCTTCCCTGAAGAGGCTGATGGATGCTGGTGAGATGGATGCCGTGGTGATGGTTGTCGACGAGCCTGGTAGAGCCGCGGAAGCTCTTCAGGCTGTTTACGAGAGGGCCTGCGAGGCGGTCAAAGGCGTTCCGGGAGAGACTAGAGCAGCTAGGCCCGACGGGTTGACTGTCTACATGAGACCCAGGCCTGGGGCTGCACGAATGTATCCGGAGACAGACATACCTCCGGTCCCGGTCAGCGAGAATCTCTTGGAGAAGCTCCGGAGAAGCCTACCAGAGACGCTGGAAGAAACCGCCCGCAGGCTTTCAGCCAAGTATGGTCTGAGCCGCCAGCTCGTCGAAGGGCTTATCGACAGCGAGAGGGAGGACCTCTTCATACAAATAGTCGACAGTCTCGGGCTGCCTGCCAGCGTCGTGGCTTCAACACTCACAGAAACCATTACGAGCCTAGCCCGTGAGGGAGCATACGTCGCAAACCTAACCGATGAAAGGCTTGTGGAAGTTTTCAGAGCTTTGGCTGGTGGAGGTTTTTCGAAGGAGGCATTGCCCGACGTGTTGAGATGGCTTTGCGGCAACCCTGCGTCCACGGTTGAGGATGCTGTTCGACAGCTCGGTCTCGGCACAGTTTCGCACGAGGATGTTGAAGCTGAGGTGATGGAGATGGTTGTCAGCAGCTCATCAGACTTGAACGACCCACGTCTAGCTAACAGGCTTATGGGTGATTTGATGAAGAAGTACCGTGGCAGGATAGACGGAAAGCAGCTTCACAGCATCGTCATGAAAGCCATAGAGCGTGTCAAGCTAAGCGGAAACCGCTAACGACGCCAGCACGTAGGCTGGGTATAGACTCATGACAACTCCGCCTAGCTTGAACTTGTTGAGGTAAGCGGTCAGGGAGAGCACGGCTGCGGCTGCTGCGTAAACGGTCAAAACACTCAGGGAGGTCGTCGGCAGGCTCCAGTCGGTGAAGACCATGCCTACCCCGGCCACGAAGGTTGACTGGATGAGGTTCTCGCCCGACAGAAGGCTTATGGATATGTCGGCCTTCTGCCTCAGCATCCAGTAGGACGCCAACAAAACCTCCTGCAAACAAGTGGCTAGAGGAGAGATGAGTAATGTGTTGGCGAGAGGGCTTGCCGACGATGATACGACCTCGATGAACACGTCTGCCCCGACGGTCAGCCCAACCGCCGACAAACCCACCTGCAGCCCGACGAGCCCCGTGTTTCTAAAACCGAAAATTTTTTCAAACACAGAAATCCCCGCAGCCTCAAAACCCTCCCCCTCCTCGACATAGATCGAATGAGCCATGTATACGTAAGCGGATAGAAAAACAAGACCGTAGAGATACTTGTAGGGGCCTAGGCTGAGCTGGGACAGAAGTAAGGCCGTAGACATGAAGAGTAGGAAGTATACGTAGTTTTTAGCGACACCCTTGCTGATGTTTGGACGCCTCCAGAACAAGGCGACGACTGGTGCTCCGATGAGAAGAGTTATCGAAGGAGCTGCCAGAACGCTCCCCATTCCAACCAGCTCAGCTTGGCGAGTTTGATAGAGTGGTGAGAGCAGCGTTATCACCGTCTCTGGAAGAGCTGTTAAAACAGCTGCTAGAAGCGCCCCAGCCGCAAACCTGGTGAGCCCCAGACGGCCTGCTAGAGCTTCAACCCCGTTCACGAACACAACTGTGGAAACAAGTAGCAACAGAACGCTGCCGACCACTTCCAGCAAGACCGGCTACACCCTAGCCTACGGCTCGTCCTTCTGAGGGTTGTACCGGCTGAAAACCGCCAGAAGGCTGTCCTTACTCACACCCCTGCGGAGCATCTCAGCCTCTATCTCGTTTATGAACTCCTTCCCAATACCCCTAGGCAGGGAGACGAGCTCGTCGACGAGGTCGAGCGGCAGGGGAAGGCCTGTGGCCGGGTTTGCTGTGGCGAAGACGTATGAAACCGCTTTCTCAGCAAGCTCCTCAGACATGTTCGCGGGAAGCTCGACGCATACAGGTGGAATGTCTTCGGCTGTTTTGAGAAACATTCGCCGCGTGTTTCGTGCAGCGGCCACAACAGGGCTTTTCTCGTAGGTCTCCCATCGGCCGCCTGTTTCACGGCTCCACTCAGTGAGGTCTGCGACGAGCTGGACCTTTACCCGCTGCTCCGCCTTACTCAAAACCTCCTCACGGCTCTTCTTGCTGAGCGACTTGTCCCGCGCAGTCTGCCTGAACCAGCTGTACACATCATACCTAACATCCTGCCCGAAAACCGCTTGGTAGTCAAACACCTCGCCACGCCGCAGCAGAACGCTCAGGATAGACCTGTCAGACAACTCGACGCCCTTGTCCAGCCCTTTCAAATAGCAGAGATACCCGTCTATCGCCATCGTCGGCACACGCTTGACAACGCCCAAAACCCTCCCCGACCCGAGCAACTCCATCGTCAACTCGTTTATCCTCCTGATCAAGTCGTAGACTGTGTCGAACACGGTGTCCGATAGAGTGTCTCTCCAGCCAAGAGGCTCGAGCTTGACCATGCTGCAGCCAGCCCTGTACCCGAAGAAGCTGCCGTCGACAATCAACAAGTCCGGGTTCTCCCTTTTAAGCAGATGGACAGCCGTCAGCCTTTCGTAGTAGGTTGTGGCAAGGTCTAGGATCTTGAGGAAGCTGTCCCTGTGGAAGCTGATCTTCCCCGAAAGCCTGTCTCCGAAGAACCCTTCGCCGTCCTCCACGGGTTCGAGACCCTTGAACAACTTGTATGCTACAGCATACAGCCCGTATCTGAGACCAATCCTGTCGTCCACAGCCGGAACATCCGAGCCATCCACCACGCCTACGTAAAGCATCCTCCACGCATCGTCGACTTTGAAAGCCCTGATTCCAGCCCCGACCTCCGCTCTAACCTCCTCAGCCAATCCAGAGAGGTCGTCAATCCTACTCAGGAGATGGTTGACCTCCTCATTCACGGCTGAGAAAAACTTCTCCTGCAGAGGCTTGGGGATCTTAAGGAAGTCAGGCAGCTCTTCAGCGGGAGGCTCCAACCCTCTCGTCCTCCGGGATGTCGAACGTCATCAGCAGCGGGACGGGGGAGGGGTTCATCTTGCCTATCAAGTAGAACTGCCCCTCGGGAAGCCTTAGAAGGTTTGAAGCGTTGACAAGGGATGTTGCGAAGAATTTCTCAGCCTCTTGGGCGTCTAGCGGATGTATCCGCCCTATGAACAGAGTGTTAAGATTTCGCCTCACAGCTGCGTTGATGCCTATCTCCCCCGCAATACCCTGAGCCACCAACACTATGGACAGCTTATACGACCTACCCAGAGCAGCTATCCCAATTATCTCCCCTGTTGTTTCCTCCTCCAACCCCCTCGGACTCCAAGGACAGTACTGGGGGGCCTCGTCGACGACAAGAGCTATCCGGAGCTTGTTCTTCTCCTCCATCAGCATCCGCAAATACCTTGCCACCGACAGGAAGATGCTGAGCTTCTGCTCCTTCGACCCAAAGCTCTGGTCTACCACAAGAACATGGCTCTGCCTAAGCATGTCAACGAGCTGCTGAGCTGTCGTCCTGCCCATCACGGGATGTAGCTCCTCGACCTTTAGCTTGTCGAAGTACCTCGATGCTTTCTGCGAGTAGATGTCTCTCCAACGCTTGCTGCTGGCTTCGGCGTTGTCTCTCTCTATGACCTCGAGCATTTTGCTCAACAGCTTCCTCTTCGTCTCTTCGGCCGAGGCTCCACGCCAGTCGCCTTCAGAAACAACTTCCTCCAAGTAGTTGACCAGCCTCTGCCCCATGCTCCCGCCTCCGAAAAAGTTGAGGGCCTGAGCTAGGTAAGACAAAACAGACTGGTCGTCCAGCTCTATGTCTCCCATGTTGACGACTTTCTCGTAGTAGGGTGCGTAGTCGCTTCCCTTCCAGTCGAAGATCATTACGTCGTAGCCTGCTTCACGGAGCAGCGGAATTATCTGATGCCGTGTTAAGTAGGACTTCCCCGACCCAGTCACGCCGAAGACGCCTATGTGGTGGGGTACGTACTCGACGAGGACAGGGATCTTCCAGTGAGGCTTTCCCGTGGCGTAGTATCCGACGGTTTGACTGCTTCTGCCGAACAACTGCATGGGGTTGAAGCCCTCCTCGAACCTGTAGACAGGGGAGGCTGGAGCTATTATCATCCTGTTCTGCTTAATCACGCCGTCGGAGACGTCTCCCACCACGACAAGCCTGAAGCCGTAGAACTCCTTGGCGGTGCTGGGGCCTTTACCGCTCTTGGCGTAGGCCACGCCGGGGTTGTAGTAGTTTGTTTTCAACGAGTCGTTGCTGCCCGTGCCCGACCTGCATATTGCTAGGATTTTGTTCCCGTTCCTGTTGTCGATGAGAACAAGCATCTCAGTCGTCACCTCCGCCTCCTTGCCCTCCTGAAGGATGCACATCGCCTCCGACTCGTAAGCCGGGCTAGCCACGATGCCTATCTGTTCAAGCTTCAAGTTGTTCCAAACAGCCAAGCCATTTACATCAAGCGATTGAGCGCTTTTAAAGCTTAAAGGCCTACTTCAACAGTCTTGCAAACAAGCGTCCTAGGATGGAAACAAGGTTGACGAGGGTTGCGTATGCTAGAAGCGGCAGCAGGAAAAGCCGTTCCGAAGGCTTCGACCGTTTCTCAAGCCAGCACTCTCCAAGCGGTTTGGAGGAATGCTCGTCAACCGGCCTGGCCAGTATGGAAACCCCAGCCAATACTCTGTCGCCGCAGTACACCGCAGGCCTCAGCCGGGAGGTGTCTGGAATCAAGACTGACGCCAGCGATCCTAGCCTGATCCTTGCAACACGGCCGCCAGCGGCCACGAAGTCCTCTTCCCCGACGAGGGTTTTAACGGACGAGGTTATTGGAGCGGCGACAATCACCAACCCCACCGGGCCGTGAGGGGTCTCGAGAACCATGCTCACCCTCTCGTTGGTGTACTCGAAATCCGGATATTTCATCCATTTCAGCCCGCCCCTGATTCGTGATAGATGGACAACCTTTGAGTCGGCGGGTGAACGCACTGTGTGAACGTCGAGAGGTGAGATGGCTATGGAGATGATCGTGCCGTCAGACCCGAGGAGAGTTGTATTGGTAAACTCCTCCACCGAAAAGCTCCTGCCGTCCTTGCTGAGTACGGGCGCTCTAGACGAAGCGTACCGTCTGACAGAGACGACCACTCCATCTGACGGCGCAAGAAGTACTCCGCCAGCTCTCAAAACATTCCGGTCAGGGTCTCTGTAGAAGAACAAAACCGCCATGACAACTACGAGGGCCGCCAAGACCGCTGCCATCGCAGCTAAAAGCATAAGAGACCAAGAAGGATAACAAGATTTAAACTATGGAGCCTTGTTCGAGAGAAAGAGATGATGCTTCAGGTTCTTAAGAACTGGCGCTGGCTCAGCAGAAGCCAGTGGCTGAGCAGGAGCGAGTTGATGTCCATCCAGGCTGAGAAGTTGAGGGCGATGGTTCGTCATGCTTACGGTAGCACGTTGTTCTACAGGAAGCTGTACGGTCCTAACCCTCCTAGGGTTGAGACAACCAAGGACATAAAGACCCTCCCCATCCTGACAAAGGAGCATCTCCGCAGCGTGCCTCTGGAGGAGAGGGCGGCTACGGGAATCGACTTGAGGAAATGCGTAAAGAAAACCACTTCAGGGACATCGGGCGTTCCTGTTGCGGTTCTCGACGACCCAGCTACAGCCGCATACCTAGAAGGCATGTATCTAAGACGTATGTGGTCCTACGGCGTCAGGCCATGGCACAAGATAGCGAGAGTGGTCAGCGGCTCTCCCGAGAAGGTTTACACGGAGAACGTGGCTGATGTTGCAGGCTTGTGGGGTGGTATTAGGAGGCGTCGAGTCGCTCGGCTGTCTCTGGCTGAGGACGTTGAAAAACACATCGATTTTCTCAAGAACGGAGTGGACGTTCTCGTGGCCTACCCGACTTATTTCAGGTCTTTGCGTGAAGCATGTGAAACCAAGGATGTGAGGCTTTATTTCAGAATAGCTGTGTCTGCTGGAGAGGTTCTCGACAGCCATACACGCAAGATGGTGCAGGACTTTTTCGGGGCGGAGGTTTATGACGGGTATGGTTGTGTTGAAGTGGCGCCGGTGGGAGGGCTTGCTTGGGAGTGCCCCGACAGAACAGCCTACCACATCAACATCGACTCTGTCGTTCTGGAATTCCTAAAGGACGGCGAGGAGGTTTCAGCTGGAGAGCGAGGAGAGGTCGTTGCCACCAGCCTTTTCAGACATGCAACGCCGATAATACGCTACATGCTGGGAGACATCGCCACACCGCTGGATGATGAATGCCCATGCGGCCGCGGGCTGCCCCTGCTGAAAAACGTGGAGGGACGAGTAGTCGACACTTTGAAGATTCCCGGAGGAGGCCACATCTCGCCCTACGCAGTTATGCAGACGATTCAAGACGTTCCGGGTCTCAAAAGGTACAAGGTTCTGCAGAAAACCGACTATACGGTGGATGTTTTAATCATGGTCGACGGCGACGTCGAGAAAGTTGTAGCCGAGGTTGAAAGAAGGTCAGCGTTGTTGTTCAAAGGACTGAGGTATAACGTCAAAGTGGTGGACCGTATCGAGACTGAGCGGGGTAAGAAGTTTAAGTTCGTCGAGTCCCAGGTTAGGTAGTGACTAGCTCTAGGAGGTTTCTTTCCGCGGCCTCCTTTAGCTCGTATGCGATTCTCTCACCCATGTCCATCGGTTTTTCGAAGTAGAGCGTGGAGTAGGGACTGCCGACGCCCATGTAAACATTCGTTCCGGCAACGATCCTCCCAGAGAACTCAAAAACCCACACCTGCATGTTGTCGTCTATGATGGTCTCGAGGCAGAAGGGCCCTATCATTCTTTGCCCTAGCTTTTCCTCGACTGTTTCTGCGAAGGCTTCGCCGTAGGCCGTCAAAGTGGGTAGAAGCGATTCGCGAAGCACTACAGGCCTGTTGCCGACAACAGTGAAAGACGGCTCCGCAAGCCCGAGAACTCTGCCGTCTATGTTCGACTCGTACCTTATGTCTGCTCCGAACAGCTCGACTCTTTTCTTTAAGGGAGATGCGAAGTAGTGGATGTAGGCCGGAACCCCGACTAAGTACTGCTGGATTACGTATCCACCTCTAACTTGGCTGAGTTTCTCCTTTAGAGTCTCAGCGTCTCTTGCCATGAAGTAGCCCCGCCCACCCTTAGCGCCGTCAAACTTGACTATCACGGGCGGCTTGACTGTGTCGGGCGAGCTGTATTCTTCGGGCGTCGGCAGTCCTGCGTCCTTTATCAGCCTCATCTTGAGGGCTTGGCTGGCCTCGACCCGGATCAAGCCTCTTGTTCCGAAGAAAGGGACGTTGAACGCCTCTGCTTTTTCGGGGCCGCAGTACTCTACGAAGCTGCCGTGAGGGATGAACACGACGTTGTCCTCGAAAAGCTGTGGAGCAAGCTGCTCCATATCCTCCGGCTCAGCGGTGATTAGTTTGTCGATGAACGTGAACCTGCTGTAGAACGGGGCTGTCTTGGCTGTGGCGACAGCGGTTGTCCTAAACCCTTCCTTCTTGGCGGCTCTGAGAATCTGCAGGCAGCTGTGGCTCGCCACCGTGGCTATCGTCAGCCTCCCCGTGTTGTAATGTTTCACGATGTTCATGTCGTAGCCCTCGACAGCTGCCCGGTCTCCCATGCCTCCCTCACCTCAACGGCCATACGCCTACCCATGCTCAAAGGCCTTCCATGGTAGAGCTTGCTGTACTGACCGCCCAGCCCGAGGTAGACGTTCGTCCCACCTCCAATCCTCAAAGCAACATCGTAAACAACAATATCGAGGTCTGGTGTGACGATGAACTGGAGGGTGAAGGGGCCTATCACTCCGGGAGGGACGAGGCGTTCGCAGGCTTGGGCAAACCTCCTGCCCGCTTTGAAGACTTTCTCAAGAAGGCTCTCCCTCAGAGTCGCAGGCTCGTGCCCTACCTCTATGTAGCTTACTGCTGGGTTTATGCTGAGCTGGTCGGCTGCTGGAAGCCTGTAGACTCCGTCTAGGCTTGACTGGATCCGCCGGTCGATGCTGTGGAGCTCGAGGCGGTTTCTGACAACGCTGTTGAAGAAGTTTGCGTTGAAGTGAGCTCCGAGGACGAGTTGCTCGACGGAAACCTGTTCGAGTGAGGAGTCGTCAACTAATCCTTGTCTCTGCATGTTTTGGAGCTTTCTCCTCAAGTCGTTCACGTCTGCGGCTATGAAGAAAGCTCTTTCGGCACGTCTGGCGGACTCTGGCAGCTTGACTATCACGGGGCCCTCGAAGTCCTCCATGCTGTAAGTCCTCGGCCTCGGAACTCCAGCCTCGTCCAGAAGCTTGTAGTAGCTTGACTCGCCAGCCCTCTCCTCCCAGCGGAGGAGCCGCTTGTTGCCGAAGACCGGCACGTAGAACTTTCTCTCGATAAGGTCGTAGCCCACGTAGACTGCGAAGCTCCTGTTGGGGACGAAGACCGAGTCAAGGCTTCTCAACCACTCCTGCACCTTTTCGGAAGCTATTTCGACGTAGTCGTCTAAAACGAGCAAGTCGTCAACGACTGGAAACTCCCGGTAGGCTGTTTCACGTCCTTTCTTGGCTAGGGCCGCTGTCCTAAAACCCTCGTCTCTAGCTCCGTCCAGAACGTCGAGGGCGCTGTGGCTGGCGAGCACCGCAACGTACCTTACCACGGCCTCGAACCCCTACGTCAACAATAAAAACATGCTAGCCGAGGCTCTCCAGCTTCTGCTTGACTTCCCTCAGAAACTCCGCCGCAGGAGCTCCGTCCACCACTCTGTGGTCGAAGACCAGCGTCAGGTGGCCTTTGGGATACGTCCCTTCACTTCTCACTGCTCCGACGCCTAGGATGCATGCGTCGGGAGGGTTGATTATTGGTGTGAAGTACAGCACGTCGAGGTGGCCAAGGTTCGAGACGGTGAAGCTGTGGCCCGCAAGCTCGTTCATCGTTATAGAGCCCTCGATCGCCCTCGCCGACAGACGACGCAGCTCTTCCTCAACCTCGAATAAAGTCCTCCTTTCAACGTTCTTTATGGTAGGAGCGTAGAGCCCTCGGGGGGTCTCGACGGCCACGGCTATGTTCACTTCATCCACTTCAGTGACTTGGTCGCCTTCCACGACGGAGTTTATGGCTGGATGCTTGGGGAGTATGTCGCCGACAGCCTTGATGATTATCGACGTGATGCTGGGGCTTTCTTTTCCACGTGTTTGTTTGTAGTTGTTGTACAGGGCGATGAGCCTTGAGGCGTCGTAGTCGGTCATCAACGCAACCGGTAGGGAGTTTCGGAGGCTGTAGCCCAGCCTGTCGGCAATAGCTTTCCTCAAGCCAGTGATTCTGTAAGACCTGCCCATCTCGGGCAAACAAGGCATCCACGTTATTAAGGCGTTCATACGTACTGCTTAAATTCAAGCATGAACCCTGTTAGCCATGTGCCACTGCACGTCCGACGCAGAATACGAGATGTGGCTCAAGAAGATGAGGGAGGCGTCCAAGAAGCAGGCTGAGCAGAAGGCCGTCATCACGGTCTCCCCATAGCACGGTCTATAGCCTCGTTCGCCAGCCTGTCGGCCTCGGCGTTCTCCCTCCTACCCACATATTTTATCTCAAACATCTCCAGCCTGGAGGTTAGGTCGACAACCTTCGCGTGGAGAGGCTTAAGCCCAGGACTCCTAACCTTATACTCTTCGTTAACCTGTTTGGCCAAGAGCTGGCTGTCTGTAAACACTTTCAGCCGTCTCACGCCTCGGGTGAGAGCAATCTCCAGCGCCTTGATCAAGGCATGGTACTCGGCTTGGTTGTTCGTCATACGGCCCAGATACTCGCCATACTTCTCGACCCTGCCGCCGGCCTCGAAAACCACGCCTAACCCGGCTGGCCCTGGGTTTCCTCTAGCTGCGCCGTCCACATGGGCTCTGGCGAAATCCTCCAAGCTAGGCACTCTGAGCCAGCTGATGCTCGACTATGTAGTATTTCTTGGGGAGCTTCTTGCCAGCCAGCTCCAGAGCCTCACGGGCCGCCGCCAAGCCTTCGCCGTAAACAAGCAGCCTGAGAACAGGGTCTCCAGCCTCGACCCTTGCAGCCCTCCCTACCGGCTTACCGAAAGCCCGCCGCATTCCTTCCTGAAGCCTGTCGGCGTGAGCTCCGAAGATCATCTTGTTCTCACGCAGAACGTGGTGGGGGTGAGCCTTGACCTCAAGGTAAAACTTGTCGTTGAGCTTCTCGGTCAAGACCTTGTTGACGGCTATCCTGGCCGACTCGATGGCTACGTCTCTTATCTGCAGGTCTGTCTCCGGAATTAGGAGAAGCTCGTGGGTGTAGTCGTTTCGGTAAACGCCTGCCGTGTACTTTGTTATCTTGGAGGGCGGAGGGCCGTGGATGTACTCGTTCCTAGCGTACGTCATGCCCTCGGGCCTCCTGTAGTTCTTAGCCTTCATACCGCTGCAACCTGCATCGATGCCATTTATAAACTGTTCTGGGTGCTGGAGGCCCTCATAGCACGGTGAACCTCGATGACGGCTGTCAAAATCTTCGACTTCACATCCCTCCATGTGTTGAGCGGAGCGTCAAAGACGACGGCCACTATGTAGTGGGTTTTGTCGCTCTGTTCCTCGAGGTAAACCTCCTTCACTTCCTGGAAAGCGGCCAGCTGGCTCCTAACCTTGGCAACGACCTCCTCGGGGCCGAAGTCCAGAGGAAACTCGTACCGGAGCTTCCGCATCCTTTCGCTAACCTCGGAGTAGTTGGCGATCGCTGAGTTGGCAAGGATCAGGTTGTTTGGTATCTTGACCACCAGCCCGTCGTCTGTCACCAAAGTCGTGTACATAAGGCTCATGTTCTCGACAACGCCTGTGTAGGCCGGGACGACGTAGTCCCTTGAGAAGAACTTGTAGCCGGGGAGGAAGGCCCACTGGTAGGGGATCGAGCTTGTGATGACGCCCACACGGTCTCCTATCTTGAAAGGCCTCGAGACAAGGATGATTATCCCAGCGATTATGTTGGACAGAGTTGTCTGGCCTGCGAGGCCTATGACGAGCCCTGTCAAAGTACCTCCCGCCAGCGCCGTTTCAGGCGGTACCCCTAGGGAGCCCAGCACGAAGGCGGCTACTGCGATGTATCCCAACAGCTGGATCGTCAGCGAGACGCCTACGGCCTGCTGTCCCACGAGCGGCTTGAAAGTTCTTACTGTGTAGGAGCTTACCAGCCTGACGATGGAAACTCCGGCGAAGACGACGATCAAGACGTAGACCATGCGTTCAGCGTTGAAAGGCAGCAGACCTAGCTGCGATAAGGCGTAGACTGTCAAGTATAGGCCTGCGGCGAGAGCCACGACCGTGAACAGACGAAGTCTTATCCGCTGCATGATGCTTATATATGTTGCACGGGATTCTTTTTAAGATGCCTATCACCAGCCTATGCTGCTGTAGGCCGAGATGTTGTGGACATCGTTAAAGGATTTTAAGAAAAGGCTGGGCCTCGTGCTGTCTTACTCGGGTAAGAGCGGGGCGGTTAGGAGGTATTTCTTCAGCAACTCTTTCGACGGAATTCTGGCTATGGTAGGTCTCACGCTGGGGGCTTCGCTGGCCCCCTCGACGCAGGCTACGACCGTCGTGTTCGCAGGCCTGGGAATGTCCGTCGCCATGCTGGTTTCAGGCGTTTCAGGCATCTACTTGACCGAGAGCGCCGAGACGAAGCGGCTTATCAAGGAGCTTCAAGCCTCGTTGCTGCGGGATGTCAGCGACACGGTAATCGGCAGAGCTGGAACCGTTGGAACCGTGGTCGCATCGCTGGTAGGAGGACTCTCAACCTTCATACTATCCCTCACCATCCTCTCACCCTACATAGCCAGCATCTACTACGGAGACCTCAGGCCCATCGCCCCACACATCTCAACCCTGATAGGTCTCGGACTGCTCTTCACGCTGGGGTTGATGATGGGCAGGTTTTCGAAGACAGACGTACTCAAGTCGGGGATAAGGATGGTGAGCATCGGTTTTGCGGCAGTCCTGCTCATACTCTTGATAGAGCTGTTCGCAGGACTAGCCGGTTAGAAACTTCTCCAACTCGTCAGGCCTGAAAACACCTCTTTCAGTTATCACAGCCGTGACTAGCTCGGGCGGCGTGATGTCGAAGGCGTAGTTCAAAGCTCTAACCCCTACGGGAGTAATCCTTGTTCTTCCTACGTAGTGTACCTCGTCCTCAGACCGTTCCTCGATGACTACCTCATCGACCGACTTGAACAGGTCGACCGTTGAGAGGGGTGCTGCAACGTAGAACGGTATGTTGAAGTGTTTGGCGTTTACGGCCGCTGAGAGAGTGCCTATCTTGTTTATCACATGGCCTGTCTTAGCCAAAACCCTGTCTGCACCGACCACCACGCAGTCAACCATCTTCTTCGACATCAGGAACGCAACAGCCGTGTCGGGGATGACCACGACTGGAATGCCCAACATCTTCAGCTCGAAGGCAGTCAACTTCGCTCCCTGGAGCCGTGGCCTCGTCTCGCTGGCGTAAACCATCACCTTCTTGCCCTGCTCAAAAGCAGACCTAACAACGCCCAAAGCAGTACCGTACCCGGCGGTCGCAAGAGCCCCAGCATTACAGTGGGTCAAGACTCTCGCACCATCTTCTATCAAGTCTGAACCATACCTGCCGATTGTTTTATTCATCTGGACGTCTTCGTCGAGTATTCTCTTAGCTTCCCGCAATAGTTCGTCGGAGATTGTATCGGGATTGCCGCCGCTGGTCTGTGCCTTGACCATCATCCGGTCTAGGGCCCAGAACAGGTTTACGGCTGTCGGCCGTGTTGACGCAAGAAGCTGTCGTGCTTTTTCAAGGTCCTTCAACAGAGTATCACGTGTCTTGGCCTGCGACCTTAGAGCCGCCACCGCCATCCCAAAAGCAGCGGCAACGCCGATGGCTGGAGCGCCTCTCACGGTCATGTTTTTAATCGATTCAGCAACTTGGTTAACGGTTCTGCAGCGCACGAACCTTACACGCATGGGTAAAACACGTTGATCAAGCAGAACAACTTCACGACGTCTGTCGTCCCATCGAACAGTCTCTACGTCCAGCAAATTCACGCCACAAACACCACGACAATATTTAAGCTATTAGAAGAGATGGATGAGTATGACGTTAGAAGTGGCTGTTTTGAGGCGGGTTCGGATGGCTAGCCACAACCGTGGAACTCCATCGAAACCTTCCTAAACACCACATAGCGGTCATCGACCGGCGTGACAAATTCTCGACGGGCTTCATGAACCTCTAGCTGCTGGTAGGTGTGAAAACTCACCCAGGTAAATGTTTGTTCCCACTCGAAGCCGTGTTTGACGGAAAGTCGGCGACGGCTAAGCCGCAAAAGGCGTTGGAAACTTCGCATCACCCGGCCCCGAGGTATCCTTCGAACCCCCGACGGGAGGAGGGAAAAAGAGGAATTTGGATACAGCAGGCTCCGTAAATGGCTTTTTTAACGGTTGGAATGTGTTTTGTGAACCGTTATCATTTAAATTATACGTCTGAAAGTTTTTCTTCTAGATGAGTGTTAAAGAGCTGCGGCTTCGGGTTGCAGAAGCAAAGCAGCGTGATGTCGGCTACGGCATTGCTCGTATAGACCGCAACGTGGGAGCTGAGTCAGGGCTTTCCACAGGCGATATTATCGAGATAAGAGGGAAGAAGCTTACTGCAGCGACGGTCTGGCTCGGATACGTCGAAGATGAAAAAGATCGGGATACTATTCGTATAGACGGCCACATCAGGAACAACGCCGGGGTGTCGCTCAACGACTACGTGATAGTTCGGAAGGCGAACGTCAAGGAGGCGCAGGTAGTCGTGCTAGCTCCCTACAACACATCCATCAAGGCCGACGAAAACTTCACCAAGCTGGTGAAGAGCCGGCTTATAGAGTATCCAGTTGTCCACCGCAACATCATCCCCGTCCTCTTCTTCGGAAACCTCTTCACGTTCGCAGTCGTGCAGCTCAGGCCTTCTGGAATAGCGAAGATAACCCCGAAGACCAAGCTCATAATTCAGAGCAGAGCGATGCAGGAGAAGGCTCTGAGGACGAGCATCACGTACGAAGACATAGGCGGGCTGCAGGAGCAGATCCAAAGGGTGAGGGAGATGATCGAGCTGCCGCTGCGTTTCCCCGAGCTTTTCCAGAAGCTTGGCATAGACCCGCCGAAAGGCGTTCTTCTCTACGGTCCTCCGGGCTGCGGCAAAACCCTGCTGGCCAAGGCTGTGGCTACGGAGGCCGAGGCCAACTTTATACTCATCAACGGCCCCGAGATAATGAACAAGTACTACGGAGAAACCGAGGCCCGGCTCAGAGACATCTTTAGGAAAGCTGAGGAGGAGGCTCCCAGCATAATATTCATCGACGAAATAGACGCAATAGCTCCGAAGCGAAGCGAGGTGACTGGAGAGGTTGAGAAACGAGTCGTCGCCCAGCTGCTGGCCTTGATGGACGGGCTGGAGGGAAGAGGGTCGGTAATAGTCATAGGCGCCACCAACAGGCCCAACGCACTTGACCCAGCTCTTAGGAGGCCTGGAAGGTTCGACAGAGAGATAGAGATAGGCATACCCGACAAGAGAGGCCGTGTGGAGATTCTTACGATTCACACCCGTGGTATGCCCTTAGCCAAGGACATATCAGTCGAGAAGCTCGGCGAGATGACCCGTGGCTACACGGGCGCAGACCTAGCCGCCCTCTGCCGTGAAGCAGCCATGAAAGCCATCAGGCGAATCCTTCCAAACATAGACTTCTCGGGTGAGAGAATATCTCCCGAGATACTCAGCAACCTAGAGGTGACGATGAAGGACTTCATAGACGCCTACAAGGAGATTACGCCCAGTGCTTTGAGGGAGGTTGAGGTGGAGACTCCGACGGTTAGGTGGGAGGACATAGGTGGTTTGGAGACGGTGAAGCAGAAGCTCATCGAGATGATTGAATGGCCGTTGAAGTATCCGGAGAAGTTTGAGAAGCTCGGCATCAAGCCGCCCCGTGGAGTTCTTCTCTACGGTCCTCCGGGCTGCGGCAAAACCCTGCTAGCCAAGGCAATCGCCACAGAAAGCGAGGCCAACTTCATAACGGTCAAGGGGCCTGAAGTATTCTCTAAATGGGTGGGCGAGTCTGAGAAGGCGATTAGGGAGATCTTCAGGAAGGCTAGGCAGGCTGCTCCGGCGGTGGTTTTCTTTGACGAGATAGAGGCGATAGCTCCCCGGAAGGACGTGATGGAGGATAGCTCTGGCGTGACCAACAGAGTGGCCAGCCAGCTTTTGGCCGAGATCGACGGCATCGAGGAGCTTAACGACATAGTCGTGATAGGTGCTACTAACAGACCAGACCTACTCGACCCAGCCCTACTGAGGCCAGGCAGGTTTGACAGGCTGGTGCTCATCCCGCCGCCCGACGAGAAGGCAAGGGCCGAGATATTCTACATCTACACGAGGAAGATGCCTCTAGCCGACGACGTCAACATCGAGATGCTGGCCAGCCGTTGCGAAGGGTTCTCTGGAGCTGACATAGAGTCGCTCTGCAGGGAAGCCGCCCTAGCAGCTTTGCGGCGCGACAAGGATACTGAAAAGGTGTACAGAAGGGATTTTGAGGAAGCGCTGCTCTCCGTCAAGCCGAGCATCTCACCGCAAATGATGCGTGAGTATGAGAGGGTCGGCGACATCCTCAGGTCCTCTGAGAAACCCTTGATGATGATTGGATGAAGCGATTGATAAGCCATGCGAGGGTTTTAGAGGTTCTGAGAAAAGCCGGTGGGAAGGTGATGCTGCAGAGCTTGTACGACGACTTGAAGAGGCAGGAGCCGAAGGCGTCTCTTCAGGAGGTTCTGCATGCTTTGATGAAGCTCGAGATTCATGGCAAGGTGCGGGTTTCCAGCCTCGACGAGGAGAGGAAGGTCGTCGAGCTTGTGGAGAACGTCAGCTGAAAAACTCGTCTAGGCTAGTCGACTTCTTGGTTTTTGATTGTCTAAGCTCCTCCAGAGCCTTTCCCACCCTTTCCCTCGAAAAATCAAACTCATCGACCAGAAGGCTTATCACACCGTCGTCGGAGATTTCACGGAACTCGATCCTGTAATCCTCTGTGACCGAGGGTTGTTGGAAAAGTTTTTTTACAGCAGCGTGGTCAAAGTCAACTACCACAGCGTCAGCTTCCAGAGCTTTCTCGAGGGAGCCGTGCTCCTTGATGATTTTAAGGGCTGTTTTAGGGCCGACTCCTTTGACCGGAGGCGAGTAGTCTGTGCCGACTAGAAGCCCGATGTCGATGAGCTGGTCTCTGCTGATGCCAAGGCTGGTGAGAAGCTTGTCCAGATGGATTATCTCAGGCTCGACCACTACGTACTCGTTCCTTCGGGGTAGCTTTCGTCGCCCAACGACGGACAGGTTTCTCACTAGCCTAGGAGAGCCGAACAGCAGCGAATCCATGTCTTGCGAGCCTGAGGCGTACACGACCCCCTTGGCCGCCATGAAAGCTGCCTGAGCCTCGCCCTCCGCCGGAGCCATGACGTAGGGAACCCCCATAGCTTTTAGAAGGTCCACCGAGCTTTCAACCATGTATCTCTCGAGGCTGGCCGCACGCTGAGCATAACGCCTAGCCGCCTCCACGTCGCCCGCTTCCAACGCCTCCTCGTAGAGCTGTCCAGCCGTCCTCCTAGCCACAGCTCTCTTCTCCACGGTCATCCTCTTCATCTCCGGCGGCCTTCCGTCGAAGACGTAGACAGGCTTGACGTTTTCCTGCAAAAAGTTCAACGTCCTGAAGAACAGGCCGCTGAGGTGGCTCGTCACTCTTCCACGCCTGTCCATCAAAGCCCTGCCGTCCGGTCCTCGGATGGTTGCGATGAACTGGTATAGGATGTTGTAGGCGTCGAGAGCTATCGTTTTCCCGGACAGCCCCTTCAGCGAAGTCTTCTCGACCGCTGAATCGGGGATTATGTCGCCCAGCCTAACACCCATCCCTCGTACCTGTCGCCGGAGCTTGCTTTAAACTATGAGCCACGATGTCCATGACGGAGACCTCCAACCACGCCCGCAACACAGCCACTCCAGCCTTTCACTGAAGTGTTCTAGCCCGCGACATCCTACCCGCTCGATGCTAGCTCTGAGACTCCGGTGGTGATGTCTCGGCCAAGGCCGCAGCATCCGCAGCGGCTTTCGCCTTCTTTATTTCAAGCTTCTTCAAAGCCACGAGGTACCCAGCTATCCTGTTCGACAGCTTCTTCGAATACCTCCCCTCCAGAACGCTCCTCACCAGCTTCTTGTTCTCCTCAAAGCTTATCGTTATCTTGTCGGAGTTCTTCTCCATAATCTCCCTAGCCAGCGTCTTTATCTTACGTGTCCTCACCTTGCCCAGAAAACTATCACCTAGGCTCTCGGGGCTCTGCGCAGATTTAAAGATTAAGACGTGGGTTTATCACAGGCTTGAGGGAAGTGTTCGACGTTATGCTGGTCTCGCCGACCAGCCGTGGCATGGGAGGGATAGCGCAGCATGTCGAGGGGTTGGCAAACCGCCTAGCCGGCAGAGGCTACCGGGTCTGCACAGTGTCGTCCGAGAACACACCCATAGTCAGGTTCAAGGGTCTCAGGAACCCTTCGTTCATGGTGTCGTCGACCGTACGGTCTTTCTCCATGCGTGCGAGGGTTGTCCACGCACACAACATCCCAGCCGCTCCGGCGATGAGGTTCTCGGATGCTGGTCGTCGGGTCCTAACACTCCACGGCGTTTACGCTGAGCAGGTGGGTCTTCTGCACGGAGGCCTGCTGGGTGCGGCGGCATCGCTTGCTGAGAGAGTGTCTGTCAGGTGGGCTGACGTCTCGACGACCGTCTCACGTCAAGTTGCTAAGGCTTACAGAAAGCTCGGGCTCGAAGTGGTTTACGTGCCCAACGCCGTCGACGTTGCGGGGGATGACTTGGAGGCTTTTAGGGTTGGAGAGGTTCAGGCTGTTTACGTGGGCCGTCTTTCGAGGGAGAAGAATGTCGAGGCAGTGGTAGAACTAGCTCGAAGAATTCCAGGAGCCACGTTCCTAGTGGTGGGGGACGGGCCTGAGGCTGGAAGACTCAGGGAGAAGGCGAAAGAAGTTAAGAACATCGTCTTCACCGGTGGAGTATCTCGGAGAATCGCTCTAAAGTACATCAAGGGCTCTGATGTGCTTGTTCTCCCCTCGTTGATGGAAGGTTTGAGCACAGTAGTGCTGGAAGCCATGGCCCTGAAGACCCCTGTCGTGGCCAGCAACGTCGGCGGGAACGTGGAGCTCATACAAGACGGCCGGACGGGCCTGCTGGTCAACCCTAGGGACGTCGACGACCTCACGGAGGCGGTTTCAACCATCCTCAACGACAGGCCGCTAGCCCGCAGGATCGCCGAAAACGCATACCAGCATTTCCTGGAAAACTACTCATGGGACGTCGTCCTCCCAAGGTACCTGAAGGTGTACGGTCTTGAGTAGGGTTGTGGTGACCGGCGGAGCGGGGTTCATAGGGTCAAGAGCTGTGGTCAAGTTTCTTGAGCAAGACTACAGCGTTGACGTGGTTGACGACTTCTCGACCGGCGAGCTGGAGAGCTTGCCGGCTCATCCGAGGCTCAGGGTCTTTGTGCACGACGTAAGTGTCGAGGAAGGGTTGGAGGAGTTTGTGAACGGCGCCGATGCCGTTGTCCATCTGGCTGCGGTTTCATCCGTTCCAGCATGCGAGAGAGATGTCAAGCGGGCTTTCGAGGTCAACGTCAAGGGTGTGGAGAACGTGGCTAGAGCCTGCTTAAGGGCGGGCGTCGAGAGGATTGTCTTCAGCTCCTCAGCCGCAGTATACGGCGGGGGAGACCTCCTAAGCGAGACCAGCCCAACCAGCCCAGTCTCCGTCTATGGAAACACTAAGCTAGTCGCCGAGGAGATGCTGAGATGCTTGAGCGAGCAGGAAAATATCTGCACTACGGTGCTCAGGATATTCAACGTGTACGGGAGAGTAAGACCCGGCAGGGGAGTTTACGGAGTGGTCGACCAGTTCATCGCAGACGCCCTCTCAACAGGCTGTTTGAAAGTCTTCGGAGACGGAAGCCAGGTGCGGGACTTCATCCACGTCGATGATGTCGCTGAGGCGGTATTCAAGGCTGTTGTCAACGCCGCAGGCGGTCATCAAGTCTTCAACATCGGTTCGGGGCAAGGTGTATCAGTGGCCGAGCTAGCCCAACTCATCCAAGCATCGATACCGTCCCGGAAGATAGAGGTCATACACCTTCCCTCAAGGCCAGCCGACATCAAGCAAAGCGTAGCCGACGTTTCGAAGGCGTTCAAGCATCTCGGGTTCAAGCCCCGGTTTAATCTTAAAACCTACATCGAGCAACGGACAAGAGGATGGTGAGGGCTTGGTCTTATCTGCTAAAATCTTCGAGCTCAAACAGCAAGCCTCTCTCATGGAGATAGCTGAGAAGCTGAAGGACTTCAAGGTCTCGGAGACACAGAAACATGGAGACAAGGAGTTTGAGCTCGTCACGGATTTGACGGACCTTGACCTTAAGAATGATGCTCTGTACTGCACGTTTTCCAAGGACAGAGTAATCTATGTCAACCGGAGGGAGGGCCTGACGCCTATTGTTGCAACGGTGAAGGCGACGATCTTCTTCCAGAAAAAGAACAACAAGATCTATCTCACGGTTGTGCAGAACAAGCACTTCGCCAACTACGTAGCCAGCTTCCTGTCGCATCACCTCTTTCTCAACTACAGAAGCATAGTGGAGGCCCGGATACCGCCGGAAAACCTTCAAAGACACCACGAAGCCAACCCCGAATCGACCAAGGTCATCTTCTTCGACAACCTCGACTACCCGGGAGTCGACAAAGTCGCCCTGTACGGCAAGTCCCTAATATCTACAGGGAAGTATGAAGAGTATCTGGCTCATGGCAAGATATGGTATCTCGTCTTCTCCGTCAAGGGAGCCAACGCCGTACTAGGAGCGACTAGGAACGGGGTCGTCGTGTCTTTCTCCCGCATGTCTGAGGGCCAGTTCATTCAGTACATTCTGGACAACGTGTTCCCGCTGCTGGACTAGATTACTGCCTCTCTGGCGACCTCCGCCAGCTTCAGGTAGACCCTCTCCATAATGTGTGATGCGAGCGACTCGGCTTTGGCCGGGTTCAACAGGTAGATGGTAAGCTTCAACGTCGCAAAGTCTCCTTCAATCTTCTCCACACGTACCTCGGGAGCCCTGTTGGGAGCCATCTCGCCCTTGGCTAGGTCAGTGCCTGTCTTCATCAACACGAGCTTGGCGTCGGCCATGCTTATCTGCCTGCCGTTGACCTTTATCCTCACAGTCAGGACGCCTGCGCCAGACCTCGTCATATTGACATGCTTCTCGGCTAGGAAAACGTCGTTTGGTACGAGGACCTTCCTCAGGTCAGAGGTTGTCAAGACTGTGTGCGTCGCACCAACCTCTGAAACTCTGGCTGTCTGCTTTCCGAGGACTATGTAGTCGCCTTCCCTCAGAACGCCGCCGGCCTTCAACGCGTCGCCGACGACGACCATCTTCAGAGGCTTGTAGCCCACTGCCAGCAGGACACAGCACGACACCGTCAGCAGAAGGCCTAGGGTCTGCTCGAACTTGTAGGCCTCGAACAACAATAAACTCAACCCCGCGGCAGAGGAGAAGACCCCGCCCAGCCTCACGAACCCTCCTAGCCTCGGTGAGAACAGGTCGGATAGAGGGCCTAGGAAAACCCTCGACACAATAGACAAGCCTAGAAGAGTTAGGGGCCAGAGATAGGCGGCAGCCTCTGGGCTAAGCATTCCAGCAGAGCGCTCAGAAGGCCGCTTTTACCCTTTAACCCTAAGCAGTTCAGGCAGACTATCCATGTATGCAAGGAACAGAGGCCAGTGTATTGTTTCAACGCTCGAAGAATCCCAGCGTGCTGTCTCTCCCGAGCTCAGATGTTTTGATGAGCTTGGCTGTCGGCGATTTAGCCTTCCGTATGACATGGTAGCCGCAGAAGGGACACTGGGACTCGGCGTGCCTAGTAAGCCTCTCCTTCTCAAACTCCTTCCCGCATTTAACGCACTGGTAGAACGTTTTAGAGTCGAGGTATGGCTCTCCCATCTCTGGCCTTGATGGATGTTCGGGTTGTTGATAAACGTTAATTATGTCCCCGCCGGTCCTCGGTACAGGTTTGAAAAACCTTAGCTTGGCGGTTCTCGTGGTTCTCTCGGGAGCTGTCGTGATGTGCATAGAGCTCGCCTCCAGCAGGCTTCTAGCCCCCATATTCGGAAACACCATCTTCGTTTGGGGCAGCTTAATCGGAGTGGTCCTCACGGCTCTGTCGGCGGGCTACTGGCTCGGCGGCCGGCTGGCTGACAGGGTCTCCAGCATAAAAACTCTCGAGGCCATCGTCTTCACCGGTGGTCTTCTGACGTTCTCCATCCCATACCTCTCCCCCATGGTGCTGGAGGGTGTTGCGGCGGCTGGGCTGGATGAAAGAGCTGGGCCCCTGCTTGCTACAACCATTCTGCTTGCGCCTCCAACCATCCCGCTTGGAATGGTTTCCCCCTACGCCGTGAAGCTTCTGTCATCGGCGCGTAGCAGAGTTGGGTCTTCGGCGGGCGACGTCTACTCGTTGTCAACCGCTGGAAGCATAGCAGGTACTTTTCTCACGGTGTTCGTGCTTCTTCCGAACTTGGATGTGAGGACTGTGATTCTAGCCGGAGGGGCTTCGCTCATGGCGGTTTCAGCCCTCCACCTTTCGAAAGCATCCAAAGCCATCACCGTCGCTCTCTTCCTGATGGTCTTCACGCCTGCGGGATTCGTCGTCCAATCAATCACGGCCACGGGCGGAGAAGTAATCTACGTCAAGGAAACCCTCTACAACAGCATGGCGGTCGTGAGGCAGGATGAAATCCTGACGATGTACTTGAACGGCCTGCCCCACAGCGCAACCTCGGTCAACGACCCTTACAGGCTCGTGTTCGCATACACCCGGTTCTTCGAGCTCGGCCCAGCCCTCAACCCAAACGCTTCAAGGGTGTTGTTCGTCGGAGGCGGTGGTTTTTCAGGGCCTAAATACTTCGTCAAAACCCATTCACAAATCCAAGTCGATGTGGTTGAGCTTGATCCAGACGTTGTCGAGGCTGCGAAAAAGTTTTTCATGGTCCCTGAAACCGATAGGCTCAGAATCTTCGTCGACGACGGCCGGATGTTCCTCCAGAGGGTTGAAGCCGTTTACGACGTCGTTGTGCTCGACGCCTACGCAAAGACCTACGTCCCGTTCCACTTGATGACGCTTGAGTTCTACGAGCTGGTGAAAAAAAGGATGTCGAGCGACGGCGTGCTTATCGTAAACCTGATAGCATCCCTTACGGGCGACACCTCTGAAATATTCTGGACGGCTTACAAGACTGTTGGAATGGTTTTTGAGAGGCTTTATGTCTTCAAGGCCTCGGAATACTCCAGCGGAACTGTTCAAAACCTCATCCTCGCCGCCTGCGTCTCTTCATCATGCAGCCTAGAAGACGCCGTGAAACGTGTAAGGGATGGATGGCTGGCTGAAAGGGTCAAAACCAGCCTCTGGACGGTGGTCCCGCCCTTGGATGAATACCCCTTGCTGACCGACGCGTACGCTCCTGTTGAGAGGATGATAAACCCCGTCACCGGGAAGCCTTACTCGGTCGAGCTTGAGGGCTACAGCGGCAGCCTCCCCGCGCTGCTGTACACGGGGAGCAACGCATTCTCGCTCGCCGCTGTCTTCATGGCTTTGACGGTTTGGTTCCTCAGCCTGCTGTGGCGAAACCTCTAAAAACATCCGCCCGTTATTATTGACGGGTTGCTGTTCTTCGACCGTGCTGATGCAGGCCGCCGGTTGGCTAAACACTTGGGGAAGCGTGTTCAGGGGGAATGCGTTGTTCTGGCCATACCCAGGGGAGGTGTGGTGGTGGGGTTCGAGGTGGCGAAATACCTCAACTGCCCGCTGGACGTCGTGATTTCGCGGAAGATTGGTGCTCCCAGCCAGCCGGAGCTGGCTGTGGGAGCTGTTGCGGAGGATGGAACGATTTTTATCGACGACGAGATAGCACGGATAGTCGGAGCTTCAGAGGAATACATCAGGCAGACGGCTTCTGAGGAGAATAGGGAGGCGAGGAGGAGGGCTGAGGTCTATAGGATGGGGAGGCCGATGCTGGACCTCAGGGGACGTACTGTTGTGTTAGTGGACGACGGGCTTGCGACAGGCTTGACGATGAAGGCTGCGGTGCACATGGCTCGGAGCAAGGGGGCTGAGAGGGTCGTGGTCGCCATACCGGTCGCTCCGCCAGAAAGCGTTGAAAAGCTCAAGAGAATAGCCGACGAAGTGGTGTGCTTGGAGACGCCTACCGACTTCTTCGCAATAGGCCAGTTCTACGACAGGTTTGAGCAGCTCAGCGACGAGGAGGTTATCTCCGTACTCAACAGACACAGAGGGGAATGAGAATGCAGCAGGATGTTTTTACAGGCTGGTCTACGCTGCTGGGTTTGACGCTCATCTTGCTGGGCTTTGCCCTGCTTGTGCTGCCGTTCGTGGCAAGATATCTGGCTGACGTGGATAAGATAAATCCTCTCTTACTGATTGGATGGAGGTTCGACGGCTTGTACATAGGTACCTCCCCGCTACTAATCATAGCCCTGCTAGCCGTATACCTCCTCCTCAGATATCTTTCCTAATCATTTCTTCGACAATAGGCTTCGAGCAGCCTGCTCCAGCAGCTTAACCCCCGCCGGAGTAAGCGTCCTCCCCTTTCTCGGAACGGTTGAGACAAGACCCGCCTTCTCAAGCTGCTGCATGATCTTCCTCACAGCCGCACCCCCGCCTCTCGCAAACCTCGGAGGCATCATCCCAACACGATGTCTACCTCCGTAGAACTTCCTCATGCGTGATACGCCGAGGGGGCCTTTGACGTAGAGCTTTCTCAGCATGGACGCGGCTCTGACAAACCACCAGTCGGGGCTGCGCGGCGGCTCCGTCCTCGCCACCGATGTTTTGGCGAACATGGCCCACAGGGGCGGCTTAACCGCCTGGTTGTTCTTCAGATAAGACGCTACTCTCTGGATAAGTTTTTCAGGCTCAACCATTCGAACGACGTCAGTCAAGCTGGATAACGACTCATCAATCCGTATTTTAGGATGCTTTTGGATGGTTTAATCACGTCGTTGGCCGGGATAGTATCATGACCGGCGTTTCAGAGGAGACTGACTGGTTCCGCCACGTCAAGAGCAGTTGGGGGACGGCGGCAACCGTCGAAACATTTTTATACTGTTTGAAAAGCTGCAAATTGTTATGAAATACATAGCTCTCGCAGCTTCATGCTTAATAGCATTAGCCGCTGCTCTACCCGTTGTCTTTTCGCAGGAGGAGATAGCCATATACAACCTGATTTCTAGAGCCAACGACCCGCTAACCGTTTGGGCGACGTGTACTCTGCCAACTTGCTCTGACTATACCACGATACCGTTCGGAACCGACCCAGACCCAATCGGGCATGTGAGATACCACCTTAACGATGTTCTCAACGACGGGCGTGTGCATAGCTGGGTTCTTGAGACTCACCCCAAATGGGTTGATAACGGCCTTATCGAGGGGCGGTATCGTGTCCCAGTGTATGTTCCTGCTAGCGGTGCGAGGCTGATAGTAGCCGTAGGCTTTCGCCAGGGAGCTTCAGCCGGAAGGGCCACTGTGCAAATAAACCTCGTCGTCCCGGGATCCAGCCCGCCGACCATAATACCGTTGCTCAACCAAGAAATAACTTATGCTGGCGGTGTAAGGGAGTTCACCGTAGACCTGCCTCCAGAGACGCGTGGAAACTCATACGAGATAGCTTTGATAGCCATGGCTGGCGAAACTTCTGCCCAAGACTGGGTTGCTTGGTCAAGAATTTGGATTACTGCTAGAGTTGGATTAGTTTCCACCACCACGGTTAGACAAACCACCACCACAACTCAGACAACCACTGCAACAACAACCATAGCCACGGGAACAACCGCCACACTGACACAGACCACAACTGTCTCAACAGCAACGACAGCGACAACTACCAGAGTTGAGACATCGCCCACGACACTCATCCAGACAACGACGCAGACCGTTCAATCTCCTGTAACGAGAGTTGAAACAGCAACCCAAACCATAACCAACACAGTTACACAAGTCCAGCCCACAGTCATATTGCAAACGGTTACTGTTCAGGGTGGCTTAACCTCCAGATGTTTGATTGCGACCGCAGCCTTTGGCTCGGAGCTTGACCCCTCGGTTCAAACGCTTAGACAGTTTAGAGACGGCTTCGTCTTGCAGACCTTCGCCGGAAGGACGTTCATGGACGTGTTCAACGCGTTTTACTACTCTTGGAGCCCGGCCGTGGCTGAGGCCGAGTACGCTAACCAAGGCTTCAGGACGTTGGTCAAGTACTCCATATACCCGCTGCTTGGAGTTCTTCACCTGTCCCAGGCTACGGCATCCCCGCTGACCGCTGTCAACCCGGAGCTGGCGGTTCTAGTCGCCGGCTTGACGGCTTCGTTCTTGTTGGGGGTTGTCTACCTATCGCTGCCGCTGATGGCTGTGCGGATGTTTCTGAAAGTCAGGACGGGGATTAGGGTTAGACACGTGCTACTAATGTTGGTCGGTGCTCTGTGCCTGTTTGCCGCTGCCCTTTCCTTCTACCACCCCTTGATGATGGCCGTCGCCAGCTCCGCGGTTGTTCTAACCACACTGTTCATCGGCGCATGCAGCCCGGCAATAGTAATAAGCCGAGCATCGGGAAGGAAAACCTAAACACCTCTCACTTTTTTATCAAATATCTCCTAACGTGACCGCACACACGGCAACAAACGACCACGTGCGGAGACCTCCTACTCCTAACCCTGACCGAGAAAGTAGTTGGTCCCACAAAGGGGGTTGCGCATCTCCTGCAAAACCTTCTCCTAAGATCCACGGGAAGCCGGAGCCTGTTCTTCTGGCAAAGCTTGATGGCGAGCCTAACAGCTTTCCTAGCTCTCTCGGGGTCGGCGTGATAGGTCTTGGCCGCGAATTCCAAAGCCTTTCTGACGTGGTTCAGCTGACTCCTCCTTGACAAAGCTCCAAATGTTTATTCCAGCCTTTGTTTATGCTTATCCTCGTTGGAGAAGCTTCTGCTTGTTTTAGCCGAGTCAGCCATAGAGATAGTGCCCCCCGAGATCCAGAGACACCCAGCCGTGTTGAGGCACGCCGAGAGGCTTGGCAAAAACCCGTCGAAGATCCTGCTGGACAGGTCCTACCACCACTGGGCGATGAAAAACCTGCAGGAGGCGGAGAAGCGTGGAAGACCCGACATAGTTCATTTCAGCTTATTGGAGGCCTTGGGGTCTCCACTCAACCTCAACGGTTTGTTAGAGACCTACGTAGCTACACGGGACGGGTTCATCGTTCACGTCAACCCCTCGGTAAGGCTGCCGAGAGTCTACGAAAGGTTCAAGGGGCTGGTCGAACAGCTGCTCGAAGAAGGCGAGGTGGTGTCGTCGTTGGGAACGAGGCTGCTCAGCTTGGAAAGGGCTTCGCTGAAGCAGCTCGTCGATAGGCTTCAGCCCTCTCTGAAGGTTTTGATGACGGAGAGGGGCGAGGTCTTCAGCCCCGTTCGTTTTCAGTCTTTGCTGAGGGATGGAAGGCCGCTGGTGATTGTCGGCGGTTTTCCACACGGAGGCTTTATGAGAGAGACTGAGGAGATGGCCGATGTGAAGGTGTCGATACACCGCAAGCCGCTGGAGGCTTGGACGGTTGTCTCGAGAGTCCTCTGCATGGCTGAGCAGCTGATGATTTAGGAAAAACTTAAACTCTGTCGATACAACTGAATGCACATGGCTAAGCCCGCTCGTTCTGGTAAAGACGTTGAAGTAGAGTACGAGTACATCGACGACTTGGGTCGGGTGGTGAGGAGGGAGAGGGAGAAGATGGGTCTCTCGCAGGCTGAGCTGGCGAACCTCGTCAAAACCAAGGAGACGATAATAAAGAAGATCGAGCAGGGCGAGTTCAACCCTCCGCTTGACCTCGTGAAACGCCTCGAGAAACTCTTCAAGATAAGCCTGCTGCAAGTGGTCGTTGAGGAGAAGCCTGCGACCAAAACATCAACGGCTCCGGCGACCTTTACGCTCGAAGACCTCATGAAGAAGCAGCAGCAGGAGAAACCACGCTGAACTAGTTTAATAAGTGGTAGGAAAGGGGAGAGACCAGTGATGGTGTTTGCTGAAGCAGGATGTGTTTAGCAGCTTCAAGCTGGAGGGACAGGATTACGCTTACTACTCGCTCGCCAAGCTCGAGGAGGCTGGGGTCTTCAAGCTCAGCAAACTACCTTACAGCATCAAAGTGCTTGTCGAGAACGTGCTGAGGAATGCCGACGGCGTTTTGATAACTGACGAAGACGTCAAGGCTGCGGCATCCTACCGAGACGGCGGAAGCCGTGAAATACCTTTCAAGCCAACTAGAGTCCTCCTGCAAGACTTCACGGGCATCCCCGCCTTGGTAGACTTGGCTGCGATGAGGTCAGCGATGTCCAGAGCAGGGGGAGACCCGTCCAAAGTAAACCCATCGATCCCCGTCGACCTTGTTGTAGACCACTCCATCCAAGTAGACTACTTCGGTGTTCCAGAGGCTTTTGTTCTCAACCTTGAGAGGGAGTTTGAGAGGAACGAGGAGCGGTACATGTTCCTCAAATGGGCTCAGCAGGCTTTCAGCAACTTCAGAGTCGTGCCGCCGGGCCGTGGAATAGTTCATCAGGTCAACCTAGAGTACTTGGCAAGGGTTGTTGACGCACGAGTGGATGGGGAAGGGTTAACGGCTTTCCCCGACACCGTGCTGGGCACAGACTCCCACACGCCGATGGTTAACGGAATGGGCGTGGTGGGGTGGGGTGTTGGAGGCATCGAGGCTGAGGCGGTGATGCTCGGCCAGCCGTACTACATGCAGACGCCCGAGGTTGTAGGTGTGAAGCTTGTGGGGGAGCTGCGTGAAGGCACGACCGCCACCGACCTAGTCCTCACAATCACCGAGATGCTGAGAAAGCTGGGCGTCGTCGGCAAGTTCGTCGAGTTCTTCGGCCCCAGCCTGTATAAGCTCAGCGTGCCCGACAGAGCCACAATAGCCAACATGGCCCCCGAGTACGGCGCAACAATAGGCTACTTCCCAGTAGACGACGAAACCCTGAACTACCTACGGCTTACAGGCAGGAGCGAGAAACACATCAAGCTAGTCGAACATTACTCGAAGCTTCAAGGCCTTTTCTTCGACCCGTCGACGACCCCCGCCTACACAACCGTGGTCGAGCTGGACCTCTCAACCGTGGAGCCGTCGATCGCAGGGCCAGCCAACCCAGAGGACAGAATTCCCCTGCGTGAAGCCAAGAAGAGGACAAGACAGCTTATCGAGGAGTATCTCAAGCAGGCCGGCCAAGCCGTCCAAGCTGAGAATACAGGGGCCTGGCATTACGAGGGAGGAGGACCGAGGACCCAGACAGCTCAAGTGTCTAGGAGGATGGAGGCTTCGGGGGACGGGCTGAGCCACGGGTCGGTTGTCATCGCTGCGATAACCAGCTGCACCAACACCTCCAACCCGTCGGTAATGGTTGGAGCGGGACTTCTAGCCAAGAAAGCCGTCGAGAAGGGCCTAGCGAGAAAACCCTACGTCAAAACAAGCCTAGCCCCCGGCTCGACCGCAGTCGTGGAGTACTTGGAGAAGGCTGGGCTGACGCCTTACCTCGAAAAGCTTGGCTACCACTTGGTAGGGTACGGCTGCACAACTTGCATAGGCAACAGCGGGCCTCTGCCGGAAGAAGTGGCTAAGGAGATCAGGTCCAATAACCTGTACACCGTGGCCGTGCTCAGCGGGAACAGGAACTTCGAGGGGAGGATAAACCCGCTGGTAAGGGCTAGCTACCTGATGTCCCCGATGCTCGTCGTTGCCTACGGGCTAGCTGGGAGAATCGACGTAGACTTGTTGAACGAGCCGTTAGGCGTCGGCTCTGGAGGTGCTCCTGTCTACTTGAGGGACATCTGGCCGAGACTGGAGGAGATTAAGCAGGCGGTCGCAGAAGCCCTCAGCCCCGAGATATTCATCCGGAAGTACGCCGACATCCTTAAGGGTGAGCAGAGGTGGGAGAGGCTCAGCCCTCCGCCGGGCCAAGCCTTCGCATGGGACAGCTCCTCAACCTACATAAGGGAGCCTCCGTACTTTGAAAACCTTAGTCTCGAGCCGGCGCCGTTCAAAGACATCGTGAACGCGAGAGTGCTGGTGCTTCTCGGCGACAGGGTGACGACAGACCACATATCTCCGGCCGGCGCCATCCCTCCGACCAGCCCGGCTGGCAGGTACTTGATGGACAGGAACGTTTCTCCGCAGGAGTTCAACACCTACGGAGCCCGGAGAGGCAACCACGAGGTTATGATCCGGGGAACGTTCGGGAACATAAGGCTCAAAAACCATCTCGTCGAGGGCAAAGAGGGCTGGTGGACGGTCTACCATCCTACGGGCGAGGTTGCGACCATCTACGACGCCGCCACGAGATACATGGCTGAAAAGACGCCTCTCATTGTTCTGGCAGGTAAGATGTACGGCGCCGGCAGCTCGAGGGACTGGGCGGCGAAGGGAACCATGCTCCTCGGCGTGAAGGCGGTGATAGCTGAGAGCTTCGAAAGGATTCATCGCAGCAACTTGGTTGGAATGGGCGTGCTGCCGATGCAGTTTGAGGAGGGAGAGGGCTGGCGCCAGCTTGGGCTGAACGGGTCGGAGGTTTACAGCATAACAGGCATAGCCGAGGGCCTGCATCCCAAGAAGAAGCTGACAGTCAAGGCGGTTGACAGGAACGGCGGAACTACGGTCTTCAGGGCCACGGCGCGGCTGGACACCAGCATAGAGGTCGAGTACTACAGGCACGGAGGAATACTCCAGTACGTCCTGAGGAGCATGATGAAACAATAAAGGTTTACATGCAAGCGCTGACTGTTAGGTTCTGACATGGCGGAAGACGTTGACGACGAAGCGTTGAAAGAGCTGTCTGAAGTCTTCTCGGCTCTCGGCAACCCGCTAAGGCTCAAGATGCTGAAAGTCGTCTCGACGAGCGACCGCCCGCTCCACATCAAGGCTGTAGCCAAGCTTACCAAGACAAGGTATGCCCTAGCATACAAACACGTCAAGACGCTCGAGAAAGCGGGGCTCGTCACTATCTATGAGGTGGGGCGTTCGAGGGTTGTTGCTCCGAGGTCTCCCGCCGTCTTCGATAGGGCTGTTTCTCTGGGAAGGGAGATAGTAGTGAAGAAATAATTTTACTAAAAAGTTAACCTATTTTCACGAAAAATCATACTTATATTCTACCGAAAAAACAACCTATCCATATGAATAAGGTGAAAAATCTAGCAGGAGCATCGTCTTTCGCGGCCTTGGCCTACGTGATGGGGCTAGCGCCGGCCAGCATACCTTTCCCGCTTCTGCCGTTCCTACGCTTCGACCTAGCCGAGATACCGGACCTGCTGTCGTTCATCATCTTCGGATGGAAGTACGGCCTGATAACAGCCCTCGCCCACTGGTACGGGCTAGTGATAACCGCCCAAGGAGTATTCGCCCCTCCGCCCATCCCGCAGCTTATGAAGCTGACCGCAGTGCTGGCCACTTTCCTCGGCGTCTACTTGGGCACGAGAATCTCCAAGAGGTTTGGAAAAGCCCAGACAGCGTCCGCAACAGCCATGGCGGTTTTGACTAGGGCTGGAGTCATGGCTCCGATAACCTTCGCCCTCTACTACCTGCTCTTCCCCACCATCTACCTGCCTTTCGGCAAAAGAGTGCTGTCCACAGCCGGCTACGTGGTCGACTCCGACCTCGCCGTCGCAACGCTCATAACAGGCTTCACGGCGGCTTTCAACGCCCTAGCAGCGCTCTACCTCGTTCCACTCTGCTTCTCCATCGCAAAAGCTTTGAAGAGGGCGTTGGGACATCGTCTGGTTTTGGCGGAGGCTGTCTGACCCCCTCCCCCCCGCACGGAGGCCGCCACATTTTATAAACCTCCCAAACCGGTAGAAGCTCGAACAGCCATGGTGGTTAAGAAAGCGGCTGAGAAGGAGCTGGATGTCTTCGACCTTCAGAGCGTCGAGGGCGTGGGCAAGGCGACGGAGGAGAAGCTCAACGCCGCCGGAATAACGTCGGTGCTGGACTTGGCGGCTGCTACGCCTAGGGAGCTTGTGGAGATTGGGCTGAGCTCTGAGAAGGCTGAGGAGCTGTGTCTCAAGGCGCGGCTTCTGCTCATCGAGAGCGGCTTCCTCGACAAGGAGTTCGTCCCGGCCACGGAGGTTTTGGAGAGGAGGAAGGCCATGCAGAGGGTTACCACGGGGTCGAACGCCATCGACTCGATGCTGGGCGGTGGTGTGGAGACGCAGGCTATCACGGAGCTGATAGGCGAGTACGGCAGCGGCAAAACCCAGCTCTGCCACACGCTTTGTGTTATGACGCAGCTTCCACGCCAGCAGGGAGGGCTTGAGGGCACGGCCATCTACATCGACACGGAGGCAACGTTCAGGCCTGAGAGAGTAAGCCAGATAGCTGAGGCTCGTGGCCTCGACCCGCAGAAGATACTGGAGAACGTAATATTCGCCAGCGTCTACAACTCCAGTCATCTACAGCTCACGGTCAAGGAGCTTGGCCGGTACATCGAGAAGTACAAGGCGCGGCTTGTCGTCGTCGACTCGATCATCTCACACTTCAGGGCCGAGTACGTGGGGCGTGGGACGTTGGCTGAGAGGCAGCAGCGGTTGAACGACCTGCTTCACAGGATTCTCCGCACAGCCCAAGTCCACAACGTAGCCGTCGTCGTGACCAATCAAGTCCAAGCCAACCCCGACCAGTTCTTCGGCGACCCCAACAAACCCAGCGGAGGCCACGTACTAGCCCACAGCAGCACATACCGCATCTTCATCCGGAGAGCAGCCAACAACACACGACTCGCCCGCATCATAGACAGCCCCTACCACCCGCCGACAGCCGAAGCATACTTCAAAATCACCGAGAGAGGCGTCGAAGACCTGCAGGAAGGAAAATAACACAGACATCCACAACCACGACAGTAAACCAAGCTAGGAAAGCAATTCACCGGAAAAGTCTCAGGATACTAGAGACGAATTCCAGTAGCTGAAGAGGGCCCGTGTACTGATTGATGCCCTGACTTGACCGGGGCCCCAGGCTTAAAGGGCTTTAGAAAACAACCAAGACAGGTGTTGTCCTTATTTTTGGTTGCTTCCCAAAAATGAGTGAGATGACATAAAAAATTTTTACTTTAAATAATCGCATACATATTATTATTTATGAAATACTCTGCCCAGACGGCTCTTGTGCTTGTGGGGGTTTTGTTATGGCTCCCTTCTGCGTTCTCTCAAGACGTCGTAGTCAAGGATTATGGATTTTACGGAGCAGTGGACAGCCGGAACATGGTGACAAACCCAGCTACCGTGGTTGTGGACGGTCAGAAGATCGGCTTCTTCACAACCGCTAACAGCAGGGCATACCTGTACGTCCTTTTCGAATCAATCAAGTCCCCGTACGATCTTTTGTTCAGATGGGTCGGCCCCAAGGGTGAGGTGATAGAAGTCCCGTTAAGAAGCACGCAGCAAGGCGTTTTCACATCATACTGGGTCTGGTCGTCGTTGGCCATTAATGAGAACCGATCTCTCGGACTTTGGAATGTAGTTGTGCTCTACAACAACAGGCAAATACTCGAGGCTTCCTTTGTTCTCCAAACTCCTCAGATCGTCATCGACCGCATCAACGAACTACTCGAGGAGAATGAAAAGCTCGCCTCCGAGCTCGAAGCCTCGAAGACGGAGGTGAAGACGCTTAATGAAAACTTGGCTAAAACATCAGGCCAGCTGCAGCAAATCCAGTCGGAGAAGAGCAGGCTTGAGTCTGACTTAAGGGACCTCACGGACAGACTGTCTAAGACAAACAGTGAGCTCCAGCAAGCCCAAGCCACCAATAAACAGTTGTCAGACAAGCTGGCACAGGAAATCGACAAGAGCAACAGCCTTGAGCAACAGCGCCTATTGCTCGTCGCAGCCACAGTAGTTGCGGCGGCAGTCGGAGGAGTAGCTGCAGTGATGGGTAGGCGTGGAAGAAGCCCACCGCCACCGCCCCCACCACCCCAGTAGTTTTATTGATATTTTTTCATCTTCACTATGTGGACGGGTTCTTCGACCAGCCCGTAGGTAAGCACGAATGTCTCGCCGCTTTCGGCTATCCCTCTCTCTTCAAGCGTTTGCTCCAGCTTTTCAAGGCCCTCCGTGTAGTTTCGAGCCTCGACAACAATCGGCATGACTCCCCACATCAATTCGAGGCGTGGAAGTACGTGGGTGTTCGGGGTTGCTGCGATTACCCCGCTAACGGGCTTGAACCGTGCTATCCGTCGCGCCATGTTTCCGTTCATGGTGAATATTGCTATCCGAGCGGCCAGAGACTCGGCGAGGTTGACCACGGATAATGCGAACCTGTCCAGAACCTCTGCGTCAGGCGGAAGCGTTCTACGGGGCCTGACGCCTTTTTCATAGGTTTCAGCTATGTTAGCCAACCACTGAATTGACTCGAGCGGGTACCTGCCCACAGCCGTTTCAGCCGTCAGCATTAAAACATCAACACCATCCTCAACACATGACATAACGTCGACTATCTCGCTTCTCGACGGAACAGGCTCGTTAACCATGGTGCCGAGAAGCTGCGTCGCCACTATGACGGGTTTGCAGGCTTTGAACGCAACCTCTATTATCGTCTTCTGCAGCCGAGGAACTATTTCGAGCTGAAAATGCATCCCAAGGTCGCCGCGGGCTATCAAAACAGCGTCGGAAACCTCGGCTATCCTCTCTATGTTCCTAACCGATGAAGGAGTTTCAACCTTGGCTATCAACCCTATCTTCGAGCCCGCAGACTCTAAGTAGGATTTGACTGAGAGAACGTCTTCAGGGTTTCTGACGAAGCTTAAGCCTAAGAAGTCCATGCCCAGCTCCATGGCGGAGTCAATCTGCTGCCGGCTGTCTTCTAGATAATTTTGTGATGCCACTTCCTTACCTCTGATTACGACGGATTTGTTGGGTGATAAGGCGACTTGACGAATGGCCTCGGCCGTGATTGAAGATTCCGTTCTGCCGACAACCTTTAGCATTCCCCTTCCGTCGTCAGTGACGAGCATGTCCCCTATTTCCACTGTTTTGAAGAACTCGGGATGGGGGAGTTTGACGCCGGAATCAAGGTGGAAGGAAACGGTCTCCCCTACGTTGAGAAACAACGGTTTATCAAGGCCTGCAACTCTCACAGAGTTGCCCTTCAAATCACCCACCAAGACAATTCTGCACCCAGCTTTTTCAGCAGCCTCCCTCGCAGCCTCAACTAGCCTCCTCCAGAAAGCCGGGTCGCCGTGGCTGAAGTTTATCCTAAAAACCCTGCAGCCCAGAGATATGGCCTTGGCTATGTCCTCGGCAGCTGAAAGCGAAGGGCCGAGCGTGCAGGCCAGCTTAGTCTTCACAAAAACCACAACCAACGCCAACGTAAAATACTTGAGCCACGCCTCCTCAGCCTAGCCTTCTCCAACATCAAGCCATACACCGCTCCATTAACCCGGCAACAACACACAGCACAATCCCAAGACAAGCCCGAGCCGATGAGGTGTCGAGAACTATCGCCATACTTCAAGGATTTTTAGAGGGAGGCGATGTTTGTCTACGATGGTCAAGGTAAGCGTCGCTGTTGAGGGAGATAAATCGCTTGCGACCTATCTGGAGATTGCTTCACGGATGGACGCCGCTGGTTTTTACTCGCTGCAGTTCTACGAGCATCTACCCTACAGGCCTGCATGGGGCATCGCTCTAGCTGTAGCGCATCACGTCAGAAGAATAAAGCTAGGGCCCGTCACTGTTCCGGCGAAGCTCTACAGCCCGGTTGTCAACGCTCGCCTCCTCGCCTACCTACAATCCGTGAGCCCCGGGGCCTTGCTCGGAATCTCCCGGGGAGCTTACATGGGAGCTGGAAGGGCTACGGTTCAAGAGGTTGCGGACGCCGTGAGACAGACCTTCGAGGAGATTGACAGGATTGAATGGGCTAGGGAAAGCAAACCCGTAGTGTATGTCGGCACGAGCGGGCCTCTGTTGACCCGCAAGGCCTCTGCTCTGCACGACGTCAAAGGAATTGTGGTTGACAACCTTGCAAACCCTGCTTACGCCAGGGAGATGCGGAGATGGATGGATGAGTCTGGTGGAGCTGATAAAGAGCTTGTCGCAAGACCTTTCTCCTTCATCTCGGAAAAGCAGGAGGAGATTGACCGCTTTATCGAAGAGCTTAGAAGATACGTCGTCGACCTCGTGGACGGCTCTCCCATGCTTAGGGCCGCTGGTCTCGAGCCTTGCGACTTGGATGAAGCAGATGACGAGGTTAGGGCTAGGATGCTTGATAGCTTTGCGGTCTGCGGCTCGGTTGAAGAGGTGTTGGAGAAATGCATGGCGCTGCTGCGTTCCGGGGTGTCGCATCTATGTTTCGGCCACCCAGTCTCGCCGAACCCGGTTGAGGGCGTTAGGATTATTGCTGAAAAGCTGCTTCCGTCTCTGTCTGAACAGTTCAGCAGCTAGAAGTCCCGCCACCTAGTCGTAAAGATTGCCAGAGACATGCCTACGGCCGCCATGGCTAAGAGCACCAGAGACGGCGCCAAGGCCGCTGAGACAGACCCCTTCACCAGCGTCTCCCTCAAAGCTGCGTGGAAATAGTAGAGTGGCACGTATTTTGCGGTCTCCTGAAGAAACTCGGGCATTATCTCCAAAGGCCAGAAAGCACCTGATAAAAACATCATGGGGAGGGAAAGCATGTTTCCGAGAGCGGTGACCGCTTCAGCTTCCCTTACCACGCCTCCTATCAGCACGCCGAGTCCTGTGAAAGCCAAAGTTCCCAGTAAAAGAACCGTCAGGCTGAAGATGTCAGGAACGGCTGTTATCCTGAACACAGCAAACCCGACTGCGACCATGACAGCCGTCAAAAGCAAAGCCGCAAAAGTTTGAACGATAACCAGAGAGACAATCCAGTAAGACTTCGGGATGGGGGTTGAGGCGAGAAGCTTTACGACTCCACGCCGGTTGAAGTCTGAAACCAGCGAAGAAACACCGATCAACCCGTTGGTCATTATGAACGCCGCTATGTATCCGGGTAGATAGTAATCGACTGCACGAAGCTGTCTGGCCTCGCTGTAGACGAGTTTTATCGCCATCGTCGACGAGGCGTTTAGCAGAGCTGTCTCAAACTTGGATGCTATGATGTTGATTATGCCTTCTATGGGTTGGAGGGCTCCGTCGTCGGGGCTGCCTTCAAGGATTAGCGTCTTTCGCTCAGCCTTTATTGACTGTTTAAACATGTTTATCTGCTGCATCGACGCCGTGATGTTGGCTCGCATCTCCTCCGGAATCTGCTCCCCAGCCGTTTGAACGAGTCTTAGAATGGTGTCCTGCATTATGTTCACTCGGTTGGCCATGGTCATGTTGAGTACGCTTCCTGTGAACCCCTCGGGGACCGTGAGTATTCTGACCGCTGCAAACCCTGTGGATTTAGGGGTTGGGTCGCCGGGCTTGAGGGGGGATGATTTCGAAGACGCTGCTGTTGAGAGCTTTTACGAATGCATCCGAAAGCGGCATGGGGTTTCCGTTCTGGTCGACGTCGAGGTTCCTAGCATAAAGCCGGTAGTTGGGAGGAGATGGGCCGCCGAATATACTGCCGAAGACAAGCAGCAGCATTATTGGAAAGGCTACGCCGAAAAAATGCTGATTTTACTCCGGACCCATGTCTTGAACAGCAGCTTAATCAGGGTTGTGAGAGAGCTCACACCAGCAACCCCTCCTCAGAAAGCCTCGATCATATGACGGACAGGAAGACATCCTCCAGACCAGCCTGCCTTATTTCGGGATAAGCCTCAATAAACATGTCCCTGAGATTCGACAGCACTTCAACGATCTCAGAATCGTTAGATATGCGCACAACGGTGCGGCCTTCCGGCGTCTGCTCAGCCTCAAAACCCTTGTTTCTCAGCGAAGCTAAAACCCTCTCGTCGAGGCCCTCGAAGACTAGCTTTGTTCTTCCTCGGTGCTTCGCTATGAGTTCTCTCACCTTTCCTTGCGCAGCTATCCGTCCCTTGACGATTATCACGACATGGTCGCTCAAGGTCTCCGCCTCCTCCATGTAGTGCGTGGTCAGCACGACAGTCTTCCCACAAGCCTTCAGCCTCCTGACATACAGCCATGTCTCGCGCCTATCCTCTGGGTCGAGGCCAGTCGTAGGCTCGTCGAGAAAAACTATCTCGGGCTCGCCCACCAAAGCCATGGCCAGCCCAACCCTTCTCTTCAAGCCGCCTGAAAGCTTGGAGAAGATCTTGTTCCGGTACTCCCATACACCCAGGTCGTCGAGAATCTGTCCGACGCCCTTGGCTCCTCTTGCAGCGGCAGCCAGCTGCACGTTTTCAGCAACCGTGAGGTTGGCGACTGCGTTAAACTCCTGCGGCAGGACGCCTATCATCTTCTTAATCTGCTTGACGTCCGAGATGTTTCTGATGTTGAGGCCTTTTACGTAGGCGGCGCCCGAAGTCGGCGTCCTAAAACACTCGAGCATCTCAACGGTCGTTGTCTTTCCAGCACCGTTGGGCCCCAGCAGCGAAAAAACCTCGCCCTCAGAAACGCTGAAAGAAACACGGTCAACAGCAACGTAATCACCATACTTCTCACTCAGCTGCTCGGCGACTATGACGGGCGAGCCTGCCAATGAGGAGCGGGGGAAACCGTGTTAATAAAAATATCAATAGACGAGGATTCTCGGTTAAATAGACGGATGTTAAGATATTTTCGCCTTGCCTGAGGCTGTTGCTCGAATAGTGGGGAAGGCTGCTCCGCTCGAGGCGGACGACGTCGACACCGACCAGATTATTCCAGCCGAGTTTCTCAAGGTTATCGAGCGTAAGGGGCTTGGAAGATACTTGTTCTACCGCTGGCGTTATGGTGAGAGCGGCGAGCTGAAGGGCGATTTTGTCCTCGACAGACCTGAATACCGTGGAGCTGAAATCCTCGTCGCTGGCCGTAATTTCGGAATAGGCTCCAGCCGTGAAAACGCCGTCTGGGCTTTGACCGACTTTGGGATCAAGTGCGTCATAGCATCGAGCTTCGGCGACATCTTCTACGTCAACGCAAGCAAAAACGGCCTCGTCTGCGTCAAGCTGCCCGACGACAAAGTGGCTAGGCTTCGGAACCTAGCCAAGAAGGGAGACCTCCGCCTAACAATAGACCTCGGAAGCCAGACCGTTTCATACGCCGGTGAAGAGGTCAAGTTCGACATCGAGCCCCACATTAAGGAGCGGTTGATGAGAGGACTGGACGACATACAGCTGACCGTCGAAAAGTACAGTAAATCGATAGAGTCGTTCGAGCGGCGGATGCCGGAGTATCTCAGGCCCAAGCCGAGAGGCTTCCTCCACGAATGAACTACGCCTAGTTGGCGAAAAATCTTAAAGAACGTTCAACACATTCATGCCCATGAATGGTAAGAAACTCGTTCCGTTCGTACCATCACCAGCTGATGTTGTGGAAAGGATGCTGAGCCTGGCTGGTCTCGACGAGGGCGAGAAAGTCTACGACCTAGGATGCGGCGATGGCCGGGTTCTAACAACCGCTGCCAGAAAATTCAAGGCTTCGGCGGTGGGCTGCGAGCTGCGGCCCAGCCTAGTGGCTCACGTCCGGAACAGGGTAAGAGCTCTCCGTCTCGACGACAGAATAACCGTTGTTAGGAAAGACATGTTCAGCATGCCTCTCCACGACGCAGACGTCGTAGCCCTCTACTTGACGAAAGACCTACTCGGAAGGCTCAGGCCTAAGCTGGAGCAGGAGCTAAAGCCAACCGCACGCGTCGTCTGCCACGACTACCCAATACCCGGATGGAGGCCCGAACACTGGGAGAGGTTCAACAAGCACACCATCTACCTGTACAGAAAGCCCAGACTTTAAAGTATATAATCGCTAGAGTTTGGAAATAATTGTGGACGAGCTGATCGCTCTTCTGAAGAGCAGGCTCGACGTTTTGAAATTCCTCGGCCGGGCCTGGGATTTATTATACTTAGAAAGTAAATCTCCTGATGTCGGGATTAGGAGGGAGAACCTCATACGCCTCGTACTGGAAAATGAGCTCAAGTGACGGCAGCACCCTACATGGAGAGGTCGTGGGACTTCAGCGTATTGATAGGCAATAAGGAAAGATTTTACAGGTTAAAGACTTCTGAAGGTGTCTTACCAATAAAGATAGCGTGGGATGGTTTTCCATCAATAGAGAGGGCTCGGATGCATAAATTCATGCATCCAATACGTTAAGAATAGCAAGCGAATGAAGGAATTAGCCGTATACGTCTTTGATGTTGACGACCTAAAAAGAGTCAGGAGAGATCTGGGGGATAGGATGTGGTGGATGCCTCGTGGAGGCACCAATCCAAGAGGCTATGGGATTGCTACTGTGGCTGTTAAGAAATTGATGGAGACTGCAGTGAAGTCGGGGAACTACGTCTCGACAAACTATGAGCCATTAAAATTAGATTCTCTAATAGCCGAATACTGGAGCGAGTGGTATGGATTGTTGAAAAGACTCTCGCGACTTACTTTCCTATCTACCTGTAGCTCTGCCAGCCTTTTTTCAGCTATGTTGACATAGTCCGCATCGACGTCTATTCCGATGTAGTGTCTGCCTGTCTTAAGAGCTGCAACGCATGTTGTTCCAGAGCCTACGAATGGGTCCAGCACCACGTCATCCTTAAGACTGTAAAGCTGTATGCAGCGGTACGGTAATTCCTCGGGGAATGGCGCTGGGTGGCCAACCCTTTTAGCGGACTCGGGTGAGAACCTCCACACGCTCTTGGTGAACTCTAGGAACTCTTCCCGGGTTATAGTGCTCTCCTTACCAACACTTTCTCTGCGGAACGTGCCCTTTGACATAATTATGATGTATTCATGCTGGTCCCTTAAAACGGGGTTGACAGCCGACTGCCACGACCCCCAAGCGGTTGATGCGCCGCTTACGGCGTCTCCCTTGTCCCATACGACCTCGCCCCTAATCATGAAGCCTAAACGCTCAAACACGTTGGAAAGATATGCGTGTAGAGGGATGTAGGGCTTACGGCCTAGATTTGCCACATTAAAACATGCACGACCACCCCATACCAACACTCTATAAACCTCATCCATGACGTCAGCGATGAACTGGAGATACTCACCGAGGGTCAGGTCCCTATCATATTCTTTCCCCACATTGTAAGGTGGTGATGTGACCATTAAGTGAATGCAGTTATCTGGTAGTTTCCTGAGCACGTGGATGGCGTCGCCATAGACGACCTTGTCCAAAAATTCTTCGGGAACAGGGTTTTCAACAAGCTCTGATGGCTCCGGCTTCTGGGCTTTTACATCATCGTAGAGCTTGCGGTTGTAGAACGGTGTTGCGTCATGCCCCACCCTACCCGGCGAGCCGAAACTACTGGTAGTCGTCTTCCTCCTTCTCAAGGGACCGATTAAACTGAATGCTCCCCCTATTTTTGTCTTCTATATATTGGCCATCTTCCTTATTTTCTCGCCCACCTTCTCGATGGGGTGGTCGGCCATCTTCTTCATCAAGTCGTTCAGAATATCGTAGGCTCGTGGGTTGCCTGTCCAGGTCTCGGCAAACTCCCCGGACTTCACGCGTTCTAGGGCTTTCTCCATGTTCTTTCTTACGTGGCTGTCGACTATCAGGGGCCCGACGGTCAGGCCTCCGTACTTGGCTGTGTCGGAGACCGATTTCAGCATGTGCACCATGCCGCCTTGGTAGATTAAGTCGACGATGAGCTTCAGCTCGTTCAGAACCTCGAAGTAAGCAAGCTCAGCAGGGTAGCCGTTCTCGACGAGGACCTCGAAGCCGTTCCTGATAAGCTCCATGACTCCTCCCACGAGAACAGCCTGCTCGCCGAAAAGGTCTGTCTCCGTCTCGTCCTTGAATGTTGTCTCGATGACGCCGGCCCTTGAGCATCCGCAAGCCTTAGCCATGGCTAACGCAGTCTGAAGAGCGTGGCCAGAGTAGTCCTGCCCTACTCCGACCAGCGCCGGGACACCCTTGCCCTGAACATAGAGGTCGCGCATCCTTGGGCCGGGTGATTTGGGAGCCATCAAGACGACGTCTACATCGGGAGGCGGAACTATCTGTCGGAAGTGGATGTTATAGCCGTGAGAGAAGCCTAGTGTCTTGCCCGCCCGGAGGTATGGCTTTATGCTCTTCTGGTAAACCATGGGCTGGTCCATGTCGGGTATGAGTATGTGCACCAAGTCCCCGGCACTGGCAGCCTCCTCCACCGTGAGCGGCTTAAACCCGTCTTCCTCAGCTTTCCGCCAAGAGTTTCCTCCCCTCCGAAGCCCGACAACAACCTTCAGACCAGAGTCCCGCATGTTGAGGGCCTGTGCTCTTCCCTGACTTCCATACCCAATTACAGCCACGGTCTTGTCTCGCAAGAAGTCGAGGGATATGTCGTTGTCGTAGTAAACTTTCATGAAGACTTTTGATTACAGCCTTGATAAAAACTATTCTTTTGTCTTCATCAAGCTCGTCGAGTGGTAGTAGGGGTAGTTGAGAAGCTTGTTGGCGAGCCATTCACCCTTCCCCTCCTCTCCCTCAAGCAGCAGTACAGCAGAAAGCCTGCTTCCGCCGTCTATGCTGTGTATGTTTATGGATTGTATGCTCAGGTTCCCCTGCTTGACTGCAAGCATCATCTTAGCCACTGCGTCGGCGCTGTTGACGCAGACGACGTGAAGTACGAACTTCATCACACAATCCTGCTTACGTTAATCATCTGCTGCGTTAGGTCGAACCCGGGCGGGAGCTTGACGTCCTGAAGCCATTTTCCGGGTGGGACCATGGGGAAAACCAGCTCGCCCTTGTCGACGGGGACGTCTATGGTCGCCGCTGAATTCGTCCGGACGGCTC
>JAWAFZ010000004.1:63984-72208 GCA_038890155.1 Candidatus Caldarchaeum sp. | reverse complement strand
ATATAAGCTTTTGGCCTTTGAACAAAAATTCAGAACACTGTGAACTTTCCTTTTTTCAGGGTTCTGTTTATTAGTGTTCTTTCGATGTAGATGCTTGCAAAGAACATGATGACTGTGAGGGCTGCCGAGGCAGCGATTAAGTTCTCGGCTGGGATGTAGAAGGAGTTTGACGCTGAAGCTACTATTGGATGTATGACGTAGAAGAAGGGGGAGAGTAGGACTATTCTGGCGGCCTCCGGTGGGAGGAGCTGTACAGGGATTCCTCCGCTGGAGAAGGGGATTATGAACTGCAGGATGGACACGACGATCCAAGGAGACCTCACTGCGATGAGTAAAGCCGTTAAAACGGAGGTGAATGAAAGAAAGAAGACGAAGGCTATGGCTGTTGAGGCTATGAAGAGCGTGGGATGAGTTATGGTGAGTTCCGCCCCGAAGATGAGGGATGATAGCAAAAGTAGTATGACGCCGCCCACAAGGATGTCTAGGACTGTTATCACGGTTCTTCCTACGAGGTGAAGACGCAGGGATGTCTTCGCGAGTATGAGTTGCTCGATTATTCCTTGCTGGACTTCCATGACGACAGAGCTTGCAGCCCACAGGAAAGACGAGACGAACACGAATGCGAAAAAGCTCCATGTGAGGATGTTTATCAACGGTTTCGACGACAGCAGGTCTGGTGAATACATCATAATCGACAGGAAGAAGAAAACTGTCCAGAAAGGCCACTGTATGACGTCTGATGCAAGCCACGCACCGTACCTTGCATAGGTTTTCAGCCCTCTTTCTACCTCTGCAGCTATCTTACTGATGTATGCCGACTTTCCTAGCATAATGGTTTTCACCGAGCCTGTAAACGGTTAGACCGAAAGCTAGGTAAGTCATGAGTAGGAGTATGTTGGTTAGCTGTGCTGCTCCAACGTGGTGTGTTATCATGGACCTTGCGGCTTCAACCACGTGGAAGTATGGTAGTGTTTGCCCGATTAACTGTAGGAAGGCTGGGAGAAGTGTGATGGGGTAGACGAAGCCTGATGTGGCCGCTATGACTGCGTTCACCGTTCCCGATACCGGTTCAGGTTCCTTGAAGATTATCGTAAGTGTTCCCACGATTAAGTTTATCCCGATCACAGGAAGCAAGGCTAGGAAGATTAGCAGGAGGGCTGCCGTTAGGTTTACCAGACGTGCTACTCCGTAAACTATGATTACGCCTATAAACCCTACAACCATGAAGCTTAGCAACCCAACGATTACATGAGCGAGAGAGGCGGCCATTACCGTGTTGATTGGGTTGACGGGCGCAGCCATGAGGTATTCAAGTCTTCCAGTCAAAATTCCTCGTCTGAAGTACCAAGCCGATGCGCTGGTCATCGTTATCGATATGGTCATTACAGAGAACCCGATTAGCTGGTAAAACCAGTCTTGTGGTGTTGCTTTCCCCTCGCTTAAAACAGATCCGACGCTGAATGTGATGGATGAAAAGAAGAAGGGGAAGGAAGACATGAACACCAGAGGTCCTGCCTCTCGAACGTAGGCTTTCAGCTCGGCCTCAAGCACTGCGAGAAACTTGTTAAGCAGCTTCATCCGGAGACCACTTTTGTAAACACTTCCTCCATGCTCGGTTCATGGACTTTCACAAAACCAACCTGAAGACCTTGAGAACGGACTTTGTCAACGATCATCACTAGGTCCTCGCTGGGTCTCTGGCTCTCCATTCTCACGACAGGATAGCCCCTCTCACCCATCTCGACACGCCACTCCGATTCAAGCCCGACGTTGCCCAAAACCTCAACCTCGATCGTGTACGTGAGGCCAAGAATTTGCTTAAGCTCGTTGGGCGATCCAACAGCAGCCACCCGGCCGTTGTTTATCACAGCCACGGTGGAGGAGAGGCTCTCCACTTCCCACATGTTATGCGATGTGAGAAGTATCGTTTTTCCCTGCCTAGCTAGAGTGCTTATCAACTGTCTTATTTTACGTGCTGACAGAGGGTCTAGGCCGATGGTCGGCTCGTCGAGAAAGATTACCGGAGGGTCGTGTATCAGCGACTTGGCTATGCTCAGCTTCGCCTTCATCCCTAGGCTGTACTCGTCATACATTCTAAAACCGTCCTCACCCAAGCCGACTAGTTCAACAAGATCTTTAGCTCTGTTGAAAGAGCTTGCTCTATCTAGGCCGTACAGCCTGCCGTAGTAGGACAAGTTCTCGACACCTGTCAGCCGCGCGTAGAACCCTTTGTCAGGCGATAAAACCAAGCCTAGGACTTCACGGACCTTGTCCGCCTCGCTCAACACATCGAACCCGTTGACCCAAGCCCTCCCGCTGTCGGGTATGAGCAGGGTTGAGAGGATTTTGATGGTCGTGGTTTTACCGGCGCCGTTAGGCCCCACTAGGCCAAACACCTCCCCCCTTTGTATTCTCAGCGAGACGTCGTCAACAGCTTTCACGGTTCTTCTCGAGCCCTTGAAAAACCCCTTCTTCTCCGATGCAGTGAAGGTTTTGACGAGGTTTTCGCACGCCACTGCCTCCAACTACGAAATCACCTAGCTAGCCCTCACATCTGGGCTAGGACAAGCTTAGCTAAAGCCCTGCGCAGGAGCTCTGTGTATGTGGGAGTTGAGACTCCGAAGTCTTCGGCGAACTTGTTGACCGATGCAGGCCGGGGGCTTTCGAAGTAGCCTTTTATGAAAGCATGCACCAGCGCCTGTTCTTGACGAGGTGTGAGGAAATAGCCCGGTTTAAACTGCTTCACTCGCACAAGACTGATGGCAGTGCCTGTGTTCTTGATTCTGGCGAGGAACTCGTTGAGTTCCTGCTTGCTGTGCATAAGCAGGTGGAACGTCATTCCCCGGTCCTCGACCGAGATCTTCAAAACATGACTGTAATTTATCCCGAGCTTGCTGCAGGGGCACTGGAAGGATTTGACGAACCCCACTCCACGGTTTTTACCGACCTTTCTGAAAGACGCCTCCACGACGTTGGGCACTCTTGAGACTATGGACTGGAGAGTTTTTGGGTCTTCGCTGCTTTTCAAAGTGATGACTGCGCTAGCCCCGTCTTGCTTGAAGCAGGGCCTGCAGCTTAGAATTTTGAAGGACGGCGCGTGTTTACTCAACTCTGATATCCAGGGACATGTTATCCCGACCTTTAGCACCGCCTCCAGCATTACAACCCTAATACGTTAGGGGTTTCTAATGAATTTGTCTAGCTGGGGCACTCAAGGTAATATTCCAGCCAGACCACGCCTCTCTACATGAAGACTGCTTACATTCTAGCTGGACTGATATCCGCGGGATTCCTGCTAGGATACACCACAGCTATTTTCTGGGCTCCGACTGTTTTCCCAAACCTGTTCGGAGCTAGAGCTCAGCAGGCCAACGTACACGAATACACGATCTTCATAGAGCCTGCGAGGATCGAGATAGCTCCAGGAGTTTTCTGGAACGCGTGGACTTATAACGGAACGGTTCCGGGACCCACGCTCTACGCCAAAGTCGGCGACCTCATCCGGATTAGGGCTATTAACAAGCTCAACCTAACCCACAGCCTACACCCACACCTCCCGTACTACGACCTGAAGCACGACGGCAGCCAAATCAACATCCTCACAGGCGTCGGAGCTGGGTCGATGATTCCGCCAGGCGGAGAATGGGTCTACGAATGGCCAGCCACTAAACCTGGAATATGGTACTACCACTGCCACTCAGCCGACGGCGGTTTGCGAATAGTTGACCACATGCTGATGGGGCTTTACGGCGCCATCATAGTTGATGAAATCGACGAGCCTCCGGCTCGCAACTTCGTCATCTTCATGGCGGAGACGCCTGCGGTTCGGGGTGCGATCGTGGGTTCAGGTCAGCGGCCTTTCTACATCATGAATGGGATGGGTGTTCCCGGCGGCGAGCATGAGATAGAGCTGGTGTTTCTAGGCCAGAGCAAGGTCTTTCCACAGTTGAAGGGTCTGCAAGGCGTGTCGCAGCTTTTCAACACATCGATGCCGGTCTTTAAGGCGAAAGTAGGTGAAAGAATAAGGCTACACATCATAAACATCGGCGACCTCTACCACAGCTTTCACGCTCACGTCGGAGACCTCCGAAGCCAATACGTCCTCGGGGGAAGAAGCTGGCCTGCTCAAATCGTTCCGCTAGTTCCCGGCGCAGCCGACACCATAATCTACGTCCTCAACCAGCCAGGAGTCTACCTCTTCCACTGCCACGTCGTCAGCCACGCCGACGCCGGCATGATAGGGCTGTTTATCCTCGAAGAGCCTTGAAAAAGCTTGTCGCTGGTCTGCCAGCGGTTGCGGCTTCAGCGCCTGCGAAGTTTTTCATTTTTCCAGCTCGAAGTTCCGAGAATACCGTTGGAACAACATCGATAGCCACGACACTAAACCAGAGCATGGCCTTCCAGCCGGAGAGAGCTGTCGTAAAGAGGTTTGAAGCAGTGGAATGGTTTAAAGAAGACGCATCGGTCCACACGGTGGTGAGCATGGACAGGTTGTTTGACACATGCTAGCACCGGGACAAACAACACCTGAGACCTACCGGTACACTTGCAGTCTCCACCCATGGATGACGGTAGTCCAGCCATGAAGAGACGGCACCTCCTAGCCACAGCGCTGGCCACTGCAGCGGCAGGAGCAGCCTACATCGTCTACACATCGCTGCCACAAACGCCACCGAGGCTCGACACTCGTGCATGTAGCTACTGCGGCATGAAAATCGAGCGAACACAATTCGCAGCCCAACTAACCGTGGACGGTAAACAGCTTTTCTACGACGACGTCGGCTGCATGCTTATACACTACCTTTCCTTCACAGGGAAAATCGAACCCGTTAAGGGTACGTGGCCTGCGGCGAGGGTCGAGAAGGTGTTGGTAAACTGCTACGACGTGGATGACGCTGTTGAAGCATCTTCCGCATGGTTTGTCAAAGGCTCGGACGTAAACACACCCATGAGGCATGGCTACATCGCCTTCAAGTCTATGACTTCGGCTATCGAGTTTGCGAAGAGTCATGGAGGAGATGTTTTCGGATGGGACAAAGCAGTCGAAGCATTCTTGAAACCCGTCGAAAGGGTAGACGTGCATAAACATGCTGACGAGTACTCGTCTGTTTTCAGCATCGAGCTGAAGCTTCTCGACGGAAAGCCTACATCAGTGTCGCAGTTGTTGAGGATGGGGAAGCCTGTTCTACTCGTCTTCTTTGCAACATGGTGCCCCACGTGCAGCCGCAACATCACAACACTCGGCAACGCATATCCTCGGTTCCAGAGCAAGGCCACGGTTCTGCTCACAGGCTTCGACCCAGCCGACACACCGGCTAAAATACAGCGATTCCTCGAACAACACAACGCGCCAAGAGACTGGATAGTCGCCCAGCCCAGCCTTGAGCTGATAGTTGCGCTTCGTGTAGTCGTGCAGGAGACCATCATCGCCATAAACACGGATGGTGAGGTTGTTTACGAGAAAAGGTTCGGAACTCTGACCGAGGACGACTGGCTTAGGATTGTCGGTTTAATGACGGAGTCTTGACGGTAGGAGATGGCGTGGGTTGCGTCTTAGCACTTCTGCAGCGGTTGCAGAAGTTCAGGTTTGCAGCCGACTATCGCCTGTCCAGCAGCGATTGTTTTTCAACGTGACGATGTTTGTCCTGCCTCGGGGTTTGACCTCCACGACTTCACGTCTCTTGAGCGACGATACTATGCGGTGGGTTTTGAGACGGGATAGTCCGAGGGATTTGGCGATTTCTCTCTGCTCAGCCCCTCCTCCCCTAGCCACGAGAAACTCAACCACTTTCTTCTCCTCCTCGGTCAAACCCATCACTTCAGCCCTAGCATTCATCGGATAGAGGTAGAGGATTACAGGGAAGGCGATGAGAACGATGGCTACGACAATAACCGGCAAATACATCCACAACATCATGGTGATCATCGACCACCCCATCATACGCCGCATCATGTCGTCCATCGAAGCTTCATGCTGCCAGAAAGCGATGATTACTGTGGCGAGTAAAACCACACCTATCATGGATGGAACTTGCTTCAGTAAATCCGCCCGCCTGTAAGGAGTCAAGTCTGTATGACGGTTCGTATTTTGTGATTTAAACCTTGCCGACCGGCCTATATACTTATCCATCGATGCACATCAGCTTGAAACGGCATCTTAACAACCCTGGCTCTTCTTTCAATTTTCCTCCCTCTCGTCATGTCGACCTCGATGACGCCCTCGAACAATTCCTCCAGTATGGCTGCATATATTTGCTGCATAGCTTGTTTGTTTAACGTTGCCACTATTCCAGCGTTGGCTGCTCTGCATTTGGCGAGTGTTATCCTGACGAACTTTAGCAGTCGTTCCTCTCCGTTCTCCTCAGCCATTCCGTTTAGAGAATCCATTACGAGCCATTTTCTACCAGTCGGCGTGGCTTCGAGAAACTTAGTTATCGCCAAGCTTAATTCTCCCAAATCTCTCGACGAATAGTATCGTTCCGTGGGTTGTCTACCTGATAGCTGTATAAAAGCCTCGACCAGAACAAGTTTGTTCTGCTTTTCAAACTCTAGGATGTTTAAATCTTGAATGCTGAGACGTTGTCTCACTGTTTGGGCATCGCAGTCGTAGCAAATAACTATGACGGTGTCGCCCTCAGCTAGCCTAGTTTTGACAAAACTGCTTACGAGAGTTGTTTTGCCGACTCCGGCCGGTCCTGTGATTAGCATGGCAACCGGGTAGGGTATTCCTCCACCTAGAACGGAGTCAAGCTTTTCGACCCCTGTTGGCGTTAGTATTTCGGGTTTTTTCGGGCCGGTCCGATGAACTGCCACATCGACCGTGACCCAATAAACAGAAGGACCGCGCTCGCAGCGCCGACAAACGGTACGGCGGCACGCCAGACAAGATTTTCTTCAAAGCTAAAAACACCGAACAAATAATTTCCAACCGCGTAGTTGAAAACCGGTGCTACGATGGCTGCGAAAAGGGACGATGCAACTAAAAAATACTTAGCCCCGTCGCCCATGCCTTTCACGATGTAAAAAACTTGGGTTGATGCGTATGATAAAAAGAGCCAGAAAGCGGTTCCATAGAACAGGATTTCCGTTGCTGTGAACAGCTGTGTCACGGGCTTGTGATGGTTAAACTGGTGGTACAGTACGGTGATTGTTGGCAACGCTGCGATACCGAGTAGATACAGTCTCAGGTTTTTGATTGAGGCTTTGTTGAACTGGTAAGCGATGTACGAAGTTAGTGTTGCAACGGATATTGAAAAGAGCATTCGGAAGACTAGGTTTAGGTACAGGTAGGCAGCACCTGGTTCAATGAATGCAAGCCAAAGTAAAACGCTAGAGGCCATGCTGGCGAATATGCTGGCCAAACAAACTAGAACCAGCCATCTGAGGAAACCGAGTCCCAGCCTTGGGCCCAACTTCCTTACCAACAGCATCACAGACAAGAACGCCAAAACCATGCTCAAACCTATCCACAAGTCGCCTAAAACCAGCACAAGCCCAAAGCCAGACTCCACCACAGTCAAGCTTTTCCACCCTCCAAGATAAGCTTATATTGATTAAGCAATATCTGAGGGCTTGATACGTTTTCCGTCGAAAACATGTCCATTTATACGGCAGATGTTTCCAGCCGTCGCCGTTCGCCGTCTGAGCCAGTTCACATGATTTGTTTCACAACCGCTTCAGCGAATTTTCAAATAGCTTGTTCATTTTTGTGGCATTCGTAGGTGTTGCGAGGGCTGCTGTTGGCTTTGGATGTGAAGGAGGTAGAGCTGGAGGCGTACCAGCTCGGTTTCAACGGAGCGTCTGGAGAGGCCACTATACGCATACAGACCGGCGAAACTCTCAGGATAGTTCTCACGAACAAATGAGGCGCTGAACACGAGTTTATGGTCTTTAAGGATAGGAGTGCTTTTCTGAAGGAGTTCCACAACAAGTTGGAGGAGCTGCAGCCTAGGGGGATGGATGAAAAACCGGTCATTATCTCAGTGGTTATGCTGTCGGTTATTCGACAAACCCGAAACCTACCACTATGTCTGCGTCGAGCTCGAACCAACCTTCCTCCAGACCCATGCAGACCGAGGAATGTACCTAATCGTCGAACAATAAAAACCCGGACTGTTTCACGACTGTTTCGACAAACCCTAATCATCACCTAACACCGCTATAACGGTGAGGAGAAGACATGAAAACAACGGTGGTTGTTGTTTTGTCGGCAGCCGTCTTAGCC
>JAWAFZ010000004.1:0-63884 GCA_038890155.1 Candidatus Caldarchaeum sp. | reverse complement strand
CAATAAAAACCCGGACTGTTTCACGACTGTTTCGACAAACCCTAATCATCACCTAACACCGCTATAACGGTGAGGAGAAGACATGAAAACAACGGTGGTTGTTGTTTTGTCGGCAGCCGTCTTAGCCGTTGGTTTGGCTGCGGCCTTCCCGCAGCCTTACCGGTGGGGTGTTCAGGAGGCTTGGAGAATGTTCCCCACACAACCCGCCTTTATGGGAATGCATGGTGGGATGATGAGCCAGTGTCCATGCTTCGGCTGGATTGGAGGGTCTTCGACGCCTCCAGGACAAAGACTCACCATACAACGGGCCACCGATTTACTGCAGACCTACGTATCACGACTTGGAGGAGACCTTAAGCTGCACGAGGTAATGGAGTTTCAGTACAACTTTTACGCCGTAGTCGTAGAGAGCGACACAGGCGTTGGGGCTTTCGAACTCCTAGTCAACCCGTACACAGAATACATATATCCAGAACCAGGGCCCAACATGATGTGGAACACAAAGTACGCTATGATGGGGTGGTATAACACTTCCACGGCCAACAACATGCCGGTAAGCCCTGAACAAGCCAAGGAGACCGCATTAAACTATCTATCCAGCCGGTTCGGCGGAAACGTTGAAGTAGAGCATCCGACGGCTTTCTACGGCTACTACACCATGGACTACAAGCTCGGAGGAAGAATTCACGGGATGCTGAGCGTAAACGGGTTCAACGGCCAGGTCTGGTACCACAGCTGGCACGGTCAGTTCGTACAGGAGATAGAGATGGAGGAGTAGTGGGTTGACGGCGGCGGAAAAACCGACGGCAGCTTTCATCCTCTCCTTGGCCGGAGGCGTGCTCATACTGGCTGGAGGGTTGTTTGGCTTGACCACGTGGATGATGTGGGGTGGCACGGCCTACTGGGGAGGCTGGCGTGGTATGATGGGCCCGTGGATGATGATGGGGTGGTGGATGCCCTGGGCATGGTCAGCCCTCTCGCTCACAGGTCTCTTCTCGGGAATAGCCGTCATAGCCAGCGCCTTGATGCTTCAAAGCCGTCCAAACCAAGCCCAAACATGGGGAGCGCTCATACTAGCCTTCTCGATAATCAGCATCTTCGGGATGGGAGGCTTCGTCATAGGTGCTCTCCTAGCGTTGGTAGGCGGAATACTCGCGCTGACGTGGAAGCCACAGTAACGAGATGGTGAAAAGATGAGGAAGATTGTTGCGCTGGCGTTGCTGGCCATAGCGGTCTTCTCAACAACGTATCTGCTGCAGACTTGGACAACGGCTGGAAACACATCCACCGCAGGTGCGGGCGTAGAGCTAACAATCTACAGAACCGAGGAATGCCCCTGCTGCAAAGACTACGAAGCCTATCTCAGGAGCAGGGGTGCTGTCTTCCGCACCGTTGCAGTCGACGCCGCAGGTCTGGAGAACATGAGAAAGAAGCTGGGTGTTCCAAAGGAGCTTTACAGCTGCCACACAGCTCAAGCAGGGCCCTACTTTGTCGAAGGCCATGTACCAGTCGAAGCAATCGCAAGGCTCCTTTCAGAAAAACCAACGTTAGACGGCATAGCCGTCCCGGGAATGCCTGCCGGCTCGCCCGGAATGGGAGGCATAAAGACAGAGCCTCTAAAAATATACGCAAAAACAGACGGAAAAATATCCGTATGGATGGTTTCATAGGCTTAAATCGGAAAAGAACACTATTACAACGTGCCGCATGCGGAAGAGGTCGCGCTGCTGAGAAGGAGGGCTAAGTCTTTTCTAGCTAGGGCTGAGGACAGCCTAGCCGAAGGAGACTACGACATAGCGTCCTTCTTGGCTGAACAGTCCCTCCAGCTTTACCTAAAATCCATCCTGCTGGAGGAGCTGGGGGACTTTCCAAGAACTCATTCAATCTCCTTCCTAATCCAACAGATTAGAAAGATCCCTAACCGCCAACAGCTGGCGGTTCTTTTGGAGAAAAGGTCGGATATTATTCGTTTGATGGAGGATGCGTACATAGCCTCACGCTATTTGCCGAGACGCTACAGCGAGGAGGATGCAAGGCTGTTGGTCAACGCTGCTAAGGAGGTGCTTCGGTTTGGAATGGTACTTTGACGAGCTCCTCCAGAGGGCCAACATGGTTAGACAGTGGAGGAAATACGTCGCAGAGATTGCCAAGGCTGTTTCCAAGGTTTTGCCCGACGCGAAGCTCTATGTTTTCGGCAGCGTGGTGAAGGGCGAGGCTGTCGGCGGAAGCGATGTCGACATCTTGGTAGTCTCCCAGCATACTCCTGCTAGCAACCTCGAAAGAGCGAAGCTGAAGCTTAGGATAGAGGAGGAGGCGGGCCTGCCGCTCTACCATCCCTTCGAAATACATCTGGTTGACGAGAAAGAGGCGGAATGGTACTACCGAAGGGTTAAAGAACTCACTAAAGCCGACCGTCTTTTATCAGACAGCTGCGGCGGAAACCTATAACCCATTGTCCTGCCGGCCGGCGAAAACGGGTTTCTGCATGTAGGTTAATGGTTTTATTGTCGGCTGCGTATCTTTGGTCAAGCATGGCCGTCAAGGTTTTGGAGAGGTCTGACCGTAACCGGGTTTTGGCGGGTGTTTTCGGAGGGTTGGGAGAGTATCTTAACGTCGACCCTAATATTCTTAGGCTTGTCGGAGTCATCCTATTACTGCTTGCACCCACTCCGATGACAGTAATCTACACTTTTGCAGCTTTACTAGTCCCTAGAAAAGGAGGAGTGTCGTACGTGTCGCCTTCGCTCGACATGTCAAAAACCGGCCCCGTAATAGTGGGGCTCGTGTTGTTCATAGTCGGCTTAGCTCTGATGGGCAGTTTTCCATGGGCCGTAGTTTCGTGGCCTTTGATGGGTTTCTCACTAGCAGTAGCCAGCCTAGCAGGATTGGTCATCGCAGCCATAGGTCTGTTTCTACTCATCGACCAGTTGAGAAAGCTCTAGACCAGAAGCCTCCACCCTGCTGGTTTTGATGAGCAAAGTTTTTCTGTATAGCATGTAGAGGTTAGCCGTTAGCGTGAAGGCTGAAAGAGCCGTGAACAGTCTTCCGTAATCTTGGAGGAAGGCCAGCATCGAAAGGCTGGCGCCGGAAGCTAGGAGGATGCCGAAGACCACTCCGGTTCCGCAGCAGGAGAAGAAGGAAAACAGAGCCGGGACAACGGCCATCCATGACAGATGAATGTTTTTCACCGGCCTGCATGCGGCGTGTCTGCTTAAGTAGGTTAATGCCGCCGTGTTCAGCCAGACAAGCGTTGTCAAAACAACTAACGTTGTGAGAGCTTCTGGGTTGACTGACACAACCCACCGGCTGTTGAGGTATACTGTGACCCATGGAGCTTGGCCTAGGGGGCCGTCGAGCACCACGTCGGCCGACGGGGTTGGGAACGTTGGCGGGAGGTCGTAGGGTAGGGGGAAGATGATGCCTACGGCGAGGACGTAGATAATGGCGAAAGCCGATGCAGCTGCCGTCGGCAGCGTTTTTGCTTCAAGCATGCGTCTGAGAAAGGAAGCCTCCACGTCTAGAAGGTGTTTCCTGAAGTATTTTAACCTCCTTGGATGAAGGCCGGTGGCTTGAGGGTGGCTTTAGCTGGTCTTGGCGTGGTCGGCCAGAGCTTTTTAGAGCTTATCTCGAGGAACCGGAGCGAGCTTGTAAGCCGCTACGGCCTAGGTCTACGTCTGGTGCTTGCAGCCGACCGGTCTGGAGTTGTCTACAAGCCTTCTGGAATCAACCCCGACGAGCTTCTGGAAGCCAAGCGGAGTGCTGGAGTACGGTCGATGGCAGGCTCGGCTTTCTTCAGCAGTATGCTGGATGCTTTCGAGGAGGCCGAGGTGGATGTGTTGGTTGATGCGACGCCGACGAACATCGTTGACGGAGAGCCCAGCTACAGCTTGATTAGAACCGCTGTCTTGAACAGGATGGACGTCGTCACGGTGAGTAAGGGGGCGCTGGCTCTATACATGCCTGCTTTGAAGGAGAGCGCGTCTCACCGGGGTGTTTACTTGAAGTTCAGCGGAACCGTCGGAGGAGGAATGCCGGTCCTTGCTTTCGCAAGAGAGTGCAGCAGGGCCGACAGGGTTGAGGCGATTGAAGGCATCTTAAACGGTACAACCAACTACATCCTCACACGCATGGAGGAGGACGGGCTCGACTTTCACCAAGCACTGGCCGAGGCTCAGAGGCTGGGCTATGCTGAGACGGACCCTACGCTTGACGTGAAAGGCCTCGACACAGCCTGTAAAATCACCATCCTAGCCAACGAGGTTCTCGGGATGAGGGCTACTGTCCACGACGTTAGGGTTGAGGGTGTTGACGGGGTTTCTGTGGAAGAGGTAAATAGAGCCCGGTCGGCGGGAAAGGTGGTGAGGCTTGTGGCCGTAGCCGGCGGCGGTAAGCTGGAGGTAGGTCCTAGGACGCTTGACGCCAGAGACCCGTTAGCCGTCAAACTAGCCATGAACGCTGTACGTTTCAAAACAACCTTCTCAGGCAGCCACGTCATATCGGGCAAAGGCGCTGGAGGGGTTGAAACAGCCACAGCGATCGTCAGGGACCTTGTCTCGATAAAGATCCTGAGAACGGAGGCCGGTGAAAAAGCTTGAAGATAGTGATGAAGTTCGGAGGCTCATCCCTCGCCTCAGCCGATTTGATAAAGAAAGCAGCGTCGATAGTCGCTGGTCACGCCTCCGAGCACGAGATAGTAGTTGTTTGCTCAGCCTCCGGCGACACTACGGACGACTTGCTTGCGCTTGTCGAGACGGCGCGTCGAGGTCGTTCGGAGGATGTTGAGCGGAGGCTCTCCCAGCTTGAGCAGCATCATCTAAACCTTCTTGCTGCTGTCGCGGATGACAGGGTGAGGGAGGAGACCGGTGAAACTCTGAAGCAGTGGCTTCGGGAGCTGAGGAGAGCTACGCTCGGAATACTTTACCTGCGTGAGGTGACGCCTCGTAGCACGGACTATGTTCTCTCCTTCGGGGAGAGGCTTTCGACGCTTGTTCTGGCCGGAACCCTAAACTCGATAGGCCTTAAAGCACAATACCTAGACGGTGGTGAGGCGGGCATAGTCACGGACTCTAACTTCGGTGAAGCAGCGCCTTTGACGGAGGTGACGAGGCTCAACGTTAAGAGGAGGGTGGGAAGAATGCTTGACGAGGGTATTACACCTGTTGTGACAGGGTTCATAGCGACGAACGAGGAGGGTGTGACGACTACTTTGGGCAGGGGAGGATCGGACTTCACGGCCACTATTCTTGCCAGCAGTCTTCCAGCGGACGAGGTTTGGCTTTGGACCGATGTCGACGGGTTGATGACCGCCAACCCCCGGATTGTTCCCGACAGCAAGGTTTTGAGAATGATCTCCTACAACGAGGCTATCGAGATGGCTTTGTTCGGCGCCAAAGGTCTTCATCCGAGAGCTTTGGAGCCTGCGATGCTGGCCAAAATACCAGTTAAGATAAAGAACACTTTCAACCCCGATGCTGAAGGCACCTTGATAACTGACGTCTCGGAGAAGTCAAGCAAGCCTGTCAAAGCCGTTCTGCTGGTCAACAACACGGCGATGCTCACCGTCAAGGGCCCAAGCATGGTGGGGGAACCGGGGACAGCAGCCCGGATACTCGACACCCTCTACAAAGCTGGTGTTAGCGTAATGATGATTTCTCAGAGCATCTCGGAATCCAGCATATCGTTTATCATTAGGCGGAGCCATCTCAACAAAGCAGTTACATCGATAGAGAAGGCCCTTCTCGGTACTAGGATCGTGGCCTCTGTCGAGCCTGAGGAAGATGTGGTGGTTGTGGCTGTGGTGGGAGAGGGGATGAAGGGGACTCCCGGCGTTGCGAGCCGTGTCTTCGGAGCCGTGGCCTCTAAGGGTATAAACATCAGGATGATTGCTCAGGGAAGTTCGGAGCTCAACATCAGCTTCGTGGTTAAAGAATCCGACGGAGTAGAGGCCGTCAAAACCATACACAGCGAGTACGGGCTGGGGAAGAACGGTGAGACCCGGAGATGATTAGTTGAAAACGTCGGAGGAAAAACAGCTGCTGGAGTCGCTTGCTAGAATAGAATCCTACCAGCATGTCTTCAAAACCTACTCTGGATACGAGAACAGGGTTCTCCCCGGGACTATTACAGCCCTCGGCGAGGTAGACCCTGAGGAGGTCAAGACGCTTCCAGGCAAGAATATCCTGCTGGTCGGCGTCCAAGACACTTATTTCCAGCAGCTGTGGAGCGGGTTCAAGGGGTCAGCCTCCTTCATTCTCCTTACTCCGTTAGTCAGCGAGGACTACGACCTGTGGGTCATAGCCGTACCCATGCATGAAATTCGTCGTGTCACTTGGATTGTTTTCCCGGTGACCGAAGCTGACCTCAAGGAGATAAGTAAGGAGCCTAGGTTCGCCGTGGTAATAGTTCCTGTTGAGAGGATGGACTTTGACGAGCTTACTGCACGTGTAGAGGACGTGATAGAGGAGCTGGGCCGTGGCTCTCCCTTTCCGTCGGAGAACGGTGTAATTTTGCTGGTTGATTTAACGACTGCTTTCAGCAGTCGCTAAGGGTGCGGGTTTCAGTCTATCTTAGGCCGTCTAAGCTTACCTAGACCAGCCGGCTCGAGGTTGAACACAACAGTCTTCAAAACCATCATCTCCTCTATCGAGTACCCTATTCCCTCCCTGCCTATGCCTGACTCCTTCACTCCTCCAAACGGGAAGAAACCAACTCCGTGCCGTGGGAAGTCGTTTATCGTCACCTCTCCCACCCTCAGAGCTTTGACTACTTTCCACATCCGGTAGAAGTCATTCGTGAAGACGGCTGCGTCCAATCCGTACTTGGACCTCGTGGCAATAGATAGGGCGTGGCTGTCGCTCTCCACCTCCATTATCGGGATTACCGGGCCGAAAGTCTCCTCCCAGACTATGACGGCGTTCTCGGGCACGTTGGTTAGCACGGTCGGCTGATGGTATGCTGAGTGGAAGGACCCGCCGAACTTCAGCTCAGCGCCCTTATCAACAGCGTCCATGACCATGGAGTTCACCCGCTTTGCTGCCTGCTCGTTGACAAGAGGGCCAAGCCTAGTAGACGGGTCTCGTGGGTCGCCTAGCCTCCACTCCCCAACAAACCGCAGCACTAGGTCGGTGAACTGTTCTGCTACCGATTTATCCACCAAAACCATGCTCACGGCGTCGCAGCGCTGTCCTGCGTTTTTCAACGCTCCCTCGACGCATTTTTTCGCAGCCAGCTCTAGGTCTGCATCGCTCAAGACGAGAGCGTAGCCTTTGCCGCCGAGCTCGAGGTGTAGTCGCTTGTTGACGGCGTTTCTAGCCACGTCCCTCCCAACCTCAGTGCTTCCCGTAAATGAAACCATTCCGACGTCTGGATGGCTTGCTATGGCTCTCCCTAGCTCTCCCGGACCGCAGATGATGTTGAGAACTCCGTCAGGCAAACCTGCAATCTGCAGAACTCTAGCTAGCATCATCAAGGAGAGGGGTGCGCTGCTGGAAGGCTTCGCCACTACCGAGTTTGCTCCTAGCAGAGCCGGGATTACTTTGGCCGCCGGTATGAACAAAGGGTAGTTGAACGGGCCTATTGCGCCAACAACACCAACAGGCTCCCTCAAAACTATGGCTATTTTTCCAACAGTGTCAGGCGACCAGTCGCCGGGAATGTATTCGCCGCTCACCATGCGGGCGTCCTCCATGCTTAGCCTCAGCCTCTCCACGAGAGCGTTGACCTCTCCCGGGGAGTCAGCTATCGGCCTCCCCATCTCGTACGTGATGACTCTGGCTAAATCCTCTGCATGCTGCTTGATTAGCCTAGAAGCTTCATCCATTATCTCGATCCTGTCGATTGCCGCAAGAGACCTTATCTTATTCTGATTATCCCTAGCGGATGAAACAGCTCTACCCACTTCAGACAAGTCGCATTTCTGAACCTTGGTCAAAACACTCCCATCTATGGGGGAGTAAACGTTGAACGTGGGGTGTTCTGTGGAGATGGACCAGACGCCGTTGATGAACGTGCCGAAGACTGGATAACCGTCACGGTCTTCTTCATAGATGTCGGTGAATATCCTGCTGAGCTGTATGCGGATAGGCTCCATGCCGTTAAGTCAACCAACGAGCATTTAAGTTATGAACAAGCTAGCGTTTAGTCACGCAGCCCGTCTAAACCCTTCCCTTGACAAGCTCTACGTAGTGGGTGAACTTGTGGCTGTGCATAACGGCCTGCAGCATCTCCTCAGCCGCAGCCATCATCAAAGGCTTGTCAAGCGTCTTCACATACACAGCGGCCTCCTCAGTCCCCACACCCATCTCAGCCGAAAGCCTCTCAAAATCAATCAAGCCGTGTCCGAGGTAGAACTTCGACAGTTCCAGCTTAACCGCAGGCTTATAGTCTCTCACCTTGAAAAAGAAGTCTGTCCACGCCTTTACCTCTTCGCGTGAATAAACCTTCTTCTTCACGGGAAGCCTTACAAGGCTGTTGTTAGTCAGAAGCTGTTTAGCAAGCTGCTCCAAAGCTCTCCACGTGGTGATGGGCCTCGACTCGGTGAGCCACGTCTCCTCCTCCATGCAGCGGACGTAATAGGGCAAGCTTGGTTTTACTGCTGCTGTCCGGATTTAATGTAGATTTTGCCTCCGATTATCGTGTTGTTGGGGATGAGGACCTTCGTCCCATCGTTTTTCCGCACTACGGTGAACAAAGTGGCCACGTCCTCCACTACTCCTTCGTCGCCGCCCAGCACAACTTGGTCGCCCACCTTGAAAGGCCTCGAAATAAGCAGAAACAGGCCCGAGACCGCCTGACCCAACACCTGCTGCGAAGCAAAGCCTATGACTATTCCTATGAATCCTCCCAAAGCCACGCCCGCTCCCCCGCCTGCCGCTCCACCAGCTATCGATGCGGCGAGAGCTCCAAGCCCCACAATTCTTACGAGGTTTCTAACCGCCATTCCCGTGGGACGGCCGTACTTGATCTTAGTAGTCCAGTAAAACAGCTCGCTCAAGGAGCTGACTATCAAGTAGCCGAAAGCAAGAGCCAAGAGTATCTGGGCGTAGACAAGGTAGTCGGCTAGGTTGAGGCCGAAGGCCGGCAGTAAAGAAAAGAAAAGCCACTGGACGAAGGCTGAGGCGATTACGTAAAGGGCTATGTACGATACGAGTTTTACACCCGTCCTAGGCGGGCCACGGTCTTCCAAGTCAACTTTTCAGCCTAAACCCCCTCTTTATCCTTATCTTCTCAGACTGCTTACACGCACAAGTATATATATGGAAGCCTGAAAACAACAACACAGTGGAGCTAGTTAACGCAATCGCCGCCCTTGCAGTGGTTTGGGTGGCGGCGTACCTCATACACACGGTCGTCAGGAGGAAGCCTGCGGCCGGCGACGAACCTAGTTCATCTAACGAGAAGCTTTCCGTCTCACTCTACCCTCTTCTGCTCATTATCCGGAGTCGTCGGATAGCTAGGCCTCTGGACATCATCACGGAGAAATCACCCCGTCTCTGGGATGCTGTTTCACGGGCGGCCGTAGCAACCGGCTTCGGCCTCATGGCTTTCGCCATCTACATCCTCAGCACAAACCTCTCAACCTATCTCTTCAGACCTGAGCAGGTCGGTGGGCAGAACATAGTGATCCCGTTAATCATAGGCGTCACGATCAGGCTTGAAAACCTGCCGTACCTCTTCATAGCCTTCGCCATCGTACTGATAACTCACGAGGGTCTGCACGGCATAATCGCCCGACGTGAAGGGCTTCCAGTCAGGTCCGCCGGTGTTTTCTTCATCTTCGTAGTGCCCGGCGGGTTCGTCGAGCCTGATGAGCAGGCTTTCAAGTCCTCTGCGCCCGGCGTCAGGATACGTGTGGCGGCCGTCGGCTCTTTCGCCAACTTGGTCGTCGGTCTTCTGGCTGTTTTGGCGTTGTTCTTGTTTTTTGTGCCGCAGGAAGCTGGTCTGATTGCTGTTCAGGTTGAGGAGGGTTCGAGAATAAACGTCAACGAGGTTTTGGTAAGCATCGACGACGTTCCCGTAAACAGCTACACGGCTAGAGCGTCGATCATAACAATCACCGACGTTCTGAAGGTGAGGACGTTGGAGAGTGAGTACGTGTTTGAGACAAACCCGGAGGTGAGGGGTAGGGAGCTTCCGCTGGGCTCCGTGATAAGGGGGCTCGGAGTGTCGCAGGTGGACACATACCTCCAGCCGAGGCTTCAGGGAATACCGCCCACTTCAGCCTACATGCTCTACAGAACTCTTTTCTGGCTGCAGCTTGTATCGATAGGCGTGGCGGTCTTCAACATGCTCCCCATATACATGCTCGACGGAAGCATAGTTCTGAAAGCCATGCTAGAGAAATACGTTAAAGACCCGAAGAGAGTATTCGCACTAGCCAACTCAGCCGCCGTCCTCTGCATTACCCTGCTCATATCAAACATCGCCATGACCTACAGCTTCTTCGGCTTCTTCCAAATATGACACAAAGAACCCTACTAGGTCTAGACCGAAGTACCGCTATATGCAGGTCTTCGAACAAATCCGGCTGCACTACACAGATCTGGAAAGGCCTGAGCTCATCAACCTCCATCCTCAACTCGGTTTCTTATCCAGAGACTCGGCTCAGCCACAATCAACACTTCCGTGTCGCTGTCGGCACGCTCACCAGCTTCAACACAGCAGCCTTAATAGCCTCGTAGCATGTATCTGGACGATACGCATGCTTCAAGCATGGTAGCCATCTCCGTGTTTTGTTCGTGAAATTCAGCGACGGCGGATTAACATACTCTAGATAGTTGTTTAAACAACTCCAGCGGCTAATGAGTTTTGGGAAGACCAGCCACCGCTTGAGGATGAGCTGCGTAAAATAGCTGGGTGTCAGCCAAGAATGCCACGGAACCCACGCCCAGCCCTTACCATATAATCTTCAACTACAGGCGTTCTTAGGGATGGCGTCTGATCACGGCGTAGGTTGTATAGTTTTGAGGAGTTCGCAGACTCGGCATGTTTCACGGCTCGTTGGCTCTCCGCAGACTTTGCAGAGCTGTAGGTTTTTGCCTCCTACTGCATGCACTCGTTCGAAGCTTTTGAGCGCTGCGAACAGCGAGCCGGGATGTTTCTCCTCGAACTCTGTGAGGAATTTTCTGACTGCGCTCCGCATGGTGTTGGATGCGTTAGGACACACGATTGACTGGAACGGTACGCTGGTCAGGTAGGCGTAGAAGACCACCTCCCTCTCCGGAGTTAGTCGGAACGGCGCCACTCTGGGCAGGGCGGGGCCGTCGGAGCGGAGGCCGACCTCGGAGCTTCCGAGCTCTCCTCTCAAAGCCTTCAGCATGTATGTCTGGACTATGTCATCCAAGGTATGGGCTGTGGCTACGACCGTGGCTCCGGCCTTCTTAGCCGCAACGTTGATTGCTTTCCTGCGGAGAGGCCCGCAAATGCTGCACGCCGCCAGACCGCTTCCCTGGAAAGCCGTGCTGGACAGCATCTCGGACAACGACACGCCGTAAACCTCCTTGAAGGATGTCTTGACCAGCGGTACGCCCAGCTTGACGGCAGCCTGCTCGACCAACGTGAGAGCTTCATCCCTGTAGCCCTCTATCCCCTCGTCAACCGTCACTGCGAAGACCTGGGCCGTGGGAAAGCTCGACTCTATCTTCTTCATCACTTGTAGGAGAGACAGGCTGTCCTTTCCTCCTGAAACAGCCACAGCTATGCGGTCGTCTCTCCTCAGAAGCCTGTACCTTGCTATTGTCCGGAGAACTCTTTTCTCGAAAGTTTTGATGAAACATTTTCTGCAAAGCTTCTCGCCTGAATACACTCTTGCGTAGACAGCTCTACCGTCTCTGCAGAGGCTGCAGATGGTTTGTTGTAGAACGGCCTGCACTTCGGGTTTAGGTGGTAAACCATGTATTTTAGGAATTATGCGGATGGGAGTGTGATATCCATATATACGATACTGAACACCGATATAAAGGACTAGATGCCGTTGGTGGCGACGGTTTTTCTAAGGAAGAAGAGACACTTGAGCGGTAAAACCTATTTCTACATCCACGTGCCCTCCAAGATAAGCTCGGACAGCCAGTTCGTCTTCCGTGAAGGTGAGAGGTTGAAGATGGTTGTATTGCCTAGGAAGGGACGCATAGTTCTTACACGTGTCAAGAGGAGTAAGAAAGACAAATAGCATTAAATTATGGACGGAGAAGTTTTAGACGAAATGGTTGCCGATGTTAGCGTCGATGTCGCTGTTGTCGGCTCCGGGCTTGCGGGGTTGCGTGCAGCCATCGAGGCCAGCAGGACGAGCAGGAACAAGCTGGCTGTTGGAGTCTTCACAAAGACTCAGGTAATGCGTTCACATTCTGTCTCGGCTGAGGGCGGTACGGCGGCTGTTCTCTATCCTGAAGAAGGTGATTCGTTCCAGTCGCATGTTTACGATACTGTGAAGGGGTCGGACTTTCTAGCGGACCAAGATGCTGTGGAGCTGTTTGTAAGGAAGGCTCCTGAGGAGATTCTTCAGCTTGATAGATGGGGCATGCCTTGGTCTCGACGGCCTGACGGGAAGATTGCTCAGAGGTTTTTCGGCGGCCAGAGCTATCCAAGGGCTTGTTTCGCCGAGGACAAGGTGGGGTTTTTCGAGATGAGCACTCTGTACGACACGGCTTTGAAACATGACAACATTCAGTTCTTTCCGGAGTGGGCTGTGGTTTCGCTTCTCGTTGAGGCTGGTAAGTTTAAGGGGTTGGTGGCTCTCGAGCTGAAGACCGGCAAGCTTCACACGGTCGAGGCTAAGGCGGGCATCATAGCCACGGGCGGGGCTGGGCGTCTCTACACCTTCGCAACCTACGGCTACTCCTCGACACCCGACGGGCTCTACATCACCTACCGTGCTGGAGCCCCCTTGAAAGACATGGAGTTTGTGCAGTTCCATCCCACGGCGCTCGTCCCCTCAGGCATACTGATCACCGAAGCCTCTCGTGGAGAGGGTGGAATACTGCTCAACGCTAAGGGAGAGCGGTTCATGAAGAGGTATGCGCCCGAGAAGATGGAGCTTGCGCCACGCGATATAATTTCTAGAGCCATGTACACGGAGATGGCTGAGGGCCGTGGAGTTGAGGGCCCAGACGGGATGACGCATCTCTATCTCGACCTCCGTGAGGTCGGTGAGGAGAAGGTCAAGACACGGCTGGCTGGGATAAGGGAAATATGCATGAGGCTTGCAGGCATAGACCCGGTCAACGAACCGATTCCGGTGAGGCCGGCGGCGCACTACTACATGGGTGGGGTGGACACCAACTTAGAGGGAGCTACTGCCGTCAAGGGTTTGTGGGCTGCGGGGGAGGCGGCCTGCGTTTCCATAAACGGCGCCAACAGGCTTGGCTCGAACTCTACGACTGAGTGCTTGGTGTGGGGAGCCATAGCTGGCAGGGCTGCTGCTGAGTATGTGGCTGAGAAACACAACATCGGCCCGGTCTCGAAGGCTGAAGTCGAGCGGGTGAGCAAGCACGTCTACGATGAGTTGCTGGGCAAGGCTCCGCGTGAAAACCCCTACGACATAAGGAACGAGCTTCAGTCGGTCATGGAGAGAACATGCCACATATACCGTGATGAGAAAACGATGCTCGAAGGCCTCGCAGCCCTGAGAAGCCTAAAGCAGCGTATGTTTAGAGGGGTCGTCGACAGCAGCAGGTACTACAACACCAACCTGATGAACGTTCTGGAGATTGAGATGATGCTGGAGGTATCCGAGGTAATACTCGTCTCCGCCCTCAACCGGAGAGAATCACGTGGAGCGCATGCACGAACAGATTATCCGAAGAGGGATGACGTAAACTTTCTCAAGCATACTCTGGCTTACTATTCGGAGGACGGTCCTAGAGTTGAGTATATTAGTCCAACCATAACAGAGTACATGCCGACTGAGAGGAAGTACTAGCCATGAGCTTGCTTGTCAACGCCTTGAAGACATGGCTCGTCCCCTTACGCTACGGGGTGGAGCGGTGGAGCTACACGCTGCAACGTGTTTCAGGCGTGGCGATAACTCTTTACTTTGTGGCGCACGTAGTCGAGACGGGCAACGTAGTCGGGGGAGCGGCTGTGTGGAGCGTCCCGCCCTACGAGTTCGCTGAGAGGGTCTGGAACGAGACGAAGACGTTTCTCGCCAACCCGTTGTTCGACGCAGGGCTTGCCGTGTTGGCGTTCATGATCTTCTTCCACACGGTCAACGGAGTTAGGCTATTCCTGGCTCATTTCGGGATAACTTTGGGCAAGCCCGGCCGGCCCGAGTACCCGTACAGAGCTGCGTCGATGTCGAGGCCGCAGAGAGTTCTCTTCTGGCTGAGCGTTATCCTAGCCGTCGCAGCCATGGTCTACGCTGTAGACGTTTTCTTCAAGGTGCTTCAGCTATGAAGGAAAAAACCATAATGCTCCTCCATTACATCACGGGCCTCGGAATAATCATAGCGGGAGGAGTACATCTGGCTACAGTATTCCTGCTGAGCCCGTACCATCTGAGCATGGAGTTCGACAACCATCCCTTTGCAGTTCTCAACGTGTACAGGAACGTCTTGCTGGCATCTTCTCTGGAGGCCCTGCTGGTTCTCGTGGCCTTCCACGGCTTCAACGGCCTGCGGGTAATTCTACAGGAGCTTTATCAAGGAAAGACCTATACAACGGCTGTGAACATCATGGTGTTCGTCGTGGCTGCTGCGTTGGTGGTTTACGGGACGAGAACAATCTTGATAGCACATCAACTTTGAGGAGGCGGTGTTGTTGAAGGAAGCTAAATTCAAGGTTTTCCGGTTCAACCCGGAAGGAGATGGACGTAGAAACTTCCAGACGTACACAGTTCCGGTTTCTAGGGGGATGACTGTCCTGCAGGGTTTACTGTACATCAAGGAGAAGCTAGACCAAACTCTGTCGATAAGGTTCTCATGCCGGATGGCGACCTGCGGCTCGTGCGGGATGATGATCAACGGCCTTCCAAGGCTTGCATGCTACACCCTAGTAGACGAGCTGAAGAGCCGGACCATAGTGGTTGAACCTCTCAGAAACTTCCCCGTAATCAAAGACCTCGTGACAGACTTCGGAGAGTTCTTCAACAAACACAGGCTAGTCAAGCCTTACCTTATAAGAATAGACACCCACGAGCAGGAACGGTCGAACACATCCTACACGCAGTCGGAGGAGGAGGTGGAAAAATTCCTCCAATTCGCTTACTGTATAAAATGCGGCCTCTGCTACGCAGCCTGCCCCGTCGTAGCAACAGACAAGAGCTTTCTAGGCCCTCAAGCCCTTGCACAGGCCTACCGGTACCTAGCAGACTCGAGGGATGAGGGGGGCGGCGAGAGGCTGCAGCCGTTGGGCAACGGACACTCTCTCCTGAGATGCCATTTCGCAGCTTCCTGCAGCCAAGTATGCCCGAAGGGAGTTGACCCAGCGCTGGCCATCCAGCTTCTTAGGAGGGAACTCTTTTTAAGAGGATGACTGGACGAATACCCGCCGTTGTATTCGTTGATCATCCTGCTTACAGGTCTCACCGCTTCGATGGCTGGGTTCTACCTGGCCGCCGGTAGAAGGCTTGAGTTGAAGGGCTTCGCCGGAAGCCTGCCTGTCCTCTTCCTCGCGGCTCAAGCGGTCTCCTACGTCTCCTCGGCCAGCTCATGGCCTGTCCTCCTCGTAATGGTTGTCGGGGCGGCGGGATTGATGATGCCTCTGGTGTCTAGGGCTGAGAGGCTGGGCCTCACGCAGTCGCTGGAGTTTTCGGCCGTGCAGCAGACGAGCTTGATAATGCTGTTTGTAGCTGTCTTCCAGAGCCTCGTTCTAACAGGGGTGAGCCCCGTGGTCGTGTTGGGGTTCGTCGCAGCAGGGTTTTGCTATGTTGCAGTCGTCAACCGGTTCGGTAAGGTTCCGGCATTAGTTGTTTCGTCAATCTTGTCGTTGTCTAGCCTTTTGACAAGCTTCACAGTCTTGAGAGCGGTCTTCACTCCAGACATTACGTTGATCGTTTTGATTCTGGTGATGTACACGGTTGGGACGCTCAGCCATGGGACGCTTGAGAAGCTCGTAGAAGCCCTCACACCCGTCCATCTCTCGCTTTTCATCCTGCTTGCTGTAGCTGTTCTTCTTTCACCGTTTTCACCCGCAGAACCACCGCCAGCCATCGATGTTCAATTTGAGTCCATCATATTACTTCCCGCTGTTTTCCTAGCCTTCTCAACAGCCGGATACAGCTCGGCTCCGAGACCGTTCGAAGCAGCCCTGCTTGTTCTGGCCGTAAGCGTGGTGGCTGTTGGAGGCTCGTTTCCGCAGGCTTCTGCAAAGCTGCTAACCCTGTTCGTCGGAGAACCGCTCCTCAACACGTCGGCTGAGCTGATTCAAGCCGTCCTACATTTCGTAGGCTTGTCGGCTTTGGTGATGATTCTATGCAGGATGTCGATGGCTAGAAGGGACGCTGGGTTAGAGGGGCGGGCGAGCCTAACCTACGGTGTTCCAGCTGGATCTGTTGCGTTAGCTGTGTCTGCATCGCTGGGTTTTTCTGCGGGTGATTCGGTGCTGTTGGCGGGGGCCCTCAACATGATGACGTTCGCAGTGCTGCTCGCCGCTGCTGGCGGGAAAAGTCTTGCGGCCGCAGCTTTCCTCCTCCTCGTCTCGTTCAACACCGTGGTCTTCATCGCCTCAAGGACCATCACAGTCCTTTCGTTCGAAACAGCTGCTTCGCTCCTGCCTCCAGCCTATTCGGTGGCCGTAATGGTTCTGGGTACGTGGGCTTTCTCGCACGCTGTCGTAGGATGGCTTCTCAGGAGGAACCCTCCCGAGCTATGAACCCTAATATAGCTGGACGCTCGAAAAAAACGAGAGGGGCTTGGGACGAGGAGAACATGCGGCTAGGCATCTGAAGAAAGTTAGGAACAAGTTTCGATGGGCTATCCGGAAGTATCGAATAAGGCGGATGGGTCTTAAGGAGAAGACCGACCCGTTAGAGGGCGCTCCCATGGCTAGGGGTATAGTAATCCAGAAGGTAGGCATAGAGTCGAGACAGCCCAACTCAGCGGTTCGGAAGTGTGTGCGTGTTCAGCTAATCAAGAACAGTAAGGTTGTGACGGCTTTTCTGCCGGGGGACGGTGCGTTGAACGTCGTCGACGAGCATGACGAGGTTTTGGTCGAGGGGATCGGCGGCTCGATGGGCAAGTCGATGGGAGACCTGCCGGGAGTGAGGTACAAGGTTACCTTGGTCAACGACGCCCCGCTAAACCTTTTGGTGACCGGCGAGGTCAAGAAGCCTAAGAGGTAGCGTTCCTAACAATATTCTTAACTGCGCGTGTTTCTCTCCTGAAGTCTATTCTTCCATGGGGGATTAGGCCGCCGCTGAAGGACTTGGGGATGTGAAGAAGCTCGTGTATGATTACTTCGTCCTGCTGCTCGGGAGTCAGTTTGTCGAAGACCTCCGACAAGAACTCGATGACGTAGGATGGCTTCATGCCGTAGGCTGTTAGGAAGGCTTTCGAGACCGAGTGTATGCGGGCCGCAATCGTCCTTGAAGATGAGCCGTAGCTCCTTACACACTTAACCCTGCTGTGGTCGACGTAGTGCAGGCCCGCCTTCTCAACCAAGCTTCTAACCCTCTCGTCCAAGTCTAGGGCCCTTCTATACGTTATCAACAAGGTTGAAGCGTAGCGGGTGTTTTAATATTTTTTTACGGTATTGATGGTTATCGACGAGCCTACCTCTCCAACGATCGTAGTGTGGTGCGGGAACTGTCTCCTGAGCGCTGCGACGACCTTCTCCACATCCTCTTCGTAGACTAGTGCGTGAACAGCCCGGCCCACCATGTTCTGGGCGAAGCCTATCGTGGGAAGCTTCTCCATCACCGTGAAAACCTCGTGAACATCTCGACTCACTAAGCCGGCTCTCTCTGCGAAGGCTCTTGACTGTGTTAGGAAGTTGTCCGGGGTAGGGTTTTGGACAATTTTGTCGATGAACATGTCTCCAACCTCCTCTAGCTGGACAAGCCTCTCCGTCGAAGGGAATGCGTCAGGAGTGGGCATCTGGCCCGCCACGACTGCGACCAGCTTGCAACGTGCCGGAAGCGGTATCTCATCGGTCAACGAATAGTCAGGCCCGCCTTCACGCAGCACCAAGACCAAGCCTGTTCTCCCGAACCCGGCCTCGCTGTTCAGGCCTGTTCGGCAGTCCAGCTCAACGTAGTGGGCTAGCTTGATTGCTTGACGCAGGGTCATGGGCTTGCCGGCTAGGTGGGAGAGGGCTAGGGCAACGCTGAGGGCTGAAGCCGCGCTTGTGCCGAACCCAGTAGCTATGGGTACGTGAATCCTGTGCCTGACTAACACACGGCCCTGTATTCCGTAGGATCTTCGAGCAAGCTCCACGGCTCTCTCGGTGGGGGGGAAGGAAGCGGCCACGCCGTTGACCTCCACAACAACTCCATCACCATCCTCGGCAACCTCGACGTCTGTATCGACGCCGGGGAAGAACGAGAAGCCTCCACCCCTAGCCCCCACCCTGTCAGGGTCATCCCTCAGCCTTCCGCTTTCCACCACCTTGGGCGAGAAGATGCTTGAGAGCGGTGTGGGTGTCTTTATCCTAGCTGCCCGCATCCTACTCCCTTACAGCCACGGGAACGGCTTTCCTGACAGCCGCCGTGAGGGGAGGCAGAAGCGTCATCAGGAAAGGCATCTCGGTGAGGTAGGTCCACAGAAACCATATCGCCGCCGTGAAAAGAGGCAGGTTTCTACCACCGCCCGCCGCGGCTGGAAGCGAGAAAAACTGGCTGTAAGCCCACACGCCTAGCCCTATTATCGTCGCTCCCAGCAGCAGGCCTAGGGATGATGCTGCGATCAAGCCGGCGTAGGCCGGCCTGTAGATGCTGTATACCACGCTTATTCCGAAGGAGAGGACGGCTGCTCCGAGGAAGATGTTGCCTGTGAGAGGGTCTCCGAAGATGTTAGCCCAGAGGGCCATGAGCGTGGTTGCTAGAGGTATGGCTTGGAGAGATACTGAGAGCGCTGCGCCGTGTCTCGCCCTTGTGAGGACTTGGGCCAGCTTGCCCAAGACGTAGAACCCCGCTGTGTTGGATGTCACGCCGACGGTGATGCTGAGGATGGGGTCGCCGTGGATGAGCATGTCGCTGATGAAGATGCCGAGCCCTGCTCCGAGAGCCCCTATGCGGGGGGAGTAGACGACGGAGAAGACAGCTGGCACGACCACCGCCGGCCAGAACCGAACAGTTCCCACGACGGGCGCGAATATGCCGAGGTAGGTTAGGTATCCTATGCCGGCGTACAGCGAAGCGTTGACTGCTATCAGGACTATTTCGAGGGGTTTTTTCAACGGCATCTCCTTTCTCTATAGTTTACTTGTGTAAAGGCTTTTCCTACATAGACTCCATAGTCAAAGTTTGCACAGCAGTCTCCGTACAACGTCTATCCTCACCGGCGACGCAAAATCCCGCACGGCGAGAACCTTGCCCTTGATGTCGGACAGCACGAGGAGCCGTTGGCCTGTCTTCCACGGCCTCCAGTCGAAGAACCGCACCACGGTAAAGTCCTCCGACACGGCTTCAACCTCGTAGCCGCTGACTGTGAAGGTGAACGAGGGCGTCATAGGCAGAAAAAAGAACCAGTCGTTTCCACTATGTTTCACAGACCTTACGACAGCCCTCCTCAACCTCCGTCCAGCCTTCTCAACCCTGTCCTTGACAACCAAGAAGACTGCGAAGGCTGTCAGGCCGGTGAAGAACATCATGACCGGAAAGTCGTATGCGGCGAGGTAGAGAAAGGCGAGGGCTGTCGAGAATATGACCAGAATCTCGAGCTTGAGGATGAAGACCATCCGATCCCTGCGAAGCCTGCCTTCGAAGCTTAGGGCGCAGGACAGACCCATGCCGTATACTGCTCCGTCCAGCTCTTAAAAACTTTTGTCCAGCTCGCCGGCCTAGCTCCTCAGGATGAATCCTTTTCCCTTCGAGCCTCTCTTCATGTAGATGACCACGACCAGAGACGTCCACGCCAGCGTCGCCAGAAGCCATGCGACCATGTTAAAAGGAGTTATCAGCCTGTTGTTGTTCAGAAAGACAAGAAGACCGATGGGAAGCGAGGTCATAAGCAGAGCCAGCAGGAACGACTCTACGATGAATTTCCTCGAGCTGGTCAGCTTCATTCCATGTGGTCTTTTTTGACTGTTGTTTAAAAATCTGTCATTCAAACGCTATCGAGGCTCCGGCTTTCTTTAGGTCTTGGAGGAAGGTTGGATAGGAGACGTCGGCTGACTCGGCTCCGACAACCTTCAGACCTTTCCCGACAGCCAGCCCCAGCACCGTAAAAGCCATGAAAAGGCGGTGGTCTCCGTGGCTGTCCAGCACAACCCCTCCGTCGACGTCGCGTCTCCCCTCTATAACCAGTCCGTCATGCTGCTCCAAAACTTCTACGCCTAGCTTCCTAAGCTCCCTCGCAACCGTTGAGATCCGATCGCTCTCCTTCAGACGGGCGTGCGCAACCCCGTACAGCCTTGTCGTCCCCCTGTTCAACACCGCCGTCGCAGCAACCACAGGTAGAAGGTCGGGGTTGTTCGTGAGCTGGAGCTCGACATCAACATCGCCGGCTTCTCCAAAAACCTCCACCCACCTGTCTCCACGCACAACCCTCGAGCCGAAAACCTCCACCACACGCAGTATCATCGAGTCGGCTTGAGGCATCGAAGTGTCTAGGTTGGTTATCTTTACATACCCCTGTGTGAGGTGTGCCGCTGCTATGATGAAGGCCGCTGAGCTGAAGTCGCCCGGCACCGTGAAATCAACTCCGGTAAGCTTTCGAGGGTTGACGGCGAAGCGGTTAAACCCCTCACGCTCTACCTTTCCGCCGAACACCTCAACCATTTTAATGGTCGCCTCGACGTACGGCTTTGACACAAGCTCGCCCTCGATATTTATGTCCACCCTTCTGGAAGCCGCCAGCCCCGTCAGCAGCAGCGAGGTGATGTACTGAGAGGACTCAGACCCCTTGATCGACGTGGCTCCGCCAGCGACTCCACCGCCCTTGACTACGACGGGAGCTGTGCCAGACCCGCGCGTGCTCCAACAATCGACGCCGAGGTCTCTCAACGACTTTAGCAACGGGCCGACAGGCCTCCGTCTGATGCTCTCGTCGCCCGTCAACACCGTGTACCCATCCTCAGCCAGCGCAGAAAGGCCCGTGTAAATCCTCAGAGTTGTCCCGCTGTTCTCGACGTTTATAACGTCGTCTGGACACCGGAGCCTCCCACCCGTCTCAACCATCAGCAGGTCCTGCTGCTCAACTATTCTTACTCCGAGCATTCGTGAAGCGTTTATTGATGCTTTAGTATCCCGTGAAATGAGAGGCCGTCGGATAGCGGTTTTCCCGTCCGCTAGGCTTGCGAGGGCCACGGCTCTGTGGGTGTAGCTTTTGCTGGGAGGGGCTTCGACAACGCCGTCTATCTTGCTGGGCTTCGTCGAGACAATCATGGGTCTTCCTCCGACCCTGTGTTTACAGGGCATTTGATAACCTTACCCTCAAACCTTTGAAAAGACTTCTCAACCAAGTCCACGTACTCCTCGGTACATACCGCAGCAACCGCCGGCCCTGTCCCGGAAAGCCCTGCAGCCAAGGCCCCCGCCCGAAGAGCCTCCAACGCAGGATCCGTCGGCAGGCCCAGAGCCGCCGAGTGCAGCAGCCCGTTCAACGTCATAGCCTTCCAGTACTCGCCCCGCAAAACCATGCTGAAAGCCGTCGCAACCAGCTCCTTGACAGGGTCAAGCCTACGTCTGGGGAAGTCCCGCGTGAAGATCTTCCCCGGAGGAACGTGAATCACAGTCATCAACTCTCCGGCGGCCTTTTCACGCATCAGAATCCTCCGCTTCAAGTTGTCCGTGGCGACAATCCCACCCAACATGCAAGCAGCAGCGTCGTCCATGGCGCCCGTTATCGATGTCCCAGACCTGACTGAAGCCTCAGCCACCAAGCTGAGAAGAACCTCAGCCTCCAACCTTTCTTGGAAAGCGTTGACGAAGGCAGATGCGATAGCCACGGCTGCGGAGCTGGAGCTCTTCAACCCAACCGCCATGGGTATGTTGGACGTGGTTGAAACCCGGCACCCGCTGACCTCCAAGCCGAAATGGTTTGCGATTGTTTTGACGACCTCGACGGCTAACGAGGGGTCTCCGGGCTCCCCGTTTATCGTCAGGCTGAACCCCTCTTCGGGAACAAGTTCTACAACAGCCTCCGTCCTGAGCTTTATGCCTAGAGCAGCACCGTACCCTGTTGAGATGGCGTTAACGATAGATACCGCCCCGTAGGCTCTTCCGACGCCCCTCAACCCCTGAAACCCTTCAAAGCCCTCAAAGCCGCCCTCTCCATGACCTCTCTGTCAGCCTCCAGACCCAACCATATCTTGAGAGCCTCAGCACCCTGAGCAGCCAGCATCTTCACGCCGTCGACCGTCTCAGCCCCTATAGCCTTAGCTGCTCTCAGGAGCCGTGTCTGCGGCGGGTTGTAGACCATGTCGAACACAGTCATGCGTCTGTGCAGGAAGCTGGTTTTCAGAGGCGTCTCGTTGACTTTGGGGTACATGCCCACCGGTGTGGCGTTTATGAGAAGCCCGCACCTCCTCAACTCCTCAGCCATCGTGGCGGAGCCCATTTTCACGAACCTGCATCTTATACCCCTGCTCTCGGCGAACTTCTCAAACTCCTTAACAGTCTTCATCCTCCTGCCTGCAAAGACTAAGTCCTCAAACCCCTTCCTCTTCAAAGCCACGGCCGCAGCCCTAGCTGCTCCGCCGACTCCCAACACCAGCACAGGCCCATCAACTTCAGACGGAATAGACGACATAACGCCCAGCACGTCTGTGTTGAACCCTACGAGCTTATCGCCGACCACCTTGACGACGTTGACGGCTCCAACCTGCCTAGCCGACGAGTCCAGCCTGCTGAGATGCTTGATTATGGAGACCTTGTGAGGTATAGTCACGTTGAAGCCGATAAAGTTCATTAAGGGAGCTGAACGGCAGAACGCTTCCAAGTCTCTAGGCTTAACCTCCACAGGTATGTAGAGGATGTTGTCAACGCCTGCATGCCTAAGAGCCGTGTTGACCATCTGCGGTGAAACGCTGTGGCTTATGGGATGGCCTATAACTCCTAAAAGCCCCGGCTTCAAAACACTCCACCGCCTTTCCAAACCCTGTCCCTAACCCTGACCATCTCAGTCAAAGGGAGCTGGCCCGGCGCCGTAGCCATCTCGTCCAGCGATGCATAGGCTATCGGAGCTCCTGCAGCCGTCGAAACTATTCTCGTAATCCATCCCTTCTCACCCATGCAGAAAGCCACCAGCCTCTCTGAAGGTATATGAGTGTAGAGCATGATCATTCTGAGGTTGTCTTCAGCACCGTTTGAAAACGTCACGATTTTCGCTACATCGCCGTACCTCAAACATTCTCGAGCAGTTTCCACAAGCTTCTCCGTATCAGGCGTTGACCCGCCATGCCACGACACGATGAGCCTGCAGCCTTGCTTCAACCTCGCTAGGTCGTTGTTCTTGGCGGTCTTAAGCTCGATGTCCACGTAAGCAGGCCTCATCCGACATAGCTGAGCGAGAACCGAAAGCCTTTCTGAATCAGTAAGCATCGACTTCCCGCCTTCATCGACAGGTCTAAGGGTGAGGATGAGCTTTTCGGAGAACGGCTTCAGGACCGTGTAAACCCTGTCCCAGCTCGACACACCCGTAAGGTCGAGCCTAGCCTCCGCCAAGTCCCCGCCCCTTGACAACGCATACGAAACCCGTCTACCCAGGTCGTCCTCATCACTTCCGTAGACAGAGACGCAGACCAGCGTTCTCCTCATTTCTCAACAACTGTTTCTTCGACAGCCATGCCGAAGTGCCTGCCCTTAACCTTGGAGACGTGGCACAGCACCTTGTCGCCCTTGCTCAGCTCCGTCACGGGAATAATCCGTCCATCATCCGAAACAAACCTTATCGTCTCAGCGTTCTGAACAGTAACCACCCCCCCAACCCCTTCTGCAGAGGCCTTGACAAGCTTCAACGGCCTCCTCTCTATTTTGACCCGCCCGACCGAGGTAATCCGTGTCCTGCCGTCCCTGGCCACGATGAGAATTCTGTCTCCCGCCTCAAGCTCTGACAAGTACCGTGTCGAGCCATCCGGCATCAAAACATAGCTGTGAACCGCCCCGGCGTTGACTCTGAAAGGTCTCGGCGACGTGAAGCTGGAGCCCACAGCCTCGTTGTGTATGAGGAAGAACATGTAAGCTCTACTGCCGACCATCATCCCCTCCCCCAGCTCAAGCATGCTCACGGTGTCTACGCAAGCCCTGTCCCCGACACCGACATCCCTAACCTCCTCAACCACAGCAGTCGTCAGGTCGAGGCTGCTTGGTTTCCTTACCAGCTCACGCAGCATTTTAACCTCGTTCTCCGTCCCGGGCCTCACGACGACCCCGTCAACACCTCTTTCGAGAATGTTGATAAAGAGCTCAGCCTCCGAAACCCCGCCAACCTCGGCCAAGATACTGCACCTCAGGCCAGACATCATAGCTATGAGGTTCTCAACCGGTATTATCTTCCAGTCAGAAGTAGCTATGACCACCTCGTCAGCCCCGCTTCTGGCAAGCTGCACGACTTTCTCAAGGTCCTGAGGCGATTTGATGAACACCCTAGGAACCTTCGCTGGGTTCTGTCCAAGCCTACTGTACCCCTCGGGGTCTGGCACGTAAACCGTTATGGACGGCGGTGTGTCGACAGGCTTGTCCAGCACAAACGAGTCGAAACCCATCTTAACCGCTTTCCTGAAAAGCTCCTCGTCTCCCGAGACGTTCACAACAGCCTTCTTCATGTCCTTAAAACCGCCAGAGCCTCTTCAACCGTGAGACCGTCTACGACCACACGTCTAAGCGCCCTAACCATGCTCGCAGGAGAGCTGTGCTGGAAGACATTCCTGCCAAACGTTATGCCGAGGCAGCCGCCCTTCACAGCAGCATAAGCAAGCCGCAGAACATCCTCATCCCTCTCCATCTTAGGCCCGCCTGCTGCGACAACTGGAACAGGGCAACTCCTCACCACACGCTCAACATCCCTCAGGTTCGAGGAAGGCAGAGGAGTCTTAACTATGTCCGCTCCAAGCTCCGCCCCAATCCTAGCCACATGGCTCACGGTGAAAGGGTCGCTGGCGTCCTTGATGTTCTCACCACGAGGATACATCATGGCTATCAGCGGAACCTGCCACTCGTCGCAAGCATCAGCAGCCTCACCCAGATGCTGTAGCATAACATCGTCGTCCGAACCGCCGACGTTAATGTGGACAGAGACAGCGTCAACACCGAGACGTATGGCTTCCTCAACAGAAGCCACACCGACCTTCCTGTTGTACCGGCTGCTAAGCTGCGTGCTAGCCGACATGTGCATTATAGCCCCCACCTTCAACGGCCTCTTCAAAGACCGGAAGACTCCTTTGTGGGCGAGCAGAGCCGTCACCCCAGCCTCCTCCAACAGGTACATAGTGTTCTCAATCTGCTCGAGGCCTTGAACAGGGCCTATGGAAGTGCCGTGGTCCATGGGGACGCAGAGCATACGCCCGTTCATCAACAGCCTGCTAATCCTTACATGTTTACCGAAGACCATTACCAGTCAACCATCCAGCAGACCAAAATGCTTCGCAAGCTCAGCTGTGAGAATCGTGCCACCAGCCGCACCACGTATCAAGTTATGGCTCAGAGAGACAAGCCGAACCTTGTTTCCGACAACCCTCAGCCTCCCAACAGTCACGCTCATACCGGGAACAGACCCAGCGTCAACATCTATCCTCGTCTGAGGCCTGTCCTCCTCAAGTCTGACTATTATGGGCCGTCGTGGAGCTGTAGGCAGGCCAAGCTCCTGAGGCAGCGAGACGTATTCGGAGAGAAGATGAGCAACCGTCTCCTTATCCGTCTGCTTCTCGGTCTCAACCACAACAGACTCCATATGGCCGTCCAAAGTAGGAACACGTGTGCAAGTTGCTAGAACATCCACATCATCGTGAACTATCCGGCCGTCGACCAACCTCCCAAGTATCTTACACGTCTCGGTCTCAACCTTCCTCTCCTCCCCTGAAATGTATGGAATCACGTTGCCAAGAATGGACAGGGAAGCAACACCCGGGTACCCTGCCCCAGAGACAGCCTGCATCGTAGTAGCTATGACTCGCTTTACTCCAAGCTCCCGGCTCAACGGGTGAAGCGGTAGAACAAGCCCCACAGTCGTGCAGTTAGGCGTGGTAACTATATACCCGTCCCAGCCACGGTTTTTCTTCTGCCCCTTAACCATCTGCAAATGCTCCGGGTTTATTTCAGGAACTATCAACGGGACATCCTCCTCCATCCTAAACGCCGCGGCATCGCTGAAAACTGGGAATCCAGCCTCAGCGAACCTCGGCTCAGCCTCCCTAGCCGCCTCGGTCGGAAGGCACGAGAAGACGACATCGGCGTCGACGTGCTTAGGGTCCGTGGGCAGAACCTCCATCTCAGCAACATCCTTCGGCGGCTCAGGCGCTTCACCACGCACCGCCTCAACATACCTCTTACCAACCGATTCCTTCCCCGTCAGAGCCCTAACCTTAAACCAAGGATGGTTGTTAAGCAGCTTGATATAATGCTGGCCAACCATCCCGGTCGCTCCAAGTATGGCGACGCTGTACGTCTTCATGCTCTAAAAACAGTTTTTTACTGCTATTTACTCTTTCGCCGGCTTAGTCCTGATAAACACAGATTCCCAGAAACAGCGGGAACCACGGTCCGTAGAAACTAACGCAACGGCTCAGACCTTCGTGTAAACCTCTATGCCCAGCTTTCCAGCAGCATTCAACGCCTCCTCATCGGCATAAGGCGCGACCATCACCTTCCTGTCCGGCTTCCTCCCCGTCTTAGCGCTGAAAAACTCCACCTTCCTGCTGAACTCGCTGATATCCGACAACCTAACACTAGACTTAACCTCAACCAAAATCGTCTTCCCATCCCTAACAGCCAAGTCTATCTCTATAGGGCTGGGATAACCATACACAACCCCCTCCTCGTCAAAAGCAGTCCACCTTTCGACAGACAGCCCTATTTCCTTCTCCAAAACACCCTTCAACCCCTCACGGAAAGCCGACTCAGCCATAACACCCCACCGAGCGCCCAGCGCATCCAAGCGACGGTTCACCAACTCAAATCCCCTGTTCATGTCCATACGGAGCCGAACAAGCTCCTCGTCGTGTCTTTTGAACCCCATCATCATGTCTTCTCTCAGCTTGTTGGTTTCTGCTCTGAGCGCAGCCAGCTCCTCGTCGTGTCTTTTGAACCCCATCATCATGTCTTCTCTCAGCTTTACTAGCTCGGCTTCATGTCGGTCAAGCCGTTTCAGCACCTCATCCATTCCGAGGAAGCCTGCTAACGCGTAGCGGAACTCGTAATCTTCCTTGAGTAGTTTGAAGAGGGTCTTTTTTAGGCGGACTGCCATGTTTTTGCTCTGTCATCATGTTGGTGTTGTGTGTTTTTAAGTGTTTTGGGGCCAGAGCTTGATGGTTTTCAGGCTTAGTGAGTTGGTCAGGACCGAGACTGAGCTGAGGGCCATGGCTGCGGCAGCTAGTATGGGGTTGAGGATCCCTATCGCTGCGACGGGTATTAAAACGGTGTTGTAGATGAAGGCCCAGAAAAGGTTCTGCTTGATCTTTCGCATGGTGTGCCTGCTGAGGCTTATGGCTGTCGCTACTTTCCTCAAGTCGTCGCTAAGCAACACTATGCCGGCTGACTCTACCGCTACGTCCGTGCCGCTGCCTAGGGCTATTCCTATGTCTGCTGTTGCTAGTGCTGGTGCGTCGTTGACTCCGTCGCCGACCATGGCCACTCGACGTCCTTGCTCCATCAGTTTCTTGATAGCTTCCGCTTTTTGAGCCGGCAAGACCTCGGCTACGACGTCGTCTATACCGGCCTGCTTGGCTATTGTTCTGGCTGTTCTTTCGTTGTCTCCTGTAAGCATCATGATCTTTAGCCCCATGGTCTTCAGCTTCTTGATTGTTTCTCCTGCGTTGGGTTTGAGCGTGTCTGCGAGTCCCAGCACTCCCACGGCCTCGCCGTCCACGATGACGACGATAGCTGTCTTTCCTTGGCTTTGGAGGCCTTCTACGACTTTCTCGACGGGGGCTGTTTTGGCTGCTGCGAGCTCGAGCATCTTGATTTTTCCAACGGCTATTGTGTGTTGTCCGACGACTGCTTTCACACCTATTCCGGGGAGGTAGGAGAACTCCTTGGGCTCGGGAATCTCTAACCCTTTCTTCAACGCATGCTCGACCACGGCTCTTCCCAGCGGGTGTTCAGAGCCTTTTTCGGCGGCTGCGGCAAAACGAAGGACGTCCATTTCACCGACCTCTTTCAAGGGAATTATGTCTGTCGTGGTGGGCTCGCCAACCGTGAGGGTTCCGGTCTTGTCGAAGACCACGGTGTCTACTCCGCTTGCTTTCTCGACGTATTCTCCTCCCTTTATCAACACGCCGTTCTCAGCCCCTCTTCCGACTCCAACCACTAGCGCTGCTGGGGTTGCCAAGCCTAGAGCACATGGGCATGCGACTATTAGCACGGCGACGAAGGCCACGAAGCCTGTTGGAAAGGCTGTGCCCTTGACCAAGGTCCATGCTACGAGTGAGAGCAGGGCTACTGCAACTACGGCGGGGACGAAGTAGGATGATACTTTGTCGGCTAGTCGTTCAACAGGTGCTCGCCCGGCCTGTGCTCTCTCGACGAGCTCGATGATTTTGGCTAGAACTGTGTCGGAGCCTGTTCGTGTGGCTTTGACTTTGACGAAGCCTGTCTTGTTGATTGTGCCGCCTATGACTTCTTCGCCTACGGTCTTGTCGACGGGCGTGCTTTCTCCGGTGATCATTCTCTCGTCAATCGCTGCATGTCCCTCGAGTATCACCCCGTCGGTTGGTATTTTTTCACCCGGACGGACGACCATTATATCACCTACTTGTACATCTTCGACGGGGACCAAAACCTCAGACCCGTTCCTCAAGACTCTGGCCATCGACGGCCTCAACTCAAGCAGCTTTCTAACGGCGTCCGAGGCCCTCAGCCTGACTCGGTGTTCCAGAACTCTGCCTAGGAGGATGAAGGCGATTATCAGGGCTGATACCTCGAAGTACGTGCCGTGTGGGAAGCTGTGTGGGAAGAAGGTTACAAGCGTGCTGTACCCCCATGCTGCTGATGTGCCAATTGCTATAAGCGTGTCCATGTTGGCTGCTCCAGCCTTCAAGGCGTGGGCCATGCCTTTGTAGAAGCGCATGCCTGCGATGAACTGGACGGGAGTGGTTAGGGCGAACAGCACATAGTCGTTCAGCGTGGTCGGGAGGATTGGCAGCCACATGAGTATGAGGGCTGGAATTCCTAGGCTGAAGCTCAGCAGGGTTAGGTGCTTGAGCTTCTGGAACTCGGCTTCGGGTGCCACGAATGTTGTTAAGCATGACTCGGAGCAGAAGAAGTACTCCCTGCCCCTGACCGTGGCTTTGAGAGCTTCTTCCGACTCCTCGACGTACATCCCGCACACGGGGTCTTTAGCCATTCTTCTTGTGCTTGTGCGGCTTATCTTTTATGTTTTCGTAAACACTTAAGCAGGGTTGTTGTGGTGTGGATGGGTTGGAGAGGCTTGCGGTGAGGGTTTCGAAAGATAGGGCTGAAGAGGTGCGGCGTATGCTTGTCAGGGAAAATTTGTTCGACGGTTCTCGTGGTATCGTGAGGGAAGGGGAGACTGTGCTCATACCTGTGCGTGCTGCGCCGGGACAGGGGTTGGAGGTTGTTGAGGCTGAATTACCGGTCAGCAGGCGTTTAAAAACACCTTTTCTGAGGGCGGCGTTCGACGTTGTCGGCTGGGTGGCCGTGGTAAACGACATGGACATGCCTTACGACGCGGCTGTTGAGCTTGCGAGGGACATAGTTCGGCGGCATCCACGTGTTCGGACCGTTCTGCAGAAGACTGGAGAGGTTGCAGGCGAGGAGAGGGTTGCCTCTTACCGTGTGTTGTTGGGCGATCCGTGTACCGAGACCACTCACCGTGAATCTGGGTGTTTGTTCAGGCTGGATGTGGCTAAGACCTTTTTCAGTCCTCGTCTATCTGGGGAGCGTATCAGGGTTGCTTCTCAAGTGGGTGAGCATGAGAAGGTGTTAGACATGTTCGCGGGCGTGGGGCCGTTCTCCATAATCATAGCTCGTAGGAAGCCGTCGGCAACCGTCTTCGCTGTGGAGAAGAACCCAGACGCATTCAAGTATCTCTGCATCAACGTTGAGCTGAACAAGGCTGTGGGGCGTGTCAAGCCTTTACATGGAGATTCAGCGGAGGTTGTTCCTCGGCTGGACACAGAGTTCAACCGGATTATTATGAACCTTCCACATTCATCGGTGAAATACCTGCCGACAGCTGTTCAGAAAGCAGCTCCGCAGGCAGTCGTTCATCTATACGTAGTTGAGGAGCGGGCCAGCCCCGGCTCTGTTCTAGATAGTGTCTTGAAGAGTTTTAGCCAGCTTCGGCCTTTGGATGGTCGTGTTGTGAAGGAGGTTTCGCCCAAGTATGTGATGAAGGTGTACGACCTGCGGGTTGTGTCAACAGGGTTTAATTGATGGTTTTTCGTCGTTAGTTGGGCTTGAGGTTTTTCAGAGTCGACAGGCAGAACGTTCAGATGGTTGTCGGCGAGGTTGTTTCGTCGAGAAAGCCGTTGGACTTCTACGTGGATTACGTTAGGGGGATTGTTGATGATGTCAGGGTGAGGGGGGATAAGGCGTTGATGGAGTACGTGAACAGGTTCGACTCGCCCCGAATCACTTTAGACGACTTACGCATACCCGGGACAAGCTTGGCTAAAGCGTACAGTAAGCTGGACCAGCGGACAAAGAACGCTCTCAAGAGGTCGGCTGAAAACATCTCTAAGGTCTGTAGGACCCAGCTCAAGAGGCTGAGCTTTGCCAAAACCGTTGACCAAGGTGTCAAGGTTTTCCAGCGCGTCGCCCCCTTGCCCGCCGTGGGCTGCTACGTTCCCGGAGGCTTGGCTAGGTATCCGAGCACGGCTTTGATGACTGTTCTGCCCGCCAAGGTGGCTGGTGTGTCTAGAGTGGTTGTCTGCACTCCGCCGAGGGAGGATGGTGTCGTGGATGACGTGGTCCTCGCAGCTCTGTATATGGCTGGAGTGGACGAGGTGTATGCGATGGGAGGGCCCCATGCTGTGGCTGCGATGGCGTACGGAACTGAGACGGTTAAGCCTGTGTTTAAGATCGTCGGGCCTGGCGGGCCCTACGTCACCGCTGCTAAGAAGCTTGTGAGTGTTGATGTTCCGGTTGACATGCTCGCGGGGCCGACGGAGCTGCTTGTTTTCGGCGACGAGGTGAGGGATGCTGAGGACATAGCTCTGGATATGTGTGCGCAGGCTGAGCACAGCGCCGACACGTTGGTCGGTTTAATCACCACATCCGACGAGTTGGCTAATGAGGTGTTGAAGTATTTGAAGCTGATAGCTGCACGGCTGGAGCGCGGCAAGACGGTTGAGGAGTCGCTCGAGAGCAACGGGTTTGTTGCTCTGTGCGACGGCCTTAAAACGGTGGTAGACTTCATTCAAGAACTCGCACCCGAGCATCTCTTCCTGGCGTCTAAGGCTGAGAGAATAGCCCCTCACGCAACCAACGCTGGCTTGATATCCTCCGGCAGATACACCTCGCCAGCCTTATGCGATTACGTCGTCGGGGTCAACCATGTCTTGCCGACGGGTGGGCAGGCTCGTGTGCGTGGAGGGTTGGGCGTGCTGGACTTTGTCAAGCTGGTTGTGGAGGTGCGTGTTCTGAAGGGTGCTGCGAGGAGGATGGGGAGGCATGCGGCTGTGCTGGCGTGGGCTGAGGGGTTGACGGCTCATGCTGCGGCTGCTGGCCGTCTGCTTAACGAGGACTCTCGGTGAACTACGGGGGTTTCTCGAACCTCCTGGCTGGAGGGCTGTTTTTACGTGAGACCCATGGACTGTCTGCTACGTAGAAGCGAAGCAAGCGGTTGACGCTGCCCGTCACGCCTATCCGTCTCGATGCAGCAAGCTTGTCGAAGACGTATCCATCGTCCTCAATCCATACTTTATCGGAGCTGCAGAGGTCGAGTCCATCATACGACCTGTCTATCCCGAGCGCTCTGCAGAGTCTACCAGGCCCGTCTGTTCTAGCCTCGACCCCGGCAAGTGGCTCCGCTGATCTCACCAGCACCGCTTCGCCGCCTCCCCTGACAACGTTCATGCAGTTGTGTGTGTGAACCATGTAGACATACAGCGTTCCCGGAGGGCCGAACATGCTTTTGTTGCGTTTTGTCATGCCTTTGTAGGCGTGGTTTGCTCTGTCGTTCTTTACGTAGGCTTCAACCTCAACCATCCTTACACGCTTAACAGCGTCGTTTTTCACCACGAGTACCTTGCCCAGAAGCCTCTTCGCCAGCTCTACCGTGTCCCGGTCGTAGAAATCACGGTCCAGCCTCACTCCATCCACCATCATGGCCTAGGTTTCGTCGAGGGTTTTCTGCTTTGCGAAAGCCTTTAGGTCGTTCAGCAGCGTCTTGGCTTTTTCAAGGTCTTTGAAAAAAATTGTTTTGTTTGCTGGGTTGTAGAGTGCAGCTGCCGGATGGTAGGTGCAAAAATAGACTATGCCGTCTTTCTCGAAAGCTCTCCCCCTCACGGCTGTTATCGAGGGTTTTCCGAGAAGTGTCTGAACAGCTACGGAGCCAAGCAGTAGAACCATCCTTGGCTTGACCGCGTCCATCTGCCTGAACAGATACTTGCTGACGCACGTGCTCCGCTCTTCGGGGGAGGGCTCCCTGTTCTCCGGAGGCCTGCACTTGACTACGTTGGTTATGTAGACCTCTTCACGTCTCAGCCCAGCTTTCTCCATAGCCTCTGTCAGCAGTCTTCCAGACCTTCCGACGAACGGCCTGCCCTGCAAGTCCTCCTCCTCTCCCGGGCCTTCGCCGACAATCATTACCTCAGCTTGCTGGTTTCCCTCGCCCGGGACGGCGTTCGTCCTCTCACGCCACAGAGGGCATAGATTACACCTCTTTATCTCCTCAGCGATCTCCTCCAGCGTAGCCATCCAGAACCTTTTCCGGAGTGGTACTGTAATAAGGCTTGCTCTGTTTGGCTTTTGTCGAACAATCTATCCCAACATTACTCTTAATACGTTGTTGTTGTGTGTTGATGCTATGGCTGAGACGGCTGACGAGCGGCTTTCCACAGGCAACCCCATGCTCGACCGGATGCTGGGAGGCGGGTTCATCAAGGGCCGCACATACCTCGTCACGGGCGAGACGGGCGTAGGCAAGACAATTCTCTCGCTCCAGTTCCTGCTCAACGGCTTAACCTCCAAAGAGACATGTGTCTACGTAACGATCGACGAGCGTGTCGAGGGAGTTTTGAGAGGAGCCGAGTCGCTCGGCTGGAATTTCTGGGCCTTCATGGAGTCGGGTAGGTTCATACCGCTCGAGCTCCGCCTGTACGCAGCGGAGGCCCGAAAATACGGCAAGGAGAGCCGAGCCTTCGTCGACGCCATCTTCAACGCTACACGTGGAAAACGCTTCTCACGCCTGGTCCTCGACCCGGTTTCAGCCTTGGCGCAGGGAGCCAAGGACGAGTTCTACGTCCGTGAATACCTGCGTGAGATCATCACGATGATCGAGGAAAGGTTTGGAGTGACGACTTTGATGACGACGGATATACCGACGGGCTCTAAGCGGATGAGCAGGTTCATGCTGGAGGAGTTCTTGGCCTCCGGGGTTATCGTTCTCGGCGTACGACAGATAGGTGGTAGACTCGTCCGGACGATCTTTGTCAGGAAGATGCGTTGGTCGTCGATGGACTCGACGATGTACGTTTTCACGATAGAGCCTGAGAGAGGGCTCGTCATCCACGAGCCTTTCGACGACTACCTCCGGAAGCTCAGCATACCTGTTGGAGCGAACCCTGAGAGGTAAGACCAGAGGCTTTGGAGGCAGATACTTTTTTAACCGTCGGCCACAGCTATGTCTGGCTTGGACCCGGAGCTCGAGGATTATCGTTCGTCGCTTCTCCGTGAAGTGGAGAAGGTTTACGCCGTTGCGTCGGAGTTTAGGAGGAGGACCAACAGCCCACTGCCCCTCGTAGAGACTGTCTTCGCCGACAGGATGGAGGAGAGGGTCGAGCTGCTTGTGGGCCCTAAGGGTGTCTCTGAAACCATACGAAGATACAAGGGACGGTTGTCGGGCATCGAGCTGGCGTTCAAGCTGTGCGAGGAGATTGTCTACTCGAGCATGGGTGTGTTGCCCGAGGAGGAAGTAGTCAAGCAAGCTGTTTGTACGGCTCTGGCCGTCCTTACTCCTCCCTGCATAACCGCCGCTCCTTCGGAAGGCATTTCCCACGTCAGGATAAAGCAGAACGATGACGGGAGCAGGTACCTCGCTGTCTACTTCGCAGGCCCGATTAGGGCTGCTGGGGGTACGGAGCTTGCGACGGTCGTCGTGCTGGCTGACTATGTTAGAAGGCTGCTCGGGCTTGACCGTTTCAAAGCACGGGAGGAGGAGGTCAGGAGGTTTGTTGAGGAGCTGCGTACCTACGTAAGGCGGGTGAGCAGGTTTCAGTACAACGTCCCCGACAAGCTGATAGCCTACGCCTACAAGATGACGCCTGTCGAAATAAGCGGAGTGGCTACCGACAACATACTCACCCCCTCCTACCGCAACCTCGAGAGGATCGAGACAAACTATCTCAGGGGAGGGGCTTTGAGAGTCGTCAACGACGGAATTGTAGGCCGGGCTAAGAAGGTGCTGAAGGTTGTTAGGTCTATGGGCATGTCGGGATGGGACTGGATTGAGGAGCTTGCCAGAGCCCAGCTCAGCAAGGGGGAGGATGACGAGCAGGAGATCGAAGTAATAGGTGGGCGGCCGGTAATCTCGCTCGCAAACACGTTCGGCGGCTTCAGAATAAGATACGGCAGGGCCTTCACAACCGGCATGGCTGCCTACGGCCTGCACCCAATAACCATGAGGGTTCTCAAGGGCTACATCGTGGCCGGCACCCAGCTGAAAGCCGACTTTCCGGGCAAGGGGGGAGTCGTGGCTCCGGTGGACGTGCTTGAGCCTCCCGTGGTCAAGACCGAGGACGGAAGCGTCGTGAGAGTCGAGTCGGAGGAGACTTTCAAACAAGTGGCCGACCGTTTGGAGCAGGTCCTCTTCCTAGGAGACATACTGGTATCCGTGGGAGACTGTGTTGAGAACAACGTGGAGCTGAGGCCTGCAGGCTACTGCGAGGAATGGTGGAGCAACGACCTTATGGCGAAAGTCTCCGAGATAGGGCTGCTTGAAGTTTCGGAGAAGACCGGCTTACACGTAAACCGACTGGCCTCTTTCCTGGAGAACCCCCTACGCACGATTCCAACCGTCGAAGAAGCGTTAAGGCTAAGCCTCGAATTAGGCATACCTCTCCATCCCCGATACCTTCATTTCTGGACTAACATCACGCCTGAAAAACTACGCCTCCTACGTAAATGGTTCACGGCCGTCCTCTATGAAACAGACTCTGAGGTCCGCTTGGTCAACGACCCGGAGATAAAGCAGGTGCTTGAAGCCATCTTGGTCGAGCACAGGGTCGACAGAGAACACCTAGTCCTGAGCAGAACAGACTACGTCGTTTTGAAGACCCTGCTGAAGCCCGGTGAAGAGGTCTTTGTTGGAGACGAGGGCGACACGCTGGAGGCGCTCCGCAGGATCTCAGGCATAGTGGTGATGGACAAGAGAGGGTCGAGCATCACGGCCAAGATGGGTCGTCCTGAGAAGGCAGGTCCACGCCGCATGACTCCAGCAGTGCATTTTCTCTTCCCTCTCGGTCTGGCTGGAGGCCAGATGAGGGATGTGATGAACGTCTACACGGAGGGAGGCGTGGTTGCTGCGGAGCTTGTGGTTAGGAAGTGTGGTAAATGCGGCTCCGTCGGCTGGGCTGAGGTCTGTGGAAGTTGCAGAGTGGCAGCAGAAGTGTTCGGCGTCTGCACACGATGTAAACACTCTCACTTAGGCGTAGTTGTTGAGGCTTGCGTCAAATGCGGAGGCCCGGTCAGGTACACGGCCGTGCAGAGAGTAGACGTTAGGAAGGAACTTTCCGAGGCCCTCCAGAAGATCGGCGAGCCGCCGCCTTCACGGCTGAGCGGCGTCAAGGGTCTCACGAGTTTGACGAAGACTCCCGAAAACTTTCTGAAGGGAGTGCTTAGGGCTAAGCACGGGCTAACAGCCTACAAGGATGGAACGGTGCGTTTCGACGCCACAAACGCCCCCATGACGCACTTCACCCCAGCCATGGTTGGAGTAAGCGTCGAGCGTCTCAGAAGCCTCGGCTACACGCACGACGTTCACGGAGACCCGCTGACCTCGCCTCACCAAGTATGCGAGCTCAAGCTCCAAGACATGGTGCTGTCGAAGAAAGCAGCAGCCTACCTCGTCAAGGTCTCAAAATACGTCGACGACCTCCTCCAGTACCAAGCTGGGTTGGAGAGACTGTACGGGATTGAATCAGCCGACGACCTTCTGGGACACTTGGTTGTAGGTCTTTCACCACACACCTACGTCGCCGTAGTCGGCAGGGTTGTGGGCTTTGTCGACGCAGAGGTTAACTTCGCTCATCCGGTTTTCCATGCTGCGAAGAGAAGGGACTGCGATGGCGACGAGGATAGTGTGATGCTGCTGGCGGATGTGTTGATGAATTTCTCGCGTCTGTATATCCCTGATAGGATTGGAGGAAAGATGGACACGCCTCTGCTGATAACAAGGATAGTGTACCCGGAGGAGGTTGATGAGCAGGCTCACAACGTCGACGTGTGGCCTAGAATTCCATCCGAGTTTTACAGGCTGGCGTCGGAGAAAAAGAAGATATCTGAGGCCCGTGGGCTGGTGAGGACTGTTGAAGACGACCTTGAGGCTGGGACGGAGGCTGTTGGCACATCCTTCACACATCCCCAGTCAACTCTCACCGTTCCAGGAATAGTCTCGGCCTACAAAACTCTCGAGACGATGATGGACAAGATATCCGTGCAGCTAGAGCTGATGGACCAGCTGGCAGGCGTTAAGGACGCAGCCCTCGTCGACAGCATAGTCTCCTCCCACATCTTACCCGACATAATCGGAAACGTCAAAGCCTTCATGGTGCAGAGCTTCCGATGCAAGAAATGCAACAAAAAGTACCGACGCATACCGCTTACAGGTAAATGCCCCTACTGCCAGGTCGACCTCAGCCTAACCGTATTCAGAGGAGCCGTCGAAAAGTACATAGAATTGGCGGAGCAGATGGCTGAGAAGAGACTGCGCAGCTCCTACCTTAGGGAAAACACAGTTGCAGCCGTTGAGACGGTCGTCGACCTGTTCAAGTCTTCGACGAACAAGCCTAGGGAGTTGAAGCAGACGCGTCTCGAGTCGTATATGTCATGATAAGCCCGAAAGCCTATCTGAGGAGTGTGAAGAACGTTAGGAGGGGGCTTGAAACAAGGACGAGGATAGTGGAGGTTCTTTCTCGTGGACAGCTGACGGTGGGGGAGATAAGCAGGCTGGCTGGAGTCCCACGCAGACGCATAAGATATCATCTACGCAACATGCTGGTTGACGGCGTCGTGGAGAGGAAGAGGGTTGGGAGGAGGTTCCACTGGAAACTTACTGGCGCGGGGCAAGCTTCTCTCGAGGAATCGCTTGCCTAGAGTGGTGCTACCGCTCTGAGGATGTAGATTAAGACTATGAGTGCAGCCGAGGCTCCTATCACTATCTCGGGCCTTACTTTGATGCCCTTCGACTCCTCCTCGAAGAACCGAAGCAGCCCAGCCCCACTCGCAGGCATGGGCGCCTCCTTTCTCTTCTTAGCGCTCATTCACACTTACTTCCAAGCCGCCGTCTAATATACGTGTCGCTAACGCCCGCCGAGAGGCTCGGCGTCAAACCCACGTCTACTCAACGTTCTGGCAAAGTAGCCGCTGAACCCGTGGAAGACGTATACTTTCCTAGGCTCCGTCTCCTCAACGTACTCGAGAAGCCCGTTGTAGTCTGCGTGGCTGCTCAGCGGAAAAGCTGCGTCCATGTCTTCGAACCTGTACTGGAGAGCCCAGCCGGAGACATAAGCCCATCTCATCCTCCTGTGCGTAATCATACGTCTTACTTGGCTGTCGACGTAGACGCAGCCGCCTGAGGCAAGCAGCTTGACTGCTTCGATGTCGTTGTAGGGCATGTAGTCGAGCTTTTCTCCGAAATCTACGTAAACCTTGGATGCTTTGGAGACCCTCGGTCCAGCTATTACCGGCAGGGTTGTGTAGGTGTTGAACAGCTTTATCAGCTCTTGAGCCTTTCCTATCGAGTATGCTTTGAAGGCGGGCAGCACTCCGTCCGACAGACATTCCAACGTCCATCGGAGTATTCTTGCGTATGTTTGGTGGCGGGGTGGGAAGACGAAGCTTGGATGACCGTAGGTAGACTCCATGACTAGAAACTCCGACCGACATGTTTCAGCAGGCTGGGTGGTTAGGGTTTCGACGGTGTTTATGTCGCCTGTGTAGTTTAAGCTAAGGCCGTCTCCCTCTATGCTGAAGGCTGCCGAGCCTAGGACATGGCCCGAGTTGAGCGGCTTGACTGCGAGCCCGTTCTCCAGCTTCATCAACTCATGGTACTGAACCGAAGTGGTCTTTCCCCTCAACTCCCAGACCGACTTCATCAAGCCAATCGTCGGAGAGGTGGCGAGTATTCTTCCTGTGTTGGCTACGTGGTCTGAGTGGGCGTGGGATATAAGACGTAGGTGGCCGGGCGTTGTGCTGCTGGCTGAGTCGAAGAAGACTGTCCGGCCGAGATGAGCAATCCTCACGCCGCCGTTGAAGGTAATGCTGAGCAATCTATCAAACCATGCGAAGCATGTATATAGTCGTTTTCTGCGGCGTGGAAATAGAGTTAAATTAGCTTGGCTCTGCGAGGAGGTGGTGCTTTGAATGGCTAACACCTCGGCTGGAGCGATAGCCGGAAGGTATAGGCTGATCAAGGGTTTCCACGGCGGGGGCCGGCAGCTTCTGGCGATCCTGTCGGCTTTCTCTCTAGCCTTCGGCTTCTTCGTGTACCTTATCTCCGGCAGCCTGCTTCTCGCTTTAGCCTGCATCACGGTCATCCTGTCCTCAACCCTGCTTGTGAACAACTTGGTCGGAAGGACTCTGGGCAGGCGTTGTTTAAACTACACCGCTAGACGGCTCAACTCCCTATCGATCGTCGAGATGTTCATGGTCTTGACGGCGTTGCCCGCCTCTCTTCTTGCGCAGCTGGTTCACCCCGGTGGTGCGAAGTACGTGATAGCTCCGTTCATAACTGCCTCGGTGTTCATCGGCTACTCTGTTAGGAGAGCCGTAGGCTACAGAGTTCATCCCTTACTTACTTCGCTCCTGTCCACGCCTCCGATGCTTGCGTCAATCATCCCGCTTTACATATATCTCGACAGCTTGCTGAAAGCCCTGCAGACCGCGTTCGCATCCTACGTAATCGGAGTAGTCCTGATGGAGTCTTCGAGATACTTGATAGACGTTCGTGGGCGAATCAAGGGGATGAAGCCCTTCAGCTTGTTGCAGGCTTTCCTAGCCAGCCTTCTGTCGGGAGAGTCTAGGATGCTTGAGAGCATGATCTCGAGGCTTGGCAGGCTTGAGGACGTTAGATGTGAGTTGTTCACCGTCAAGAGGGACGGCCATCCTCCTCTAGCCATCGTCGTCTCCGAGGTTCATCCAGGACCGTTCCGTGTCGTCGGGTCGAGCATGTTCCCCAGCCTGATACAGCAGAAGCTAGCTGCAAGAGGTTTCGAAGCCGTTGTGTTCAAGGGCCTGTCCAGCCACGAGAAGAACCTCGCAAGCTACGAAGTGTCGGAGAGAATTGCTGAAAGCATAGCGGATGAAGCTGAAGCCTTGCTGAAATCATCCATTATCTCACACTCCCTCAGCTTCCCCGTCAGGCAAACACTTAACGGCGTCAGCTCTATCAGCTGGGTTATGGCGGGCAGGAGAGTAGCCATACTAACGCTCCATCCACACCCCATGGAGGACCTGCCTCCCGAAGTAGTTCCAGCCGGATGCGCCAGCGACATGGTGGTTGTAGACGCCCACAACTGTTTCAACGACGGCTTTGAAGCTTTGGACAACGACATGATTGAGAAAACTAGGGAGGTTTTGTCGAAGGTGAGCGGGGAAAGGCCTGTCGTCGGTGAGGCGATGGTCGGGTTTGCAAGGCTGGTGCCGTCTCAGATAGGGCTGGCTGAAGGCATGGGGGCTGGAGGTCTTTCATGCATAGTTTTCAACGATGGATCTAGGAGGATGTCCGTCGTAGTGGCTGACTCCAACAACGCCGAGCCATGGGTTCGGGAGGCTGTTCAGGAGACGGGGAGAAATTATGGGTGTGAGGACGCAGAGCTGTGTACAACCGACACGCACATGGTTAACGCTGTAATGCTGGGAGGCCGGGGATACCGTCCGCTCGGAGAAGCCGTCGACCGGTCCACCCTCAACTCGCTGCTGGACGAAGTTCACAGAAGAGCTGTGGAGACGCTGACCAAAGCATCTACAGCGTTCAAGTCGGTCGTGTTTAAGGACGTGCCTGTCTTCTCTGATTTTCTTGAAACCGTGGAGAACAGCGTCTCCTTCGGCGTAAAAGCATACGGTCTCGCAGGCTTGGCTGCCTTCACGCTAGCTGCTGCCACAGCCCTGCTGGTTTAACGCTCCACACACCTAACCTATCAACCCTGCGTCCATCAGCTTCACAGCTAGCTGCTCTATCGAATCCCTTATCTCGGTAGGTTCACGACTGATCTGGTTAGCGATCTCCGCTACAACGTCTGCGACCGTTCTGTCCTCGAAAAGGTTCCACACAGCTACAACAGCCTCGTTAACCCTGTATGCATCCCCGTTCTCGTTCACCAAGAGAAGCTCCCCCTCAGGTGTCTGGCTGACCCATCCCTTCTTGGTCAGCCGCTTTTCTTCAACCATTTAGTTCGGAATGCGCCAGCCCGCCACGATATAAGCCTTCACCTAACAACCAGCTTAGCCACCATTCCCAGCTCGTAATGACTCACAGGAGCCGGATAAGCAACCGTGCACAGGATACTGTAAACACCCGCCCGCCCGAACACAAGCTCCACGGACGTCGAGTTTCCGGGATACAACACAGGAACCAAGTCCCTACTCTCCTCTTTCAAGTAGGCGTTGTGAGGATAGGCTCCGCCGTTGACGAAGAAGATCAACGTCCGTACGTTCCTCTTGACGTGAACCTCGTTGGGCGTGTAGTGGTACTCCCCCATGTAGACCGTTATCCTCTCTTCGCCTGCTGTGGATGGCTCCATAGTCATGGCGTACATCACGTAGGCGGTTGCTGCGGCGGCAGCCGCTAAGCCCAGCAGCAGAAGAAACCGAGTGGACAAGCCAGCGAACCACCAACCTACTTATGCAGGGCGTTGATTTAAACAAGATTGAACTTTGGAAACACTTAATAACATTAACTACCAAGCGTGGGTTAATGCGGGCTCTAGGTCTTACGCTACTGATCTTGTTAATCCCCTTGATTGTTAACGCCGCAAGCTCCCAGCAGGCGTCAGGCGAATGGGTCTCGGCGGGAGGAACTCCTTTAAACACGAAGTATGTAATGGTTCCCGGAATTTCGAGCAGCAACGTCGAAAACCTCTTCCAAGACTGGTTTCTACCCATTCCACCCTCACGTCAGGGAGACATTCACGGCGTGACCCACCCGTTGCTGATAAAGTACGGAGTTGGCTACGCCGTCACCAACGGATATCTTGTCTACGCCTTCGACATGAGGGGGGGTAAGCTGTTTTGGACGGTGGAGCTTGTGCCGCCGCAGTCTTTCAACCCAAGCGTCCTACCTCAACGACAAGGCCATGTCTATCAGGTGTTGCTGGCCAAGCATGGAAGTGAGGAGCTGCTGGTGGCTGGGACGAGCTGGCAGAGGGTTTACATGCTCGACTCCTTCACGGGTAAGCTTGTCAACGCCTTCGACCTGCTTGCGCCCAACGAGTCTGTTGATGGTAATGCTGGAAGGTATGGCGGGCTTCCCGTAAACATGGTGTACGACGGCAGGCGGAGCATTCTGGTTGTAGGCTCCACATCTCCAGACGAGGAGAACGCTGGCAGAGGGTTTGTCGACGGCTATCAGGTCAGCCAGCAAGGCGTTAGGAGAATTTGGCGGATGTTTCTCATGCCTCCCCAGACTACAGCGGACCCTTCATGGTCGATTAACTTCGTCAAAAACACCAAGCATGCATGGGTGATGGACGGGGAGAGGGTGGTCGACTTGAAGAGCCTTGACGAAGCTCAGCTCCGCGGCCTTCTCATCGGCGACTGGATGGCTCTTGGAGGTTCACCGCCTAGATCGGGCGTTATGGCGGGCTGGATGAACGGCTGGGCTGTTGACGAGGAGGCTGGTGTTGTGTACCTCGGTGTGTCTAACCCCATGCCCTCGCTAAGCGCTGAGGGAAGAGACGGGCCTAACATTCCGTCGTCCTCGGTGCTGGCTGTGAGGGTTGAGACGGGTGAGGTGCTGTGGATGTTTCAAGCGATACCGCATGACGTCTGGGGGTATGGCTGCAACGGCGGCGTGTCTGTCGTGGGCCGCGTGGTTCTGGCGCTCTGCGGCAACGGAAGGCTTTATGCCTTGGAAAAGGACTCAGGCCGGATGGTCTGGATGTTCAAGCCGCCTAGCCTGAAGGAGGACGAGCTGTCGAGGCCGTTGAGCATTTTCGACAAAAACCAGATGAGCATTCCTCGCATGGGGTACGGTCTACTCCCCGACGGAGCTAACGCCAACCTCTCACCGCCTCCACACGTCCTGCTTAGCTACACCGTCAACCCGAACAGCGGCAAAGTCTTCTACGCATTCCCCGCCTACAGCGAAACCATCAAGCTAGAAACCCCGCTTAACCCCAAAACACCTTTCAGCATATCCAAGCAGTCGGACCTGTTTCTCTACTCGGTAGACGTCTCGACCGGACGCGTCGTCTGGGAGAAGAAGCTGGAGGGCGTGGGCAGCGGCTTCGTCTCAGCAACGTCAGACATCATACTGCTCCAGACAAGCACCTCCAGCCTGTACGTTTTCTACGAAAAAGACGGGCAAGTCCTTTACAGCAAGCAGGCCGTCGGATCATCGATGGTGCATCCATCGGTAGGCGTTGACGTTGAGGGAGCTCCTCGCTTGGTGGTGCCGATAAGCACGGTTAACGAGCCGGGCTACGTAGCGTCTTTCCGTCTTATTCCACCCGTCCAAGACCAGAACGTCGCTGTTGTCACAGAGCACACGACCATCACACGCACGATAACAACGCTGCCTGGAATCGGTGAGTTCGGCGGCGGGCTGCTGTTCATTATTCTCATCCTTGTGATTGTTGTCTCTGTCGTGGCTAGCTTGGTCTTGCGGTTTAGGAGGTCTAGAGAATCTCCGAGCGGATGAAAAGGTTGACGCATAGAATCAGAAGCAACCCAACCCATATCAGCTGGACGCTGAGGATGAACAGCGGCGCCCCCTCTCCAATCAGCTGGCGTAGAATCAACCCTATGCTTCCCAGCTCGGTGAAGCCCACGTTCCGTGTTCCATAAACACCCAACAACCTAGCCGCCTCTATCGGGTTGAGCGCCGCCAACACAAGCACTATCGGCGCTGCGCCAGCGATGCTCACCAGTATGCTCAAGGAACCTATGTCGCTCAGAACGGTGAATAGGAACCAGAAGAATATTCCGACCATCATGGCCGTTATCTTCCGCTTCGAGACGATGGAGATCAGAAGCCCTAGGAGAAGCATTATCGTGTTGAGCAGAGTCGCAGCACCTACGAGCGGAAGGATGGCGGCCATCTGGTCGATTCGGACGCCGTAGCTGAGGACTGCTGCGATAAAGTAGCCGCCGACGACGACAAGCGTCGTGGACATGAAGAGTCCAGCCAGCTTGCTCACTAGATAGCTGAGCCTCGATATCGGGTTTGACAGCATGTACTCAAGAAGGCCGTTCTCCTTCTCATCAACTATGGAAGTTGCCGCCAGAGGAAGAGACAGTAGTGGGAGGAAAGGGAAAGAAAGAGCCATCAAGCCTGTTAGGTAGGCTTCGAGATAGTCGGGCGGTAGGTACCTAGCTGAGATGAGGACGAGCATGGGCACGTTTATGGCCAGCATGAAGAAGACGACGGTGTACACCATCACCCATCTAGCCCTCAGCCCCTCCAGGAAGGTGTGAATTGTTAAAGCAAGCGTAGCTGAGTACGCCACGGCCCATCACCTCTTTATAAGCTCGTAGTAGTGTTTCTCGAGGCTCACGGCCTCCGAAACTATGTCGTCCAATTCGTAGCCGCTCTCAAGCACCATGGAGATAACCCTAGCCTTGACCTTCGAATCACATTCAACTATAAGCCATTCATCTAGCTTCTGCACGTCGTATACCTGCTCCTCATTCCTAAGGTTTTTCTCGAGCTGTTTCTCTGCACCGCTGTTGCTGTTCAGCTTGATGTAAAGCTTGTTCCTAACCCTGAGCTTGCTCAGCACCTCCTCAACATCTCCAAAAGCAATCACATTCCCCCTGTTCAATATCAGCACACGGTCGATGACGTTTCCCATCCCTACGATGTGGGATGAAATCAAGATAGACTTACCCTGTTTCTTTATCTCCTCAAGCTGGCTAAGGAGTGAGAGCTGGCCCTCTATGTCTATGCTGCTGAGAGGCTCGTCTAGAAGAAGAACATCCGGCTCGGCGATCATGGTCAAGCCCAGCATCAGCTTCTGCTTCATTCCCTGCGAAAGACTCCCCACAAGGTTCCTCCTCCTCTCCCAGAAGCCCAGCCTCTCCAAGACCTCACGGCAAGCCCGCTCATCGTCAACGCCTTTCACACGAGCGATAAGCCGTGCCTCGTCGATTATTCGTAGCTTGTCGTGCAAAATTGTTTTCTGAGGAACGTACCCCATCTTAGACCTAGCAACAGCCCCTGCTGTCTTGACATCCACTCCGTCGACAGATACCGAGCCGCTGAAGGCTAGGAGGCCGAGACAGCATTTAATCAGCGTGGTTTTTCCCGCTCCGTTGGGGCCTAACACAGCAAGGATCTCTCCACGTTGTAGTCCGAAACTGACTCCGTTTAAGGCCGTGTATTTACCGTAGTTCTTGGACACACTTTCCGCGACTAAAATTCCCGACACCGCTTTAAGTCCTAGCTATGGCTGCTTATAAAATTTTAACGTCAGATGATTTTTACGTTTTAGTTGTTTGGGAATTACTTATTTATCGGCTTGAACGGTTCCCCTCAGAGATGTTGGTCAGGCTGGTTTTAGCGAGTCTTCTGCTTGTCTCGCTTCTTCCCTCAGCGAACATCGGTGTTCAGGCTCAGGAACGGTTTGAATGGGTTCTACCAGCCTACGACATTAGGAACACAAATCACAGCCCTCAAACAGCCATAAACAAGCAGAACGTTGAGAGGCTCACGCTTACGTGGCTTTATCAGGTGCCTGAAAACCCTTTCAGGATACCGGCGTTGGCGCCGCTGCAGGGGATTGAAACAACTCCTCTAGTCGTAAACGGCATCGTTTACTTCGCCACGCCCTACAACAGGCTAGTTGCCTTGAGGTCGGACACCGGCCACGTAGTCTGGTCCTACCAAGTTAACATGACAGAGTTCATGAACAAGCCTTACTGGGCTTACGTCGCCAACCAGAAGAGCATATGGTACCACGACGGCGCGATCTACATGATGGCCTCCGACTGCTCCGTCCATGTCCTAGACGCATCCAACGGCAGGCTGCTCCGTCTCGTCCCAGGGGAAACCATATGCAACATTCCGGGGAACACGGGCTTCTATTGGGGAGAGCAGGCTCCGGTTGTTTTCCGAGACCTAGTGATTGTAAGGGCTTCGACGGCGAGCTTCGGCGGCAGGGGGTTTGTGGCTGCGTATGACGTCAGGGATTTTCGGCTGGTTTGGCGCTGGTACACCGTGCCGCCGGCGGGTGGAGACCCTGAATGGGACAGCAAGTACGTGGTTGAGGGCAGGGACGGTATGAGGACTGGGACTCCGAGGGGGAACATAAAGCCCTACGTCAACGACTGGGGCTCGAACAAACTAATCGGTGGAGGTGCTCTGTGGGGTTTGATGGCGATAGACGAGGCTGAAGGAGTGCTGTACGCTACGGTGGGCCAACCGTCGCCGGTTTACGACGCAGCCCTTAGGCCTGGCCCAAACCTCTACACAATGTCCGTCGTGGCCCTGAACGCCTTGACCGGAGAACTCCTCTGGTTCTACCAAACAATACCCCACAGCTTGACTGCTGTCGAACCAGGATGGAGCGTAATTCTCGCAGAGCTCGAGGTAGCGGGCTCGATGAGGAAGGTCGTCATAGCTGCAGCCAAGTCCGACTACGTTTACGTGCTTGACGCCCGGACAGGACAGCCTGTATACAGCCCTATCAAGATAGGCGGCAGGGAGATGAACCTGTACAACGTGAACGCGGGAGACAACGCCGACATGACGCTCTCGACCGAGGTCTTGGTGGGTAAAACCTATTGTCCGGGAGCTCAGGGAGGCGTGGAGGCTCCTCCAGCGTATGCCGACGGAGTTCTTTATGTGGCCACGCAGAGAGCATGCCACAGAGTGTCGAAGGGTCCTGTGTTCTACAAGAACGAGGTCATCGAAGGCTACATAAGCCAGGTGGACCCCGCCATTCAGCAGAACTCAACGCTCTACGCAATTGACCTCAGGACCGGCAGGATTCTCTGGAAGTTTGAGATGCCCAACAGGTATCAGGCGGCCTCAGTCGTCGTCAGCGCAGGCGTGGTTTACGCTGTCGACCGTTCAGGCATCCTGTACATGCTCGACGCCGAGAACGGAAGGCTTCTGAGAAGGCTCAGCCTGGGAGGTTTGGGCGCTTCCGGCGTAAGCCTAGCCACCGACCTTCAGGGCGAGCCGATTCTGCTTGTTCCCACGGGAGGCGGCGAGTTCGGAGGAACTTACACGCCGGGAGTTGTGGCTGCTTTCAAGCTCTCGCAGGCAGAGCAGCAGCCTAGAGGCTTGACTTTGAGCATGAACGAGGTTGTTGTGTTGGTTGTGGCTGCTGCAGCCGCCGCCGCCGGTATTTTGTTGCTTACTAGGAGAGGGATGAAGCATTCTCGAGAGAGTTCTGCTGAGAAAATGGCTGGCGGCGTCAGCGGTTAATGCAGGCACGCTGCCCCCGCCGCTCGACACAGGCCTAGTTGCGATCATACTTCCCGTAGTCAGCAGCGACCTCCGAGCACATATCTCCGTAGCCAGCTGGGTTCCGATAGTTTACCTGATAATCATAACTGCTTTGATGCCTCTGTTGGGCGAGTACTCTGATAAGAGAAGCAGGAAGAACATGTTCATCCTAGGGCTGCTTACGTTCGCCTTCGGCGCCTACCTTTCAGGCTCATCCTTCACAATCTACGAGCTTCTCATCTACAGAGCTGTGCAGGGTGTTGGGGCTGCGCTTGTGCTGGCTAATAGTAGGGCCCTGATCGCCGACATCTTCGAGGAGGATAGAGGAGGGCTCGCTATGGGAATCCACGTAGCCGTCATCTACTTTGCGTTGCTGATGGGGCCTCTGATGGGCGGCGTGATGCTTACGCTCACGAGCCTCATAGGCTGGCGGGACGTGTTCCTCCTCAACGTGCCGGTGTGCCTGGCCTCGGCAGGGCTGGTCTACGTCGCCGTGCCCCCGAGCGCTGGGGTGCGGAAGAATTCGATGAGGACCGACTGGCTAGGCGGGCTGCTTCTGCTGGCTGGACTCTTCATGCTCCTAGGCGGGGTTACGCTGTGGCCTGTTCACAAGGGAGTGGTCGAGGTCTTGGTCGAGGAGATAAGGATCACGTTCCTAGGCCTCTACTTCAGGCCCTTCTTCTACGTAAGCTTCCCAGCATGGCTCATGGTAGCACTTGGGCTTACCGGAATAACCACGTTTCTCCTGAGGGAGAGGAGGAAGAAAGAGTCGCAAATCATACCTCTAAACCTGCTGTCGACGAACAGACGCCTAAGGTCCGCATCGCTTGCGATACTTCTCCTCTACACCGCCCACCACGGAGTTTGGATAGTCGTAAGCTTCTACCTCACAGCCGTGGTCGGGTTGGACCCAATCACAGCAGGCTTCGTCCTCGGAGTTTTGCCTCTGACGGTTTTGGCCGTGTCTCCCATGGGTGGGTTTCTGTCGGACAGGTACGGGCACTCCGAGGTGTCGACGCTGGGGCTGTTCATCTGCTCCCTGGCCTTGTTCTCCCTTGTCCTAATCACGCCGCAGAGCACGGCTCTGTACATAGCAGCCTCGCTGGCGATGCTCGGCTTTGGAATAGGCTTGTTCGCAGCGCCCAACACAAATTCAGCCCTTGCCTCCGTAGAGCCTGAGGTCAGGGCCCAAGTCAACGGCTTGATGGGGTTCATGCGGCATTTGGGCCAGTCGCTCAGCATAGCCACGTCAGCGTCGATCCTCGACTACAGCATAGGCTATGAAAAATTCTTGGAAGGCGGAGTTATCGAGATAGCCTCGTTCACTAAGGGGATCTCAACTAACTTTCTGCTCGGTGGAGTGATAACCGCAGCTGCATCCCTTCTCGTGATCTGGCACGAGTTCATCGGCAGGAAAAAAGACTAGGTTTTCTTCCTCCTAAGCACGTAAAACACAACCACAGACGCAACAGCTGCAGCCAGCCCCGCAACACCAACCTCCACTATGGGCGGGCGGTGCGAGACGATGATGACCGCGGCCTGGGTTGTTGAAGGGGTGGGTCTCGTCGGAATGATGGGAACGCCCAAAGGGTCTTCAACGTACTCCTCAGCCTCTAGAGTGATGTAGAGCGACATTTTTCCGCCGCTGGAAAGCCTTGAGTAGTCAGGCTTCAAGGCAAGCGTGTAGGGGCCCCACCTATAGCCTGGGAACATGTAGTCGACTTTGTAGGCTTCAGCCCTGTTGTTGATGCTCGTCCTCGCCAGCGTCCGGCCGTCCTCGCTGATGACTGTGAAAGTTAGGGACAGGTAGCCGGTATAGTGTTTGAGTGATGGAAGGTCGTCGAGGTACAGTGTGAAACCGAGCCTTAACTCTTCATCCACAAACACTTCCCTAGGGAATTCAAGCAGAACACGGTACCTGCTGGAGCCGAAGACGTCTACAAGCGTAAACCTCAGCTCGGTCAACGCATTCCCCGACAACGTCAAAACCACGGCCAGCATGACGCTAGTAATTGAGAGGACCGAGAGACTCGATCTCATTCTTCAGCTCCCTCATCGCTTGACGTGGGTCGTTGCCGGCCCATCCGCTTCTCAAGTACCTGCCCATCGTGAAGAAAACCTGGTTGGCTCTTGGGATGGGAGGTATTGAGGCGACCAGCCTTCTGTCCAAAACCTCTTTCACTACTTTGACCGACGAAAACTCAGGCTTCTCCAGAGCCGACTGGACAGCCCTGTCATTCAACACTTCCCTCCGTATAGGGACCACTCTCGCCTTTTCATCCATCATCAGCATTATTCTAGTCCCCACTTCGGTAGCCCACTGAACCCAGAGCCACGTAGCCACCGGGCTCCTGCCCGTCCTAGTAATTCCAATTCCATCGCCGACGAATTGATGGAACGCTCCCTTGGGGCCGGCGGGGTTGAGCTTGTATGAGACGTTGTTGACCACCATCGAGCGTGCAGGGTCGTCCATCATCCATGCAAAATCCTGCCAGAGAATTGCGTGAACTATCCTTCCACGCCTCATGGCCGTGGCCACGGTGTCCCAGTCGTAGGAAACTGAGGCCGGGTCGGCGTAGGGTCTTGTCGCTGCGTAGGTCCTCATCGCCTCGACTACAGCGTCGGAGTCCATGACGGGTAAAACTCTTCCGTCGCTTACTTCGAACAGTTGGCCGCCGAAGCTGTGGACGATGTTGTTGAACTCTGTGGCGATCCCGACGTCGCTCCCAACCTGCAGAGCCGTCCCAAACAACCCCTCGGAAGGGTTGTGCAGAGCCTTCAAGTCCTCGATGTATTCCTCCCAAGTTGATGGAGGTGTCATTCCGTTTTTTTCATAGATGTCTCTTCGGTAGAAGTGTATCATGGTGGGCGAGCTGAAAGGCAGCATGAGTACGTTCTCTATAACCACGCCACCCTGAGGCTTAGGAGGGTAGACTCCGACGAGGCTCATCGACTCTTGGAGGAAGTCCTCCAGCCTGAATTTGTCGTAGGTGTAGTCTCGATGTTTCTCGATGAAGTCTTGGATGGGTGTGAAGTAGGGTTTGTACAGGGTGATGTCGAACGACTCGACAGCTATGGCGTCGTGGACCGAGACACCGACTCCCAGTGCCGAGAGGGTCTTGGAGATGTGGACTGGGTATGGGGAGACGTCCAGCTTGGAGTTGAACCCGGATGCGAGATAGTAGTCTCTGTCTATTCTCTGGACTGCTAGGGCTGCTGATTCGGACATCAACGCAATAGTAGGCTCTTTGCCCTCCCTAACATTCCTAGAGACTTCTGAAAGCCATTCGAGGAAGTCGACATAACGGTCCGGCAGGCCTACACGCCCCGCTTCAGCCAGCACATCCCTAAACCTACGTCTCTGAGTAGTAGGCTGGCTCTGCATGGACAGAAAACCGTAGGAGGCTAACGCCCCCGCTCCAACGGCTCCAGCTATCAGCGGGATGGCTTTACGCCGAGTAATCATCGTCTAGTCCTCAGCCACCCGTCCAGCAGTATGAAAACCCCTAACATGGTTGATAGAAGACCCAAGAAAACCAGAAACCCTATAGGTATGACGGCCCAGCTTACGAGAGCCGTTATTACCACGACCCCCGCCCCCTCAAGCCGAGCGGTTCCCCCAACGTATCCGACCGCGTACCCCATCAGAAACCCGACTCCATAAGCCACCACGTTGTGGAGCACTAGGTGGGCTAGGACGGCTCGTCGTCTCACCTCCTTGACTGACAAAAGCGTGCCGGACATGTAGTACATGGCTGACCAGGCCAGGGATCCCAGCACCCCATAGCCTAAGAACACGCCGTAGGCTACTAGCATCCACGTGCCGGGCCACTCGGTTAGCTTGAGAGGCATAGCCAGCCGGGCCATCAACACAGGTGTCGTTACTACGACCGACGTGCACGTGTTGACAAGGGTTGATATGAGGAAGTAGCGAGCAGCATCGCTGGGATGGAGTGTTGTCTTCGCCTCCACGATCATCGTCTTCGGGCCACGGCTAGTGCGAGGTTAAGCAGACCTAGGAGCGTTCCGAGGAGAGCTAGCCCGACTCCAGCTCCAGTGGGTATCACAGCCCAGCCTATCAAGGCTGTTACGACGATGGGCGATCCCCCGTCCGCCACGAACCTGCCCCCCTCCAACCCGACGTAAGCCGTCAAAAACACCGTCATCAACACCCCCACCTCGTACATAACAAGCGAACCAGCCGACAAAGCCGTGGGAGTCCTGTCCACCCCGAAGAGAGACTTCAGCAAATAATACGCAGCAGACCATACGAACACGCCGCAGACGCCGGCAATCAGAAGAATGTAGTAGGACACCCAGCCCCAGGACCCGGGCCAGACGTCGACGTTGTGGGTTAGTATGGATCCAGGGCCGGCTGCAAGCCTAAGGTCCGGGAAGAGTATCAGGGAGGTTGCGACTAGGGCTATGAACCCGTTTACAATTCCTAGCGTGAAAAAAAGTTTGGCTGTTTTGAGGCTTTCCAAATTCTTCACCTTCTCCTCGCAGCCATCACAGCCATTACCGAGACGGCGGCGACGGCGGCGAAAACCGACAAGGCGAAGTAGTCGCTCAGGAACCATGCGAGGTCTTTAAAGTTCCTGCTGGGCTCCAGCACCACCGGCCTACCGGCCTTGATGTCGGCCCACTGCGGAAACGTTGTAGCTCCTCCAGTCTTCTCGTAGTTGAACTCTACAAAATCCCAGTTCTCCTCCAAAACGACGGGCCGGTTGTTGACCAATCCTATCTTCAACAACATCTTTACTTTTCCTTGGAAAGTGCCTAGTATGTCGGAGTTCCCGCTCATCTCTTGCTCGCTTTCAATAATGCCTGTGTTGTCCTCGATTCTCTGCTGGTAGCTGAGCTCCTTAAACTCCAAGGTCTTGGCTGTGCCCAGAGCGGCTATGTAGAGTATTCTTATGTTCCCCTCGCCTCTGTATGTTCCTCCCAAACCACCAGACCTTCCTCCCCACACGGCGACAGACGTGGAGGTGTACTTTCCAACAACGGCTCCCACATCCCTGCGTGATATGTCTTGTAGGTATGTGTTGAAGAAGCTGCGTAGGTCGACTTGGAAGGCTGGCGTGGTTGTGGTTTGAGCGGGCGTCGTTGTCTGGGGTGTTGTGATTATTGTTTGGGGCGTTGTCTGAACAGTCGTAGTCTGAGGAGTTGTTTGAACCTGAGTGGTAGTGGGTGTTGTGATGACAGTGGGCGTCGTCATGGTTGCAGGACTGGGGCCCGGCTGCAGAACGAGAAAGGCAACCCCCAGCCCTACGGCAACCACAGCAACAACTATGGGTATAACCAGCTTGACTATTCTGCCTCCAGCCATGAAGGCCATCATATTTACCGGCTTATTTACTTTGCGTAATATCAGACACCCACACAAAAACGTTGAACGAAAAATAATAAAGAATCCAAGCGACTCGAAGCTTTCATGGGCAGGGACTTGAGGGAATGGGTTGTGCTTGTGACCGGCGCCTCCAGCGGTATCGGGAGGTCTGCTGTGCTTGAGTTTGCTAAGCGGGGCTCGACGGTTGTGGGTGTGGCTCGTCGATTCGAAGAACTGCTCAAGGTTGGTGAGGAGGCTGTTTCCGCAGGCGGTAGGTTCAAAGCTTTGAGATGCGACGTGTCAAATAAGGAGCAGGTCTTCAGCGTTGTTGAGGAAACGCTGGACGAGTATGGTCGTGTAGACGTGCTGGTCAACAACGCTGGGTTCGGTCTTTACGGCGAGTTTAAAGACATCGCTCTTGATGAGGTTGAGTCGCAGGTCGGGGTTAACCTGATGGGCGTGCTGTACTTCATCAAGGCGGTGCTGCCCAACATGCTCAAGCAGGGGTTCGGCAGGATCGTCAACGTTTCCTCCGTTGCAGGCTTCATAACCGTCCCCAAGATGAGCCTATACTGTGGAGTAAAGTCGGCGCTCATCGCTCTTTCTAGGGGGCTTGACATGGAGTATAAGAAACACAACATCCGTGTCTCAGCCGTCTGCCCCGGACCGGTTGACACTCCTTTCTTCAACAACCCAAGCTTCGTTTCAAGGGGAGGCCGTCCTATAGGCCCCATGACCAAGCCTGAAAAAGTAGCCAAGGCAATAGTGTCGGCTGCTGAGAAAGGCTCACGCGTGAAGGTTGTTCCAACGTACTACTGGCCCGCCGTGTATTTGCTCAACACGATGCCCTTCATGTATCGTTTGGTGGAGAGATTACCGCCCTGAGCCGAGACAGCCTAATGAGCGTAGCAATTCTATGTTCAATACATAAAATTTATATACTTTAGAACCATGTAGGTAGTCATGAAAAAAGAAAAAATTCTACAAGCATCGATAATCGCTACGCTGATAACTATATTGGCGTTGCCCGTCGCCTTGGCGCAGCAGCAGGCAGTTGACTGGGCTAGGTACAACGGCGTTCCCGGCAACTGGAACTGGAGCCCTCAGAAGGAGCTGAACAAAGATAACGCAAAGTTCCTAGAGGTTAAGTGGGTTTTCCCGATACCTGCTTCACCTACCACAAACCCGTTTCTCTCTGGAGCTGAGGGAGTAATACACACACCGCTGGTCTACAAAGGAGTTGTTTATTTCGTCACCAACTGGCACCGCGTCTATGCCGTGGATGCGTCCACGGGTAGGACTCTGTGGACTAAGGACCTGCCTCCACCCGCTGAACTAGCAGACAAGATAATGAAGGGTGAAGCGCCCTGGCAGGTTCCCGGCGCTCTAAGGGGCCACTTCCACCAAGTACATATCTACGAGCTTGACAACAGGCCTTACCTGTTTGTTGCGACGAACTACTGGTATCTCTTTGCGTTGAACGCATTCACCGGCGACATCGCTCTAAACTGGACCGTCTTCTCTACTGACTACTTGGCTGCTGTACCGGGGAGACGTGGAGTTTACGACGTGTCCACGCCAAGCTTTGTGATAGACACAAACAGGAAGATAATGGTGACAGGTGTCAGCACGTCTGAAGGTCAGGGGGCTGGCCGCGGGTTCTTCGTGGGGGTTGATTTGAAGCCGTGGCTTGAGGGCCGTGGAAACCCGCAGATAATCTGGCGTACGTTCATTATTCCGCCGCAGGATGGGAGCGACCCTGAGTGGACTCTCCGCCTAGTTGACCAGATGCGTGGCGCATGGATATGGGATGGGACGAGGCTTGTCAACGTGAAGACGCTTCCGGCGGAGCAGAAGAGGCAGCTGCTTTACGACGACTGGGGCTTCGCACGCTTCGTCCAGCAACACCCCAACGAGAGAGTAAGCTACGCAGGCGCAGGCGCCGGATGGGGAGGAGCCTACGCCGTCGACGAAGAAAGAGGTGTTGTCTTTGTGGGAACGAACCAGGCTAGCCCCGACTGGAACGCCACCTTCAGGCCAGGCCCAAACCTCTGGAGCAGCTCAATCCTAGCTATGAACATCGAAAACGGACAACTTGTATGGGGTGTTTCAACAATGCCGCACGACATATGGGACTATGACTGTGCTTGGAGCGTTCTATTCCTGAAAGACGTGATAATAGGTGGACAGAGGAGAGACGCAGTCATCAAGGGATGCAAGAACGGGGTGGTCTACGCCCTTAACCCAGACGACGGCTCGCTGATATGGGCTTTCAACTCATGGGACCCGGCGAAGAGCGGGGGAGATCCACGCTACGGTATCAAGCCATCGAAGTACGTCAGGTTCCTCAACCCGCTCGACCCAAGGGACATGAACTGGAGATGGCAGGGCGAGTGGACAACAGGAGAGGAATACCAGTACATTAAAAATCACGGCGTCTTCTACCAGAACCCGCCCGGCGTCGGAGGAATCGAAAGCGACCCCGCATACGACCCCGAAAGAAACTACTTCTTCGTGGCGGTATACAACATGCCCGCAGCATACACAATACGCAACGTCGGTCCAGGAACTGCTTGGCCTACGGCTTCCGGACTGATGGGCGGTACATTACCTCAGGCCAAGTACAACACGACGATCTATGCAATCAACGTCAACACGGGACAAGTCGTTTGGAATACGTTTGTTGACGGCCTGCCCTACAGAGGAGGGCTCACAGTCTCCAACGGCTTAGTGTTCGCAACATACAACGATGGAACGCTCAGGGTTTACGACGCTGACACCGGAGCCGAGCTCAAGAGAGTACTCATCGGGGGTCCAGTACTGGTCCAGCCGTCGTTAGCCACCACTGCAGACGGACGAATTCGGTTGTTCCTTCCTGTTGCAGTACCGTTGTCCCTGTGGGGACCGTCCACCAACCTACCTGGCTTCGTTGTTTCACTGGGGCTGCCGGATGTTATCGCTGAGCGTACTGTTGTTCAAACTTTGAGGACCGAGGTTACGAGGGTGCAGACGCAGGAGGTTACACGTATACAGACCCAAGTGCAGACTCTCGTAACGACTAGGGTTACGGAGGTTGCTGTCGAGGTCATTCCTTCATGGGTCTACGTGCTTGCCGCTGTTGCTGTGCTTGCTGTGGTAGGCGCAGCCGCAACCGCTGCCAGGGCTAGAAGGAAGTAAACACTCCTTTCCTTTTTCTTTTTAAAGCACTATGAAGGCGTTCTCGATTTTGAGGTATGGATGTCCGTACCCGCAGTAGATTATGCAGTAGACTGTGTAGGAGCCGGGCTTGTCCGCAACAAGTCTAATCGTGCCGATGGCTGCTGAGGCTTCCTGCAAGACCTGCTGCAAGCTGTTGCGTACGTTGTGTCCGCCGCCACACCTAGAGCATGTGTAGGTGCCCTTGTTGTAGCCTTCTATGAAAAAACCGTGGTCCGAGAATCCTTCCTCGTGGGCCTTCACAAGCTCGAGGGATATTCGTGGGTCTCCGGGCGGAAGCTCTCCGACACCACTTCTGTGTGTTCTGTTTTCGTACTCGACGTATGTTCTCTCCCTAGCAGAAAGCCCGGGGTCTCTGATTATCACGCTTGCGGGTATCAGGTTGATGACCACCTCGTCTCCTCTGTTGACAACTATGTACGGAACTTCGTTGAACGTTTCATCGTAGAAAACATAGCCCCAGAAGTATGCAACAACATAGAAGGTTTTCAGGGGCCTCAGCTTGAAGGGACTTTGCTCGAGCGTGAGGCTTGCGGAAACACCCAGAACTCCAACAACTAGAGCCAGCACTAGCAGCTGCCTAGCCTTCATGGCCTGCAACTGGGTCAGCGGTTCCTCTCGAACTGTTCTCTAGCGGCGTCTAGGAAGCATGGTCCCTGCGAGCTCTGGCACCTGCCGCTGTACGCGTCGCAGAAAGTCGCTGCTGGACATCCCGCGTCTATGGGCTCGTTGAAGCAGAACTCCCAAGGCTCAACCACGCCGTTTGCGCTGCTTCTCGACAGCAGCTCGCACAGCCTAGCGCCCATGTCGGGCGTGCATCTGAACGGTGGGGCTGAAGCAAACCGGGGCTTTATCGAAGATAGTATCGACCGGTACTCTGAATCCGACAGCTTGTCGATAGCCTCGTACACATCGTTCGGGTTTTTCCCAGCCAACGATTCGAAAATCGTCTCAACACTCGACGACAGCTTCTGCCCTCCGTTGCCTCCGAGGGCGAGGCCTGGCTGCAGCTGCAGAGCAGCTAGGGCCAAGGCCGCTGCAGCGATCAAGGCGAATAGGATGAGCGATGTTCTGGGCTTCACGACGGTTCATAGGTTTCGTATGTGTATTTATAAACATTTCCTATGTTCCGTTTTTTGGAAAAAATAAATCACCCCCATCAGAGTCTAAGTACATGCGCTCCGTTGAAAGGGTTTTGCTGGGCTTCAACAAGTATGCCTTCCACTGGTTCTTCCCAGAGCTCGTGGCGTTGGAGTATGGGTTCTTCGCTGAAAACGGCTTGGAGGTTGAGCTGGTGTCGTTGAAAGGCGGAGGTGCTGTGGAGAAGTCAGACCTCTACGTTGACGCTATGAGAAGCGGCCGGACTGACTTCTACCACTGCGGGGAATGGGTTGGCGTTGTAAGAGTGTTGAAGAAAACCGCCGGACGTATAGCCGCTCAGTCCAAACCCACTCCAGGAACTCTCAACTCTTCCTTCACGATCTTTGTCGGAGGAGGTTCTGGCGTAAGCTCTCCGAGGGACTTGGCTGGGAAGTCGATAGCGGTCGAGGCTGGGACGGGGTCTTTCTACGCCGCACGAGCCGACTTGGAGGCTTACCTGAAGCCCGACGAGATCATGCTGGTGAGCATCTCGGAGCCGCATGAAAGGCTCAAGGCGCTTGCCGAGAGCCGTGTAGATGCTGCGAACCTTCTGGGTCCCTGGGCCAAGGTTGCTTCGAGGCTGGGGTTCAAGCCTGTTCTAACGACTAGGCGAGACAACCCCACGCTGTTGTTTGTAGCCGACCGCCTCAGCGACGACGTTGTAGCACGGCTCGTCAAATCACTCAACAAGGCTGTGGAGAAAGTAAACAAAAACCCCGGAGAATTAAACAGCCTGTATCTCAGGTATGTTCTGGAGGTAGCGGAGGAGGGCGGGCTTGAACGTAGCTGGCTGAAAGGTCTGGAGTCGGAGGTCCTAGTTGATAGGTGGAGTCCTTGGGAGCCCTACCCGCACAGCCGGCTGGCGGCCGTCTCTAGCTGGATGCTTGAGAGGGGGCTTGTGGCCGAGGTTCCGGGAGAGGATGCTGTCCGCAGCTCATTCTGGTAACTAGCGGGGCTGTGTCTGGAGTATTCTGAAGCCCAGCCTGCTGGCGGCTGCGAGGATAACCATCAGGACAGCTGTGTAGAAAAGCCCTCCAGCCACCACCGTCAGCTTTTCACCGGTATTCCACAGGCTGAACAGAGTGGTTGACAGAACCGTGGATTCATGCGTGACTAGCAGGACGGCGATTCCGAGGTCCGTGATTGTTCTGATGAAGACGTAGAGGGCTGCGGTCGATGCGGCTCCTCGAAGCAGCGGCAGCGTTATCCTCGTCATAGTCCTAAAAACACTTCCGCCGCACACGACAGCCGAGTCCTCCAAGTCTCTATGGATCTGCATCATGGGTCCTGTGAGGAACCTGATCACCAGCGGTGTGTATCTTAGGCTGTAGGCGTAAACGAGGGCCCAAACCGTTCCGTAAATACCTACGTCTACGTACAGAACAGACCAGAAAACTCCCACGGCTAGGACTATGGGGGGGACGGCTAGCGGTATGGACAGGATGGTGGTGAAAGCCTGCCTGCCGAGAACCGGTCGTCTAACGGTGAAGTAGGTGGCTAGGAACCCTGCGGCCACCGCCAGAGCTGTTGAAGATGTAGAGACTATTATGCTGTTGGTCAGGGCTGAGGCTGTGATAGGATAGGTGAAGAATTTTTCATAGTTGTCGAGCGTGATGTTGGTGAAGAGGCGGTCAGGGTTCCAGAACCTCTGCACCGAAGCTACCGCCAAGGTCGTCAAAAGTGGGACGGGATGTATCAGGAGGTAGGACAGCACGAACAAGGTCGCTAGAGGCCTGTACTTCCCAAGCTCCAGCACGGCTCCGAACGCCGTCCCTCCCGTGAGGGTTGAGTACCTGTCGGCCGCCTTTGAAAACCTGTTGTACAGCATTACCGTCATGATGGAGATGACAAGCAGGAGCGTTGCGTAAGCTGCCGCTGACCCGTACCGTGGAGGCACCTCGCTAACCATCTGAGTGTAGATGGTCGTGGTTATGACGTATACCCCTGCTGGAATGCCTATGATGGCTGGCGTGTCGAAGGCCTCTAGAGCGACTATGAAGCAGTAGATGAATGCGGAAGCTATGGACGGCATGGCTAGCGGTAGAACGATTCTTCTATAGACTTGAGGCAGGCTGGAGCCCGAGGCTCTGCCCACCTCCTCTAGAGACCTGTCGAACAGAATGAAAGTGGGCGCTGTGATCATCAGCGCAACCGGCAGAAGGCTCACGCCCATGACTAGAGTCATTCCCGCCAGCGTGTACAAGTCGACCAAAGGCTGCTCGAGACCGGTTAGACGCATGTACGCCACGTTGACCAACCCAGTCCGAGGGCTCAGAAGGAAAGTCCAGCCCATGCTCTCTACAGACGAAGGCATGGCGAACATCAGTATGGGTGCGTAGACGACTGCTTTCCTGAACGGAACGTCTGTTCGAGTGGTTAGGAAGGCAAGGGTCGAGCCGAGAGCAGTGGCTATGAAGGCTGAGCCTGCTGCGAAGACAACTGTGTTGAGCAGAACTCTTCCGAGGAAAGGGTCGTTGAACACCTCCACGTAGTTGGAAGCCGTCAGGTCTCCAGGCCTGCCGGGAGGGGAGCTCCAGACGCTGCCAAAAAGCAGGAAGACAGCTGGCAGTAAGACGAAGAAGCCAACGGCTATGAATACAGAGTATTTTAGAAGTCTCTGGGACGGCAGCGTTTTCCTCAGCATCCTTCTACCTAGTTCCGAACCCCATCTCCTTAAACTTTGTTGCCCAATCCCTTGCCTTCGTTATTGCTTCGTCGTCAGGGTAGTTGACCATCTTCAGGCCTGGAGGTACAACATTCTCTAGGGAGAATCGGGCTGGCGTGCCGGGCCTGGCTGGGAACCTTACGGGCGTGTTGCCTATGATGGTCTGCCCCTCCTGCGACAGTATAAAGTCGACGAGTAGCTTTGCAGAGTTGGGGTTCTTGGTCGTGTTGATGATGGCGATGTGCGAGAACGTAGTCAGCAGCGGCGCCTCCGTGGGCAGGAAGTATTCAACCGGAGCTCCCTGAATCTTCATCCTGACGACGTCGTGGAGGTTAACCACTAATCCTAGGTGGTATTCTCCGCTAGCAACTTTCTCAGCGACCGTGGATACTGAGATGTCGAGGACTGGTCTCACGTTCTTGACAAGCTTTTCAAGAAACTGGTTCATCCGAGCCTCGCCCACTATGTTCTTAAGCGAAACTAGGTACTGCGTGCCCGTCGTTCCCAGAGTTATGTCGTGCATGATGACTTTGCCGGACCACTGGGGGTCTGATATTTGGTCTAGAGTTGTCGGCGGCTGCTTTACCTTGTCGGTGTTGTAGACGAAAACTATCGGCAGGAGAACGGCGGCCGTCCATTCTCCGTTTTTGTCCCGCAGAAACTCAGGGTAGACGGATGCCTCGGGTGAGACGTAGGCTAGGTAGCGTTTCTCCTGCGCCAGCCTGATTCCCGTCGTGTGCGACACTATCACTAGGTCGGCTGTGGGCTTGTTGGCCGCTAGCTCGCTCGATACTCTCGTGTATACTTCAGGCGGTCTCATGGACTCGTAAACCACTTGGATGAAAGGATATCTTGCCTGAAAAGCATCCAGCGCCGACTTGATGTCGGCGTAGTCAACGCTACCGTAAACAACCAGCCTCCCGCTCTCCCTCCTCGCTGCCTCGACCTTCGCCTGAAACTCCTCCCTTTGCTTGACGAGTTTTTCAGCCTCCTGCGGAGACTCTATACCCGCAGCCTTTGCATACAACGCCACGAGCCTCTCGAGAGAGTTGACCCGGTTCCTTAGCTCGTCTATGGCTGGCTGAATGTCCTTGACAGCCCGCACCGCCTCCGACTGAGCTGTCTGAGCTGCTGTTGCAGAGTACCCGGCCACCACCAAGGCGATTATTATTGCTGCTACAGAGGCCAGCAGCGGGGTTTTTCCCGCCGTGATGCCTGCCATGACGGTTATCGAGGGATTATTATTTATATGTCTTTTGTCATAAATTTTATTACAATTGAATGCAAGAGAATCCATCCTAGCCCAGCTTGCGGCAAGACCTATGACCGCTCCGGGGCTGGCTGAGCGGCTGAACCTTCCACGACAACTTGTCCACTACCATTTGAGGAAACTCCTTCACGAAAGAGCAGTCGTGGTGAAGGATGTTGTGAGGAGAAACAGCGGGGTGATGACCAAGGTCTACTCGCTTCACCCCGGACTCAAGCTGGTTGCTGTTGCCTCCCCCGCCAAAGTTCAAAAAACTCTGCTCTGGCTTGAAGACCATTACGCCGAATTTGTGAGAGGAGTTTCGAGACATTTTGAAGACATCAAGCAGGTCCGGCTGGATTTCATACTTTTCATGTACCATGTCATGAGGGCTTGCTCCGAGCTGGTTGGGATTGACCAGCATAGTTTGTTGAGGGATTATGGGGGGAGGTTTGCTGGAGACGTCGTCGGCAGAGCCGTCCGGCGTGACGGCGGCCGCTTGTCCGGGGCTGAGATGTTTAGGAAGGCTTTGAAGGTTTTCGACGAGATTGCCGACGTGAGCCCTTCGATGTTCGACGGACGCATGGTTCATTTCAGAACGTTTTTAGGGTCCAGCGTTTACGACTCGAGGTTGGACGCATTCATCCAATCGGTTCTGGCGAGGGTTGCCGTGGTCTGTCTCGGAGGGAGAACTGTGGTGGAAAAGTTTCCATCAGCAGAGTCTTCAACTTATTCATACATAATCAGGCGAACCGGTGTTAAGCAGTTATAGCCTGCGTGAAACAACGTACTCCATATATATTGTGTCGAGAATCGACCAGTGGACGTCGCAGCTGAAGGCCGCTGCTTGGAGGCATTTCTTGAGTGTTTGATTGTTTTTGACGTGGCTTGCGACTAGGTCCAAAACCGTTTCACCATCCTCCTCTACGTATGAAAGTCTCTCGAGGAAAAACTCGACTCCACGCTGTTCTATCCAGCTGTAGTGTTTTCTCAAGGCGTCTATTCTCTTGGGCAGCTCGTCAACGGCTAGTAGCTCTGCCAGCGACGCCGCAGCCCCTTCAACCCAGCTTACAGTTCTGACGAAGTTTAGGTATGCTTCCACGGCCAGCCTTACGCCGGGCAGTATGATGGTCTTCTCCAGCTTCTCTCTAGGTATTCCAGCGGCTTCTGCGAACTGGGCCCATCCATCGACGTCTCCCCTGTAGCCCCCCACTCCCTCACGTTTGATCAGGCGTTGTAGCCAAACCTTTCTGGCTTGGGGGTTGCTGCAGTTAGCGAGTATGATGGAATCTTTGACGGGGATCTGGCGTTGGTAGTAGTAGCGGTTGACTATCCAGCCTCTTAACTGGTCGGGGGTAAGCCTGCCCGTGTAGAAGAGCTTCATGAACGGATGGTTTGAGAAGTATCTTTCCTCCACGTATTCCATTACACGCCTTCTCAGCTCAGCGGGCTTCAACCTGTATAGTCTTCTTAGAGATGAGATTTAGCCATATTCCTGAGCAGGTTGTCAAGGCTAGGAAGAATCCTTGAAAAGCCAGAGCAGCCACGTAGTTGAGGTTTTCGGTAAGAGGTAGGGCTGTGAGCGTCGCAGCCCCCCAGAGGATGTCGGCGAACAGGCTGGCTAACACTAGGCCGGCTGTGCAGAATGCTGTGAGCAGGGCTGCTCTGCCCGGCAGGCTGAACCGGCCGTCGTAGAACCTGTAGCCGACTGCCATCAGCGTCAGAGCCATAGCTGTTCTGAGCAGGTTTGAATAGAGGTCGCTTCCCAGCCTGTCCACCGCCGGCATAACCGTGAACCAGAACAACACCGCCAATCCTGTGTAGGTTTCGAGGGAGACGTCTGCCGTTCTGTTCTTAACCTGCGCTGAAGGAAGCTGGTGAACCCTGTAGCCCACTAGGACGACAGCCATGCTCAGCTGTGTCGATATCACCAGCGAGAAAAGGAGCTGCGCTGGTGTGGGGAGCGGTTCGAAACCAGCCCGTCCCAGCAGCTTGCCTGCGGTGAGGGCTATGATGAACAAGGCTTCATACAGTCTTCCAAACCTCGAGCTTTGCAGGGCGACGTACACGACCATCGCGAGAGTGAGCTGGAATAAGACGTAGTGGACTGCGTAGTAGGCTGCCACTGGTCCGTAAACGCCTCCGAACCTAGTGAGGACATACATACGTAAATCCATCGCCAGCCCGCCGACGAGCCACGACACTAGAAAACCTGCAGCGAACAACGCCGCACCCTTGACGGCCAACTGCTCACGAAAGCCCATGGCTGTCTAACCATATCCAGATGCGTAAATATGGTTTGCTGTTTGACTCGCATGTATTTGGGAAAATGTTTATAAATATCAGCTTCCCTGTCGACATATGAGGAGAATTTACATTATTCTGCCGCTAGCGGTCCTAGCGGTTGTTTTGCTCGCCTTTTTCTTCACGACCTTGCTGCAGCGTCCGGAGGCGCGCACCATTATAGTTGCTTCCGAGGATTTCAGGTACCGTGTTGATGGCGGCGAGCCGACCATAAGGCTGCGGGCTGGTGAGGAGGTTAGGGTTCTCTTCGAGAACAGAGGCCGTCACGACCACGAGTTTCTGCTGGTTCGGGATAAAGACCGTGTTCTGAAGCTAGTTGAGGAGAGGCTTGAGGCAGGGGCTTCCGACGCAGAGCTTGACAGGCTGAAGGCGGACATGGCCTACATGGGAATCAGGTTCGAGGCAGAGCCCGGTGGGGCGTCTCTTTTCAGGCTTAGGATAACCGAGCCCGGGACATACTACTTCATATGCCTGGAGACTGAGCCGGACGACGAGCCGCATGCCGAGCTGGGCGAGGTGGGAGTGGTCATAGTCGAGTGAAAACCAAGCATGGTAGCCATCAGGCTTGAGAACGTAAGCAAATCATTCGGCTCAACCCCTGTGCTGAAAAACGTCAACCTCGAGGTCAAGAGCGGCGAGTTTTTCTGCATACTGGGGCCCTCCGGCAGCGGCAAGACCACGATCCTACGGATAACGGCTGGGCTTGAGAAACCTGACAAGGGTAAA
>JAWAFZ010000003.1:0-98392 GCA_038890155.1 Candidatus Caldarchaeum sp. | reverse complement strand
TGGGGCTTTCAAGCCCGAGCGTGGCTTATCATCATCTTGAGAAGCTTCACTCTCTAGGCGTGCTGCAGAAGGATGAGAAAGGCTCGTACACGGCGGTCGAGAAGGTGGACGTCTCCGTGCTGAATTCGTTCGTCTTGGTCGGCCGACGGCTGCTGCCGCGAATGGCGTTCTACGCAGCACTGTTCACGACTTTCACAGCCCTCTACGTCATAACCCACCCATCCTCACCCGACCCCTACGCACTAACCCTAGGCCTGGTGGCTTCCGCAGCAACCCTGTACGAGGCGTTTCGGACGTGGAGGAAGAAACCATGGTGAGAAGCTGTTCTAGTCCATGGACTTATGAGGAGGCACGGGCATGTTCAGCACGTTGAGAAAGCTCGGCCCAGTCGTGCTAGGGGTCTTGGCGGCGTTGACGCTATTCGGCGGCATATACGTCAACGAGCCTAGGGAAGGCGTTAGGCTGGCTGAGGCGGCGGCGCCTGAAATACTCGTCCAGAGAGCGGAGGCAAACGAGCCGACGCTCTTCATCATAGTCAGCACGGCGTCGCTGCTGACAGCCCTGTCAATCTTCATAGCCTCAACCATCATAACACGGCGGGCGTTGTCAAAACCTGCAGAACACCCATAGCTTACGGGCGGAGCTCAATAACGCGACGGCTACCAACACTTATATGCGTGGGGGTCTTGTTAGGCTTGGAGTAGATGAAGCTTAGGAGGATACGGCTGCGCAACTGGAAGTCCTTCAAAGACACGGCCGTCGAGCTGAACGACGGTCTCAACGTCCTCGTAGGCCCAAACACCTCAGGAAAAACAAACCTGCTGGAAGCCTTCAAGTTCCTCAAGAAAGCCCTCGGCGACATCACCTCACCATACGCACCCCATCTCGAATGGTGGTCCTACAGAAACATCGTCTACGGCAACGACGAAACAAAGCCCATAGCGTTCGAGCTTGAGTTCGAATGCCCGCAAAACTACCGGGCGTCCTACGAGGTGGTTTTCGCCAGCATAGAGGGCACGGTCAAACCCATCAAAGAAACAGTCAAGCTACATGGAATAGCAACAATCACCAGAGAAGGAGACACATTCAAAGTTGTTAAAGAGAAGGAATTCATCGAAGAACACATATACACCATTAGGGAATACATTATACACCGTGTAAAAAGACATGGGGTAAAAATAGAAGATATAACTAGGGCAACCGAAACGGCTATCTTGGAAGAAATACCAATGAGCATGTTACCGACATCATCATCCTTTGAAATAATTGCACCAATAGTTTACAGAGACCTCGCAGTGGAAAACAAAATCGCATTAACTAGCATAAGAACACGTGAAAGGGTATTCACGCTCAATGGACATAGAACCCGCCCAACAAGGATTAACTTGATAAGCCCTTACCTAGAAGATAAAAACGATTCGCTGTTCCGATATGTAATCAGTAATCTCAGGCTGTTTTTCGGAGGCGTATCATTCATCCGCCATCCTGACATGGGTAAGGTTCGAGAGCCCAGTATAATGGCTGGTTTTCCAGCTACCCCTTCAGAAAGAGGCGAAACGCTCAACCTATTGATCGCCCGGATGTTTCTGTCCGGTGCATTACCAGAAAGAATCGAAAATGCTCTCAAAAACCTGTTCCCCGATTTTGCAATCCAAACAAAGCCTACAGCCGACGGCCGCGTTTTTCTCTCTGTAAAAGACAAGCTTAATGGGGCTGAGATACATCCGCCGAGCATACCCGACGGCTTTTACAAGCTTCTCCACATCTTGACGGCGGTTGAGAGCAAGCCCTCCATACTATGCATAGACGAGCTGGAGAACTCTCTTCACAGCGAAGTCTTAGAATATGTTGTGCATGAATTGAAGAACTCGGGTGTTCTCTGCTTGGTTGCCACTCATTCGCCTGTTGTTGTTGACGTGGCTGGTTTGGAAAGCCTTTTGCTGGTGGAGAGGACACCTGAGGGCAGCGTTGTCAAGCGTGTGGAAAACCTCGAGCAAGTCAGGCGGTGGATGAAGGAGAAGGGGTTGACGCCGAGCGAAATGTGGCTATACGGCCTACAATAACATGGTCAAAACTATTTTCTGCGAAGACGCATACGGAAAAGGCTTCTTTAGAAACCTGATAAAGAAAATCAAAAAAGCTGAACCCCACCAGCTAGGCATCTCCATAAAATCAATGAAAGGGCCTTTTGACAGCAAGGCGGCCAGAGCGGTCGCCGCCGCCAGAATGAGAGGCAAGGTTATAGTGGTCGTCGATGCGCACGGCAAAACCCCTCACGAAGTAGAAAATAGCGTTAAACAGGCTTGCGGCCCGATAGACGGTTTACACGTAGTGGTTGTGGAGAACGCTATCGAGGATTGGATTGCGGCCAACGAATGCGTAGACCCACGGAAGGAAAATGCCCTGAGCTATCTGAGACACAACCACAGGTATGAGAAGTACAAGCTCCCGAGCTATGGCGAGAGAATAGACGCTGAGAAACTCGCGCAAAAACAGGACAGTTTTAAGAACTTTCTTGAAGCTTTGAACGACCCGTAGAGAGCTTGAGCCCACGGTTTCCAGCGGTCTACACAGCTACTCTCATAGCCTTGTACCGTTGCCTGAGCTTGTTGAAGTCCGTTCCTTTTGTTTTGATGCTTGTGTAGGTTTTTGCTTTGTCGATGGCTCTTTCGTATTCCTCGCCGAGGTGTGTGAAGTACTTCTCAAGCCTTTCCAGCCAGAACCTTGCGCCGGTGTTGAGAAGGGTTGTGGTTAGTATGCGGAAGAGGAAGTTGTCTTTGGAGATTTTGAAGGCGATGGCTTCGGCCATTCTTTTTGTGTTTCGCCAGCAGACGTATATGAGTGCGGCTTGGGCGGGCGTGAGGTTAGCGTAGACGTCGGTGAGGACGTTTGTTCCCCGTAGGCTGCCGAGGTTGACGAGCGCCATGGGGGTGACGGTGAAGTGGAGGTTGAGGGACGCCATGTAGTTGATGAGGCCTATTGTGTCCCAGCTGTCTTCGTCGGTCTCCCCTTCCTGACCTAGGATGATCGTGTAGGCGGGTATCCAGTAGGCGGCGTTGTAGACCTTCTGCCCCTCGACAACTATCTCCGCCCACGAACCGTCGACGCCGACCTTCAGAGGCTTCGCCTTGTTGACCATGTGCCTGAGGACAAGCCTGTCGCTTCCCGTCTCCAGCCCGATCTGGACGCCGATGTGCTTGTCGGGCCCTGCCCCAACTATTTTCGAGACGCCGAACGCCGCTTCAGGGTCCGCGGCGACGGGTGCTAGCGTCGCATGCATGGGGTTGGCCTTGACGACGTAAGGCATGATCGTGCGGTAGAGGGTGAAGATGGCTTCTTTGTTGGGCCAGAACTGCGGGTCTCGGACCATGTAAGCCCACTGGTTGTCGGTCACGAACCATGCGTTGTGTATGCCTGCTCGGAGGTTGACTTTCACTTCTTCCAGAACTTTCTCCGGCGGATAGTAGCGGAGGGGCCTCGTCGTGACCTCGCAGAAGTCGCAGTCGATTCCGCATCCCCGCATGATTTCGGCCTGCCCGCTGATGGCGGGGTTGACGATGGTGGGGATGTCGTCGATTTTGGGGAGCCTGTAGCGGGAAGCGGGGTTTCTGCAGATGAACCTGCCTTCAGGGTCTTGGACGTAGCGTGTGAAGGGCCTGCCGTGGGCGTCAAAGGTGGTTGTTTTGTGGCCGTGCATGAACATTGTTTTGTCTAGGCTGTCTTCGGCAAGCTGCTCGAACAAGAGGTGGATTACATCGTCCATCTCTCCTTGGACGACGTGGTCTATGCCAAGTCTTCCAAGCTCTTCCTTACGGTGCTCGAACTCCCACTCGCCTGACCCGCCGACAACAACCTTCGCCCTGCTGCCCGTGTTCTTCTTCGCCACCGCTATCCTTCTCATCAAGTCCTCGAACTCCTTCGCAACCCACGACTTCTCACGACCGGCGTTGTTGAACATCAGCGTCAACGGCCCTAGCCCGAGAGGGTCCATCGTGTTTACGCCTATGATTTTTGTGTCGGGGCCGATGAACCTTGAGACGAACCTTGGATGCGCAACAACGGTCTTGAGCTTCGACCTCTTCACGAGACAGGCCTCTATCTTCCTTATGGCGTACGGTGCTAGGAGAGCTCTTCCAGCCTCGTCGTAGGGAGCGTCTGGGAGAGCGAGGTAGTGGTAGACCGGGGAAGGCACGAATTTGACGGGTGCGCACGGCAGGAAGCTGAGGAGGGGGAAGTCGTGAAACCGGTGGCCCAGCGAAGGGTCAAAGGTTAGGACTACCTGGACCATCTCTGTCCCTAGCTAACGCAACCGGTATATAAGGCGTTTGAAGGCTTTACGCTAACGTTTTAAAGCCTGTTCAAAGCGGTTTTAAGCGACAGGCTTGAAAACCTTGACTGTCGGCTACGCCTTGTCAGCCGTCAACTCGTTTGTCTTCACAGCTCCTACGGTGATGATTTACCCTGCTCTGGTGCTCTACCCTGTTTCAATAATCCTACGGGGCCTTGGGTGGTGGAGGCTTAGAAGACGTGTCGGAGTGGTCGGCGGCCTTGGCGTCGTTGTCTGGGCTCTGGGGTTGACGTGCTTCGGCTTCGTCGTAGCAGGGTTCCTGGAGGTCTTCGAGCAGGCCCTGTTCGTAGCGTTGGCCGTCTGGGTTGTTTACTCGGTGGTCGAGGCCGTGATTTACGTTGCAGCTGCACGCATCTTAAACACAAGACTCCTCTACGTCTCTCCCGTGAGCTTGGTCGGCGTTGCTTCCCTCAGCTTGACCGCGACATCCCTCGGACAAGGCTCCGACTTGCTGTCGACAATCATCGCCCCCACGCTGTACATCACGACCGCCGCCCTGTTCGCGTCAGCGACCGCAAGCGCAGCGGCGTTAGCCCGTGTATCCGACCAGGCAGCAAGTCCCCGAACACATCCGCTGCCAAGCCCATGGGCATCCACCACGACCACACCTCCGCAGACTCCTCGCACGCTCGAAGTCTCGCTGCAGACAGTAAGGGCTGGAACCGCCCTTAGATGTCCCCGATGCAAAGCCACCGCTCCGCTGATGGCCTCCAGATGTATCTCATGCGGCTATGCTTTTGAAAAATCAAGCCGTGGGCTTCGCTGCCCCACTTGCTCGGCCCCGTTCTCAAAGGCCATGAAGCTTCCCACTCAGGGTTTCTTCATCTGCACGTACTGCTCCACGGTGATGAGGGTGCCTGTGAAAAAACAACCCTAGCCTCAAGACAACCATTCTTTTATTACGCTAGGCTTGACCACATCCAGCTTGTACTTAACGTAGACCTCCGCGTCTCCAACCTTAACGATTTCGGTGACGTCTTTGAGGAAGCCGCTGTGCGCTATGAAGTTCCTCTCCATGTTTGATGAGCCGTGGACGCCGAAAACGTCTTTAAGAAGCATAGGGCTCTTCACCGTAATCCTCGCTGCAGCCTGTTTTATCTGCTCAACCTCGAACTCCAGCCGCCTCGCATTAGGCTTGAACCACTCCAGGCTTCCGTAAACTTTTCTGACGAAGAATTCCTGCAGGTCGTCAAGCTTAACACCTCCCCCGGTCATGCTCTTCCTCGCCTCCTCAACGATCTTCATCAAAGACCCTGTCAAAGCCAGGGCGTTGAGCACGTCCCTCAAAAGCCGAGGGTCAAACCTTTTTCTAAAAACCTTGACGCAGCCGTCATAGCTTGTCTCTGGCTGGATGTAGCTCGAAACCGAGTCGCAGATCCGCTTCTCCAGCTCACGTATATAGCTGGGTTTGCAGAACTCGACGATATCATCGTAGTAGACGGGGAGAGGCGTGTTGTATGCCAGGCAGTTGAACAGCCGGCGCCCGGTCATCAGAATGCGTTTCAGGTCTTTCTTCAAGCCTGTGTCCGTCAAGCCGATCTCCTCGGGCTTGTTTATGCCCTTGATCTGCTGCTCTGTTAGCGGGTACTGGTTGAGTATACGTGTTCTGGCCTCAGATAGCTCGACCTTCACCTCCTCTTTTTCCTCCCTAGGCTGTGGGAAGAAAGCTATCGAATGACTGGGTTCTCGGGTTGACTCGTCTCCGACGTAGTAGTTTGACAGTTTTTGATATGTGAGGACGTTGTACAGCACTCTGACCGCTATGGCTCCGTAGATGTTGAGGCCGCTCGAGACGTCTAAGACAAGCTCGTGTCCTTCCTTGATGAACTCCAGCATGATGAGGAATAAAGCCGTCTCTATGTGTGCAAACTCGCCGTCAAACATGAAGATGCGACCATCTTTGCGAAACCTTCCCACGCTGGGCAGAACCCTGACAAACAATTCTTCCGTGTCCTCGCCCAACCTTTCAACCTCTTCCATCACCCTGTTAATCAATAGATGCCTTTCTCTTTCACTAATCATTTCACAGGCTTCGTCCTTGGAGCATGCCAGCGTTATTGCAAGGCTTTCAGGGATGAGGAGCACCGGCTTGCCGTGTAGAATTTTCGAGAGGGCGATGCTTGAGAGCGTTGAGGTTTCCTTCTTGTCCTTCCAAGCGAAGCATACTTTTTTATAGTTTCTAGGGTCGCCCAATATCTGTAGGATAAGCTTCAAGCTTCAGATGGATGTTGACTGATTGCATAAAAAGCTTTAAAGGAGTTGAGCTTCATCTGGCCGTGCTGCGCTGCCTAGCCACTATGGGCACAAGCCCTCCTGTCGTCTCCGAGTTTGTCGACTACATTATGAAGACGGAGAAAATGGATTGGATAGAGATCTTGGCTACGTCGGAGCAGTCTGTTGTCGAGTCGGCTGTGTTTGCGGAGGCTGCGTTGAGGGATAGGTATCCAGGCCTGCGTGTGTCTAAGACTGTTCTGGATTTTTCGGACATCTTGGACGAGTCGAGTAATCTCATGTTCATGGAGGCTGCTGCAAAGACCTTGGCTAGGCTATCTAGGGGTGGTGGGAGGGTTTATGTCTGCTTGGCGGGAGGGAGGAAGGAGATGGTTGCGTCGCTTGTCCTGCTTGCTCAGCTCACTGACGTCGAAGCCTTGTACCACGTCGTAGCACCCGACATAAAGTCCATCAACATCATGCTGGAGAAGATAAGAAGCCACATCTCAAGCCTGGCTCAAAGCAGCAACCCGGTGGAATACTACAGGCAGCACAAGGATGTTCTGGAGCCTGTAATGTATCCGCCGGCCCAGAGCTACAACGTCGTAAGAGTCCCTGTCCTTCCCTACCCCAGCTCCTACCTCAACCTCCTGAAGCAGATGCTTTCACAGGAGTATCTGGATGAGCGGCGGCTGAAGGTTGACGAAGTTTTTCTGAAGCGTTTGCGGAGGGCTGGGCTTGTGAGGATCGTGAGGAACAGAGTTGTCGTCACAGATGAGGGGCGGCTTTTCTACACGCATGTGCTAAAGCATCTATGAGATGGTTTTCGATGATGTGTATTGTATGTACGAAAATTTAAATGCCCACGCCGCACATTATTAGGTTGCTGACGTCTCTTGCTTAAGAAAGCTATCATTCCGCTTGGCGGCCTCGGCACACGGCTGTACCCTCTAACTGTTGATACTTCGAAGGCTATGATACGCTTCCTCAACAGGCCGCTGATCGAGTGGATGATAGCCTCTCTCGCCAAGCAGGGCGTCAGGGAGGTTTACTTGGCTGTCAGCGGATACAACAACTACATACCTCTGATAGACTACATGGGTGGAGGTGAGAGAATCGCCTTCACGCTCGGCCTGCCTCCGGACGTTTTCAGAGTACGTTATCAGCCCAACATACCGACCACGGGGAACGCCCACGCAGTAAGGATCGTGCTGGACTACTATGGAATCGACGAGCCTGTCGTGGTGCTGCAGGGCGACACGGTTGCGAGGATAGACCTGCTCGACCTATGGAACTTCCACTACAGCGAAGCTCCTTTCATGACCGTCGTCCTCAAGCAGCTGGAGGACTGGAGGGACGTCAGCATGTACGGCGTGGCGGAGATGAACGAAAGCTCTTCAATCAAACGCTTCGTCGAGAAGCCGAGGAACGAAACAGCGTCCTCAAGGCTCGTCAACACAGGGATCTACGTCCTTTCGCCCCACTACAAAGACTTCTTCAGGTCTTCCACCGGACAGCACCTCCTCAAAACAGGCCAGACGGATTTCGGCCGCCATGTGATCCCCGTCTCGATCGAGAGGGGGTACAAGGTCTCAGGCTACATCACGAACGATTACTGGTTCGACGTGGGGACGCCTGAAACATATCTTGAATCTGTTTTCTACATGCTTAGGAACACGAGGATCGACGAGCTCGGGGTCACTTTCAGCTACAAGAACGTGCGTATGCAGGGTAGGACTTATGAGTCGCAGAGGCTTCACAGAGAGCTTGTTCGGAGGGACAGCGTGGGCGAGATATCGTTCGAGGGCGATGTACTCTTAGGACGCCACATCTCAATCGGAAAAGGGGCTAGGATATCGAACTCCATCATAGACCATTACAGCATCTTCGGCGAGGACGTGGTTGTGGAGAACTCGGTGGTCATGGACAGATGCGTAGTTGGAGACCGGTCTGTCATCCGGAACAGTATAGTCGGAAGACACGTTAGAATTGGTTGCGACGTCGAGCTGGTCGGCTCCATTCTCGGGAACGGCGTAGAGGTCTCGAACGAGGTAAGGTGCGTCAGCTCGAAGATATGGCCCCATCAGAAGCTCAGCGAGAGGACACAGCACTACAACATCGTTTCGGCGTCTTGACCGTGAGCAGGGTTCGCCGGCTGAGTTTGTTGACCGACTTCGACGTCTGGCTCTTCAGGAGCGGTAGGCACTTTAGGCTTTACGAGAAGCTTGGCTCCCACCTCGTCAAGGTCGACGGGGTGCCTGGAGTTTACTTCGCTGTCTGGGCCCCCAACGCCGAGCGTGTCTCTGTGGTAGGGGACTTCAACAACTGGAATGCTGACGAGCATGTTTTGGTTAGGCGGGAAGACGGTTCGGGGGTTTGGGAAGGGTTCGTCGAGCACGTGGAAGCCGGAAGCCTGTATAAGTACCGCATCGTCTCGCACGGCGGGGGATACGCCGCAGAGAAGGGAGACCCGTTTGCTTTCCGCTGGGAGGAGCCTCCCGGCAACGCTTCGATTGTTTGGGACCTCGGCTACGAGTGGGGGGATGAGTTGTGGATGAAGAGGAGGTCTGAGAAGAATTCTCTGAAGGCTCCGATTTCCGTCTACGAGGTTCATCTAGGCTCGTGGGGCAGGGGTTCGTCTTACGTAGAGGTCGGGGAGGAGCTGGCCCGGTACGTTGCGGAGATGGGCTTCACTCATGTCGAGTTTCTGCCGTTGATGGAGCATGCGTTCTACGGCTCGTGGGGCTACTTGACGACCGGCTACTTCGCCCCTACAAACCGGTACGGCGCTCCCCAAGACTTCATGAGGATGGTTGACGTCCTACACCAAAGCAACGTAGGCGTTTTCCTCGACTGGGTTCCATCACACTTCCCCACGGACAGCTTCGGCCTCGCATACTTCGACGGCAGCCATCTCTACGAGTACGACGACCAGCGGATGAGGGTTCAGCCCGACTGGAACAGCTACGTCTTCGACTACCGGAAGGGCGAGGTCGTCTCCTTCCTCGTCAGCAGCGCCCTTTTCTGGCTTGACAAGTACCACGTGGACGGGCTGAGGGTTGACGCCGTCAGCTCGATGCTCTACCTAGACTACTCTAGGAAGGAGTGGGTTCCGAACAAGTACGGCGGCAAGGAGAACCTAGAAGCGATAGAGTTCCTGAGGGAGCTGAACAAAGCCGCCTACCAGAACTACCCCGACATCCAGATGATAGCCGAAGAGTCTACCGCATGGCCCCTTGTTTCTAGGCCGACCTACGTTGGCGGACTCGGGTTCGGCCTCAAGTGGAACATGGGCTGGATGCACGACACCCTCGCCTACCTAAGCAAGGACCCTGTCTACCGCAAGTACCACCACAACCTAATCACCTTCAGCTTCTGGTACGCATTCAGCGAGAACTACATCCTACCCCTTTCGCACGACGAAGTAGTCTACGGCAAGAAGTCGTTGTTGTCGAAGATGCCGGGCGACGTGTGGCAGAAGTTCGCCAGCCTCAGGCTCCTGTACGGCTACATGTACTCGTTCCCCGGCAAGAAGCTCTTGTTCATGGGAGGCGAGTTCGGGCAGTGGGATGAATGGAGCCACACGAAACAGCTCGACTGGCCCCTCACAAGCCATGAGCAGCACGCAGGCCTCCAGAGGCTGGTCCACGACCTGAACCATGTCTACAGGAGCGAGCCAGCGCTTCACGAGCTCGACGCAGACCCTCAGGGGCTTGAGGTCGTCGACTTCAGCGACTTCGAGCAGAGCGTAGTGTCGTACATCCGAAAGGCTGGCTGCAGCGAGGACCAGATACTCGTCGTCCTCAACTTCACCCCCGTTCCAAGGCTCGGCTACAGGCTGGGAGTTCCGGCGCCGGGGCTTTGGAGGGAGTTGGTCAACACGGACGCTAGAGAGTATGGTGGGAGCGGGGTGGGCAACCTCGGCGGCGTCGAGGCTGAGCCGAAGCCGATGCATGGCCGGGCTTACTCTCTCAGCCTGACGCTGCCTCCGCTTGCAGCCCTCTACCTAAAGAAACCACCATAATACTGGTCTAGGGCTTTTTCGATGCTGCAGTCCCGGCTCATCGTCTCGATGGCCTTCTGCTGGACAAGCAGGTAGTCGTCAGGTTTTTCGGCGAAAAGCTTGACCGCTGCCTTGAACTTCTCCCGTAGGTCTGCGTAGTCGGCTTCGTCTATTTTTGCAACCTGCTCGTGGTCGTCGTAGATGTTGACGAGGTGGCTGAGCTCGGCTCCGAAAAGCCAGCCGTTGACACCGTCCCTTATCACCTCCAGAGCACCGCCGTCCCGGGAGGAGAGGGTTGGAACACCGTTCACCCCGGCTTTCATGTAGCTGGTGCCGCAGGCCTCCCATCCGGGGAAAGGAGTGAAGAGCAGCAGGTCGGAGCCGGCGAGAACCAGCTTGGCCTTCTCGAGGTCGTAGTCATGCATGTAGACGACGTTGTCATGCGTTCGGTGGAGCTGCATAAACCTCCTCATCATGTACTGTCCGTCGCCGTCCCGTGGATGGGCCTTGCCCGCAAGAAGAAAAACAACCCTCAAAGTGCCGCCGACTTCTTCCACAAGCCTCTCGACGAAGTAGGGCCGTTTGTATCTGGTTATCCTGCGCGGCCACGAAACCACCATCGTCTCCTCATCGACCCGCAGCCCCGGCTTCGCCTCCAGAAGCAACCGGCGCAGCAAAGCCCTCACAGGCTCTCTCAAAGCCCTCACCTCCTCGAGGCTCAGCGAACGCCCTCCCAGCAAACGCCGGGCGACCGTAGGATGAACCCACCGGCCGAGGTTTACGCCGTTCGTGACGTGGAAGGTCTTGTAGGCGTACTTCTCCGAGTACTTCTTGACGAGAGATTCGTGCTTGGCTGATACTGCGTAGACCATGTAGGCGTTTTCGCACGCCAGCGTCCACATGGATAAGTGGCTTCCGCCTGTTTCCAGCGGCACCTCGCTCCTCACTAGGTCGGCGTTGACTGTGAGGTTTGTCCAAGGCGCTATCGTGTGGACGATGAAACGTGTACGGCTGCGGAGCTCGGGCAGGAGGTATGCTGCCAGAGCGCCCCAGCTCTCCTGTAGGTCGAGCAGCTCAACATTCTGCAGCCCTACTCTTTCACGGATGTACTGCGAAGCCGCCTTGCCGAAAACCACAACAGCCAAGTCCCTCTGCTCATCCGTCTCGTGAACGTAAAGCCTCTCGACAACTCTCGCAGCCTGCTCGGGACGCTGGACGTGAAGGAAAACAACTTTAGCAGCACCCCTAACGTAGGCGTAGGGCCGAACAGACACCTCGCCCCACCTGTTGAACTCGAGCCGCAGCTCATCCTCAGCAACCAATCCCTGAAAGCCTACTTGATGGGGTTGAGGAACCAGCTCATCCCCCTCGACGCTGTACCATACATAACCTTTAGCATAGAACGGCGTCAACACTAGGTATGGACGGTTCTTCCCAGCGAGGTAGTAGAACTTATCACCCTCGAGCACACCTAGACCACCCGCATAAACCGGGTGCTCGTCGAGAGCTATCTCCGGAGTCAGGCTTACTACAACCATACCGCATAACAGCCTCAGCTGTAGTTTTTTACTTTGACTGCCGCAGCAACGCGGCCTGAAGGGCTTTCGCATAGCAGTGTAGAAGCATCTCGCCCGTGTTCCTTTCCCTGAAGTTCTCGTCAACCCAAGACGCGGCGTTCATCCTGATGTCCCGGAGGCTTTCAAACCTCATCCGGACAGACTCAAGCGGAGCCCGAGCCGCCAGAGCCGGCTGGTTCTCGTCAACGGCCTCGGTCAGCCAAGCGACAGACGTGAGAGCCTGGCCGAGGTTTCTAGGGTCGTCGGGGTTGACCAGCAGAGCCGTGCCACGTTCGTCCACCTCCATGTTCTTAACGGTCTCCGAAAGGCCGGGAACGTTGGAGACGACTACCGGCGTCCCTAGGGCCTGGGCTTCGACGGAGGAGATGCCGAAAGGCTCGTACCTTGAAGGCACGGCGGCTGCGTTGGCGACGTATACTACTGCTTGAAGCAGCTGGGGAGAAACCGGCTCCCGAGCGACCACGGCTCTTCCAAAATATCTTTGGGTCAGATGCTTGAGGTATTCCTCGTGGGCTGTGTCGCCGCTGGAGAGGCCTAGGATGAGGACTCCGACCTGCGGGTCTGCATGTTCAAGGGCGTTCAGCAGCGTGTCGAAGCCCTTCTGCCACACAAGCCTCCCGTGAGAAACTACGAGAAGACTGCATCCATCCAGAGAACCCTCCGCACTCTTCAAACCTGCCAGAAGGCTTCTCAAAACCAACGGCCTCAAAGCACTACGGGAACCCGTTCCGTAAACGCTGCGAACCCAGCTATCGACCCTAGACAGCTCCCAGTCAGTCGAGTTGTAGACCACGCAAACCTTCTCCCTCGGCACAAACCCCAACCTAGAAACAACCCCCTCAGCATAGCCGTGGCTCACGCTGACCAGAACGTCGGACTCCAGCGCTGCGAAGGCATCGACGTTCCCCCCCACGCTGTCCCATGCATCACTCACCCAAGTCGTGTAAACTCCCTGAGCCGAAACAACCCTGTGCAGCACGCTTCGCAGCCCGCTCCACTGCTCCGAAGCATAGTGCCACGGAAAAGACGGTGAAGACAGTAGATGGATCGTGTGAACCCAAGGCGTGGCAGCCCCCCGTTCAGATGAAAACATCTTGAGAGCCATGCCTGCTAGAGCCGTAGTCCAGTCGTTGCTGTGGATGATGTCTGGAAGCTGAGGCTGCTCAGCCGCCCAGTGCATAACTGCCCTAGTGTACAGGGAGGCCTTCTCCGCTGGCTCTCGGTAGACCTCAGGGCTGTCTAGGAAGCGGCTGGTGGGTTGGTCGAGTCCTCTGAAGGAGACGACTCTAACTCCGTCGACGGTGTAGGTCTCTGCTCCGACGCTGTAGGGGTACGTGTTTCCGTCTACTCCCCGTCTCTCACCGCTCCAACCCGACTCGACATGTTGCTGCCGGCGTACTCCATGGCAGGGGATCAACACCGTGGCAGAGAAGCCTCTCGCCGCCAAAGCCCTGCAGTACCTAGCCACAGCCGCCCCAAGCCCTCCAGCCTTCACGACTCCCTCGTACTCGAAGGAAAGCATCCAGACAACCTTCTTGGACATTCGGAAACGCCTCAACGAACGCCTTCCTAGCTCAGATACATCCTCACAAACCCACGAGGGTCGGCCTCGTCTAGACGGAAAGAGACAACACCGCTGAAGCTGGAGAGGTCGAAGACATTCCTGCCCTCCTTTACTGGGAAGGAGTCTGAGGTTGCTGGGAGAGGCGGAAGCGACAAATCGTACTCGTAGATCGTTAACTTGTTCTGCCGTGTGGCGTGAACTTCGAGAATCTTGTCTCGGTAGCCGTAGAGCGGAATGCCTCCGAACGTGGAACTAGCCGGCATCGACGAGAGCGGCTGGGTGAAGCTGAAGGCGGGTGGAGGCTCTTGAGTCCTCGACTCATCGACGACGACAAAGTCCTTCTCCCCGCTGTCATACGGCGTCACCATCGGCCCTCCGGCGTTGGGTGTTGTGTCCGCCGCCAACACCACCTTCCCCCTAAGCTTCTCTAAGCTCGTTATCCTAGCCCCGTAAACTCCGACGACCTTTGCCATGGGGGGCGTGAAGTAGACCAGCACCGATGGAGCCGTAATTGTGTTGGTGTAGAGGGAGTATTCCTTCGCTTCTTCGGTGGATGCTGCGTAGACGGCGTCGTGGTGGGCGTTGAAGGGGATGAGCAGCCCTCCCCCGAGCACGATTGAGTTGGTTCTGAATGGTGCGTAGAAGTTGTGGAAGTCGAAGAGGCGGATGAAGGTCATGGGCTCGTTGTTCAAGGGGTTGCCGACGAACACCCCTCCCCTGACGAACGCGAAGACACGGTTGTAGGCCGAAGCCATTTCGCCCAAAGCCGGCTTGAAGAAGCCGTTGCCGTCGACGGAGCCGCCTTCAAGCCCAAACCTATCCCACCTGCCTGAAACGAGGTCGAGAAAATGCACAGCCCTCAGCCCCGTGCCGTAGTTCTCGCCGACGCCGAAGCAAGCCGTGTCATGCACAACAACTCCCTTGAGGCTCCGCTCGTGGCTCAACGCCTCCGCCTTTCCCGTTCTCCTGTCCAGCGAGTAGACGCCCGTGTTGACGTGGCCATCCTCCCGTGCAAGCAGAAGCCGGTCGCCGCAGGGGTCGTAGACAACGTCGCCCACCTCGCCCGCCCATTCATCCCTCCGATGCACGGACTCCTTCCACAACAACCTCACCGCATCGTCGTCAACGTCATACACGTGAACATGCGAGTACTTGTTGTCGAAGAAAACCCTCGAACGCCCGTCCGACTTGCCGGAGAAGATTACCGGAGCGTTCACCCAGCCGCCGAAGTAGATATACTCATCCACAGCTTCGACGGCGTTGTAGGTGTCGCCGCCCGACCGAGGCCCGTCGCCGACCAGCTCAAACCCATACACCCTCTCCCAGTCATCACGGACAAAACGAGCCTCAGCCTCGAACGCAGCCGTATAGTACAAAACACCTCGATGATACCTCAGCCCGAAAACCCCGCCGCTACCCCACTCAGCACCCCTCCGTGGAGAAAAACGACCCAGCCTGCCGAAAATACCCGACATTTTCCACCAAGACCAAGCCGGCGAAATAATAACCTTGAGCCACCATCACGCCTTCTTCTCCGGACAACTTCCCCACAGCAGCCTCGGGGCGGCCCCATCCTAGAACTCCTAAACCCGTCCCTCCTCAGCTTTTCAAAAACAAGCACCACCGCTCCGTCGTAGACCCCCTCAATCCTGATTAACCATCCGCGTACAAAGCCGCGCTCCCGAAACATTCTCCGGCATATGAAGGAGGCTAAACCCTTCCTCGCTTCATCTCTGTCTGGAGAACACAAACGCGGTCTACAGCAACAACTCGCCGAGGCAGGGACGCGTCTACGGGTCCAAAACAATCAGCGAAACCCCTGGCAAGCAACACCCCTTGACACCGTGTTTCATCACGCTGGAAATGAAGGAGTTAGTTGGACTTTTTTTGGTAGTAGTTTATGACTCTCCGGAGGCCTTCTTCAAGGCTTACTCTGGGTGCGTAGCCTATCGCATGGCTGATCTTCTCTATCGACGGAATGCTTTTCATGGGTTTCGATTCGGCCGGCGTTCTGGGGGGTAGTGTCTGGAGCTCGGACGACGAGCCCGTCATCTGCTTAATCTTCTCCGCCAGCTGTCTCACCGACACGGCTCCTCCCGTGCCTACGTTGAAGGCCTCGCCGACCGCTTTCTCGTTGGTCAGGCAGAGCTGGACTGCGTGGCAGAGGTTGTCGACGTGGTAAGGGTCGGTTATGTCTGCCCCGCCGTTGTAGAGTGGGATAGGCTTGTTCTCGAGGCATGAGGTTATGAAGCGTGGAACCATCTTGACCACGGGCTCGTACTCGCCGAAGGCTTTCCAAGGCCGTAGGACTACGGCTGGGACTCCGTGGTTTCGATGGTAGCTCCAGACGGCTTGCTCGAGGGCCACTTTAGAAAAGTCGTACACTGTTCTGGGGGCTGGAGGGTCTGTCTCGACGACAGGTACTTTCTCCGGAGCTCCATAGTAGTTGGCTGACGAGAAGACGACGACACGCGACAGACCAAGCCTCCTCGCCGCCTCCAAGATGTTCAACGTACCGACGCAGTTGACGGAGAAACACCTGTAAGGGTTTCTCAACGACTCAGCTATGTCGGCGACGGCGGCCAGGTGAACACATGCTTCGGGATGAATGTCTTCAAACATCTTGAGAACTGCGTCGTTCTCAGTCACGTCCAAGCGCAGGCCTGGTCCGTCGGAGACGTCGGCCCCGACTACTTCAAACCCTCTGCTGCTGAGGTACTCGGTTAGGTGGCGTCCTATGAAGCCTCTAGCTCCCGTGATGAGAACTCTCAACTCCCCCCATCCTCTCGGTGCTTTGGCGTAGGTGTCTTTTAAAAACCCTTGTAGGCACGAGCCTTAAAATATCTGTCGGGGATCGTTATCGGAGAGCATGTCGGCTTTCTCTTCGCTGGGGAAGACGCTGAAGGAGGCTTTTCAGAGGTTTCTCGCCTCGCCGTCGGCTGACAGGCATGCTGTCGAGGAGCTTGTGCGTGGTGTTCAGCGTTCGCTGCTGGTGGCCGACGTCAGGGTGGAGCTGGTCAGCAAGCTGTCGGAGAGGATTAAGGAGAGGGCGTTGGCTGAAAAACTTCCTCCGGGCGTGAGCAGGAAGGACCACGTCGCTAAGATCGTTTACGAGGAGCTTACGTCGCTGCTGGGCAGAAAGCCGGTGAAGCCCTTCCCCGACGGCAAAAAACCCTACGTCGTCATGCTGCTTGGGATTCAGGGCACGGGGAAGACGACGACCGCGGCCAAGCTGGCCAACTATCTTAAGGCAAGCGGCCACAAGGTTGGTGTTGTCTGCGCCGACACTTACAGGCCCGCCGCCTACGTCCAGCTGCAGCAGCTGCTGAAGCCGAGAGGGGTTGAGGTTTACGGGGAGCCGGGCGTTAGCGACCCCGTCGAGATAGCGCGCAGAGGGGTTGAGTTCTTCAGGACCATGGGCGTGGACTTTATCATAGTGGACACCGCCGGCAGGCACAGGAGCCAGGAGGAGTTGATGGATGAGATGAGGAGGCTGGGGAAGGCCATTCAGCCCGATGAGAACATCCTCGTAATAGACGGGACGATTGGACAGCAAGCGGGTGTTCATGCAGCTGCTTTCCACGAAGCGGCTCCCGTAGGCTCGATCATCGTCACGAAGCTGGATACTTCTGCGAAGGGTGGTGGTGCGCTTTCGGCTGTCGCCGAAACGGGTGCTGTCGTGAAGTTCATAGGAGTAGGGGAGGCGGTGGAGGACTTTGAGCCGTTCAACCCGGGCGGCTATGTGGCTTCTCTGCTTGGAATGCCTGACATCGAGAGCCTCGTCGAGAGGGTGAGGACTGCAGAGGTTGAGATGGATGAGGAGCGTATGAAAACAATTCTGACGGGGAGGTTCACGCTGGAGGACATGGTCAGCCAGCTGAGCAGCTTGACCAAGCTAGGGCCTCTCAAGAAAATACTCGGCAAGCTTTCGCTGCCAGGCATGGATGCCTTGTCCGACACCGAGTTCGAGAAGGCGGAGGAGAGGATCAAGAAGTGGACGGCGGTAGTCAAGTCTATGACGGCTAAGGAGAAGCAGGAGCCAGCCATCATAGACAGCTCGAGAATCAGGAGGATCGCCCGTGGAGCCGGCGTCTCGGAGAGGGATGTCCGAGAGCTTCTCAAAAGCTACCAAGCTTCTCGTAAGATGATGAAGGACAGGAAGATTCGTCAAATCCTCCGGCAGGGTAGGGGGCCAGCCTAGTTGACATCCATCGCCCAGCTTACCGTCGAGCTGCTCAAGTCAGGAGCCCTTTGCGACTATTGTCTAGGCCGTCAGTTCGCAAGGCTGGGCTACGGTCTTTCGAACAGGGAGAGGGGTAGGGCGCTTAAGGTGGCGTTGCTGATGGAGGCGGTCAAGAACAGGGATGAAGGGCTTGTCAAGCTGCTGGCCGAGAACGGAGGAGTGGAGGAGGCTGCTCTCCACCTAGGGATGAGCAAGCCTGAGGGGTTTGTCTGCGGCGTCTGCGGCGGCTCTCTGTCTGAGAAGAACCTGAGCGAAATGGCTGAGATAGTTGTGAAGATGCTGGAAGGCTACGAGTTTACGACATTCTTGGTGGGGGCCTCGGTTCCCTCCGAGGTGAGGGAGAGGGAGGACAGCCTGCGGGCTGCGCTGGGGCTGTCTGAAGCCGAGGACATCAAGAACGACGTGTCGAGGGAGGTCGGGAAGCTGCTGGCAGCCATCACGGAGAAGAAAGCAGACCACAAGCACCCGGACATAACCATCGTCGTCGACATCTTCTCGAAGACCTGCCGAATAATCTCGAACCCTCTCTTCCTGAAGGGGAGGTACCTGAAGCACAGCCGGCAGCTGCCGCAGTCGCCGTGGTCTTGCAGGAGATGCTGGGGGAAGGGATGCCATTCATGCGGGTTTACGGGGCGCGAGTATCCGACGAGCGTGGCTGAGCTTGTGGGGGAGCCTGCGAGGAGGCTTTTCCAGGCTGAGAGGTACAAGTTCCACGCAGCTGGGCGGGAGGACGTCGACGCCCTTGTTCAGAATGAAGGCCGGCCGTTCGTGCTGGAGCTGAGCAGGCCAAGGGTTAGGTCTGTACCGTTCAACGTTGTTGAAGAAACCATCAACGGCGAGGCTCGGGGGATGGTTGAGGTTAGAGTCGAGTCGCTGGCCAGTAGGAAGGAGGTGAGAACGCTAAAGTCAACCTCTGCGTTGACGAGCAAAACCTACGAGGTGAGAGCTTTCTTCGAGGATGAGCTGGACGCTGAGCGGGTCAAGAGGCTGGAGGAGTTTTTCAGGAACCGAGTGGTTGAGCAGAGAACACCTACCCGTGTTCTCGGACGCAGGAGCGACAGGATGCGGCGTAAGACGGTCTACTGGGTTGAGGCGACCTTAGTAGAGGGCAGGGAGGCGGTGTTCAAGATACGCTGCCAGGGCGGCCTGTACGTCAAGGAGCTTGTGACCGGAGATTCCGGCAGAACAGTTCCGAGCTTCGCCGAGCTGCTGCAAGCCGTCCCCACACGCCTAGAGCTCACCGTCTTGGCGGTCGAGACTCAGCCGTAAATGCTTTTATCATGGTAGATTAGTAGTTTCTGCGGTAAGCGGGAATGGCCATCTCCAGAGGCTTCAGGAGAAAGTCTAGAGGGTATCTTCTAAAGCCCAGAGGGTCTAGGAGCGGGCCTACTCCTGACATCTACCTAAGGGAGTACAGTGTCGGAGACCGGGTTTACATCACGATAAACCCCAGCGTGCAGAAAGGCTCGCCGCATAGGAGATACCACGGAAGGGTGGGGGAGGTGGTGGAGAAGCGTGGAAGGGGATACATCGTCGCCGTCAAAGTCGGGAACAAGGAGAAAAAGCTCTCTCTCCTGCCCGACCACATCAGGGGAGTAGTGGTTTAACGGATGGCTAGACGCATAGTCTCCAGAACAGAGGTCCCGATCGCATACGTCGCAGCTCTGCTAGAGAAGCAGCAGCCCAACCTCACCACGCTGCAGGCTCGTGTGCTGCAGTACTGCAAGAAGTACACGAAGCTGCCGGCGGACCAGGCTGAGAAACTTGTCGAAAAACTTGTCAACGAAGTTGGTTTGACGAGGAGGGAGGCTGTGCAGGTGGCTGACACTTGTCCGACGACGGTTGACGAGCTGCGGGCTGTGCTGAGCGGATACAAGAGGCTAGTCTCGTTTCTTCTGTTCTCCGAGGAGAAGATGAAGACAGTTATCAGCCTCGTAGAAGACGCTCTTAACAACCGACTAAAGTGAGAGCAGAGAAAACCATGCAGCGTCAAAAACGGTACGAAGATTATGGATATGTTTTAGACGTCTTCCCAGCCGCTCAACACCGTAGGGGCGGGCAGCGGTTTGTCCACGACAAGAACGAATACGTGGTGCAGCTTCTTGGCGAGGACTTCTTCACCCTGCTCGAGGTAGCTGTCAACGAGAAGTTCAAGCCGAAGCTGGGGACACGTATCTACATAGGCCGTGATGTTCCAAGGGAGATTATGAGGATCTTAAGACGTGTTGGTTTTGACGAGTTGACTGAGACGGCGGTGTCTAACCTCGAGCCGGCGATACGAAAAGTGGTAGAAGAGAACTCGCAGCGGTTCATCGACTTCATAAATAACAGCGGCCTTCTAACGCCGAGGCTGCATGCGCTGGAGCTGATACCTGGAGTGGGGAAGAAGATGCTCCAAAAGTTTTTACAGGAACGTGATGCAGCGAGGTTCCAGAGCTTTGAGGATGTCAAGAACCGTACAGGCCATCCCAACCCAGTTGAAGCCTTCTGCAAGCGGATACTCCAAGAGCTTAAAGATAAGGAGGAAAAATACAGGATGTTTGTCAGGGAGCCTTCGAGGGAAGAGTTTTAACGTCCCTTGAACTGCGGCTCTCTCTTCTCGTAGAACCTCGCGCGAATGCCCTCCTTTAGGTCCTCTGTATGGAACATAAGTATCGATTCTTTCAGCTGGTACTCCATCCCCTCGTCAACCGGCATCTCGCCGCCCAAGTTCACGCAGGCCTTCGTAGCGCCAACAGCCAGCGGAGCGTTCTTGTTTATGCGCCTCGCCAAGGCCAGCGCCTCCTCCAGCAGCTTCTCATGGGGGACGACCTTGTTGACGAAGCCGAGGCGATACCCCTCCTCCGCTGAAACCCATTCACCGGTGAACAGGAAGTACTTGGCCCAGTACTTGCTGAGGAAGCGTGGAAGCCGGACTGTTATGCCTGCGCCGGGACTCACTCCTATCGAGACCTCCGGAAGGCCGAACTTAGCGTTCTGGCTGGCTACGACGAGGTCGACGGCTTGGATTACCTCTATGTTGCAGAACCCGTTGACGGCCGCTATGATCGGCTTCCTCATCTTCTCCATGAAACGCCAGACGTCGAGGTTGAACCTGTTGAACTTCTCTATCTCAGGTATTTTGCCAGCCTCGACGTTCGCCAGAAACTCCTTGGCGTCGCCGCCCGAGCAGAAGGCTTTGTCGCCCGCCCCCGTTATGATGATTGACCAGACCTCGGGGTCTTCTGCAGCTTTGTGCAGGGCGTCGTTGAACTCGGTCAGCATGGCAACGCTCATGGCGTTCCGGGCGTCGGGCCTGTTGAAAGTTATGACCGCCACCTTATCCTCGGGACGCTTCTCGTAGATTAGGTTCTTGTACTCGATCACGGAATCACGGTTGCTCTGTATGTTTTAAACCTTTATACGGGATGGGTTCCCGCATACGGATGTGAAAGCGTTGCTGAGCGTCGAGGATGTCTCCAAGAGGTTCGGCGGGATAACGGCTCTGAACAAATTGTCTCTTTCGCTGGCCGAGAACGAGATTCTTGGAGTGATAGGCCCCAACGGGTCAGGCAAATCCACGCTCATCAACCTCATCAGCGGTGTTTACAGGCCTAGCGAAGGGAGGATTATCTTCAACGGTAAAGACCTCTCAAAGCTGAAGACTTGGGAGATAACGAGGCAGGGTGTTGTCCGTACTTTTCAGATTCCGTCAGTCTTTAAAGACTTCACCGTTCTCGAGAATGTTGTCTTCCCCGTCTGCTTCACCACAGGCTTAACCATGTCCAAGGCCATAGAATCGGCTAGAGAGATGCTCTCAACCCACCGGCTGGACGGCGGCAGGAAAACGTCCGAGCTTACTCTTTTCGAGGAGAGGAAGGTTGAGCTGCTGAGGGCCCTGCTTCTGAAGCCCCGCCTGCTCATGATAGACGAGGCTTTGTCTGGGTTGACGGCGCAGGAGGCGGCTGAGCTGTGCGAGTTGATCGTGGGGAACGCTGTAGAACACAGGTTTTCCGTCGTCTGGGTTGAGCACAGGGTTAAGGAGCTCACTCGTCATGTGGGGAGGATGATTGTGCTCAACTACGGCAACAAGCTGGCCGAAGGCTCTCCCGAGGAGGTTGTGCGGAGCAAGGAGGTTGTGGAGGCTTACATCGGAGGTGAGGTGGTTTTCTAACGGTTGAGGGGTTGACGACAGGCTACGGCTCGATGCCCGTGCTGAGGAAGGTTAGCCTCGAGGTTGAGAAGTCAACGATAACCGGCATGATAGGGCCTAACGGAAGCGGCAAAACAACATGCATAAAAACCATCGTCGGCCTCAACAAGCCTTGGGAGGGAGTGATAAGCTTCCAGAACAACACGATCAACGGCAAACCACCACACGAGATATCGAGGATGGGGATATCGCTAGCCCCCGAGGGAAGACGGCTCTTCGGCAAGATGACCGTTATGGAAAACCTGCTGATAGGGTCCTACGCTAAGAAGGACGACAAACCCCTAGACAGGCTCGAACACGTTTTCCAGCTCTTCCCCATACTCAAGCAGAGGAAGAACCAAGCAGCAGGCACGCTCAGCGGAGGTGAGCAGCAGATGCTCAACATCGGCAGGGCTTTGATGAGCTCTCCGCAGCTTTTGATACTGGACGAGCCATCGCTCGGCCTAGCGCCCGTTATCACGAAGCAGCTGTTCACGGTGATAGCTCGTTTGAGGGACGAGGGGTTCACGATTCTTCTGAGCGAGCAGAACGCCGCCCTGACGCTCATCGTCTCCGACTACGTGTACGTGCTGGAGCACGGCTCCATCGCAGTCAAGGACACGCCCGAAAACCTTCTCAAGAACACCGTCATCAGGCAGACCTACCTCGGGGTGTAGCGGCCTCCAGCCTTCTCGCCCTGTACTTGTTTACGAAACCCATCACCCCCTCCTTGTAAAGCAGGCCGAAAGCCATCATTATAGCACCCATAATCAATATGTTCAGCTCAGCGTACAGAAACCGTATGTACTCCACTATCACGAGGAAGACACCCCCTCCTATAAAAGGACCCACAAGCGTGTTGACCCCGCCGATGACGCTCATGATGATCGCCTCTATCGACCATAGTATCGAGAACGAGGTGTAGGGGTCCGTGTACTTGACGTACAGCATGTAAACCACGCCGCTCAACGAGGCGACGGCGTTGCAAACAGTAAGCGTGACTATCTTGTACCATGGAATGTTGAGACCCATTATCCCGGCCAGCGTCTCCGCCGACTTGATTCCACGCGCGCCGAAGCCTATCCTGCTGTTTGAGAAGAGCCTCAGCGTGTAGTATACGCCGACCAGCATGGCGGCTGAGACGGCGTAAAGCTCTTTCACGGGGATTTGTACGGTGGGGATTCCGTAGCCCTGCGAGCCTCCTAGACCGGGGAAGTTCAGCATGATGAGCATAGCTCCTTCGGCGAACATCCAGCTGCCGATGGTGAACGAGAGCCCCTTCAGCTTTATCAGCAGGGAAGAGACGGCCAAGGAGAGCAACACTCCCATCAACAATCCTGCCAAGCACGCTAGGATGATGTTTTCGTACTGGTTTATGAAGAAGGCTGCGGTATAGGCTGAGGCGCCGAAGTAGAGCTGAACTCCTAGCGAAACCATACCCGTGGAAGAGTAGAGCGTATTCCACGCCAAAGCCAGCAGGACAAAGTAAACGTAGACCATGGCGTAGTGGAAGAAAAGAGACCGTGAATCTAGGATTAAGTAGGGGGTTAGGGCTGCTGCAAGCACTGCAAGCATCAAAGCGTTGAACGGCTGTATGCGGAGCATGCTCAAACCTCTCGATACTTGATTATCAGGGCTGCGATTATTACGAAGATCGCTGCGATGTCCTTGACGCCAACAGCGATGAACCCGCCTATGATGTTCTCGGTGAGCGCTAGCACGAGAGCCATGGCGAACAGCGAGAACATGTTAGTAGTCTTTCCGACGAAAAGAGTCAAGGCGAAGGCCTTCCCCAAAATCAGCGACCAGTCGCCGATTACGCCGCCGAAAGCCCTGAGGTAGAAGAAACCCGCCACGCCGCTTATGGCGCTGACAAGCGCAACCGACAGCAGCAGCCTTATCCTCGGGTTGACGCCCATAAGGCTCGCAACCTCCCGGTCTTCGACAAGGGCTCTGAGGGTGATGCCGAACATGGTTCTCTTTATAAGGATGTGAAAAAGCACCATTATCGAGAAGCTGAAGATGAACGTTTCCACGAGTGTGGTTGAGAACTTCAAGCCCGCCACCTCGATGGACAGGGGAACGGGCAGGCCTGTGATGGACTGGTCGATGGTTATCGTCTGCGGCGGCTGGTACATGCTAACAACTCCCTCTATAACGTAGGCAACGCCTAGCGTCACCAGCAGTGTGGTAAAGTGGCTCTCGCTCACTCTCTTGACAGCTCCCTCAAACAAGCCGGAGCTCAAAGCCGTCATCAAGCCCACGGATATTACGAGGGCTATGGCTGGGTGGATGCCGGCGCTTATCACCCAGAAGCAGATGTATCCGGCGAGAAGTATTTTGATGCCGTGGGTGAAGTCAAGAATTCCCATGAGAACGAATATTAAAGACAAACCGATCGTGATGATTGCGTATAGGCCAGCCAGCATCAAGGAGTTGACGAGCAGCTGGGCGAGAAAGTCTAACATTTTTGTAAAAAAAGGTTTAGGGTTTGTAGGGAACCGGGTCCACTACGGGCAGCTGTATGTTTAGTCCTGGGTAGGTTCTCGGAGCTATGAGCCGGTAGTCGCCGTTCTGGTACTGGACTAGGTAGATCACCCTCAACGGGTTTACGCCATCTTGACCGAACCGCACCGGCCCGATGAAGTATGCGTCGATTCCAGCCAACGCATCCCTAACCTTAGACGGGTCAAGCGACCCAGCCTTCTCGATGGCTGTTGCGAGCACTAGGACTGCCTCCGACCCTGAAGTCGCCACGGCTGCCTCCGGCCACGGCAGCTTCCTCTTGATCCTCTCGTAGATGAAGTCGAACATCGCCTTGTCGGTCTGAGGAAGCGGGTTAGGAAGGTCGTGGGCGTGGGCGAATATGGTCTCCATCAACGGGCCAAGCTCATTCCTGACTGCTTGGAAGTCGCCGAAGTACCCGCCGAAGACAGCTTTAGGAGCGAGGCCTAGTTCTCTGAACTGTCTGATAAATTTGATGTTGCCCGGTGCTGAAGGCTGGAAGAAGACCACTAGGTCTGGGTTGCGTGCTTTGATGGTTGTGAGCATGGCGGCGAAGTCAAGCTGTCCCACCGGGAACTTCTCCTGGAATACAACTTCGTACCCTTCCTGCTTGGCTAGGTTCGCTAGAGCTTCACAGACGGATGTAGAGTAGGCGTCGTCCGAGTAAGCTATAGCGATTGTCTTTATCGGTATCTTGTCCGCCAGCTCCTTGAACCAGCCCAGAGTGATCTTGGCCTCGGTCGATCCTCGTATGTAGGGGTTGAAGACGTGCTTGAAGCCTTGGTTGTAGATGGCGTCCGACCAAGCTGAAGTGGCGATGAGCGGTATCTTGTTCTCCTCGGCCACCGGAGCCATGACAGAGGTCAGTAGACTGCTGTACGGAGCTATGATTGCTGTGACGCCGTCGACCTTGATGAGTCTTTCGGCAACCGACTTGGCTCTAGCTGTTTCAGTCCTGTCGTCGTAGAGCACGAGCCTGAGCGGGAGCCTTTTGTCAAACTCCTTCACATAGACACCGCCCTTCACCTCGTTGATGTAGTCGATAGCCGCAAGGATACCGATCAAGGTGTGTCCACCGGCTTCGGCCAGCCCGCCGCTTAGGGGCTGCGAAGTGCCGATTACTATCTCCGTCGGGACTTGCCTCGGCTGTGTCGTGAAATTCAATCCTACGAAGGCTACTGAAGCGATGACTACAGCTGCCACAACTATCGCCGCTACTAGGCTTCTCTTCATAGGCTAGTTGAGTAGACGAATCGCATTTAAGCTTTTAACGAAATCCAGCCTAAAACGCTTAAATCCCCCAACTGCACACCATACGATGAATGTCCAAGACAGTCGACGCCGCCCGCGGCGCTGTTCACGCTGTCTCACATCACCGGCGGCTGTTCGTGGCTATGGTGGGGCTGTTCACGCTCCTACCCGTGCCTGTCGTCTTCATGTTCATGCTCTTCACGGGCGGCAACCTGCCCACCTACGTCGGCGTAGGCGACTTCATCTCCTACCCGCTTCTGCTAACAGACATAAGCTTGGAGAGGAAGATGGAGATCTTCCTCGGCGAAGGCTTGTTCTACATCGGCTACCTCGACCCGAAGGGCGCAGCTGTAGAGTCATCGACGCCCAACACCTACGTCTACTACGTCTTACGAGTCCATAACCTCCTCCTCCAAATACCCACAGCCGTGCTGGCGGGCATCTACATCTCTCTGGCGAAGACGCTTAAGAAGGAGGCCTGCGCAGCGAGCTGCAAGCCGGTGAGGAGGTCGAGGGCATTAGGCTTCTCAGGCCTGTTGGTCGACACGTGGGCGAAGATTCACATAACCTTTGCACCGCTTGGAGCCTGCCCAACTTGCATAGCGGGCAACGTCTTCACGGTCTCCATGGTCTCGCTTGCGGGAATAACTGTGGGCATGATGTTCTCGAACGCAGCGGCGCTTACCAGCTACGCCTTGGTCGGCGGCCTGATACTTTACATGGGCAGCAAAACTGACTGGAGGAACCACGTCCACTGCCGATAAAGTTTTATAAACAGCAACAGCCTGCTGCAAGCGTTGATCATCAGCCGGGCTTGGGCGACGGCGCTGTCGGCGGCTTTCATCCTAGTCCTGTTCCAAGGATCTTTGTACTCGTATGGCGTATTGATGAATTATTTGGTGGAAGAGTTCGGGTGGAGCAGGGCCGCCGCCTCACTCCCCATGTCGTTGATCGTTTTGGGCGGCGGGTTGTCAGGCATCGTTTTCGGAAGACTGGTTGACAGGCATCGAGCCAATCACATAATCGCTGTCAGCGCCCTGCTCACTTCCTTGGGTTTGATGCTGCTGAGCACGGTCGACAGCATCCAGTCCCTCTACATCCTCTACCTCGTCGTTGCGCTAGGCTCGGGCGGGGTTTCGCTGAGCGTCATGTCAGCGCTTGTCTCCAAATCTTTCTCGAGGAGAACCGGGATTGCTCTCGGCATATCGACCACGGGCTTCGCAGTAGGAGCCCTCATAATGGTGCCGCTCACAAGCGAACTAACCAGCCTAATTGGATGGCGGCACACCTACATAGTCAGCGGAGCCTCGCTGGGCTTCATCACAGTCCCCCTAGCCTTGATGGCTCTCAGGCCCAGCTGGCAAAGCCATTCACCCAACCATGAAGATGTAAGGCCGGCTTTGATGAAGCTTCATAAACAATTAACACTCCTCTCGCTAACATACTTCATATGCGGCTTCACCGTCACCATGATCAGCACCCATCTAGCGATCTACACCGTGAGAGTCTGCGGCTCCACGACCGTGGCCTCGACCGCCCTCGCCCTGTCGATCGGCGGCTCCGTCCTAAGCGTCGTCTTTGTCGGGGCGTTGTCCGAGAAAGCCGCCATGAACAAGCTTCTCGGCATGGTCTACCTAGCCCGGGGTATTAGCATGGTTTACCTGCTGTACGCTAGGGACGCTGCCTCTATCATCCTGTTTGCAACAGTTTTCGGCATCACGAACCTCGCAACAGTCCCGCTGACGGCGGGCCTAGCGTCCGAGATCTTTGGAAAAGCTTCAATAGGGCTTGTGTTCGCCACAATCACCTTCATACATCACTTAGGCGGGAGCGTGGGGGCTTTCTTCGGAGGATACGTGTTCGACCTGACACTGAGCTACAGCTGGGCTTTTGCCGCGGGCGCTCTTCTTTGTCTTGTGGCTAGTTTGCTAAGCGTGCTGATTAATCCGAAGGCCTTAAGCGTCGAAGCCTCACCATGATGTTGAGGTAGGCAACCATAATCATGGTGCAGAGGAAGAACACGGTCAGCGCCGTAAACTCGCCATGAAGGCCGAGAGCTAGACCGACCAGCCAGTTTATGAAGAACGTTCCGACACGTCCGGTTGAGATGACCATGCCTGAGACGCTTCCGCCGTGGGCTGGGTTGTTGCGGATAACCCATGCAGTGAAGGTGGGGAGGAGAGGGCCGACGACCAGACCGATAACTGGAAGGACAAGGAGCTTGGCTGGGAAGTCTTCTATGGAGGCGAAAACTAGGAAGGAGAGGCCTGCGCAGCCTCCGAAGAATGTTATGCTCTTGACGGCTCCAAGGCTGTCTGAGATTCTTCCGAGGAGCGCCCTGCCCAGACCCATGAACACGGAGAAAATGGTGACCGAGAACCCGACTAGAGCGCCTTGAGCCGAGTATCTTATGGAGAGCATGCTGGGCAGCCACGTGGCGAACCCAAGCTCAACCCCCACTATGAAGAGAGAAGGCACGACGACAGGAATGTTTATGAAGAACATACGGAGCTCAGAGGACTTTACGCCGCTGACATGCCTAGTGTAGTCCCTGAGCTTTTTGAATGCCGTCAGACACAACGCCAGGACCACGGGCGCAGGGGTAAAAAAGGACATACGCCAGTTTACCTCGGCTAGGAACGCTGTCGCAACCGAGCCCACGCCTATTCCAAAGCCCATGCCTGCGTACATGTAGTTGAGCATGGTGCCGCTCTTGGTCGGGTAGGCTGTTGCGACCAACGGGCTTGCGGAGCTGACTAGCAGGACTGAGCCGACGCCTATTGTGGCGAAGCCGCCGAAGAGAGCGGCGATTCCTGCAGGCATCGGTGATACTAGCAAGCCTAGCATGAAAACCAACAAGGCTAGCGCGGCCGTCTTAGAGTAGCCTAGCCTGTCCGACAGCATGCCCGCTGCGAACCCCATCACGCCACCCGCAGGCATCGTTCCCGCCAGAATTCCAGCAACCTCGTAGGACATGCCGAACTCCTTGATGATCTTGGGAAGGGATGTGCTGATGCTTGCCACAGACCAGCCCAGCAGGCTGAAGGACAGGAGGCCCACGAAGATAGTCAGCTGGTTCCTCGTCAGCATTTCAGCATCCCTCATGTCCCCTAGAATAAAAACTACGCAAGAGCGCGCTACGAGTGTTTATATTCAGCCACGCTCCCTAACGCTGGGCAGGCATGCCGTCCGGTAAAAGCGTTTCAGGGACAACCACATTAGTAAGCGCCAGAGGAATACTCCGCTACGTCCCCTCTGCAATCATCCTGGTTATGTTCTTCTTCCTATGGGAAGCAAGCGTGGCTGCGTTCAACATCCCGAGCTTCCTCATCCCAGCGCCGTCAAGCATCTTCGCCGAGCTGCTGGGCACTAGGGTCAACTGGCTTGAGCACACCCTGTTTACGACCTACGAAACGCTGGCGGGGTTTGCGTTGGCGGCTGTTGTAGGCATCGCAACCGGCTACGTCATAGTCCACTTCAGGACGATAAGCAACATCATATACCCGTACATCCTGGCCGCTCAGATAGTTCCCAAGGTTGCCGTGGCGCCGTTGTTCTTCATATGGTTCGGTTTCGGCGAAACACCGAAAATACTGCTCTCTTTCCTGATAGCCTACTTCCCGATAGTCATAGACACGGTGGTTGGGCTTAGGGCCGCAGACCCCGACCTGCTCGACTACATGAAGCTTATAGACGCCAAGCCCCACCAAGTCTTCTTCCACGTCAAGTGGCCCAACGCACTCCCCCACATCTTCGGCAGCTTCAAGGTAGCCATGACACTAGCCATCATAGGCGCAGTCATAGGCGAGTTCGTCGGAGCTCAGAAAGGTCTGGGATACATGATAGTTCTGGCGCAGCAGCACTTCACCACATCCATAATATTCGCATCGCTCATCCTGCTAGTGGTCCTCGGCAGCCTCCTCTACCTAGCCATAGAGCTGGCGGAGTTCCTAGTCACTCCGTGGTACAGAAAAATGAAACGCCTCTCATAGAAGGCCTAAGTCCCTCCGCACGTTCAAGGTGTACTCGGCGAAGTGTTGAGAACTTTTTATCGCAAGGTCCCTTGGCCTCTCTAGTTCTATTCGCACGATGTTCTTGATGCGGCCCGGCCTTGCACTCATCACGACTACTCTGTCAGCTAGGAAAACAGCTTCGGCTACGTCGTGGGTCACGAAGAGAACCGTGTTCCTGTATTCACGCCATATGTTTAGAAGCTCCAGCCCCATCTTCTCTCTCGTAAGAGCGTCGAGAGCTCCGAAAGGTTCGTCCATCAACAGTATCTTGGGGCTTGTGATCAAGGCCCTGCCTATCGACACCCTCGACTGCATGCCTCCCGACAGCTCGAAGGGGTAGGCGTTTTCAAAACCCTCCAAGCCAAGCAGCCTCATCAGCCTGCTGAGGTTCGAGTCGTTCACCTCGCTGTTCCTCCCCATTATTTGAAGCGGGAAGACTATGTTTTCAACAACTTTCTTCCAAGGCATCAGCACGGGTGTTTGGAAAACCATCCCAACTCCTTTAGCGGGGCCGTCAACCCTCATACCTTCGATCAGTATCTCGCCCTCTGAGGATGGAGCGAGGCCCGCAACGATCCTGAGAAGAGTGCTTTTCCCGCATCCTGAAGGACCTACGATGGCTATGAACTCCCCCTCCTCGACGTCGAAGGAAACATCCTTGAGAGCAACAACATCAGCCCCGGTCAAGGTTTTGAAGACTTTCGAAACATTCCTTACAGAGATCATCGGAGGCAAATCAGTCAAGTTCCATGGCTGTCAGCTGTAATATAAATCGTTTTAGCGGTATGTACCCGGTACCGTCAACCAAGTAAAACGCCCCCTTCCATCCGAGTAGGATGTGTGTGAGGACTATCGAAGATGTGCATGAATGAGAAAGCTACATCACAAGACACAGGCCTCTCCGAAAGACTTGTAAAAATCGAAAGTGCCTATGTATAAAGACTTATTTGCATCCGTGAACGTTGTAAGCGTTGAAAATGAAAACATCAACTCTAGTCGTCGTAGCGGTGGTCGTAGTTGCCGTCGCAGCTGCAGGCGCGCTGTTCCTGCCGAACGTCCTCAACCCCCCACGCCAACTCGAAGAGGTGACCTTCATCCTAGACTGGATCATCTACGGCAAGCACGTGATGTACTACCCTGCCATAGACCAGGGCATCTACGAGAAGTACGGCCTTAAGGTGAACATTGTGAGGGGCTACGGGTCCGGCGACACTATTCAGAAGATCAACGCCAAGCAGGGTGAGTTTGGGTTCGCCGACCTAGGCTCGCTCGTAATACTGAGGTCTCAGGGTGCTAAGGTTGTGATGGTTGGAATGGTCCACCACGTCATGCCCCACACGATAGCTTATGTCAAGGGCAAGGGTATCAACACGCCGAAAGACTTGGAGGGGAAGACGATGTCAACGCCTGCTGGAAACGCTGTGTGGGTTTTGTTCCCCGCCTTCGCCCGCGCCGTCGGCATAGACCCGGCTAAAGTCAACTTTGTGCCTGCAGACGTTCCTGTTGCGAGGGCTGCGCTTCTGTCGGGTCAGGTTGACATGACGGGCATGTTCTGGGGTGAGAAGGGTGCTCTGGACACGGAGGCGGCTAAGCTGGGGATCCAGTTGGGCTACTTTAGGTACTCAGACTACGGTCTAGACCTTTACTCCAACGGCATCATAGTCCACGAAGACCTGCTGAGAGAAAAGCCCGACCTTGTTGAGAGGTTTGTCAAGGCAACTTTCGAGGGAATATGGTGGTCGCTGAAGAACCCAGACCAGTCGCTGGACATATACATGAAGTACAACCCCGAACAGGTCAAGGAGGTGGCTAGGCTCGAATGGATCTACGGAGGCATAGACATGTACGGTGATATTCCGAAAATGGCCAAGAACCCGCTTCAGCTCGGATGGATGGACCCTAACAAAGTCAAAAGAACAGTCGATGTGATAAGCCAGTTCTACCAACTTCAGCGCCCAGTGACGCCCGACGAGCTCTACACCAACAGGTTCGTTGAGAGAACCGGCAGCTAAACACCCTCCTCATTTTTTATTTCCTCAGACCCACGTATGCTGAAAACCTATTAGTTGTTGTTTTTCATCGCTGAATGTGTTGGGGCCGCTCAAGGGTGTAAAGGTTGTTGAAGTAGGCACGGCTATAGCCGCGCCGCTCTGCACTCTGCTTCTCTCGGAGCTGGGTGCCGAGGTGGTCAAGGTTGAGAACACGAGCCAAGGCGATGACGCAAGGTTGATGGGTAAGCTTGTGAACGGCGAGAGCCTGTACTTCTTCCACTACAACAAGAACAAGAGAAGCTTGGCCGTCGACCTTAAGACGGAGAAGGGACGTGAAATCCTCGCTAGGCTCGTCGAGGTCTCAGACGTGTTAGTTGAGAACTTCAGGCCGGGAGTGATGAAGAAGCTGGGTTTGTCGTACGAGGACTTGAGGAAGATCAACACACGGCTGGTTTACTGCTCCGTCTCGGGCTTCGGCCAGACAGGGCCCTACGCAGGTCTGGCGGGATACGACCTCGTAGTACAGGCTATGTCGGGATTGATGTCGGTGACAGGCTTTCCGGAAAAGGAGCCTCTCCGAGCAGGCATACCCGTCGCAGACATTCTGGCCGCCGTCAACGCAGCTACGGCTGTCTGCGCAGCTCTCTTCCAGAGGGAGAGGACGGGTGAGGGAATGTATATCGACGTTTCGCTTTTCGAGGCAGGGGTTGCGGCGATGGGCCAGTGGATAAGCACCTACGTGGGAAGCGGCGAGCTTCCGACGAGGTTCGGCAACAAGTATCCGGCGATAGCTCCCTACGAGTTGTTCAAGGCCTCTGACGGCTGGATGGTTGTAGGAGTAGGCAACGAGAAGCACTGGCGGCTGCTGTGCTCTGTGCTGGGCAGGATGGACCTGCTGGAGGACCCGAGGTTCAGAGACAACCAGAGCAGGATAAACCATTCGAACAGGGAGGTTTTGGTGGAGGAGTTGAGCAGGGTTTTCTCCGTCCGGACCGTGAGGGAGTGGGTTGAGCTACTCCAGCGCTCTGGAGTACCGTCGGGGCCCGTCAACACAGTCAAAGACCTTCTAGAAGACCCTCACGTCAAGGCCCGCGGCCTGCTGGCGAAGGTTGAACATCCACGGCTGGGCGTGATGACCGCCGTGAGGTCTGTGCCCTTCCAAGCCGGTGGACAAACTTTCTGCAGGCCGGCTCCTCTCCACGGCCAGCACACGGAGGAGGTGTTGAAACAGCTGGGATACACCAGCGTGGAGGTTGAGGAGCTTGAGAGGCTGGGCGTCGTGAAGCTGTTTAGGCCGTCGGATAAACAATATATTAACCCTCAGGGATGAGTCGGCGTGAACACCGTGGAGGATGTTGTTCAAGCTCTTCTGTCTGCGAAGGTTTACGACCTCGGCCAGCCCTACTTCAACGGCATGCCTGTCCACCCCGAAGACCCGCCCTACTCGATGGCGATATACAGGTATCATCAGTTCACCAAGCAGTTGTTCGAGAAGGTTGCGCCCGGTTTCTCGGACTCGATGGAGCTTGTGATAACAAGCATGCATTCAGGCACCCACATAGACGCGAAATGCCACATGGCTCGGGATGGGCTGCTTCACCAAGGCGTCAAGGCGAACGAGATAGTCAAGCACACGGGCTACACCCGCTACGGAACCGAGGAGATACCGATCTACGTGAAACGAGCCGTGCTGTTCGACGTTCCGGCTTCGAAGGGCCTCGACATCCTGCCCCAACGATACGGGATAACCGCTGAAGACCTCGAGAAATGCCTCGAGTTCGAGGGCGTCAAGCTGAACGAGGGAGACGTGGCGCTCGTCAGGACAGGCTATTCACGCTACTTCACGACAGACAAGGAAAAGTACCTCCACGACTTCGCGGGCATAACCGAGGAGAGCGCTAGATGGCTCATCAACAGACGGATATCTCTGCTGGGCATAGACAACCTAGCCATGGCGGTGCCCAAACCCTTCAACGTCCACCTAATGTTCCTAGTCGATGCAGGCATACATGTCATGAAGAGCCTCTATCTCGAGGAGCTGGCGAGGGACAGGATGTATGTCTCGGCTGTCGTGGTTGCTCCTTTGAAGGTTGTGGGTGGTACGGGTTCCTTGGTGAGGCCTCTGGCTCTTGGTTTTAGGGAAAAAGTTAAGTGATGAAGCGTAGAAGATAACTGGAGTTGGTGGACAAACCGATAAGACGCCTGTTTTGGTGGCTGCTGCTCGGGACGAAGGGAGGGCCGACGAGGTTGTTGATACTCATGCTTTTGAGGAACGGAGCAGCCAACGCCAACAAAATCGCCTCAGCTCTCCAACTAAACTACAAAACAGTCCAGCACCACCTAGAAGTCCTGCTAGAGAACGGGTTCGTCGTGGCTGAAGGGCAGCGGTACGGCATCAAGTACACGCTTGCCCCCATAGTCCTCGAGAACATGGATGTCCTAGACTCGATCATACATGAAGCTCTGTCATCGAAACAGGCTGGGGCGAGCCTCGTATGGGACCGCTCTGGCTGACTAACATCATCATATCCATAATGATAATCCTCGCCCTAATGTACTCGCTGAGGAACTACCTGCTGACGAGAAGGCTTGCACGGACCAAGTTCACCAACGCCCTCGTAGCGCTCACAGCCATCTTCCTCCTCCAGCACATGTACGCCGCGTACATGTTTTACGTGCTTTCGTGGAGCGAGGGCACCGAGATAGCCTATCCGCTGCTGATGCTCAACTTGCTCGGCTTCGCAGGGTTCAGCATCTTCGTCTACTTGTCGAGGGCGTAAAGCCAGCACTTCACAACAGACCCGCCAGCCTCGACGTCGGAGGGCTTTTCAACCACGCACCTGTCGAAGACCTGAGGGCAGCGCGGATGGAACCTACATCCTGGAGGAGGGTTGGACAGGTCTGGCGGGGCTCCTGAGATGTACTCGATCGTCCTCGGGCCTCTCAGCCTTGGAATGGACTTCAGCAGCCTCTGGGTGTAGGGATGCTGCGGCGAAGCAAGAACATCGTCAGAACTTCCGTACTCGACAACCTCCCCCGCATACATCACAGCCACAGAGTCAGCTATGTCGCTCACCAACGCCAAGTCATGCGTTATGAAGATCATCGAAAGACCCAGCTCTCTCTTCAGCCTCTTCAGCAGGTTCATGACCTGGGTTTGGATGGAGACGTCGAGGGCTGAGGTCGGCTCGTCGAGAATCACGAGCTTGGGGTTCATGACGAGGGCCATCGCTATCATGGCTCTCTGCTTCATGCCCCCGCTCAGCTCATGAGGATACCTGTCAGCAATCTCCTCTGAAAGCCCAACCTGCTTGAAAAGCCTCCCGACTGCCTTCAAAGCCTCCTCGAGCTTGAGCCCCTCCTTGAACACAAGCGGCTCGGCGACTTGATGGCCTATCCTGAGCACGGGGTTGAAGCTGTTCATGGCTCCTTGGAAGACCATCGAGATTACTTTCCAACGTATTTCGCCGTCGAATTTCTTGGCGTCTAGTGAGAAGACATCAACTCCGTGCAGGAAGGCCTTGCCCTCGAAGTGCGAAACGTTGCCCGGAAGCATCCTCATCAACGCCAGCCCCGTGCTCGTCTTCCCGCAGCCAGACTCGCCCACCAACCCCAGCGTCTCAGCCTCTCCAACCCTGAACCCAACTCCGTCAACAGCCTTCACAACCCTGCCCCCCGACGAATAGTAGACCTTCAGCCCCTCGACACGAAGCACTTCAGCCAAGCCTCCTCAGCCTCGGGTTTACAACAGGCTCTAGACCTAGGGATATCAACACAAAGGTGAACGCGGTCAAGACGATCAGCAGGCCCGGCGGAAGAACCCACCACCAAAGGCCTAGGTTCATCCCACCGCTACGGAAAGCATACTCGAGGATCTGGCCCCAGCTAGGCAGGGACGGGTCTCCCAGCCCGAGGAAGCTGAGCCCAGCCTCCGCTAGGATGGCTGAGGGTGTTGAGAATATCATCTGCGAGACGAGGAAGGGCGCTATCTGGGGTGTGATGTGTTTAAGAAGTATTCTCCTCCGGGGTACTCCAAGAGATTCAGCGGCTTCGACGTACTGCGCCGTCCTCGCCTGCAGGACTATTGACCTCACTATAACGGCCAGGCCTGACCAGCCGAAGGCTACGAGGATGAGGATTATGATCCATATGCTTGGCTTGAAGATGAAAGTGAAGAAGATGAGGAGAGGGAGAAGGGGTATGTTGTTTAGGACGTCGCAGAGCCTCTGGACTGCTTCGTCAACCCTGCCGCCCAAGTAGCCGCTGACCATGCCGACGGACGAGCCTACCGCAGTCGTCAAAACCGCGGTCGCAACACCTATCAGCAGGGCGACGGGAAAGCCGAACAACAACCCGGTGGCAAGGTCTCTGCCCAGCCTGTCGGTCCCGGCAAGCCCGTACACCCTTCCGCCTGCGACGAACACCACACGCCCCACCTCGTCGTCCGGACTAGCTCTCAAAACCCTCACCCTCAAAACATAGTCCCCCGGAAGCGGGGCGAACTCTCCTCCCGACGGAGTCCCAAACAAAGCCCTCTCAACCCCCTCTCTCAGAACAACCTCCGACGACACCTTCACGCCGTAAGCCCGCTCGAGCTGCTGGCTGAGCTGCTGGCTTGCCTGAACGTCTCCGCTGACGTAGGCCCTGAGAGGTGTTTCATAGTTCCGCCGGTAGGGAGGAGTTTCTCCAGAGGCTGGCGGTGATGGGGTGATGGTGTAGAACAAGACTAGGGTTCCGTCGGGCCTCTGCAGCTCAAAAAGTATCACGGGTGGGCGTTCGGCGTACTTTATGTTGGCTGCTGAGACTGAAACGAAGCTGGGGAAGCTGTCGTAGCGGTAGCTGAAGACAGCTGAGGCCTCGTCTCCGACGTTCTCCAAGACTATGGACACGTGGCGTGGGAGGGGCTTGGCGGTGAAGAGATTCACCCACTCGGGAGCTGATTCCTTGGGGTTGTCAGCCCAATAGGCTGGGTTATTCCAGTACCTTGTTCCGAAGTCGAGCGGATAGGTTGAGATGACGTAGGCCGACGCAATCACCTGCAGAACTAAGAGGAACACGCCCGCTTTGGAGGTCTTCGACAACCAGAAGACTGACCAGCCGTCCCGCTGAGCCAACGTAGGCTCAACCACCCGACTGTATTTGAGCGTGATGCGGCTTCAAGGCCTCCACCCGCTGAGTAGGAGCAGGGTGTAGGAGACAGCCAGCACGTCGGCCGTCGCAGCCGGCTTAAACCCAGCTCGGAGAACTCTACCAGCCATGTCCTCGAAAGCCCTCCTACCCCTGTCTGTATGGAACCCTCCATGGTCCAGAACCCTGCGAGCCATCCTAGACAGAGTTCTCGCCGCATGCCTGCCGAACATTCTCGAGACATGGCTGTCAGGTAGGTGGCTCATGATGTTGAGGAACGTGTTTACGCCTGCTGTGTTGAGGTCTAGCTGAGTGAGCTGTTTCCTCAAGTGTTTGTATCCGTGTATGAAGCTGGCACGGTAAGACGTGGTGTACTCGGCAGCCACTACCTCCAGCCTTCCGTAGGGCTTGAAAGCCTCCAGAACTCCTATCCTCCTCTCAGCGATCCGCCGGTAGGTCTTTTCATCAAACACATCCAAATAGGCTACACGGCCCAAGTGTCCGGGGTTTACCGTCCGGACAGCTTCGAAGATCTTCAGAGTCTCGGCTTGGTTGATTTTCTTCAGAACTTCCTCAACCCTCCGCCTGAGGTTGTTGAAGTCTCTACAAGACCCTGCGGCCTTCGCAACAGGCGTGAGGAGGAGGACTGCGCCCAGATGGGTGTTCCCACCCCTCTGCCACGAAAGCATGTCAAGGCAAGCGTTCAGCACGACATCGCCGACAGACCGCCCGGCCGCCGCATCGTGAAAGTGCTTGTAGAGGGCGGTGGCTGAGGCTAAGAACTGTGCGTACTGCTCGCTGGGTGAGGACCGGTCGACAAGCCCTGGCTTCGGCGTCGTGGCCAGCTCGAGCAACAGCCCGGCCGTGCAGCATCTAGCAACGTCATCGGGCGTGAGCAGCGTCTTCAAAGAACGAAGTACACCGTGAAGCTGAAGAAGAGAGCTGTGAGGATCGTCACCGGAAGCCCGGGGAAGACAGGCCTCTTCCTAGCAAGCCTGAGCGTCGCAGCGTAACCGGTCAACAACCCTGCCGCCGCAGCCGCAGCGGGTATGGTGCCTAGGTTTGTCATGGCGAAGGAGTAGAGAACCGTGTAGAAGAAAAGGTCGCCAAGCCCTATGGTGACGCCTCTGAAGTCTACCACTAGTCCCCTGAGGGAGCTGGTGTCAACCTCGCCCAGCGTACGCAGATGTCCTTTGAACACGACGAGCAAGTCGTAGACCGATATCGCCACAAGCAGCACCAGCGAAGTCCAGAAAGGAATGGAGGAGCCTATTATCACTCCCGAGGCCGATGCGACGTACGAGCAGGCTAAGAGACCCGCGGTCTCCGACTTGGAGGAGACTGCTAGGGCGGCTGCTGCGGAGAACGCTATGGAAATAGCTAGCATCGCTTCCAAGCTGAGGTCGGTGAGAAGAATCATGTAAAACATACCCGTGGTTAAGGCGACTAGGCTGAAGACCGTTATGACTAGGGTGCGGACAAGCCTCCTGAACCTTAGCAAAGCTATCAACGCAAAACTTCCGACGAACATCGCAGCAACAACCACGAGAGAGTTTATGTACGGAGTGGGGGTCAAGAGCAGCGACGGCCCCTCCTCCACGTTCTCGGGGATTGGAGTGATGACGGGCTGGGGGAGGAAAACCCCTTCAACAGCCATCTGGAAAAACAACGCCATCGACAGGGTGAGAGCTACGGGCGCCAGCCTCACAGCATACTCGCTCAAAGCCCCTAGACTCATCGCTTCCGCCTTATTCCCGATACTCGACGATATAACTACTTATATACATCCATCCCCGTTGAGTCTCGTGGTCGAAAAAGCTCATCTGCGGTTCACGTCATCCGGCATAAACGGGCTCGACGTCCTGCTGGAGGGGAAAGGATTCCCAGCTGGGTCTAACATCGTGGTGATGGGATCGCCCGGCTCCGGCAAGACAACCCTCGGCCTGCAGTTTCTAAGCTATGGATGCAGAAACGGTGAAAACGGAGTTTACGTCACCCTAGACGAAAGGCCCGAGAATATCATCAGGAACGCCCAACGGATAGGCATAGACTTAAGGTCCCTCATCGTGGAGAACTCTCTGGCCGTGGTTGACGCATCACCCATCAGGACAATCCCGGGCCAAGTGAAGATAGGCAGCATCTCGATCGGCAGGAAGGAGTTTTCCTTGACGGCTTTAGTGGCCGCTGTGGTAAACCATGCACGCAACATCGACGCTAGACGGATTGTCGTCGACTCGCTGACGTCGTTCTTCCTACAGTATCCACGGGGAGCTGAGAGGCGGATGGCCTTCATGGATTTCCTGGAGGGCATAGCCCCCCTAGAATGCACTTCGTTGTTCCTCACGGAGCTTAGGATGAGCGGCTTGGAAAGAGTTTACCAGTTTGAGGAATTCCTCGCAGACGGCGTCATCATAATGAGGAAGTATGTGAAGAACTCAGCAATAATCCGCTCCATCCAGGTTGAGAAGATGAGGGGGGTGGACCACAACGTTGACGCTCATCCTTACCGGTTTGGACAAGGCGGGATCGAGGTTTACCCGACTGAGAAGGTAATCTAGCGCGTAGAAGCTAAAGAAGCGTGGCTTTGAAACTGCATCTGTCGGCACCCATAGCCCTGCAAGTCATCTCGAAGCAGTCCACCTTAGTTTTCAAACACACCGAAAGCACTCCAATCACCACTCCGGAAACAAACTTGTCGCAGAACGGCGAGTCAGAACTCACGCCTTCACACAGATGACAGTTCTTAATGTCGAAAACCCAGCTGTTCTTAGTGGAGGTTGTGAACGACGCATCCAAACCCCATCCAGCTTTCAGGGTCAAGGCGACCAGCTTAGGCACGTGCTTCGATTCAAACTTTCCAGCATTACTCCCCTCAAGACGTCTAACGTATTCTAGAGCCGTCTTCCTAGCGGACAGCTGGCCGAAATAGTAGGTCGCTGCACGTGCGTCGGCTAGAAAGTCGGGCCTCTTGGCTGAGGTGTATTCTATCACCCTCCTCATGGCCTCCAAGACCGCTAGATGAGCCTCCAGCGGAACCATCTGCACTTTCTTCCCAATAAAAATCCGCGGAATAAACGCAAGCCTCAACGCCATTTTGGTCGGAATGAGCAGCAAAAATCTGCTCCGGAGCCTCAGCCCTATCCTGGCTTTTCCAGACGGCTCGGGGTCAACCTCCATGACCTTCACGACCCCGCTGGCTATCCATCCAGCTAGCTTTTCCTCAATCTCAGGCCAGACATCGGGGTATAGGCTCTTGAACGTCGAGAGCCTGCTGCCCTCAAGCCCCGTCAAAACCACATAGTCGGAAAGAGGCATTATGTCCGGACCCACGTCGCCCAGCGTGAAGACAAGCCGGTCCTCCTTACTCTCCAGCATCTTTTTGATCGACTCTACGGAGACAGGGCCCGACGGCAGGTCTTCGAGGAGGATGCCGTTCCACTCTATCAGCAGTTTGTCATGAATAATCTCGTACCTGATGTTCTTGAGATGGAACTGGGGGTCGCACCCCCTTATCGGCATCATGTAGTAAACAAACTGGCCGTCGTTCCTAACCACAGACAAGTCGATGACGGAGTCGACTATCGCCCTCGCCTTCTTCTCAAACTCTGTGAACGTGTTCTTTGGGATGAGGTAGAACTCCACAGTTTTGGACATGAAAACATCCTTCTGCCAGATCTCAAACAACTTCAACACCTCGTCAGGGTTGTGTCTCACAAGCAGCTCAGGCAGGTATGTGTGGAGGAGGATCTTTCCCCTCTCCTGCCTCCTCCTCTGGTTGACGTGAATAGACAGGTCTTGCAGCCCCTCGGTCGATACCACAGCCTGCCCGGCGCCTGTCTGGTGATAACGTGCTGAGACAACTTCGACGACGCTATCCCGCCGCTTCTTCAACAACGCCCTGAGAAAAGAACGAGCCTCGCTGAAAGTCTCGTCAGCAACCAACACAGTCATACCGGGCCTCAGCTTGACAATCTGGTCAAAGACCGAGTGGCCTGTCGTCGAGAAAAGCTCCGCGTCTTTCTTCACGTCAGCGGTATCCATCAGCCGCGGAATTTCCGGCCCGCTGGCTTTTAACGCTTCCTAGGGAGTGCTTCGCCCGGGACAGAGCTATCAAAGTACCGCCCATCATCCTCTCCTCAACCTCAACATGTCTGAAGAAGGTTTTTAGCAGAGACTTGAACTCGCTGTTCTTCGGAAGCTTTACGTATGTTTTGTGGATGGAGTAGACTTTCAGCCCCGGCAGGCCAACTCTCAAGAAAGCCAGCAGAGGCGCCACGGTCCTCCAGTAGAGGGATATCGCGATGTTTTTGAGACGGTTGTCGGGCTTGCCTAGGTCCACGACGACCAGCTTGCCGTTTGAGGTCATGACACGCCTTACCTCGTCCAAGGCCTTTTTCATGTCCCGGGCGTCTCTTAGCGAGAAACCCATCAGAACGCTGTCGAAGACATCGTCCCTGAAAGGTGTTCTCTCAAAGTCGCCCAGAACAGGGTGAGTGTTCCACCTCGAACCAGACCTTGACAGCATCTCCGGCAGTATGTCGAGCATCACCACTTCCCGCACACCGGGCTGCTGCTCGAGCATCACCGTCGTGAAGACCCCGTTGCCTGCGCCGGCGTCGAGCACCCGCTCGTCCAACCCCACACGCCCGCATACAGCCCTTACCCTCAGCCTCCTGTCCGAGCCGAGAGATATCATTCTGTTGACTTTGTCGTAGAAGGGGGCGATGGTCTTGATGGATTGCATGACCTCGGGCCAGACACGCCCCAAGCCTGGAGACTCTTCCCCCATCGTCCGCTAACCCTCCGCCGCAGAGATTTAAACGATGCGTTGTGTGAACATACTCGATGAGGGAAAGGGCTGGTGAGGCTGTTGAGCTTCTGCAGAGCAGTTTGGGGCTGAACAGGTATCAGGCTAGGGCTTACTTGGCTGTGGTGATGGGGTGCAGGAGGGCGAAGGACGTGGCGGGTAGGGCGGGCATACCGATAACAAGAGTCTACGACACGCTCCAAAGCTTGGCTGAGATGGGGCTTGTCCAGAAGACGGAGAAAGGATACAGGCCGCTGGAGCCGTCCCACGCCTTGACGAACCTCTTCCAGAGAGAGCGGAGAGCTGTGGAGAAACATCTTGAGGACAGGAGAAGGGAGTTGGAGAAGCTTGTGGGGTTGATGTCTTCTTACATGAAAGTGGAGGAGGATGAGGCTGACACAGCTCTGCTTAAAGGGGTTGAGCCCGTTGTGGTCAAGACGATGGAGGTCTGCGGGCGTGGGTCAACGCTCGTCTTCGCCGTCAGGAAAGCCGTCAAGCTCAAGCAGATATTCAAGGAAGCTGTTGAGAAGAATCGTTCGAAAAACATCGTCTTCATAGTCCATTCTTCGATAATGTTGAACGGCGAGGACTTGGAATTCTTCACCAAGCTTGGGGCAAGGGTCGTGCAGAGTCCAGCGGTCTTGGTAGACATGCTTGTGTCTGACGCTGGCGAGGCGTTGGTAGGGCTCCCGCTCGACGACGAGCCTGTAGTCGTCTGGGTAAAGCATCGGGGTTTCGCAGGATCCCTCCTGCAGGCTTTGCTGGAGAATCTTTAGGGCGGGGGAGGAGGCGGTGGGGGCGGAGCCCCTGCTCCGGGCTGTATCTGGAAGAAGGCCACGGCGAGCAGTACGTCGGCCACGAGGACGACCAAAGCTCCGACCAGCACGATGGTAAGCAACGCACCGATAAACAGCAGAAGACCGGCCGTCCTGAACATTTTTATGCCCAGCGTGTCGCCTACGAGGTTGAGTGATTTTCTTAGGAAGAAGCTTGACACGACTGCGAAGACCCAAACAACCGCCACAGTAATCAAAATAGTCGTGAACAGGAGGCCGAAGTCGGGGCCCATCGGTGTAGCGCCTCCACCTAGGACGGCCAACAACCCAGCACCGCCTACGACTACCCCGGCAACGGCGCCTACTATACCGACGATGGCGGCGATCAAGGCATTCCTGAAAATATCGACTTGCTGCACGGCGTCCGAGATGTACTTTAGGGCTAGCAGGACGAGGATGAAGCCGACGATGCTCAGGACGAACCCGATGTTGGGAATGATTGAGAGGAAAAGCATGATGGAGCCGACTCCGCCGAGTAAGCGGGCTTGAGAGATGTCAGCCATGTTTCTCCCTTACCCGTGCACGTTATAAGCTTTTCTAAAGCTCCTCCACAACACCCTCCTCATGAACGATGATCACCTTGTCAGCAAGGCCGACGAACAACCCTGTCTCCAAGACGCCCGGAATTCTTCTCAAACAATCATTAAGCCCAGCCGGGTCCTCAACCACGCCGAACGCAACATCCAAGATGTAGTTGCAGTTATCGGTCAGCACCGGCCCGTTCTTGGCCGGCGACGTGCGTAGAACCGGAACGGCGCCATCCTCCGTGAGAACCTTGACGACGTAGCCGACGGCGAAGGGGAGAACCTCCAGAGGAACGGGCTTGTCAAGCTTGCTGGAGAGCTTGCCGTAGGTTCCTGCGAATATCCTCGTCCTCGAAGCCGCGGCGAGAACCTTCTCACGCATCAACGCCGCTCCGCCGCCCTTAATCATGCTGCGGCTTCTGTCCACTTGGTCGAAGCTGTCGATGTAGAGGTCTGGACGCGGATGTCTGTCGAGCGACGTGATGGCGAGCCCTGCTTTGGATGATTCGAGATAGGTTTGGGACGAGGCCGGTATGACTTCAACGGACTTACCCGACTTTGCTATCTCGAGGATCATCAGCGAGACCGTTGAGCCGCTGCCCAGCCCCACCACCATGCCGTCCTCAACGTAGGCAGCAGCAGCCTTGGCAGCCTCAAGCCTCAGCTCCGTCATCATCCTCGCCCTCGACAACCCTCAAAACCCTCTCCTCAAACATCTTCACCCTCTTCTCAGCCTCCAGCACAATCTTCGAGAAACGGGTGTCAACCTGCTCCGGAAGGTCTGAGGGCTGCAGCACAACCACCTGCTTCACAGGCCGCGACACTTCCATCCTCCTCCTCGACACAGCATACGCCGCCCCTAATGCGGTGGAGGCCACGAACGCAGCCACGACTACAGCCAAGTCCTCCAGCAATCCCGCCCAAACGCTCTCAACCCAGTCTATAAGCGTTAACAACCTAGGAAAGCTGAAGAATACCGTCGTGCACGGCACCGATATACCTCAATATACCGCCCGTCAGCTTAGTATGTGTGAAGGCTTTAGAAGTGGTCGGCCACAAGAACTCGGGCAAAACAACCTTGGTGGAGTATTTTGTGGAGAGGTTTACACGGGACGGCTTCAGGGTTGCTGCAGTCAAGCACATCCACCACAGCTTCACCATCGACACCGAGAACAAGGATACTTGGAGGATGTCCCGTAGGGGTGCGTGGCTTGTGGCCAGCGTTTCGCCCAACGAGACAGCTGTGATGTTCCACGGCCGGAGCGGATGGGAGCAGAGCCTCGGCCGGCTGATGAGGATAATGGATGAGGAGGAGGTTGACGTAGCTGTCTTCGAAGGGTTCCACATGCTTCTAGGTGGGAGGGAGGACGTCCACAAAATCATCACCGTCAAAGAAAGCCAAGACTTAGAGTACTTCCTCAAAACTCTGAAACCGCCCGTGATAGCCGTGGTCGACATTTCTGGACGGCTTGTGTCCAAAACATCCGTTCCATGCTTCACACCTCCTCTGTCTGAAGATCTCTACCTGCTGGCTAGGAGGGAGCTTGGGCTTGTCTGAGTCAGCGGGAGTTGTTCTCGCCGGAGGTGTTTCGAAGCGGTTTGGGAGCGACAAGGCGATGGCGTTGGTGGCTGGGGAGCCGATTGTCAGGAGGGTTTCCCGGGCACTGCATGAAGCGGTTGGAGAGGTTTACCTGTCCGTCAAAACAATAGAAAGAGGAGCCGTGCTCATGGAGGCATCCCGCCCCTACGTGTCGGGTTTCCTAGTTGACGAGTTCCAGCTTGGCCCCGTTAGCGGTATTCTGACGGCTGCCAAACAACTCGAAGCCGAGACTTTACTGACCGTATCCGTCGACGTCCCACTGCTTAAGCCTGAAACGCTGAAAAACCTGCTGAACCACCTCCAAGACACGGGAGCCGACGCCGCCTCCATTGTGTGGGCTGACGGAAACGTCGAAACCCTGATACAAGCAATAACCAGAAAAACCGTCATCCGATATGCTGAAAGGTTTCTCAGAACACGGGCCTCGTCCTGCAGGCCTTCCGACTTGCTCCGTGCAGCCACCGCCCTTCTGCTTGTCCACGTATCACGTCTAACAACAGACCCGACCGAGTTCGCCAACATAAACACACCCGAAGACCTTGAGAAGCCGAGGCCACGGACCGGCTCGAAAAACCTCGTCCGGGATAACCTCATTCTCCGTGAATGCAGCTCTTTATTCGTAAGGGCTGTGGAGCAGCAGGAACACGGCAGCCACTACGAAGCCGGCGTCAGCTACCTCACAGAAGCTTGTTCATACATGCGAAACGGAGTATCCCGTCTATCGGCCCACGCCTTCAACGACTCGGCGCAGATGTTCAAGCAGGCTGGGATGGTTGACTGGACGAGTCTCGTTGAGCAGCTGGCGGAGTTGATGGGTAAAAATTGATTTTAATTGTGGTGTTTGCGTGTATGGGTCATGGCTAAGGTGTTGATGGTCGTCCGAATTCTTCCAAGCGATTCTGACATGGACTTGGACAGCCTTCTCGAACGTGTGAAGCATGGCCTTCCAGCCGAGGTGGTTGTCAGCGACAGCCGGAGGGAGGAGATTGGGTTCGGGCTTGAGGCGTTGGTTGTCGGGTTTCTTATGCCTGAGGTTGACGGCGTGGGCGAGTCGCTGGAGAGGTACTTGGCGTCCGTGGACGGCGTGGGAGAGGTCGACGTTGTCTCAGCAACCCGTGTCTAGTGGTTCACCGGCCCGCTCTCCTCAACTTCCTGCATTAAGGCGGACAACCTACGCAGAGCAGCTACCTTTTCGCCGTCGCCTATCCTAGCCTTCATGACCGCGTCCCTCAGCACATCCGCCGCCTCAACCATCGCCCTCCTGTCCACGTAGTAAGGTCTGCCGCTCTTCGTCCCGAACGCATAAGCGTACTTGACAGGGTCATGCCAAGAAACGCTTGAGCCGTAAACCAAGCACGCAACGTAAGCAAGGCCGCGAACAGTAGCCGGCCCGATGCCGCTTATGGTCAAAAGCTCCTCAAACCCACGCACGTTCTTAGCCCTCCGTAAAGCCGCCTCTTCAAACCTCTTGGGTGGGAGAAGGGTCTCAGGCATCTTCTCCACGACAAACTTAACATCCTCGTCGAGAAGCGTCTGCTTCTTCATCAAAGCCTTCGCACGGTTCAAGTCCTCGTTCAGCCTGCTTGGAGGAGTGTCGGAGAGCATCTCCAAGACCGTTTTACGTGTCTCCGCAGACTTCCTGCTAGTCATGTCAAGCACAACTTCCTCGACTCTGTCGCTCACGATGCTGGCGTGCGGCTCCTCAACACCGACACCCCTGTCGCTCGACCAGTGGTACCTCCTAGCTGTTCGGGCGCTTGTGTTCATCCCTTGGTTTACAACAGCCCACTTCCCAGTCTCCGAGACGATCGAGGAATGGAAGTAGACGTCGTGAGAGTCTTGGACGACTGCGTCGTCCACGGCGCATGTAAGCTTGATGACTCTCCTGACCTCGCCGACGTCTCGCACGCCTATCTCGCTGAGCGTTTTAGCGGCTTCAAGCTGAGCCATCCTCATCTCGCTCCCCTTACCTCCCAGAACCCTCACAGGGATGTCTGTGCCCGACAACCCCTGCTTGACCGCCCTCAGCGTAACAGTTGTCTGGCCGCTGGTGTCCCATTCGAAGCCCAAGACGCATGCGAACGAAGTGAGCCAGAACGGGTCTGCAAACCTCTCGACAACCACGTCGGGGCCATGCTCGTTGGACAGGGCCCTCACAACCTCTCTGCCCAGCTCCACCATCTCCCTGAAGTGGGGGACAAACCCCTCAGCCAGCCACAGAGTAGCCGAGCCCGAGCGCCTCATCCGTCACAAAAACAACGCGATGAAATTTATTGTTTACAGCGCGTCTCGATGCGAGCACTTATATACCCCGGACGCCAATAACAGCACAGTGAACCCCGACAACATCATCTCGGTTCACATACTCTGCAAGCCTAGCGAATGCTGGGTTTCGAGGGTTGCGGGCTCGGGTAAGGATGTTAACGTCAGGGTTGTTGAGCATGTTTCCGGCTTGGCGGACGAACAGCACCAGCTCTTCCGGATATCGGCTGGAGGCGATGTCGAGAATGTCTCGAGACGGTTGAGGAAGGACCGTTCCTTCAAGCAGCTTAGGATCTTGTACGGTAAGAGTGGCCATCTCTTCGGATACGGGACTACTGTGTGCGGCTACTGCGGCCTGCATCTAGCAAAAGACTGCATAGTTCGGAGTGTTTCCTCCACCAAGGACGGATGGGTCGTCTGGCATGTCATAGGGTACAGCTCCAGCATCAAAAACTTCCTGAACAGCCTCGTAAAGGAGAAAATCACATTCAAGACCTTGAGCCACAGAACGCTGAGATGGAACGGCATACTCACGCAGAGGCAGGAGATGTTCCTGAAGGCAGCTCTGGAGCATGGGTTCTTCGACCATCCGAGGAAGATATCCGTCAGGGAGCTGGCTGCCCAGCTGGGCGTATCTCCGGCAACCGTGTCCGAGTCGCTGAGGAAGAGCATGAAGAAGGTTGTTAAAGAATACATGCTGTTGATGTACGGGTCTGAGTTTCAGGCTCTAGACTGACGCCTGATATTTAATAAAACCATACAGGTTAGGCACATCATTAATCTCCAACAAGCCTACATACTACAGCGAATATGAACATATCTAGGCGGGAGTTCATAAAACTGGTTCAGTCCACGGCCATAGCTTCAGCTGCTTCGTCCCTCCTTCCTGAAGAGGGTCTAGGGTTCCAGTACATAGAGCCGATAGACCCCTTAACAAACCCGCTGAAAACATATCCATCGAGGGAATGGGAGCGGGTGTATAGGGAGCTTTACACGCCTGACGAAAGCTTTCACTACCTCTGCGCACCCAACGACACGCATGGATGTCTTCTGCGGGCCAGCGTCAAGAACGGCGTCGTGGTCTACGTCGACCCCTCATTCGGCTACGGGAAAGCACCCGACCTTTACGGGAACACAGCCTCAGCGAGGTGGGACCCGAGAGCCTGCATCAGCGGCCTGTCCTACGTGAGAAGGTTCTACTCCGACAAAAGGGTCAAGGGAGCCTACGTCCGTAGAGGGTTCAAGCAGTGGGTTGAAGCCGGCTTCCCACGAGACCCGGAGACCGGCATGCCTCCGAGCCAGTACTTCCGGAGAGGCCGGGAGGAGTTCGTCAAAACCAGCTACGAGGAGGCGTTCGAGCTCGTCGCCAAGACAATCATCAACATCGTTTCCACCTACAGCGGCGAGGAAGGGGCTAAGAGGCTTCTCCGACAGGGATACGACCCAGCCATGGTGGACGCCATGGAGGGAGCCGGCACCCGTGTGCTGAAGTTCAGGGGAGGAATGCCCTTCATCTCCGGCATAAGGACAGGCGGTTTCTACCGCTTCGCCAACATGATGGCCCTCCTCGACTCCTACGTCAGAAAAGTCGAGCCCGACGAAGCCAAGGGAGGAAGGGGGTGGGACAACTACGCATGGCACACAGACCTACCACCCGGCCATCCCATGGTCACCGGGGTCAAGACGCTTGACTTCGACCTCTACACGGCCGAGAACGCCCGGCTCATCATCCTCTGGGGAATGAACTGGATAGCTACCAAGATGCCGGAGGGCCACTGGCTCACCGAAGCCAAGCTGAGGGGAGCCAAGGTGGTTACGGTAGCGCCCGAGTACCAGTCGTCGAGCTCGAAGGCAGACATGGTTCTCGTCATCAGGGCTGGAACCGACCAAGCGTTTGCGTTGGGCCTTGCCCACGTTATAATACGGGACAGGCTCTATGACGAGAGGTTCGTCAAATCCTTCACTGACATGCCGCTGCTGGTCAGGATGGATAACCTCAAGCTGCTGAGAGCCAGGGACATCATACCCGGCTACAAGCCCACGGGGCTTAAAAACTATGTAAGCGTGCTGGCTCCCGGCGGCCCGTCTCCCCCTTACCCGCAGCAAGCGACGCAGCTGCTTCCCGAATACATGAGAAGAGAGGTGGATGACTTTGTTGTCTGGGACTACACGTCCCGCAGCTTCAAAGTGGTTTCTAGGGACGGCGTCGGCGAGTATTTCAGGGATCTGGGTATAGACCCGGCGCTAGAAGGCGAGTTCGAGGTTGAAACCGTTGAGGGAGCTAGGGTGAATGTGCGCCCGTTCTTCGACCTGCTGAGGAAGTATCTCGAGGATAACTTTGACCCGTTGACGGTTTCAGAGATAACGTGGCTCCCTCCGGAGGCGGTTGAGGAGCTGGCTAGGCTGATAGCGGCCAACAAGTCGAGGACGCTGTTCGTCGAGGGGATGGGGCCGAACCACATGTTCCACAGCGACTTGAAGGACAGGGGAATCTTCCTAGTAGCAAGCCTTACCGACAACGTTGGGCATTTCGGGGGAACCGTCGGAAGCTACGCAGGCAACTACCGCATGGAGCTCCTGAACGGCGTCACGCAGTGGCTGACTGAGGACCCGTTCAACATAGAGCTCGACTCAGAAAAACCAGCAAAAGTCAGGGCCTACTTCAAGCCGGAATCAGCCCACTACTACGCATACGACGACAGGCCGTTGAGGGTTGGGAACAAGCTGTTCACAGGCAAGACACACATGCCCACGCCGACTAAAGCCGCTTTCTGGGCCAACACCAACTCGATCCTCGGCAACAGCAAGTGGGCTCACAACGTCATGGTCAACACTCTTCCGAAGATTGAGCTGATAACGGTGAACGACTGGCTGTGGACAGCTACATGCGAGTACGCCGATGTCGTGTTCGGTGTAGACAGCTGGGTCGAGAGAAAGAAGCCCGACATGTACGCCTCGGTGACTAACCCGTTCCTTCAGGCTTGGCCGAGAACCCCTCTACCACGCATCTTCAACACCATAGACGACATGGAGGTTCTCGCAGGAGTGGCTGTTAAGCTGGCTGAGCTGACGGGCGACAAAAGGTTCGGGGACTACTGGCGCTTCGTCTTAGAGGATAGGGTCGAGGTAGTGCTCAATAGGGTGTTTAGCTACGGAAACGCCACACGGGGATACTCCTTCACAGCCCTTGAGGAGAGCTGCAAGAAGGGCACACCGTTCATGATGCTTACAAGGACAAGCCCACGCATAACAGGCTGGGAGCAGACCAACGAGAGCAAGCCGTGGTACACGAAGACAGGCCGTCTAGAGTTCTACAGGGAGGAGGACGAATTCATAGAAGCCGGCGAGAACCTACCTGTTTACCGAGAACCCATAGACAGTACGTTCTACGAGCCGAACGTCATAGTCTCGAAGCCTCATCCAGCGCTGAGGCCGAAGCAGCCGGCTGACTACGGCCTAGCCCCCATGGACCTCTCGACCGAGGTAAGGCAGGTGAGAAACGTCGTCAAGTCGTGGGACGAGGTGAAGACAACGAAGCATCCGCTGGCCGAGAAAGGCTACACCCACATACTACTAACCCCAAAGTACAGACACGCCTGCCACACGATGGGCGCTAGCACAGACTTGGAGGCGACCTATTTCGGGCCCTTCGGCGATTTCTACAGACACGATAAGAGAAAGCCTTGGGTCAGCGAGGGCTACATCGACATCAACCCGCTCGACGCCAAACGCCTCAGCATAGAGGACGGAGACTACGTGTGGTGCGACGCCGACCCTTCGGACAGGCCTTTCGTCGGCTGGGTTGAGAAGCCCGAAGACCATAAAGTCTTCAGATGGCTGGTGAGGGCGAGACACTACCCGAACATCGCTCCCGGGAACGCTCGGGCATGGTTCCACTTCTACGTCGCAACCCACGGATCAGTCGAAGGACACGAGAAGAGGGAGGACAAGCTGGCCAAAAACCCGAGAACAGGCTATCAAGCAGCTTACAGGTACGGCAGCCACCAGTCAGTCACTAGGACATGGCTCAAGCCAACCATGCAGACCGACAGCCTGTTCAGGAAAGAATACTACGGCCAGTTGATGGGCAAAGGGTTCGCCCTCGACATCCATCAAGTTGTAGGCGCCCCGAAAGAGGCCTTCGTGAAAATCACGAAAGCTGAGCCGGGAGGGGAGACTGGTAGAGGTCTGTGGAGTCCTGCGGCGGCTGGCCTGCGGCCGATGTATGCCTCCGAAGCCGTCAGGAAGTATCTGTCGGGGTTGTTCGTGGAGGTGGTGTGAGATGCCGAAGGTTTACAACTGGCAGATAGGGCGGGAGATGGACTACTGGTACGAGGGTGCTCGTCCTGCGAGGCAGGCTGGAGCGGTCTTCGACACCAACAAGTGTATCGGCTGCCAGACGTGCACAGTGGCCTGCAAGACAACGTGGACCTCTGGCAAGGGGCAGGAATACATGTACTGGAACAACGTGGAGACGAAGCCTTGGGGCTCCTACCCCATGGGCTGGGATGTGAACATCCTTAACAAGCTCGGCCCGCAGCGCTGGGTCAAGCAGGGAGACCGCTATGTTTACACGGGGAAGACTCTGTTTGAAGCAACGCCTGCGGACGAGCGTGTCCTCGGCTACATGCCCAACGACTTGGAGTACGCCTACCCGAACAGGGGCGAGGATGAGACGAACGAAGTGCTGAGCATTGACAGGCTGTACCTCCGAATGCCCCACGACGCATGGTTCTTCTACCTACCACGCATCTGCAACCACTGCACCTACCCAGCATGCCTCTCAGCATGCCCTAGGACAGCCATCTACAAGAGACCTGAGGATGGCATAGTCCTGCTTGACCAGCTGCGATGCAGAGGGTATAGGGAGTGTCTGCAGGCCTGTCCGTACAAGAAGGTCTTCTACAACCACGTCACAAGGATTTCAGAGAAGTGTGTTCTCTGCTACCCGGCTGTCGAGAGGGGGATGTGGCCCCGTTGCATGAGGACCTGCATAGGCAAGATACGGATGTTCGGCTACTTGAACACTCCCGAGAAAGCCGACCCCGAGAACCCGCTCGACTTCCTCATCCACGTCAAGAAAGTCGCCCTTCCGATCCTGCCCCAGCTTGGTCTAGAGCCAAACATCTACTACATACCGCCAGTGCACGTAAGCAACGTCAACTTCCTCAAGATGCTGTTCGGGCCCAACGTAGAGCAATCGGTCCAGACATACAAGCGAGCCATGACTGGGCGAGACATAGAGCTAGTGGCTGCGCTCCTGCTCAACGTTTCAACCGACAGAATCATGACGAAGTTCAAGATAGTTGGAAGCTCGGAGGCAGTCGGCTACGATGAACAGGGGCATGAGGTTGTCCGGGTTCCTTTGAAGGAGCCTGCAGTGGTGAGGCCTTTCTTTGACGAGAGGGTTCAAGTGTACAGGCATAACATAACATGAGGCGGGGAGAATGAACTTGAGACGTAGACGTGGGATGCTCCGGCTGGGAGCGCAGACAGCCAAGACCATGAGGAAAGCCGACCGGTTCTTCCTGCCTGCGCTAGCGGCCGCGTCGCTGGCCACAGTCCTGCTGGCCTCCTTCTACAGGCAGATAGAAGCCTTCGTGAGGCCTGCACAGACGACTACGACACAACCGCCTCCCGCAGACATCATCGCCTACAAAGTGCCTAAGACACCCGTCTCCGACCCCGACTCGCCCGTGTGGGAGCAGGTTCCAGCATACAGGATAAGCCTAGCAGACCAGTCGATTACGAGGCCGTTGAAGACAACTATCCCGAAACAACCGGTTGTGGTGAAGGCCGTGTACGACGACGAATGGATCGCCTTCCACCTGACGTTCACGTCGGAAAAACCCTCAACACAAGCCATAAAGGTGCCTGAGTTCAGAGACGCCTGCGCAATCCTGCTGGCGAGGCACCCAGCTGCCCCAGAGGTCCGGTTCATGGGCACCCGAGACAACCCCGCAACTATCTTGCACTGGAAGGCCGACTGGCAGGTCGACATGGAGCAAGGATTCCAAGACCTTGAGAAAGCATTCCCCAACGTCTCAACCGACTACTATCCACCGCTCAAGGACGCTGTCTCCGACGGCAAGCCTCCTAGGACGGTTGACGTCGCTGAGAAAGCTGTAAAATGGTTTCCCGCCCTCAACGCCGGCAACCTATTATCCGAGCCGGTGAAGAAGACAGCTGTTGAGAAGGTGGTTGGCCTCGGCCCGGGGACGATTGCAACCCTCCCAACCCAAGATGCTGCCGGCTTCGGCCGATGGAGAAATGGTGTATGGCGGGTTGTGCTGGCCAAGAAGCTGCTGGCCTCAGATGGAGCGGTTGGAGAGATAAGCCTCGAGCCCGGCAAAGTTTACGCCGCGGCGTTTACAGTCTGGTTCGGCAGCGAGGGAGACAGGGGGTCTAGGAAGAACCCGAGCATGCTTCACACAGTTTACCTGCAGTAGGTTGAGAAGCCTTGGAGAAAAACACATACGTCGACAAGCTGCTGACCCTCTCGCTTTTCTACAACGTTCTGGCCAGAAGCTTCTCCCCGCAGAGGGAGGAAGTGGCGAAGTCGCTGATGCTTTTGGAGGAGATAACAAGACATGTCGCCGGCGGAGACGTGAGAAAGCTTTTGCTAGAGATGCTTGAAAACGTCGAGAAAGACCAAGAGGCACTGTCGGACTACTTTAGGCTGTTCGAGCTAGGCATCTCGCCTCCCTACGAAACCTCATACACTTCGTCGTCGAAGAAGGAAGCCCTCGTGCTTGAGAAGGCTGACGTTGCCGGCTTCTACAGAGCCTTCGGCGTAAAGCACACAGGCGAGTACCCGGACCATGTGGCCGTGCAGCTTGAGTTCCTATCGCTACTCCTGCTGAAGGAGGCGGCGGCGTTGAGCGAAGGAGACGAGGAGAACGCCGAAACATGCCGCCAAGCCAGATTGAAGTTCCTCGAGCAACACCTCGGGAGCTGGGTTCGTCTGTTCAGCCAGCATGTAGAGAAGAACGCTGAAAAACCGGCCTACGTGCTTTGGTGCCGCATCCTCGTCGAGTCTCTGAAGCTTGCAACGGCGTGGGTTAATGTTTAAGAGGAGCCGTTAACAAGCCTGAGCAGGAGTGGTGAAGCTTGGAGTACATCTACGCAGCCCTTCTTCTCCACAAGGCAGGCAAGAAAGTAGACGAGGACAACCTCAAGAAAGTAGTTGAGGCAGCAGGCCTTTCCCCCGACATGTCCAAGATCAAGTCTCTGACAGCATCCCTGTCCGAGATAAACATAGACGAGGTGCTCAAGCAGGCTGCTGCAGCCCCCGTAGCTCAAGCCGCTCCGGCGGCGGCTCCGGCTGCTGCGGCTGCTGCTCCAGCTGAGAAGCCTAAGGAAGAGAAGAAGGAGGAGGAGAAGGAGGAAGCTCTTTCGGGCTTGAGCGCTCTGTTCGGTTGATGTGGCTTCGTCGGCGTGAGGCTGTAGGCCTGCCAAGGCTTAAGTTTAGGAGGCTCGATAGAGAAGGAAACAACCGGTGTCAGCGTCATGCCGTTCGACGAGGCTGAGTACAGGCTGGACTTCTTCCTGTCGAACTCATTCGTTAGAAAACAGTGTAGGGTCTGCGGCGAGTTTTTCTGGACTCTCGACGTCGGGAGGGAGACGTGCGGTGAATCGCCGTGCGTCGAGTACAGTTTTCTCGAAAGGCCTTATTCGAGGGTAAGGCTGTCTGTGAGGGAGTCGAGGCGTAGGTTTATAGACTTCTTCGCTGAGAGAGGTCATCAGCCTGTAAAGCCCTACCCCATCGTGGCGAGGTGGAGGACAGACCTCTTCCTCACAGACGCATCCATCGTCGACTTCCAGCCATGGGTGACGGACGGCATAGCGCCTCCCCCGGCGAATCCTCTAGTCGTGAGCCAGCCGTGTGCGAGGCTCGTCGACTTGGACAAGATCGGGCTTACTTTCGGCCGCCACCTCACGGTTTTCGAGATGGGCGGGCATCACGCCTTCAACTACCCCGACAGGAAGGTTTACTGGAAGGATGAGACGACGGCTTACTGCCACGAGTTCATGACGGAGGTGTTGGGAGTAGCTCCGACGGAGCTGGTCTACAAGGAATCGTGGTGGTCCGGCGGGGGGAACGAGGGGCCTTGTCTAGAGGTGATAGCGGGCGGGCTTGAGGTTGCCACGCTCGTCTTCATGCAGTTCAAAACTCTCGACGGCGGCAGAGTGGAGACGCCGATAAAGACCGTCGACACGGGCTACGGGATCGAGAGGCTGGCTTGGTTTACTCAGGGAACTCCCAGCGCCTTCGAGGCGATCTACGGAGAGCTGGTCAGCAAGGTGGGCGGGATGCTGGCGGTCAACAGGCCGCCGGACAGCCTTTTGACGAGGTACGCCAAGCACACGGGCCACGTTGTTCCAAAAGCTGGTGTTTCCGTGGCCGAGCTCAGGAGGCGTGTCGCTGAGCTGGCGGGCTTAAGCCTTGACGACGTCCTCTCCCACATTCAGCCTTACGAGAGGCTTTGCAGCGGCCTAGACTACAGCAGGGCTATCGCCTTCATCGTTTCGGAGGGCGTTGTCCCCAGCAACGTCAGGACAGGATACCTCGCAAGGCTCCTGATACGCAGGGCCTTCAGGCTGCTCAAAACCTTTCAGGCTGAAGACCGTCTCCTCGACCTCGTGAACCTCCAGATAGACTTCTGGAAGAACGACTTCCCCCACTTAGACGAGATGAGGGATGAAGTTCTGGAGATCGTAGGCCATGAGGTCAGCAAGTTCCGTGAAACGCTTTCGAGAGGAGTTGAGGCTATCTCGAAGGAGTTGAGAAGCTCCGGCAGAGAGTTGTCAGTCGACAGGCTGATTCAGTACTATGACGACAAAGGCATAACGCCTGACGTGGTTGCGGAGGTAGCCGCCAAGGCCGGCTTGACGGTTTCCATCCCTGAAAACTTCTACGAGCTGGTCGCCGCCAGACACATCCGTGAAACACCACAGGAGAAAGCCGGGGATCTGAGGATAGATGTGAGCAAGTATCCGCCGACGGCTAAGCTCTACTACGAGCAGCCGTGGAGCTTCTCGTTCAAAGCCCGTGTGATAGGCGTTGAAAACAGCCATGTCATCCTCGACGCCACGCTTTTCTATCCTGAGGGCGGAGGGGCTGTGGGCGACAGAGGCTTCTTGGTGTTCAGCGGCAGGCAAGCCGTCGTCGTTGACACAAAAAGCATCGGCGACGTGGTTGTTCACAAGCTCGATGGCCCTCTTCCGGAGGTCGGCGAGGAGGTTGAGGGCTTTGTCGACGCCGAGCACAGGCTGGGAGTCGTCCGCCACCACACTGCAACCCACATCCTTCTAGGGGCTGTGAGGAGGGTTTTGGGCAGGCATGCTTGGCAGGCTGGGGCTCGGAAGGAGGCTGACAGAGGCAGGCTGGATGTCTACCATCACAAGAGGATTACGCCGGAGCAGGTTCGTGAGATAGAGAACCTAGCCAACAAGGTCGTCGCCAGACGTATCCCGGTGCTGATTAAGTGGCAGGAAAGGAACAAGGCTGAGGAGGCCTACGGGTTCACGCTCTACCAAGGCGGTGAGGTGCCGCTGGGAAACATCAGAGTGGTCGAGATAGTCGGCTGGGATGTGGAGGCGTGCGGAGGACTTCACTGCGAAAACACAGAGGACGTAGGGCTCATAAAGGTCGTGTCGACGGGCCGCATACAGGACGGCGTTGAACGCCTAATCTTCACGGCGGGGCCCGTGTCCCTAGCTAGATATCAGCAGGTAGAGGAAGACCTCCAGAGGGTTGCGGAAACCATCCAGAGCCCTGTCGAGGACGTTGTGAAGAAGGTTGAGGAGCTCAGCGACCAGCACAGAGCCTTGAGGAGAACCTTCAAAAAGCTGATGGACAGCTATGTTGTCCTGAAAGCGGCCGAGGTCCGCAGCATAGCTATACCTGTTGAGAGGGCTCTGCTGTACATCTCTGAGGAGGAGTTCGACGAGGAGGAGTACTTGACGAAGCTGGCGGCTGAGGTTGTGAAGGCTGAGAAGCCGTCGGTGGCTCTGGTGTACGCAGGCTCTCCCACGTCCAAGGTAGCGTGTGTTGTCAACGTTCAAGCTGTAGAGATCGGCTACCGTGCTGGGTCAATAGCCCGGCTTGTCTGCGAGGCTGCAGGCGGCAAGGGCGGCGGTACGGATACTCTGGGGCGTGGAGCTGCTCCGAGAGAGCTGCTCACGGCCGTCATCTCGGACATCGCCAACCTAGTCAAGCCGAGGCCGTAGCCTTAGCCAACGCCGTCGCCTGCAGCACAGCCTTAGAGATCATCAACGGCACCGTCTCGCTGCTGTAGTACCCCGCCTCGACAGCAAGAGCAGATGCTTCACGGCTTGCCTTGACCAGCAGGGTCGGCAGTGTTTCAGGCGAGACGTAGGCTGTGTTGATGGCCAGCAGCAGCGCTTGGCTGAAGGCGTTCACCAGCTCCTTGGATGCCTTGTCCAAGTCGATGAGCAGGTCGGGCCCTTCGATGATGACGCCATCCTCGTAAGCCCGTGTGACGGTGATTCCACGCAGCACAGCCTTTATGTCGAGCTTGACCAGAAGGCTAGCTAGGAGCTGGGAGATTTCATCACCCTTCTTAGCTACGAGAGTGTCCTTGGCTATCCAGACCTGGCCTCCCTCGATCCTCGTCGGGATCTTCAGTTTGCCGAAGTCGCTGAGTATCGGGCCGGGTGGAAGGCCTGTGTTCGTCTCAGGAACCCACACCTCGAAGTCAGCCTTCTCACCTGCCTTGGCATACATCGGCACCTTGCTCTTCTCCAGCATCAAAGCCAGCTTGAAGCTGTTAACGTTGCTGAACAAGAAGCCTATGGGGCCCTTCGCATCCGCGACAAGCCTCTCCAAGTCAGGCTTCCCAGCCAGCCTGCAAGCCTTGACGAACAACGTCTTCTTCAGCACACGGCCCTCGCAGACACCCCTCAGCTTCTTCCTCATCTCATGCACCGTGTTAGCCCTTACCCCGGTCAGGTCGAAGACAGCCACGACCGGGTATTTCTTGATGAGCTCGGCAGCCTCCTCGACCAGCCTAGCCTTCTTGACCAACGCAGGTCTCGCAACCGTCTTTACAGCCATAACCAGACCTCTCCAGCCTAATCTCTTGACAAAGCCCTAGTTAATAACTCCTACAGCTCGACCTTTACGGGCTTTCCACGGGTGGCTTTCAGGTAAACGCTTTTGATGCTTCTCTGCCTCTTCTCCAGCTTCTCGACAACCCTGTTGAGCACGGTCTCAGCGTTTTCAGCTATCTTTTCATCGCTGTCCTCCTCGAGGCCTACAAGGCATGCGACCTGCTGGCTTTTCCTCAGCTGAACCTGCACGCTGTTGGCGAATCGTTTAACTAGCCTTTGAAGGTCTGACCCGGGAGGGATGGGTATTGGTGTTTTACCACGGGAGCCAAGAGCAGCTCCCAACGCTCTCGCAGCAAGCCCCATCAAAGCCGGCTCAACCAGCACAAAGTCGTACTGGGAGGCTATTTTCTTAGCCTCCTTCTTCTTCCCCACAAGCGGTTCCAGCTCCTCCCTGCTCAAAACCTTCGACACGCCTTCTATCCGGCCTGCCTCCAGAGCTAGGTTGCCCGAAGCCACCACGAGTATCTTCCTCTTCTTACGCCCCAAGTCGTTGGGCAACTCAACCACCTCCGTGAAACGGTTCTGAGGCTTGGACAGGTCTACCCCCGTGATGTTGACAATCATCTCGACCGACTGCTTGAACTTAGAAGGCATCATCTTCTCCCTGGCCTGCTTGACGGCGTTGACAAACTTTGAACTGACAGCACGCATCAATTCTTATCACCTAAGTAGCTGTCATACCTGCCCTTCTCAACCTGCTTAACAACTTCCTTAGCATGCATTCCATCAACCTTGACCCCCATGCTCACGCAGGTGCCGAGGATCTCCTTGACAGCCGCCTTCAACGTCTTAGACCTCATGTCGGGCAGTTTCTTGCTAGCAATACTGACGATGTCGGAGAACTTGACGTCAGCCACAAAATCCTTGCCCGCAGTGCCGGAACCCTTAGATATGCCGGCCGTGCTCGCTATAAGCGCAGCCGTGCTCGGCGTGCCGACTTTGACCGTGAACTTCTTCGAGTCGGTGTCCACGACTATCTCGACAGGAACACGCATCCCCATGTATTCGTCCGTCTGCTTGTTGACCTCTTCAGCCACTGCCAGAACGTTCAACCCCAGCGGTCCCAGAGCAGGCCCTAGAGGAGGGCCAGCAGTGACCTTACCGCCTTCCACGAGAAACCTAAAGGTTTTTTCACCCATCCTATCCAACCGTTGGCAACGGCTTATTCATAAATGTTCTGAGTTAATAGCTTTAAATGTTTTTAAAATCTGTCTATTTTTCTTTTTTCTTGGGTTTTTCCTTAATACTCTGTTGCAGAAGGGACATCTATCCCTGTTCTCGAACGTTTGATGGTCCGTCCCGAGATTGACACATACCGTCCACATTTACAAGCCTTGTCTTCTTTAATCATACTTCTGCAAACACAGAACTTCATCGAGTAAACCATTAATAGGGTTTTTAAACCCATCAGTCCGTAGCTGGCACCACACGTTTTTAAATAAGTAACAGATAAGCTCTCCCGACGAAAGGGAAAAATCAAACAGAGTATTGCTGTTATACACCATCCACTACCTGTCCAAAATTGAAGGATATACCCGACTCCAAAACATTGTGTATCTCCTAAAAAAATCTACAACGTCGAGTTCTCCTATGATTTTCAGAACTGCTTGTTTGGGATATATAGTGTGGAGCTGGTGGCAGACGTAAACGCCCTACGTGGCCTGGGAATGGTCAAGGAAAACAGAGTGTTCACGATCTGCGAAACGTGTGTAGTGAGTTTTTAACTATGGAGTCGGTTAGATTTTTAGGTATTACCTAAAAATGGAAATTTAGGAAAAACCTAAATTTGAGAGACACTGCAACAGAACCATGAATTATAACGCTATCGCCGAGGAAATCGAACAGCTATTGCGTCTCCGACGACCTGTCATAGGAATATCGTTTAGAAATGAAAGCGGGACGAATCTACGGGTTTATACACATTCAGTCCCTGCAAGTTGCGCCTTCTGGACATTGGCTACTACCGATTTCTTCAAGACAGAGCGACAGCATCACTTGAGCTGTAGTATTGGCGCCGTCACACATGGGTTTACCGATGTTTCTAGCGTTGGAGTTGGATGTGGATACAATGACGTCGACTTATTAGTCGGCGCGGGATGGATAACGGAGAAGGATATTAAACAATTGCCGTCGGTTAAGCATCAAAGCAGCACAGTTTCATACGGCCCAATGAGATTCATTCCCTTTGAACCGGATGGAGCTGTTTTGTTCTGCAACGCCGAGCAAGCCATGGTTATATCGTCGTGCATTTCAGTGAAGCTTGTTGGAAGGCCAGCGTGTATGGGGGTTCCGATATCAATAAACGACAAGACGGCTGTAATCAGCTTGGGCTGCACGCCTAGCCGTCTACGTGCAGGCTATTCTCCCGAAGAGCTCGTTGTCTTCGTCCCGAGAGAAGTGTTGCCTGAATTGATTGAAAAACTCCGAAAAATGGTGGTGGCAGAGCAGGCTGTGGCAACCGCGGTCATGAACAAATAAAGCCCACACATTTTTCATTCCTTTTTTCCGTATCCTCCGCCGCCCGCGGTTCTGATGACCAGCACGTCGTTTTTCTCAAAAACCATGGATGCTTTGCTGCCAAAGCGTATAAATACCGCTGACGTAACGGTAACCCTGTTCACAGTAGAACCCGCCTTCTGTTTAACCTTCCAACAACCTCAAGCCTTCTTTCCGTGTCCCTTTATAGCCCTGACCACGTTCCTACGGCTAAACCCTCGGTAGCGGACGAATACTTCGACTACCGCCTGCTGGACAGGCGGCCTCGGCCAGAAAAACGGTTGAGATTTAGGCGTTATCGGGACTTTACCCGCTAAAGCTCTCTCAGTCAGGGGGACAATCTCTCTCTTATGCCTCTCAGCACCAACACCGATATAGTCGTTCAGCTAGGTAAAGGCTGTAGAAGACCACCGGAAAAGGGGTCCTTATCCCCAAGAACATAAGAAAACAACCACAGCCCTAGGGCCTTTGTCCTTAACAGAGCCTTGAGGGCGGGCGTAGGGAATAAATGCTACGTCTTCGACACAGGCCTTACGGCGTCTATAGAGATTGATATGGGCAGCTGGAAAGCAGCCTCACGCAGTTCTAGCGTGACCTCCCTCTTCGCCTTCTCCACCCTGATGATCTTGCCTGTGATGCCCTTGAGAGGCCCTGAAACTATTTCCACGACTTGGCCTGTCTCTATCACGTCTATCAAGGGTTTTTCGACGAGGTGGGGGGCTATCGTCTCAAGGCTGACAGTCATCGGCGGCCTTGCTTTGACGTTTCGTATGTTCTGCAGGACGTCGGCCACCACCTCACGCTGTGTCGTCTCCACGAAGACGTATCCCTTGAGCGCTGGAAGAATGAGGACCGATGCGACGGGCACCTTCTCGACGAGTTTGAACAACGGTATGAACTCTCCCCTCTTACGCCCGCCTCCAGAGTAAATCCAAGCCTCCATCTCCTCTTTTCCGTCGAGGGAGTAGAACCAGTTGTAGCCTCCCTCCTCCTTCTGCGTCTTCAGCAACGCCAAAGCATACCTGACCCCCCGTTTAAGCTCCACCGGCGTCGGAAAGTTAAGGTCAGCCCAGCCCTCCACCTTGAGAAGCAGAGGGTCATAACGCGCCTCTCCTAGCCACTGCTCCGACAGCTCCCCCTCCTCTCCGACCGAATGAATTCTAGCACGGAGAGGCTCCGACGGGTCGCCCGACTTGCTGATGTAAACCGAGACTCTCTGGACGGCGGTGGTCTTGGGCGATGTGAAGAAAACCGCGGGATGCTCCTCGTCAGACACTCGTGCAGCGCCCTTAGCCTCCTTGACGAAGTCCAGGAAGACTCCGTGGAACCTAGACTCGAGAATGCCGGCTACCGACCTCTCCTGCCCGACCGTGGTCTTGACTGCGAAATACTTCATCTCGGCCTTAACCAACCCGGGATAACTTTTCCTCAGTCCATTATTAAGTATAGGGGTTCAGCCTACTTGGAAAGCAATCGCTATGAAACGGATTAGGAAGGCTATCAAGCCGATTATGCTGAGGCCGAGGAGCGTCATGCGCAGCGTTATGGAGTATTCTTTCCAAGTTGGTTTTTTCGCCATCTTGAAGAGCGTTATGGACGACTTTATGAAGCTCACCAGCCCCATCCAGCTAAGGCTTTAATCCAGCTGGCTTTATAGTTTATCCTCTACCGCCGCCAAGCAAGAAGTAAAGCAGAGAAGCCTCCGTGTGCATCCTGTTCTCAGCCTGGTCGTATATTACTGATTGAGGGCCGTAGGCTACTTCAGGGGTGACCTCCTCGTTCAAACGCATCGGCATGCAGTGCATGAACTTGGCGGACGGCTTGGCGAGCGCCATCAACTCCTTGTTCACTTGGTACTTAGGCATGAAGGCCTCAAGCTTCCTCGCCCGCTCCTCGTCTTGGCCCATCGAGACGAAGACGTCGGTGTATACAAAGTCGGCGTCGTCGACTGCTTCACGCGGGTCGTCCGTCAGAACAACCTCTCCCCCAGCCTTGCCAGCCGCGTGGACCGCCTTCTCAACCTCCTCCGGGGCCGGCCTGTACTGTGGTGGGGTGGCGACCCATATCCTCAGCCCCAACAGGGCTGACGCCTGCATCAAGGAAGTGCAGACGTTGTTGCCGTCTCCGACGAAGGCTATCTTCGACTTGTACGGCGTCTTGGAGAACTCGAAGATGGTCATAACGTCTGCAAGAGCTTGGCAGGGATGATGCCTGTCGCTCAGCGCATTTATCACGGGAGCTCTCCCGTTGCCGCTCAACCCCACCAAGTCTTGATGGCTGAACACACGAGCTACTAAGGCGTCTACGTACCTGCCCATCACCTTGCCCGTGTCCTCCACGGTCTCGCCTCTGCCAAGCTGCAGGTCTCCCCAGCCGAGGTAGAAGGAGTCGCCTCCCAGCTTCGACACAGCCGACTGGAACGAGACTCTTGTCCGTGTGGAAGGCTTCTGGAAGATCAAAGCAACCTGCTTGCCTGCTAGTGGTCGTGAGCGTGGATATCCTGATTTCTTCCACCGGAGTGCGAGTTTGACGAGAGACTTCATCTCAGAAGAGCTGAGGTCCATCACCTCTAAGTAATGGCGAACCTTATGCATGGAAAATCGTTGAAGCGGGCTTGTTTTATGTTTATTCCTCCGATAAGCCAATATTCAGGCTGGGCCTAGGTTTAAGAGATGGCTGAGCACGAAGCAGAGCACATACTTTTCAAATCGCTGGCTTCTCCGGTGAGGCTCAGCATTCTCCAACTGTTGGACAAGCAGCCGCTTGGCTACACCGAGTTGATGAAGAACGTCGGCATGGGTGGGAAAGCGGCTTCTGGCAGGTTCGCCCATCACCTAAGAATCCTAACCTCCAGCGGGTTGATAAGGCCTAATGAGAAGACGAAGCTGTACGAGCTCACTCCGAAGGGAAGCCGGGTCGTCAAGTCGTTGGAGACGCTGCGTTCATCAATCTCCCGACATGCTGGGCTGGCGGTCAGGAAGTCCGGGCTTTTCATAGAGAGCTTTGACCGGAACAAGATAGCGCAGGTCTTGGTTGATGAGGCAGGCGTTCCCCCCAAGATTGCGGACAAGCTGGCACGTCTTGCCCAGGAGAAGCTTGAGGGTTTGAGAGTAGAGTACCTCACAGCCCCGCTAATCAGGGAGTTGGTGAACGCTCTGCTGATAGACCAAGGGTTGGAGCAGTACCGGCACCGGCTAACCCGGCTGGGGATGCCTGTCCACGACGTCGAGAAACTACTCAACCAGGCAGCTGAGAAGCAGACGATTCACTCCCTAGTAAGGAATGCATCCAACGCTGTTTACAGAGAGTACGTCCTCCAAACGATGCTGCCGCGTGAAGCGGTCGACGCCTACCTGTCCGGAGACGTCGACTTTGAAGGCGTAGACACGTGGGCTTTCAGCATCCATTCAAAGATTTACGAAGCATGTATGGAGGGGTTTTTGACAGCCGTGGCTGAGGCTGACGGCGTCGAGAAGGAGATAGTGCTGAAGACGGTTGAGGAGAGCGACAAGCAGCAGACGACTCTTTTCGTCAAGATGCCTGTGCTGAAACACTTGACGATTGCAGTCTACAGCGAGCAATATAGTGGCTTTGCTAGTAATTTGTTGGGGCTTGGATGCCCAGTGCTTGTGCCGGCTGAGACGGTTGGTTTGAAGAGCCTGTCAAGGGTTGATCTTGTGTTTTCTCAGAGGCCGGCTTCGAGCGAAGGCTATTCGTTCTCTCCGTCGGGGATGGTTGAAGGAAAGGCTGCGGTGAACCTAGTCGGCCTGTACCTGAAGACGGGAGGCGATGAGAAGAGTTTCTGGAACGCTGTCGGCTCGGTCGTCGGCGTCGTTGCGTCCTCGTTCAAGCGGAAGAAGGAGATGGTTTCAAGGTTTTGGAACGGTCTTCAGGGGGTGTTCATGCTTTCTTTCGTCGGGGTCGAGCAGATTGCCGCTATCCATGGCTCGAACCAGGTGGAGGTCGTGAGGAGGCTTTGGCGGATGTGCAGGGACATCTCTCAGGACGGCGTGGTTGTTCTACCATGCGGCCAAGCCTCGAGGAAATCAGCTGAGCGGTTCAGGCAACTGGATGTTCTGAGGTTCGGGGGAAGGCAGGTGGCTCAGGCAGCTCCTTCTGACAGCTATTCCTCCGGGCTTGGTCTGAAGAAAGTCGACGAGGTTTTCGAGCTGGTCAAGTATCTTCCCGGCGGGTTCAGAGTATCCTTGAACGCTGTGGAGGCCGCTGAAGTCCTAGACCTCAAACCCCTGGTGTTATTGTCTCCTCGACCTAAGCCCTAGGATGGCTTTGGCGAGGTCTCCCTCAGCCTCGACCAAAGCTTTTCGAGCCTCCTCGTCTGAGACGCCTGTCTGGGAGGCGACGAGCATAACATCCTCTTCGGAGGGAGTGTAAGCATGTTTCTCAACGGCCTCGGCCTCCGTGAACTCCCCGCCGACGACCTGTATCACGGTCTCACCCCCCGTCTTCAGAGTGTAGACGGATGGGCCTTTTATCGTCACCGTCCTATTGGGCAGCTTGACGACAACTTCCTCGGCGACGCCGAGCTCCTCCACGGCTAGCCCCATGTTCTTCAGCAGCCTCTCCTGAGCCCTTCTCACCTCCCTAGGCGAAAGCCTCTTCAAACTAATTCCCGTTCCATCGATGAAGGTTTAAACCTTATGCCGGACCTTGACCGCAGTTCCTCGTTTAAAGTACTTCATCTCCTCACCCGACAAGACCGCCCTGCCGACCCCTAGCAGGTCTCCAGACTTGTTGAAGACCAGCGCCTCCTCCCCAGCAACTATCGACTCGTCGGCTGCTATGATGTTGGCGGGGGAGACGTCGAACCCGTTCCTGACTCTTTCCTCACCCTTGTCGTCCACCACGATGCTTTTCCTCCCGTCTTTCAGCAGGCTTGCAAGCCTGACCCCGCCCTCCAGGGTAAGGGAAACCCGTCCGTCTGAAGGCCTCACCGTGGCCAATACTTTCCCCCCTACCCACAGCCTTCTTATCTTACCTGTTGAGGGGGAGACCTCGACCACGCAGTCGTCGGGCAGATAGGCTTTTCCGTCGACGTTGAAGAGGAAGGATACTAGCTGTCTGGCGTGTCTGAGTCGTAGTTTATTGGACGACATGGAACTCCGCTGCTGCGTTCCTTATCTTTTCAGCAAGCTCTACGGGAGCCTCGACGTCAACCTCGACCGAGTCCACGCCGTACTCGATCTTCAGGACGTTGCACAGGTTGTTGATCTCGTTGATCAGCTTGGCGGTCGACCCCTCGTTGGCCAGAGAAGCTCTCAGCCTCACATAGCCGCCCATCAGCTTGGCGACCTTCTCACGAAGCGCATCTAGGTTGATGTTCCTAGCTGCTGAGATGGCGACGTATTCATGGTCGGGGCTGAGCTTCTCAATTTTAGAGCCGTAGTCTTGGCAGAGGTCTATTTTGTTGAAGACAAGCAGTGTGGGGACATTCTTGACGCCTACCTCGTCCAGCACGTTGAAGCATGTGTCGAGCTTGAGCCGTATGTCGTCAACGCTTTCGCTTACGTCGACAAGAAGCAGGAGAAGGTCTGCGTATATGAACTCGCTCAGGGTTGAGTGGAAGGACTCGACTAAGAGGTGTGGAAGGTTGCGTATGAACCCGACCGTGTCGGATAGGTAGGCTTTCCTTCCGTTGAAGCTGACGATTCTGGAGGTTGTCGAGAGCGTGGTGAAGAGCTGAGGCCCTGCGGGCGAGTTCTCTCCTGCGAGCAGGTTGAACAAGGTTGTTTTGCCGGCGTTGGTGTAGCCGGTCAAAGCCACGGACGGTATGCCTGTCTCGCTCCTTCTCTTCCTTGTAATTGTCTTCCTCATCCTTAAAGCCTTGAGCTTCTCTTTGATCACCGAGATACGGCGGAAAACCTCGTTGTAGTAAACATCAGCCTCGTAGGCGCCCAAGCCGTGAAACCCGGGCTGCTCACCTCGCTTAGCAAGCCTCACCTTTTCCTTAGCCCGCGAGAGCTCGTACCGCAGCTCGGCCAGCTTTATCTGGAGCTTCGCTTCGCTTGAAGCCGCTCTTTGGGCAAATGTCTCGAGAATCAGCTGGGTTCTGGAGATGACCGGAACGGAGAGAGCCTTGGCAAGGTTGTATTCCTGAACGGGCTTAAGGTCGTTCTCGAAGACCACCTTCTCAACCTCAAGGCGTTCGACGGCTTTCCTCAGCTCCTCTACCTTACCAGGCCCAATCTGGTACTTGGGGTGAGGAGGCCTTCTTTGGACGAGGCTGTAGACAGGCTCGTATCCAACCGACCTGCACAGCTCTTTAAGCTCGTCGATGTTGTACTCGCCCCACTCATCTAAACGCTGGACAACAGCCACTCTCAACCTTTTGCCTTCAACAAACCAGCTGACAGCCATCATATTTACGTATCTCTCGGGGCAACGCTCAAATATTCTAGATGTCCTCAGCGGACATGCGCATTATTGTCGGAGTCCCTGGGGGAAGCGGCGTCATCTACGCCGTGAGGCTTCTGGAGGTTTTGAAGAGCTTGGGCGTCGAGTCGCATCTGGTCATGACCCCTGCTGCCCGTGAGACGATCGTGCTCGAGACCGACTACACAGTCGAATACGTGGAGTCTCTTGCTTCGATGTGCTACAGGCACATGGACATCGCCGCCGCTCCGGCTAGCGGCTCGTTCCCGACTGACGGCATGGTCGTCGTACCGTGCAGCATGAAGACCCTCTCAGCCATAGCTAACGGCTACGAGGAGAACCTGTTGATACGTAGCGCTTTAGTCACGCTGAAGGAGAGGAGGCTTCTAGTCATAGTTCCCCGCGAGACTCCCCTAACAATCCCGCACATCAGGAACATGCTTCTGGCGGCAGAGGCGGGTGCGGTGGTCCTGCCTGCGATGCCCGGCTTCTACCACAGGCCCAAGACTATGGACGACTTGGTCAACCACGTGGTCGGAAAGGTTCTCGACGTCTTCAACATAAAGCACAGCCTTTACCAGCGCTGGACTGGACCGAGGAAGTAAGCTAGCCCGCTGTCTTCTCGAACACGTAGCAGCCGGCAGCCAGCCTGCCGCTGAAAAACCTGTAGAACAGCCGGAAATCTCTCAACGCAGCCCGGCTCTCACCGTTCCTCAAAACGTTCTGGATTGTTTTGAAAAGGTTTGAGAAGGTGGCTGCGGGCGACTCTGACAAGTCCTGCCAAAACTTCCTGTAAAGCCCTATGCCTACGACTTCTTTCCTCACGAGTCCGAGGCCGGATCTGCTGAAGACACGCATCCACTCATCGCCTGTCCGTGGAGCTGTGTTCACGCCCAGCATCTTCTTGTAGCGACTGAGCTCGTCCTCCGATGGCTGCGAGGTCCAGATAAGTTCGACGACGCCCAGCCTTTCCAACGGCTCCAAGCATTCGACAAGCCGAGAGACAACCCTGCCGGGGTCTTCGAGGAAGCTTAGCACAGACTCGACCATGGCTGCGTCGCAGTCTCGGCAGTCTGTCTCGAACAAGTCCGAGATGTTGTGGAAGGATACTCCATCTTGCAGTCCTCTAGCTTCTGCACGTTTTTTGCCTAGGCTTACGAGAGACGGATGTATGTCGAACCCTTTCACTCTCGTGCCCGCCTTCCTGTAAGTCATGAACGCAGTTTCTCCGAAGCCTGAACCAACTAGGTAGAGCGTCCAGCCTTGTCTCAGGCCGAGCAGCCTCACAACTTTCATGGGCACGGAGTAGCCGTAAACCCATTTACCGAACATGTACCTGAACGGGTTCATCCTATGGATGACTGTTTAGGGCAAAATAAAGAAAAACTACGAGCGTTTCTAGAGCTTGGCTAGGAAGTCTTCCCAAGTCTGCTCGTCTTCGACTTCATCCTCCAAAAGTTCTTCGAAGACCTCGTGGGTGACCACGTCTGTTAGCCTGTATTTTTCCACCATGCTGCTGTAGAATTTGATAGCGCACTCTTCTGCGTGTATGATGTCTTTGATGAGTTTGGCGTAGTCGGTCGGGTCTTCGGGCGGCGGGATGTAGCCGCACCCACTGGTCGTCAGGAGTTTGGAGAAGTCTAGGACGGGCTTGCCTCCAAGCTGGATGATTCTTTTGGCGAGCTTCTCGGCATGCTTGAGCTCGTGCTGAGACATCTCCAACAACACCGGCCTGAAAGTGTCTGCGTCAACCCCCTTCAGCCATACGGCAGCAACCCAGTACTGGTAGTGGGCGAGCCACTCATCAGCGTAGGCTTTCAGAAGGTCTGAGATCACCTCGTTGACGTTTGCTCGAACTATTTCACGTCCAGTCTTTCCCATGCCAAGTCCGTGGAGCCGACCCTATTATATCTTCTGTTCGTGGGATTACTTTGCCTGGGTTCATGATGTTGTTAGGGTCAAGCGCCTTCTTTATCCCGGCCAGCGTCTTCACACCTTCGACTCCAAGCTCTCCAGCCATGTACTCAGCCATCTTAACCCCTACCCCGTGGCAGTACTCCATCGACCCGCCTAGCCTGTGCGACAGAATCACCATCTCGTCGAACGCCGTCGACAGCTGCTTCAACCCCTCCTCAGGGTCTTCGCCACGCTCCTTTACAAAGGCTATGGAGAAGTTTCCAGGCCTGTTCCAGACTCCCCTGTCTAAAACCATCAGCCCGTACTTCTTCATTACTCCCGCTGTTTCCCGCTTGTACTGTAAAACCTTCGATGCGGGCAGGCTTACGTGGATGAAGTCGAAAAACACGTCTCCCCACAAGGGGTGATGGCCTGTCTTGCTAACGTTTTCGACGTAAAAGTCTGCTACGTCGTGTCGGCGGCTCCAGAACTCCTCGGCTCTCGAATCCTCCAGCCTGACGCCGGAATGTTTCTGGACGATTTCTCCAGCCAGCGCTGCCTTGGCGTCGACGAGCTTATGAGGGCCCTCGAACATGAGGAAAAGCTCGCTTTCAGGTGCTGTCGTTGGTTCTGAAGGATGGTTGAAAACCTCGCCGTACTCGACCATGGCGGGGTTGACGCCTGAAGAGCAGACCTCCACCACTGCTCTAAAGCCCTTGTCGAAGGATTCGAACCGGTAGGCTTGTAAACGCCTTTCCTCCGGTGTTGGATGAAGCTTGAGGACGGCTTTGGTGATTATGCCTAGCGTCCCCTCGCTGCCGACGAAAAGCTGTGTTAGGCTGGGGCCTGTTGACTGGTCTTCGACGGCTCGTGTCTTCAACACTCTCCCGGTGGGGAGGACGGCCTCCAGCCCGAGCACTTGTCTACGCATCGAGCCGTAGGCCGCTGCAGTGTAGCCCATGCCGTTGGTCGCTATGCATCCTCCAACCGTTGCGTACTTCTTCGTCCAAGGGTCGTGGCCGACCGTAAGCCCAGCCGGTTGAACAGTTCTGTCAAGCTCGTCCATCGTTATCCCAGCCTCACACTCTACGAGCAAGTCCTCCCTGCTAACGTGGAGAACTTTCTTCATCTCACGCATGTCTACGACCACGCAGTCAGTTATCGGCATCGCGCCGCCCATCAACCCAGTCAAACCCCCGGCGGGAACCAGCGGCACACCCAGCTTGTTGGCGGCTTCAACAACCTCGACAACCTCCTCCGTACTCCTCGGCAAAACCACCGCAACCCTTTTGACCACGTAGCCTCGCCTAAACCCGCGGAACTCACGAAGCCCGTCCACCCCGTACAATCGTAGAACCTCGTCGCCGGCCAAAACTCTGGCAGAGACCACGCCAGCCAGCCTGTCGACGGCAGACATCTCCACATCCTCAAGGCGGGGCCGTAGAATATCTACGTTTAGGCATCTGGTCGACGATACTTTAATAGAGGGGGCGTGTCTGCGGTATTCCGTTGAGAGTTCTGGAGCTGCACGTCGACTACGTCGAGTACAGGCCCGTGAGGCGTGAGGCTGCCGTGGCTGAGGATTCCTCCGGCGAGGTTCAGCGGGTTGAGGAAGCTCTGCTGATGCTGGCTTCTGTGGAGCCTGACGACGATGAAAAAGTGGCTGAAGCTGCCGTAGCCGACGCCTTAGAGTTCATGCGGAGGCTCAAAGTCGGCAGGCTCGTCATCTACCCGTTCGCCCACCTCAGCAAGGAGCTTGCCAAGCCCGAGCACGCTCTCGAGGTCTTGAAAACCATGGAGAAGATGGCGGTCAGGCAAGGAGTCGAGGTCCACCGGTCGCCGTTCGGCTGGAACAAAGCACTCGCCGTCAGCGTTAAAGGCCACCCGCTGGCCGAAAGGTCCAGAGCCTTCAACCAATCAACAATCCAAGCCGCTAAACAGCCCACCATCGAAAAGAAATACGCCATACTGAGCTTGGACGGACGTCTGCTGGACCCTGAAAAAGTGTATGACATAGCGGTGGATGAAGAGTTTAAGCTTTTGGTTGAGAAGGAAGCCTTGGGAAAAACGGCGCCGGAGGTTGAGGAGCCGGCGCACAACAAAGTTTTCAAAAGGCTTGGAATAGCCTGGGAAGAACTTTCCGACAGCGGGCACATGCACTTCGGCCCCGAAGGCGCGCTCGTATACGACCTCATCTCCGACTACGCTTCACAGATAGTTAGAGAGCTTGGCTTCCCCGTCTATTTCGTCAAAGGCACAAACATGTTCAGCCTTGAAAGCAAGCCGATAAGAGAACACGCCAGCCTCTTCGGCCAGAAAATGTACCGCGTAGATGTTGACGGAAGCCCTCACGTCATGCGATACGCCGCCTGCTTCCAGCAGTTCGCTCTCGCGAGAAGGTGGGTGGTCAGCTATAGAAACCTGCCGTTCGGCATGTTCGAAGTCGCTGACAGCTACAGGTTAGAGCAGAGAGGTGAGCTTGTGCTAGGCTTTAGGCTTAGGAAAATGACCATGCCAGACCTGCATGTTTTCTGCAAGGACATGGACCAAGCCTTCAAGATGGTGGAAAAAATCCACGACAGAATATACTCCGAAATGGAGAAGTTGGGCAGGGACTACTATTCGCTTTACAACCTAACCTCACAACGCTTCTTCGAGTCTAACCGTGAGTTCTTTCGAAGACTTCTTGAAAGAGAGCGTAAACCCGTTCTTGTAGCATTCTACCCTGAGAACAGCAGCTACTACTGGGTCCTGAACATCGAGTACCACATAGTAGACAAGCTCGGCAGGCCGCGGGAGATAGGCACCGTCCAAATAGATGTTGGCAACGCTGAACGGTTTGGCATAGCTTACGTTGACAGCGACGGCTCGAAGAAACATCCAATAATACTGCACACGGCTATAATAGGCACTGTCGAGAGATACCTTTACTCGGTCGTCGACTCGGCTCTCCACAGGAGCCCGCCGTCGCTTCCCACTTGGCTCAGCCCAACCCAGCTAAGGATACTGCCGCTCACAGAAAAATATGTGCAGAGGGCTTTGAAGCTGGCTGAAAAGATATCACGGGAAGGGATCAGGGTCGACGTGGACGAAAGGCCTGAAAGTCTAGGCAAGAAGGTCTACGAGGCTGAGACAAGCTGGATACCCTACATAGCAACGCTGGGAGCCAAGGAAGCCCGGTCGGGAAAACTGTCGATAAGGATGAGAGGGGAGAGGAAAATAAGACAAATGTCTGTCCAAACACTTGTCAAACGGATCAGGAAAGAAATCAGCGGATACCCGTTCAGGCCCTTACCGTTACCGACCGAGGTTTCGAAAAGACCGGTTTATTCAGGGTGAACCTCCAGATTTTTCGGGCACAATCATTTTTACGAAAAATTTATTATTACAGAAAAAATAATTTCAAGCATGGCTGAGGGGGAGCTTAAGCGAAAGCTCCGGGAGCTGATCGTTGACGAAGAAGAGTTGTCGGCAGCCCTCGTTGACAGGACGAAACGTTTCATAAGACTTACGCGCGATGGGAAAGTAGTCTTCATGGTGCAGAAAGACAGACTGCCCATACGTTCGCAGATACTGCTCTACCTTACGGGTAAAAGAATCGCCAGAGAGTTGGGCCTGGTCGAAAGCGATTTAGCCAGCATAGAGGAAATCTCAGCTGCGATAGGCGCCGAATATTTCACAGTCGCCGCACGTCTTACAGAACTCAAAAACCAGTATCTGGTTTTTGCAGTCGAAAGGGGAGGATACACCGTTCAGCTGGCCAAGCTCCAGGAAATATTAGACAGCGTCGAAAGGTCGATGGCGGCTAAGCAGTGAGCCGCGATGAAAAACTCTGAAGCTGGTCTTGAGCTGCTACTTTATGATGAAAAAGCGGAGTTGAGTAAAGTAGCAACGAGGTTAAAAGAGTTTTTCATGATAGCAGATGATGGAACGGTTTTGTTAAAGAAAGTTTATCCACAAGGCATGGGGAGATTGTTGGTGTATATGATTGGTAGAGTCGCGGCTAATATGATGGGTCGTGTTTCTGAAAGCAGTTTCACGTTAGGTGAATTGACGTTGTTAACAGGGCTCCGAGGCGACCAGCTTGAACAGCTTCTGGCCGCTAACCCCTACATCGTTTACGTAGGTCACGGCAGATACAGGCTGAACACGTTATATCTTTCAAAAATCTTGGACGAGTTGCAGAAGCTATATATCACCGAGCAGGAATGAGGTCATGGTGAAGGCCCTTCCCATCGACCCTTACAGGGTCAGGAAGGATTTTCCAATATTCGAGCAGGAGAAGACACTCGTTTATCTGGACAGTACGGCGACAAGCCAGAAGCCGCGGCAGGTGATAGAGGCTGTCGAACGGTTTTACATGTCTCAAAACGCAAACGTCCACAGGGGAATTTACGGGTTGAGCGTGGAGGCTACCGAAGAGTATGAGAAAGCTCGGCGAAAAGTGGCCGAGTTCATAAACGCACGCAGCCCCCGTGAGATAGTGTTTGTCAGGAACACAACGGAAGCGTTAAACCTAGTGGCATACAGCCTCGGGTTGAACAACCTCTCCCCAAACAGCAAAATCGTTCTGACGATGATGGAGCACCACAGCAACATCGTCCCCTGGCAGCTCGTAGCGAGGCAAAAAAGCCTCAAGCTCGACTACATACCGCTGACCAGCGACGGATACCTAGACCTCAGCAACCTAGACAACCAGCTCAAGGACTCCAGCGTCCTCAGCTTCGTCCACGCATCCAACGTACTCGGCACCATCAACGACGCAAAACAATTGACGAAAGCCGCCCACGAGCACGGAGCCCTGGCCGTCGTCGACGCAGCTCAGTCGGTGCCCCACATGCCTGTCGACGTCCAGGATATTGGCTGTGATTTCATGGCTTTCAGCGGGCATAAGATGCTGGGGCCGACGGGTGTAGGCGTGTTGTACGGCAGGCGTGAGCTGCTGGAGGGGATGGAGCCTTTCATGGGTGGTGGCGAGATGATTAAGGAGGTTTACTTGGACAGGAGTGTGTGGAATGAGGTGCCTTGGAAGTTTGAGGCGGGAACGCCGAACATAGCTGGAGCTGTCGGGCTTGGAGCTGCCGTCGACTACCTCAAATCCATAGGGTTGGAGAAGGTGAGGGACTACGAGCATATCCTCACAGCCAAGGCCTTGGAGACGCTGTCGGAGCTAAAGCACGTCAAGGTGTACGGGCCCGAGAACCCGCGACACCGATGCGGGCTGGTTGCCTTCAACCTCGGAGACGTCCACCCACACGACCTGGCTTCGTACCTCGACGGCTTCGGAATATGCGTGAGGGCCGGTCATCACTGCGCCATGCCGACGCATACTTGGCTGGGTCTAACAGCTACCACGAGAGCCAGCTTCTACCTCTACAACCTGCCCGACGAGGTTGACGCCTTAGCTGACGCCCTCAAGAAAGCCTCAAGCTTCTTTAAGCTGACCTAAGGCTTTATTTTCGACCTCTTCCAGTGCCTCCTCCGTCTAGACGTTCTTACATTCCTCCGGGTCTTGGCAACAACCCATGCAGGCGTGGCCCAAGCCCTCCTCATCTCCCTCGACAGCCGTTTCTTGACCGCCAGCGTCTTAACCATGCACGCTGAACCGCTTAAGCATCTTATCAACCTAATGCTTAAGACGTCGTTGGATGTTGTCGATGCCGCGGGTTGGCGTACGAAAGGCTTGTCCGGAAGCTTACGCATGAAAACCTCTGGCTCTACGTCCTCACCCTGCTGAGCAGGAAACCTCTCTACGGCTACGAGGTCCGGAGCATGGTCGAGAAGGAATTCGGGTTCAAGCCGGGGGAGGTGACGTCGTACGTCGTGCTTTACAGGCTTGAGAGGAGCGGTCTTATCAGGGTTGTGAACATGGCCAAGGGCAGCCGGGGGCCGTCTAGGAAGTACTACACCATCACGCCCAAGGGTGTCAAGACTCTCATGGAGGCGAAGAGGTTCCTCGCCGGGTTGGCGAGCCGGCTGGGATGAGCTATTTTACGAACATAAAGTATTTAGCCATGCAAAACACTCGAAAAACATGCCCAAGGTAAAAGTAGCCATAATAGGAGTAGGCAACTGCGCCTCAGCCCTCGTCCAAGGAGTCTACTACTACAAGGACGTGGACGACGATGCTCTTGTTCCGGGACTCATGCACACAAGGCTCGGAGGCTACCATGTAGGCGACGTAGAGTTCGTGGCTGCGTTCGACGTCGACAGAAACAAGGTGGGCCTCGACCTTTCCAAAGCTATCTTCCAGAAGCCGAACTGCACGCTGAAGTTCGCCGACGTGCCGCATCTAGGCGTCGAGGTCATGCGTGGGATGACTCATGACAGCATCGGCAAGTATTTGAAGGATGTCGTGGTAAAGCATGATTCCCCGACGGTTGACGTGGCAGACGTGCTGAAAAGCTCTGGGGCCGACGTTGTTGTGAATTTCCTCCCCGTGGGAAGCGAGTCGGCTACGAAATGGTATGTCGAGCAGGCGTTGATGGCCGGAACAGGCTTCGTCAACGGCATCCCGGTCTTCATAGCACGTGAGAAGAGATGGCAGGAAGTCTTCGCAAAACGCAACATCCCGCTGATAGGAGACGACGTCAAGTCCCAAGTCGGTGCAACGATACTCCACAGAGTCCTTACCAAGCTCTTCGTCGACAGAGGCGTGAAGATCGAGAGAAGCTATCAGCTGAACTTCGGCGGCAACACCGACTTCCTAAACATGCTCGAGAGGGAGAGGCTGCAGTCCAAGAAGATCTCTAAGACGCAGGCAGTCACGTCTCTCATTCCCTACGAGCTTAGCCTCGACAGAATCCACATAGGGCCGAGCGACTACGTTCCATGGCTGGAGGACCGTAAGTGGGCCTACATACGGATCGAGGGGTCTTCATTCGGCAACGCTCCGTTGAACGTGGAGGTTAAGCTGGAGGTCTGGGACAGCCCCAACTCGGCGGGCGTGGTTATAGACGCCGTCAGATGCATCAAGATAGCGCGGGACAGAGGCGTTGGAGGAGTGCTTGAGGGCCCCTCTGCATACTTCATGAAATCACCTCCCAGACAGCATCCCGACGACGTGGCTAGGAGAATGGTCGAAGACTTCATAGCTGGGAAGACCTAGCCGGAAACGGCTTCGACGTCCCGTGAGCCGAAAACCTCGCCCAGCCTCCTCAACCCGTGCCTCTTGAACTCGGGCGAAAGCTTGGACGCTTTCAAAGCATCGACAACCTGCTGAAGCCTCCACAGGAAATGGTCTTCGCTGTACCTCTTCACAGCCTCAAGAGGCTCGAGAGCTGGGTCGGTGAGGCTCGGCATGATGCCGTACTGGACGTAGACGCTGAACGCCAGCAGCCTGATAATCCCCCTCCCAACCTTTTTAACGGCAAGCAACTGCTCATAGTCCTTCGGAGCGTTATTCTCCAGCTCGTGCAGAACGGACCAGTTTATCTTCTCACTAGGCCGTAGAAAATCAGCCACCTGCTTTCCTTCATCGCTCAGCGTCGTCTGGTTAGCCAACCTGCCGAAAGCGTATAACCTCTGCAGCCTCGAAACACTCTGGGACAAGACCTCGAGAGACGCCCTCCTCGAGCTTCTGCTCGCTTCAGCGGTCATGTCCAAGACCCTTGGCCTCTTCTCGGCGGAGATGATACCTGTGTGAGGCTCCTCGACGAAGCTCCGCAGATATCCCGAGAACCAGTGATAACGTCTAACGGACTGTGAGTAGGGGTTGAGGCTCTGCTGGATGACGGACCACATCCCGCTGTGGGAGAGGACCATCATGTGGAAGTAGAGGTCGTAGCCGTCCTGAAGAGCTACGCTGTCCGTTTTAGCCACCATCCTGCTGCAGTACAGCAAGTGCTCCACCTGTCTCTCCGTGAAGCCGAACAGTTGGCCGACCTGCGGCAACTCTTGGGGAATTTTGAAACGGTTTGCGAACCGACCGCCCAGAGCAACTACTCCGTTCCTCACATTCAAGCACTCCTTCAGAATGGTCCCCATCACGAGGGTCGAGTCGCCCCACGTCTCGTCAAGGTCGCTGAGAACTATGATGAAGTCTGTGAAGAAGGGCTCGGCGAACCCCTCGACAAGTTCATCGGGACCGTGAAGGCTGAGGAATGAGTGGACGACCTCGCTGAGCAGCTGCCTTGACCTGTTGTAGTTGAAGCGGGCGGTTTTACCACCCCATCCACGAAGGTCTTTTACGCCTCCACGATACATAACTGTATGAGGCTTTTTACGCCTGCTTTTATTATTGTTTATCGTGTGAACTAAACACAATACCACAGACTTCTGTACTTAATACGCTCGCCTTCTCTGAAAAACCTTGAAGGCAAACACGGCAACAGAAAGAAGAAGTGGCAGGTAAATGGAGAAGAATGAAAAGACGGGTGTTAGCTGGAAGCCCGCCAGCTGCAGAGCCGAGGAGAAGGCAGCGACGGCTGCCAGAAGAATGGATGCATCTCTCCACGCCCTCGTGTCGTCGCTCAGCCCAATCACCTGCTTTCCCTGACCAGGTCTCTCAGCTGGATGTCTACGTAGCTCCCGTCAGACCGCTTCCTTCTAATGATGATAGGCAGGACGCCGCGCTCAAACTCTCTCCGAGCTATGTCTATGTGTGTGTCCTCGGGCCTTACCTCGACTAGCGGGAAAGCACCTAGAGAAATTTGGAGGGCCCGTCCGCCGATAATCCTTGCTTTCTCGTACTTTGTAAGGCGGTTGGGGGCGGGCTTGAATTCAGTCTTCTGACTCGCCAACTCCGCCTTCTTCCTTTCCTTCTCCCTTCTTGCCTGGTGAAGGGGTCTCCAACCTTGATGCAGCTATGATGTCGTCGATCTTCAACACCATGGCCGCAGCTTCGACGGCAGACTTGATAGTCTGCTTTTTCACCAGCAGCGGGTCTATCACCTCGAGCTTCTGCATGTCCGCTATCTCGCCTTTGAAGACGTTTATGCCGTACGTCAGACCGCCTTCCTTGTGCTTAGACGTAAGGCTGACGATGGCCTCGATCGGGTCCATGCCGCTGCTTTCAGCCAGCTGCGACGGAATAGCCTCAAGTGCTTCGGCGAACTTGTTCACAGCCAGCTGCTCCTTCCCCGGAAGAGTTTTTGCATAATCCCTCAGCCTCAACGCTGTCTCGATCTCCCCCGCTCCGCCGCCTGCGATTACCTTCCCCTCAACGATAACGTCCTTGACAACGTTGATGGCGTCCTTCAGCGACCTCTCAGCCTCGTCGACAATCCTCTGAGTGCCGCCTCGTATGAGGATGGTTAAGGACCTTGGGTTGTCGCAGCCCTCCACGAACACCATCTTGTCCTCCCCCACACGCCTCTCCTCGACCAAGGCAGCCTTGCCAAGGTCAGCAGGCGTTAGGTCGTCGATCCGTGATATTACACGGCCGTTCGTGGCTTTAGCCAGCTTGTCCATGTCGCTCTTCTTTATCCGCCTTACAGCCATTATGCCTCTCTTGGCTAGGAAGTACTGGGCGAGGTCGTCTATGCCCTTCTGGCAGAGGACGACGTTCGCGCCTGTGGAGGCTATCTTCTCAACCATCTGCTTCAGCATGTCCTCCTCCTGCTTCATGAAAGCCCTCATCTGCTCCGGCGACTCGATGTTCAGCTTAGCGTCAAACTCCGTCTTCTCAATCTCCAGCGCCGCATCGAGTAGAGCGATCTTCGCATTCCTGACGAGCTTAGGCATGTCTGCGTGGACAACCTCCTTGTCGAGGACAATTCCCTCAACCAGCGACGTATCCCTCAGCGACTGACCCTCCTTCTTCTCCAGCTTGACGTCGTCCAAGTCAACTTTCCACTTATCACCGACCTTCTCAGCCACCCGGGTCACGGCCTCGACCACGACGTCGGCCAAGTAGTCCGCCTCCTCGCTCACAAGCTTGCTTATCATGGCTGTCTTGGCGACTTTCTTCAGCAACGCCTTGTCAGTCGGGCTGGCCTTTATGCCGATCTCGTCGAGTATCTCCAACGCTTTGACAGCCGCCTTCCTGTATCCCTCGATAACTATTGTCGGGTGGACTTCTTTCTCGATGAGCTCCTCAGCCTTGGCCAGCAGCTCGCCGGCTAGGACAACAGTTGACGTTGTCCCGTCTCCCACCTCCTCGTCCTGAGCCTTCGAAACCTCCACCAGCATCTTGGCCACAGGATGCTCGACGTCCATCTCCTTCAGGATTGTCGCTCCGTCGTTGGTGATGACTATGTCGCCGAAGCTGTCGACCAGCATCTTGTCCATCCCCCTCGGGCCGAGCGAAGACTTCATGGTCTCGGCGATGATCTTCGCCACCATGATGTTGGCGCTCTGCACTTCCCTTCCACGCATCCTCTTCGCTCCTTCCTTCAAAATTATAACAGGCTGCGTAGGCGTACCAACTGTTGCTGCCATACTACATCACACCTAGCTATGGACGGGATAAGGCTTTTTATAGACCTTTCTCACCCATGTCTTGGGCCAAGCTTTAATACAGCTGGAGGTAATACGGTACGCTTGGTATGAAGCTGATATCGGTCAAAATGCCTGAGGCTTTGATAGACGGGATGGACGAGCTCATCAAGAAAGGAGTTTACCCGAGCCGGAGCGCTCTTATGAGGACGGCTGTCAGAGACCTGCTGCGGAAGGAGCTCTGGAAGACTTAGAGCCTGAACGGGAAGCTTTCGACGAAGACTAGCCGGCCGTAGACGTAGCGTGCATCGGAGACGGAGTCTGTGAAGTGGACGGAGCCGCCGCCTGAAACAGGCTTGTAAGCTATGAAGGGAGCTGCGGGCTTGGCTTCCAGCTCTGTGAAGTAGACCAGGGGGAGGGCAGCCGAGTCGTAGTACTCGAACAGAGGATATATGACGCCGGCCAGGTATTGACCGCCCTTCTTGAAGCACCAGAGAGGCGGGTTGGAGGCTTCGTCCGTCATGGCTGAGACAAGCCGCATCAGCGAGTCGAGGGATTTTACGTGGACGGATTCAAGTCCGGGAATTTTTCTCGCCGCAGTGGCTGTTAAAGCTTTCCTGACGAGCTCTGGCACAGGCTCCACCTCCACGATCGGGAAAGACACAAACCTCCCTGTTTCGGGGATTTCTGAGAAACGGGCCATCTCATGCTCTAGAGGGGTGTAGACGACGTACTGCAGGGGCCTTGCCGCCGTCTCGACGTAAACCAGCAGAGGGATGCTGTATTTTCTGAAGGGTAGGGTGAAGAGGTGGGCTAAGACGTGCTTCGAGCCTATCTTGAAGTAGTGCAGTGGAGGGATGTAGTCTGCCCGTGAGGCTACAACCCGCACGAGGCTGGGCAGGTCCTCGACCTTCAACGGAACCGGAGCCTTGTCTCGCCTGTTCATTACCTTGTCTGACGCCGTTTACTACTTTCAGCCCGCTAGGTTAAAAACCTGCGCCAAATCCTCAACACATTCCTTCAAGGCTCGGTGCGGGCCCTAGGGTAGGAGCCTAAAACCTTGACGAAGGTCGTGAGAGACGCAAGCTCCACCAACGCTCTCCTGACCTTATCATCCTCCTGATGCCCCTCAAAATCCACGAAGAAGTAGTACTCCCAGGGTCTCTGCCTAGTCGGCCTAGATTCTATCTTCGTCAGGTTGATGTTGTTTCGGGCGAAGGCGCCTAGGGCGTTGTACAGTGCGCCGGGCTTGTGCGTGGTCGAGAATATTATCGATGTCTTACTGTCGGGCTGACTAGGGGCGTCCTTCGTCGAAACCACAAGGAACCTTGTGTAGTTGTGGCCATAGTCCTCTATTCCTTTGGCTAGAACTTTCAAGCCGTAAAGCTTCGCAGCCCGTTCGCTAGCCACCGCAGCAGCCTCCCTCAACCCCCTCTCCCCAATCATCTTTACACTTCCGGCTGTGTCGTACGTCACCACGGTCTCGGCGCCCAGCGAGGTGAGGAAACCACGGCACTGGGCGAGGGCTTGTGGATGAGAATAGACGACCCTGACCTCGTTGAGGCTCGTTTCAGGCAGAGCTATCAGGCAGTGTCTTATCCTGAGGATGATCTCTCCAACGACCTTGACGCTGGAGTTGAGGAACATGTCGTAGGTCTCTGCTACGCTGCCCTCGATGCTGTTCTCAACCGGCACCACACCGTAGTCGACCACACGCGCCTCCGTATACTTGAAGACGTCTCGGATGGTTTTGCATGGAACTGTCTCGGCCTCCTCCCCGAAGAAAGACACTATGGCTTCCTCGCTGTAAGCTCCGCGCTCGCCTTGGAATGCTACCGATGTCTTCACACGTTGTTCGACGGTTTTAAGCGTTGTACGTATTTAAATTAATACACGCCACGCTTAAATACCCTCACGCCCGCCCCCATGCTGTGAAGCCGCAGCGGGCGGCTGAGAAGCTGGGCCATGACATCAAGCAGTGTCTCGAGATTCAGATAGGTAAAACGGGTGAAATAAACACGGAGTACGGAGGCTTTGAGATCACGGTCAACGAGCCCGCTTACTTTCCGTGGCATGACTGTCTGGCTACTCTTTTGAACCACGGGTATGGGGTGTGGGTTTCGAAGAAGAGGGACAGGATTGTTATCATAGCAAAGCCCATGGAAGACTAAACCATCAGCGGGGTCTGCAGTAGCAGGAGAAGGAAGGCGATGAGAACTGTTGGAAACGTTGTAGCGGAGCCGGCCAAAATCCACTGCCTAAGCGTTATGTGTATGCGTTCACGTTTCTCAAGCAAGCCTACAGCAACTATGTTTGCTGTGCTGCCTATGATGGATAAGTTGCCCCAGAAGGTTCCTGCGAACAGCATGGTCCACCAGAGTGGGAAGGCGTTTATGCCGAATTCTCCAAGTGTTTTGATTACAGGTATCCATGTAGCTACGGCCAGCACGTTGTCCATGAAGGCGGACATCAACCCCGCGAGAAATGTCAGCAACAGCATGATTATCGGGATATCCACCCCCATCTCCAGAATCATCCCAGCAAAAACCTTCGTTGCCCCCGTGTGAACGAGTGTCCCGACGCTTGCGAAAAAGGTCATGAAGAAAAGCAGCGTCCACCAGTCTATCCTCCTCTCGACAAGCTCTCTCGCTCTTTCTCGTTCGAGTAGGAGTACGAACCCGGCGAAGAATAATGGGACGCCGAGGAGCATGACGTTTTTTTCCAGCCCCAACACCTCCTCAATCTTGGCGTGTAGAACGAGGGTGGCTATCATCAATAGAAAGACAGCGGCGGGCAGTCTTACGTCGGGCTTGTCATCATTCTCCACGAGAACCGCCTGCCCGCTATTAGCCTTCATGGCCGCAGCCAACTGTGAAATATCTCGCCGGAATAAGTAGAGGTTGATAGCGATGCACACAATCAGGGCAATTGCCGAAATTGGTGTGCTCCATCTCAGGAAGTCTAGAAAACCTAGGTCCGCCTGAAACGCTATCAATATTCCCACAGGGTTTCCGATGACTGTAGCAGCGCTTCCGATGTTTGTGGCGAATATAGACATCATGATGAAGTTGACTGGGTTGAGGTTATACCTCGTGGTGAAGTCCAGCAGTATGGCCACCATGATTAGTATCGAGGTGACTTCATCAACCAACGCAACTAGGACCGCCGACACAACCATGAAAAAGACGACAAGGACCCTGGGCCTGTCTCCCAAGACAGGCAACAGTTTGTCGATCGTGAATTCGAAGAACCGTGCTTCCTCAAGGTATCCAACGACGATCATCATGGATGCTAGGAACAGTATGGTGTCCAGATGCGCGTACTCGATGAGTAGCTCAACATCGATGAGATTGGCTGCTAGCATGAAGGTTAGCGCGAAGAAGGCGAAGACAAGCCTAAACCTCCAGAACATCAAGGTGGCTCCAATCAATCCACCTAGAACAATCAGAGAGAGTGTTTGAGCTGTGTTGAGCTTCAGTATGATGGAGAGGACGTATACGCCGGCCAGAACTAGGACGTATCTTATTACTCTGCGCAACAACTGCGTAGCAACTAATGGTTTGGAGGATTTATTTTTTCTACGCGTGAGAGGAACGTATTGTTTCGAGGATGCTTATCGCCATCCAGAGCTGGGTTCTTGTGAAGGACGGCATGTTGGGGTCGTTGATTATCTCCTCGATGAGCTCGATGGAGTTGGCCGCTCTCACAGCCGGGTTGTATCTTTCGTTGAAAAGCTCGTCGGAGGCCTGTTTAGCTATCCTCCTTATGTTCCGAGGGGTCTCCGTGTCGTTTATAATGGTCTCGAGGAGCTGGACTACTTGCTGGCGTTTTTCCTCCCACTCTTGGCCGGGCAGTGGCAAAGCCGACGCACCTCGTCAAAACGCTGTCCATACAGTCGAATAACGTGCTTAAAACCCTTTTCAGCCGCAGACAGCGCCCTTGCTCGCCGACCCGACCAGCTTGGCGTACTTCGCCAAAACGCCCGATGAATAACGGGGCTTTGGAGGAGTCCACGCCTGCAGCCGTTTCCTGACCTCGGCTTCGTCAAGCTCCACGTCAAGCCTGCGCCGAGGTACGTCGATGACTATGGTGTCGCCGTTGCGGATAGCCGCCAGAGGGCCGCCCACCGCTGCCTCGGGCGAGACGTGGCCAACCATCAGGCCGTGGGTCGCTCCTGAGAACCTTCCGTCGGTTATCAAGGCTACCTTCTCCTTCAACCCCTGACCGACCACGAGCGCCGTGACTGCCAGCATCTCTCTCATTCCCGGACCTCCCTTAGGGCCCTCATACCTTATGACGATGACGTCGCCTGCGACTACCTCACGGCGCAGGAGCGCTCTGTAAGCCTCTTCCTCGGAGTCGTAGACTTTCGCAGGGCCTCTGAACGTCTCAACCGTGGATGCTGTGGACTTTACCACCGCTCCCTCGGGTGCTAGGCTGCCTTTTAGGATGGCTATGCCGCCAGTTGGATGTATTGGGTTGGTGATGGGTCTCACAACCTCTCCGCCTTCCTTGGGCTTGAACTCCCGCAGGTTTTCGGCGAGAGTTTTGCCCGTGACCGTTAGGGTGTCGCCGTGGAGCAGGCCTGCATCGAGAAGCTTCTTCAAGACAACGGGGACGCCGCCCACCCTGTCCAAGTCAACCATCACGAAACGGCCGCCTGGCCTCATGTCAGCGATGTGTGGAGTTCTTCGGCTTATCTTGTCGAAGACGTCGATGTCGAATTTTACACCCGCCTCGTGGGCGATGGCTGGCAGGTGCAGCACCGCGTTGGTCGAGCCGCCCATGGCGCTGACAACGGTCGCAGCGTTCTCGAAAGCCTCGTAGGTCAGTATGTCCCGCGGCTTTATGCCGTTTTCCAGAAGCTTCATCACTTGGACGCCAGACCTGTAAGCCGCGTCGTAAATGCGCTGGTCTACTGCTGGGATGGATGCCGTGCCCGGGAGGGACATTCCCATGGTCTCTATTGCCGAGGCCATGGTGTTGGCTGTGTACAGGCCTGCGCACGAGCCCTCAGTCGGGCATGCAACTTTCTCCAGCTCGATGAGCTGCTGAAGAGTCATCTGGCCTGTGCTGTAAGCGCCCACAGCCTCGTAGACATCCTGTATCGTTACATCCCTGCCCATGTACTTGCCGGGGAGGATTGTGCCGCCGTACAGGAAGACCGACGGGATGTTGAGCCTTGCCATGGCCATCACGGTTCCTGGAAGGCTTTTGTCGCAGCCCGCTATGCCAACCAAGCCGTCGAACCTCTGGGCGAAGCACATCAATTCGATAGAGTCGGCTATGACCTCCCTGCTCACCAACGAGGCTTTCATTCCCTCCGTGTTCATCGAGATTCCATCGCTGACTGCGATGGTGGTGAACTGGATGCCGACGCCCATGCTGTCCAGCACACCGTTCTTCGCCCTCTCAGCCAAGCCGTTGAGGTGAAGGTTGCAAGGAGTTACCTCGTTGCCCGTGCTCGCCACGCCTATGAACGGCTTGGCGAAATCTTCATCCCTCAACCCCACAGCCCTGAGCATAGACCTGTGAGGCGCTCTCTCAGGACCCTCGGTAACATCCTTGCTGAAAATCTTACCTGCCATGAGGCTTTAGCCACGAATCCGGATTTAAATCTTCCTCGACGTGAATGAACCTGTTGAGCAGAGGGCTGTACGTTGCGGTTGAGGGAATAGACGGAGCAGGTAAGACAACTCATGTACGGCTTCTCGCAGACAGGCTGAGGAAGGAAGGCTTCAGGGTTGTGATGGTTCACGAGCCGTCAGAAAGCGAGGTCGGAAGGGTTCTAAGGAAGGCCTTGAGGGCCAAGCGCCTGCCCGAGGATGCTTTGGCTCTCTTGTTTGCAGCCGATAGGCTGGTTCTCAGGGAAGTGGTGGTTGATGCTTTGGCGAGGGGCTGCGTAGTTGTGTCTGACAGGAGTGTTCTCTCCTCACTTGCTTACCAGACCGCTGCGACGGGAAGGAGGGAATGGGTGGAGGAGGTCAACCGGTATGCTTTGAGGCCTGACGTTGTTGTTTTCATCGACATCCCGCCTGAGGAAGCTCTTAGAAGGCTTGGGAAGTCTCGTCAGAGGTATGAGACGGCTGCTTTCCTCAGAAAAGTCCGGAGAGAGTATCTAAGGACTCTGCGAAGGTTCCGCAGGGTTGTCCAAGTCAGCAACGACAAGCCGGTTGACGAGGTTAGTCGTGAGGTATACGAAGGGGTTAAGCCTTTTTTGAGAAGACTTCATCGGCGGCGGCCCTGACCGAGTCAACCCTCTGAACATCCCGATCGACGTACACGCGCACGAGCTTGAGGGGTTTGGAGAGCTGCTGCAGTATCCACGACTCGGCTTCGACTGGTGGGTGAATCTTGATTTCGCCGGGCCCGTACTTGGTCAACGGCGGTGCGTACGAGAAGTCGACGAACACCTTGACAGGGTCTAGACCTGCTTCGTCGGCCACCTTCTTCTCGACCTCATCCCTGTCCATCAAGTCTAGCCGAGGCCCGTCCCCGCCGAAGAACTGTCTCTCGAACACGCTTCTCGGCAGAACACGCCTCTCAAGCCTCCTGATAACCCAGCGTGTCTCCTCTCTGTTCTTCAGCAAACACCAAGTAGTGAAGTCGTCGTGCTCAAGGTACTCATCCACAGTCATTCCGCCGAAGTCTAGCACGTCGCCGAGGATGAGCGCTCCACGCAGCAGCAGAAGCTGAGCTGCTCTGACGGCGTGGTGAAAGTAGATGTTGATGAACGAGTGGTATCTAGCCATGGCCAGCTCCTCGACGGCACCAATCACCCGGCTGTCGACCGCAGGCCCGTCATCCAGCAGCTTCGTCAGTCTTATTATCCTCTTGACGTCGACAACGCCGTAGGTTGCACCCGAGAAGTACGAGTCTCTGACCAGGAAGTCTAGACGGTCTACGTCTAACGGTCCTGAGATTAAGCCGCTCAGCCTGCTCCGGCCTCTAAGCATGTTTACGACGTCGTCCACAGTTATGCCCATTTGCGTCAACGCTTTGGACACCTCCACCTCCTGCTGTATGATTCTTATGCTCATGTCCTCGTGGCTTAGGCCTTTCACGACTAGGAGTTCTTCAAGGAGGTGGGAGAAGGGGGTGTGGCCTGCGTCGTGCAGTAGGGCTGAGACCCTCACCAAGGTTTTCTCCAACTCGTCTAGACGTAGGTGGTCGGCGAACTCTCCCGCCAGATGCATGCATCCGAGCGAGTGGTCAAACCTGCTGTGCCGTGCTCCGGGGTAGACTAGGTGGACTAGCGGCAGCTGGCTTATGCGTCTGAGCCTCTGGACGGTTCTCGAGTCGACTAGGCCCAGCTCTTGCTCCGTAAGGGTGATGTAGCCGTGTACTGGGTCCTTGACCAGCTTCAAACCATGTTTTCTGATGGGCCGCCTCCAATAAGGTTTAACGGCTGAGCTCTACGTTTCTAACCCAGACCACGGCGCCGTGCGGATGCCTGTACTTCAGAGGCTTGTTGAACCGTTTGACAACCTTCAAGACCCAGCCGTACCTGTATCTGGTGCTTGCCCCCAAGTGATAGCGTCTAAGCCTGAAAATCTCGCTCCTGCTCAGAGGCCCTCGAACACCAACAACCCTGACCACTCCCAAGGCGTACCCTCCAGACAGCAGGTAGACGTTCTTGCCGAGCTTGCCGGCCGGCGCAGGCCACAGCCTCATCTCCCACTTCTTCCGCCCCGAAATTATCAGGCCAGCGTAGGGCTGCTTCACTATCAACCCGTCCAAGCTCATTCCTCGAACTCTCGAGAGTCCATCTTAAGCCCGAGGTATGTGTAGGCTGCTGTCTTGATCGCTTTAAGCGGTAGGAGGGCGCACTTGACTCTCACGGGCCCTACTTCTATCCCTAGCATGTCGAAGACGTGCTGCTTGTCGAGAGCTTTTATCTCGTCAAGCTTCTTGCCTTGGATAGACTCGATGAGCATCGATGTTGAGGCTTGGCTGATGGCGCATCCATGTCCACGGAAGCTGGCTTTTTCAACCACGCCGTCGGCATTTATCCTGAGGTAAACCTCCACCACGTCTCCGCACAGCGGGTTCGAGTCCTTCACCTTGACCGAGGCATCCTTCAGTTCTCCGTAGTTGCGTGGGTTGCGGTAGTGGTCGAGAATAACCTCGAACTGAGACTCGCTCAAACTCGTCTATCCACCCAACAGCCCGAATTTAATGTTTCAAAAACCACACGTAAGAACACCAGCCACCGCCAGAGCCACGAACCGGCGTATAAAGCTTATAAATCCTGCTAAACCAGCGAAAACGTGTCCCTACGAGACCTGTTAGATTTAGTTGGAATTTTGAAAACCCGTGTCAACAATTATCGGGGCGAGCTTCAAAGAAACGAGACGCTGACCAGATACGTCTTGGTCGACCCGTTGCTCAGGGCTTTGGGGTGGGACACGGAAAACCCCGAGTTGCTCGTGCCGGAGATGACAACGCAAGCAGGCAAGCCCGACTACACTCTGCTGCATAATGGACGGAAAATTGCTTTCGTCGGGGTTAAAGCCCTCGGCAAGCCGGAGGACTTGCTTCAGCAAATTTCCTACTGTGTTTCGGAAGGTGTTAGATATTTCATCGCCACAGACGGGGCGAAATGGGAAGTTTATGACACACAGATTCAGAAACCCCTGCCGGAGAAACGCATAGCACACTGGGACATAAACTCCATGGATGCGGGCGAGGTTGTTAGACAGGCTTTCTCCATAATGCGACACGCAGGCGTAGGCATGCCTCCGCAAAGCATCGAGTTCAAGCATCACAAACCTGAAGGAACCCCCTTAACACAAATAACGCCCAAACCTCATGAAAAACTCAAGTTCACAAAAATAGTTTTTCCCGATGGGAGGAGCTTCGACCTCGAATATTGGAGAGACTTATTGGTGGCTACGGTTGAATGGTTGTCCTCAACAGATAAACTCAAACCACCTGTCAAACTACCTCGTGGCTCTACCTACATAGTGAACACCGAGCCAAAACACGCCAACGGCCACAAATTCAAAAGCATTAGAAAGGTTGGAGACCTGTTTGTCGAAACAAATTTCAACAACAAGGATATTGTTAAGCACACCAAATATCTGCTCCAACAACACGGGGTGGATGCTGTCAACGTATTCCTGCACACCTAACAACTCCGCAACCGATTTTTAACACACTCCGACATCACCTGAACGGAAAGTCAACAGGCTTAGACACTCCAACACAGTAGGCGCGTACACGCACATCAGCATCGGGTCGTCGAGGCTTGGCAATGTTATCGGCTTAGTCATTTAATCCTTCCTTGTAAGGCTTCGATGAAAAGTTTTGGTCGCCGGGGGCCCGATTTGAACGGGCGACCGACGGGTTAACAGCCCGCCGCTCTACCAGGCTGAGCTACCCCGGCTGGTTTTTGGTTTCCGTTGTTTTTTATTAAGTGTTTATCATGGTGGTTGCGGCTGCTGCCAACGCTATTCCGGCGGTTCGGCGTCTTCCGAGCTTTTCACGGAGGACTGTTTTTGCGAGCAGCACCGTTGAGACGGGGTAGAGTGATGAGAGCACCCCGGCTACGTCGAGCCTTCCTGCTTGGCGGGCGAGAAGGTAGAAGAAGCTTCCAGCCGTGTCGAAGACGCCGGCCGCAACTACGTACGGCAGAGCCTTGGATGGGGGTGGTGTGCTCTTCACGGATCGTATGACGGCGAAAGCCAGCCCGACCGTTAAAAGCCTCGACACCATCAACGGGTAGAGGTAAGAGCCCTCAGACACCTGTCCTAAGAATACTAGGAAGAGGCCGAAGCACAGCCCGGCGGCCGCCGGCAGTAAAGATACCGTCCGAGGCCTGAGATGGTCTGTCGAAAACCCGGCCACCAGCGCTATGCTTGCAAAAGCTAGGAAGAAGCCGAATGCTTGCTGCACCGATGGACTCCCCTCCAGAAAAGAGCCCGCAGCAGCGGGCACGACAGCCGTCAGGACTCCTGTGGCAGGCGCTGCGTACCCCATGCTCGCCCTCGAAAGGGCTGCGTAGTAGGAGATCAGTCCGAGGCCGCTGAAGACTCCTCCCAGCATAGACCAAGCCAGATCGGTTAAGCTTGGCAGCCGCTCGCCTGTCGCCACTGCGAGGATTAGTAGTAGCGTGCATCCGATTGTCTGAGAATATGCAACCACGCCCGAGACACGGGCCTTCATCGAGGCGTAGCCGCCGTAAAAATCTCCAGCACCCCACGTTAAAGCTGAAGCAAGGCCGTAAAGTGTTGCAACGTTCTCGGTCAAAACCAGCCGCCTCACGCTAGTGGGCTGTAATAAACTGTGAGCCAAAGTCTAAATGATGGATGCTGTGGTGAATGGATGTGAAGGCTGTCGAGGTGGCTGGGCTCTGGCGTTTCTTCGGGCAGACACCTGTCTTGAGGAACGTAGAGCTGACGGTCGAGGAGGGAGTAGTTTTCGGGGTTATAGGCCCGAACGGAGCCGGCAAGACAACGCTGTTCAGGATTCTAGCAACGCTTCTCAAGCCCAGCCGTGGAGAAGCCAAAGTCTTTGGAAAAGATGTCTTGAAGGAACCGGCTGAAGCGAGGAAGCTCGTCTCCTACCTGCCGGAGGAGGCCGGGGTTTACAAACATCTCACGGGATTAAGCTTCCTCAAGATGATGAAAACCCTCTACAACATGGACGCTTCAGCTGTTGAGAGGGGTGCTGCAGTTTCAGGCCTGGGCGAAGCACTGGGAAGGAAGATGGGTGAATACAGCAAGGGAATGAGGCGGAGAATACTCCTCGCAAGCTGCTTAATGGTAAAGCCACGCTTGGCCATCCTCGACGAACCCACCGCAGGCTTGGACGTAGAGCACTCAGTCTACGTCAGACAGGTCATCAAACAGTACTCAGACGAGGGCACAACCTTCCTAGTCTCAAGCCACAACATGCTCGAGGTAAGTTATCTCTGCGACGTCATCGCCCTCATAAACAAGGGCGTGATCGTCGAATGCGGCGGGCCTAGACAGCTTCTAGAATCTCACGGCGTTGAAAACCTGGAGGAGCTTTTCGTCAAGAAGGCCGGTGGCTCGGCGTGAAGGTTTGGCCTCTTCTCGCGAAAGAGGTTCGTGAGCTTTTCAACGAGAAGACAATCCTCGTCGGAGTAGTGCTGATGCCTTTGATTGTTTTCCCCGTTCTCGGGACGGTGTTCACACTTGCATCTGAAACCGGGGACGGGCCGCAAGCTCGTCAGACTCTGCTCTTCATCGACATGGACGGAGGAAGATACGCCGCAGTCTATCAACAAGCCTTGAGGACGGCCGGCTTCAACCTCTTAGTGGTACACGGCTCGGACGTGGTGGGTTTGATGAAGAGCCATCAGGCGAGGGCTGCGATAGTTGTCGGGCAAGGGTTTACGCAGAGCTTGATTGACGGAAAGAGGGCCGTGGCGGAGCTCTATGTTTTGATAACCTCAGCCTCGCTGTCCGAGGTTCAGCGTGTCTCATCTATCGAATCACAGGTCTCGAAAGCCATCGAAGTCGTCGGCGAGACTATTGCAGCCGAGTCAAACGTCCCAGTCCAGCTATACAAGAAACCCATAAGCTTGGCGGGCGGCCTCATCTACAGGGACAGGTTGATGACCGCTCAGGAAGTCCAGACGATGTTTCAGCAGTACCTATCAACGACTCTATTCGTTCCGATTGTTCTCCTGATTGTGGTGGCTACGTCTGGAACGGTGGCAGCCACGAGCGTTGGCCTCGAGAAGGAGGCGAAGACGCTCGAGATGCTGCTGACGCTTCCTATAAGCAGGATGAGCATCCTTGCTGCGAAGCTGATGGGCTCTACTCTTGTAGCGTTGCTGGGAACAGTCTCGATGATGGCTGGGCTGTACTTCTACTTCTCGAGGATCGCCCTAGCTCCGGGGAACGGTGTCGGAATACAACTCAGCTCGCTCAGCTTCGTTTTCCTCGGAATAGTTCTTTTCGTGGCCATGACTGCGACGCTCGGAATAGGTATTCTGGCCGGCGTGCTGGCTGGCGATGTGCGGGGTGGACAGCAGCTCGCGAGCTTGATGCAGATGCCGCTTATCCTGCCGCCCTTCTTAGCTTTGATACTGGCGGATATCTCATCCATACCGCAGCCCTTCTCAACACTACTGCTGCTAAACCCATACACGCACGTAATCATAGCCCTTCAACATGTTTACCAGGAGGCTTACGCCTCAGCGTTCATCCATGTTGCGGCGATGGTTGTGTTCACTATAGGAGTTCTCATGCTGGCTGCGGTGCTGTTCAGAGGGGAGAGGCTGATAACTATGCGGATAACTCTAGGAAAAAGAAGAAGCCCCGTCTAGACGAAGGCTTCGGCCGCCCTAACGTCTCTGGCTCTCTCGGCAGCCACTTTCACGAACCCTAGAAAAGCAGGCTCCGGCCTGTTTGGCCTAGACAGGTATTCTGGATGGAACTGCGTAGCCAGGAAGAACCTGTTGCGTGGATACTCGATTATCTCGACACGGTCTCCCTCAGGTGAAAAACCTGAAAAAACCAGCCCTTGGTCGACAAGCTGGCTCCAGTACTTCTGGGATACTTCATAACGATGTCGATGGCGTTGACGAATCTCCGCAGCCCCATAGAGAGTGTGTGCAAGCGTTCCCTCGACGATTCTCACAGCCGCGGCTCCCAGCCTCATCGTCCCGCCCAACCCCTTGACACCACGCTGCTCAGGCATCAAGTCAATCACCGGATGTGGAGTAGACAGGTCAAGCTCCGTCGAGTTAGCTCCAGCTAGGCCCAGAACATTCCTTGCGAACTCTACGACGGCGAGCTGTAGTCCGAAGCAAAGCCCAAGAAAGGGGATGTTGTTCTCTCTAGTGTACCTTATGCATTCGATCATCCCCTCCGTGCCTCTTCTGCCGAACCCTCCCGGAACCAGCACGCCGCCGAACTGCTGAAGCTCCTCGACATTCCTAACTCCCCGCTCAAAATCCTCTGTGTTTATCCACTCGACGCTCACACGGTGGCCGATGTTTACCGCTGCATGGCTCAACGCCTCCTTAATGCTTACGTAGGAGTCGGCCAGCTTTGTGTACTTGCCGCAAACAGCTATCCTCAACTCGCTGGAGGCGTTCTCGTAAAGGGTCATCACTCGACGCCATTCACTCCAGTCGGGAGACGAGCACTCCAGCCCAAGCCTCCTGACTATGAAATCCCCCATCCCCTGCTCCTCAAGAATCATGGGAACCTTGTAGATGAACTCGACGTCGTATGACGAGAAGACAGCTTTCTCGGAGATTGTTCCGAAGAGAGCGATCTTGCGCCGAGCCTCCAAGTCGACTGGGGTCTCGCTCCTCGCTACTATGATGTCGGGCTGTATGCCCAGCGCCCTCAGCATGTTTACGCTGTGTTGAAGAGCCTTAGTCTTGAACTCACCAGTTGCCTTCAACGTCAAAACCAACGCCACGTGGATGAAGAGAGTGTTTTCAACACCTTCCTCCAGCCTCATCTGCCGAACGGCCTCGAGGAAAGGCTGGCCCTCGATGTCTCCCACAGTCCCGCCCACCTCGACGATCAACACGTCGACGTCTCTCGAAACGTCCCTAATCCGACGCTTTATCTCGTCGGTGATGTGGGGAACTATCTGGACGCACTGGCCGAGGTAGTCGCCCCGCCTCTCCCTATTGATGACCTCGGCGTAAACCTGCCCAGTGGTTATGTTGTTGAGCCTAGTCGTCCTAATGTCTAAAAAACGCTCGTACCATCCAAGGTCTAGGTCCGTCTCCCCGCCGTCGTCTGTCACGAAGACCTCGCCGTGTGAGAAAGGGTTGAGAGTTCCGGCGTCAACGTTGACGTAAGGGTCTATCTTGACGAAGCCTGTCTTGACTCCTCTGGTTTGGAGAATTTTACCGACTGAGGCGGCGACGGTGCCCTTGCCCACGCTGCTGACGACGCCGCCGGTTACGAAGACATACTTCTGCATGAGTAGGTTTGTTCGTGGGTAGATAAAGACCTTTCGAGCTTATACCTGTTTTGTGCTGGACAGTTTGACGTTGGGGGTGAAGAGGTAGAGGACTAGGGTTGTCAAGGCTGCGGCTAGTGCGATTATCATGGAGTAGCTGAGGGCTGAGACGAACTGGGCCTTTTCGAGGGTCGTCAACACTACTTGAGCGTCTCCAACTCCTTCAACCCTCCTCACGACCGATGACAAAGGTATCCACATCACAGCCACGGCTATGGCTCCTCCAATCAGACGTAAGAAGCTGAGAAGAGACGTGGCCACGCCTAGGACGCTGCGGGGCACGAGAGTCTGAGTGGTTATGAGGAACGTCGAGACCGTGAACCCCATTCCCAAACCTATCAAGGCCAGACCCGTGAGGGTAACTGGGAGACCTAAGCCCAGCATGGTTAGCAGAGCTGCGCCGGCTACCAGTGCGATGCCGCTTACGTAGACGGGTGTTTTTACGCTGGATCTGACGACGACTCTGGCGGCCATGTTTGCCGCAGCAACCCATCCAAGAACCAGCGGCAGCAACAGCATCCCCGAGTTGGTTGCTGAGAAGCTCAGAGCCCACTGGAGGTAGAGCGGCATGTAGGCTATGATTCCGAAGAAGATGAAGCCGGCGAGGAAGTTGCCCATGAAGCCCGTTCTAAGAACCTTTTCTTTGAAAAGCTGCAGAGGTATCAGAGGTGCCTCCGACCTCCGTTCGTTGTAGAGGAAGATCGTGAACGCCGCCCCCGACAGTAGGAGCATGAGCACGAGAGGACCGCCTACTTGCACCTCGTTCAGATAAATCAGCAGCGCCGTCGCCGCCAACATGAACAGGGCCGCCCCCTTCACATCGACCCTAGCCTTGTTGTCGACGGTGTTCTTCAACTGCTTCAGCCCGATCAGCATGCAGACAACTCCTGCGGGAATGTTTATCAGGAATATCCACCGCCAGCCGACGGAGTCGACTATCAGACCTCCCAGCGGAGGGCCTACGATGCTGGCTGAGGCCCATACCGAAGACGTGTACCCCGTCGCCCTAGCCCTCTCCTTAAGGCTGAACAGCTCCCCGATCAACGTGAAGGTAAGTATCAGCAGAGCCCCTCCTCCAAGCCCTTGAACCGCCCTGAAAACTATCAGCTGAAGCATGTTTGACGCTAGGCCGCAGAGAAGACTCCCAGCCAAGAACAATACCAGCCCAACTAGGTACACTGTCTTCCTCCCATAAACATCGCTGAACCTGCCCCACAAAGGACCTGAAACAGTCGAGGTGAGTATGTAAGCCGTGAACGCCCAGCTGTATATCTCCAAGCCACGCAGAGAGCTTACTATGCTGGGCATGGCGACGGCTACTACGGTCGAGTCGACGGCGGCTAGGAAGATTCCCAGCAACAGCCCAGCCAGCAGTAGTCGTTGACGGCTTTCAGCCATTAGGTTCATCGATGGAGCGCTTGGATTTAATTGTGTCATAATGGGTTAGGATGCTTGTTTTTAGGGAAGGCTTTAAATCCCAGCGACTGGGGGAGCATACTAGAGTATGCCTAAGAAGAAGCGTGGCAGTGAGACTTCTTTCAGAACCTACTTGGCCTTCGTGCCGGCGGGTTTACTGATCGCTTTTATCGTGTACCTAGTGGCTGTTCCACCCTCTCCCAACATCTCGACAACCGGTGGCACGGTCCAGAACACGGTTGCTACAGGTTCTCAGGCTCCTGCCTTCAGCCTCAACCTCATAGATTCAAACGGTCTCAAGAACGAGGTCTTTGAGTTTAACCCGGCAGGCGGGAAACTTGTCTTCGTCGACTTTATTCACGAGTGGTGCGGCCACTGCCGCAACATGGCCCCGGTCATAGAAAGGCTGTACGAGAACTACAAGGACAAGGGGGTTGTCTTCATAACGGTTGCTGGGGGGCACAACACTGATGCTCAGAAGACTTCTAACTACTTGCGACAGTTCGGAGTTAGCTGGACGACGGTTTTCGACCAGCAGCTCAGCGTCTTCAACAAATACGGCGTTAGAGGAACGCCCACCTACTTCATCATAAGCCCCGGCGGCTCTATAATAGCCAAGTTTGAAGGGGAGCAGGCCTACGAGACGCTCTCCCGAGAGCTCGACAAGTACGTGGTCGTGAGGTAGGGGTGCTCTCTCTCCATCTGGCTGCAGCATTATCTCTAGCCGGCTTGGTTCTCTCGCTCTACCTGACTGTAGCTCCTGTTCCAGAGTTCTGCGAGATCACGTCATTCGTTTCATGCGACCGAGTTCTATCAAGCCCCTACGCCAAGCTACTAGGAATCCCAACCGCCATGTACGGAGCAGCTTGGTTCGCAACCGCCTCCTCGACTGCTTTTCTGGCCGTTGACAGGAAGCCGGCTTTGAAGCTGTTGGTTGCGTGGTCGGCTGCAGGCGTTGCTGGAGTCGCTGTGCTTGTTTACGTCGAGCTTTTCCTCATAAACGCTGTATGCCTGCTCTGCACGGCTGCCCACATCTTGATACTGGCTGTTCTCGGGTTGTCGGTTTACGAGCTCCGCCGGCAGCAGCTAACATTCACGACGAAGCAGACAACACAAGCGTACTAGCTGATGCAGCTACGATGAAAAAAGAAAGCCCTAGATGTATCAGTGAGGCTGCTTCGACCTCTGCGAGTATGAACAACCCAGCGATGCCCTGGACGACGAAAAGCAGGGTGAGGAAAGCCACGTCGGCTGAGATGTGTAATTTTTCACGCTTGGTGCTTCTCGTCAAGCCCATGAGGATGAGGGCTGCGATCACGCCCAGACCTATGTGAGGAGGAGTTAGCATGGCTGGGTCGGCTAGGTTCATTCTCATGGCTATTCCCTGCGCGAGTTGGGCGACGGCTAGGGCCAGGACGAGTGCCAAGGCTCGGATTATCATGGTTTGACGGATGTTTGAGGCTGTTTAAAAACCTAAAAACACGGCGAATCGTTAAAAAGACGTGAATAAGCGTGTTTCAGTGTAAATTTGACGAACCAAACGAATAAATATCGGCTTATTACCATAGTTCATCTTGTTGATGAGGTGGACGGAATAATGCAGGAAGCCATGCCTAAACAATGGTCGATGACTAAAGAGGATGTATTCAAGGCTGTCGAGAAGAACGACGTCAAGTTCATAGACCTTCAGCTCACCGACCTGCTAGGCAAGCTGCACCACATAACCATATCAACACGCTACATGGATGAGAAGACTTTCACAGAGGGGGTTGCAAAGCTCGACGGCTCCTCAATCAGAGGGTTCGCCGAAATACACGAATCGGATATGCTGCTCAAGCCAGACCCGTCGACGTTCGCCGTGATTCCATGGAGCCTAGACGGAAAGAGAACAGCCCGTATGCTGTGCGACGTTTACAAGGGATACGGCGGCGGAAGGTTCAGCCGAGACCCGCGCTACGTGGCTCAGAAAGCCGAAGAATACCTCAAGACTCTCGGCTACGACACATCCTACTGGGGGCCCGAGATAGAGTTCTTCGTCTTCGACAAAGTCCAGTGGGATGCGACATCGCCCCACCAAGGAGTTAGCTACAAGATCGAATCACGGGAGGCTGCTTGGAACGGCGACGGAACATCCCTGCCCATCAGGTTCAAGGAAGGCTACTACCCTGCACCGCCTCAAGACACGTTGATGGAGTACAGGAACGAGGTCTGCCGAGTTCTCACGGACTATTTTGGAGTGGAGATAGATGCTCACCATCACGAGGTTGCGACAGCTGGGCAGTGCGAGATAGACATGAGGTTCGACACACTAGTCAAGATGGCTGACAAGGCCCAGACCTACAAGTACGCCGTGAGAAACGTCGCAAGCCAGATGGGTATGGTGGCTACCTTCATGCCTAAGCCGATCTTCGGCGACAACGCTTCAGGCATGCATGTACACGTAAGCCTGTGGAACAAAGGCGTCAACCTATTCTACGACGAGAACGACGAGTACGCCGAGCTTAGCCAGACGGGTAGGTACTTTGTGGGAGGACTGCTGGAGCACAGCAGGGCCCTAACAGCCATAACAAACCCGACAACCAACTCGTACAGAAGGCTCGTGCCCGGCTACGAGGCTCCCGTGTTCATAGCTTGGAGCAGGTCCAACAGGTCCGCCAACATAAGAGTTCCAGTCTACTACCGGGGCCGTGGAGGGAGCAAGAGCAAGCGTGTTGAGTTCAGGACTCCAGACACCTCCTCAAACCCCTACCTTTGCTTCGCGGCTATGGCTGCTGCCGGAGCCGACGGAATCAAGAAGAAGATCGACCCCGGGGAACCGGTCAACGAGGACATCTACAAGCTCAGTCCTGAGAGGCGTCGCCAGCTAGGCATACGAGAACTGCCGGGGAACCTCAGGGAGGCTGTTGAGGAGCTGCTCAGCGACAACGAGTTCCTGAAACCCGTCATGTCCGAAGACCTGCTGGAGGTGATGACCGAGCTACAGCTGAAATCCTTCATAGACGTCAGCACAAAGCCGCACCCCTACGAGTTCTACCTCTACTTCGACGTGTGAAGCCGCATGGTCAAGGCCTACGTTCTGGTCTCGGCAAAGCCAGGAACATCGGAGGAGGTGACCAACTATCTCAAGGAAGCGCGAAACATCAAAGGCGTTGTCTCAGCAGACTCCGTCTTCGGAAGATACGACGCGATAATAACGGTTGAGGTCGATGGCTTGGCTGAGCTCTCGCAGCTTATATACAAGGTGATCGAGAAAGTCCCCAACGTCGTACGTACTGAGACTTGTATCGTTTTGTTCAGCGAGTCGGGAAGATGAATGACCAAGATAATGGCTTACGTGCTTGTTCAGACTGAGCCCGGCACCTCTCATGAGATAGTGGCTTCCCGCAGCCTACCCGGAGTCAAAATGGCTCACAGCGTTTTCGGGAGATACGACGCCGTCCTCGTGGTGTCCGCCGACAACCTTTCAGACCTTTCGAACAAGGTTTACGAGGCTGTGGGCAAGCATCCCCGGGTGGTCAAGGTGGAGACGCTTGTATGCATGCCTACGGTCGTCGAAGAGCCTCCCAAGAAACGTGAAGAGCTTCGACTCGTCACCTCGTTCCACTGCCCCAGCTGCCACTCCTTGAACGAAGTCGGGTCGAAGGTCTGCTTCTTCTGCGGCTACAGTTTTGCTTGACACATGTTTA
>JAWAFZ010000002.1:0-113420 GCA_038890155.1 Candidatus Caldarchaeum sp. | reverse complement strand
GGGACACTCCCGAGGTGTTGAGGAAACATCTCTCGTACTACTCGCCGAAGATAGTGGGCTTGACTGGCACTCCCGAGGAGGTTAAGGATGTGATGACCCTATACAACATATACGCCGTGAAACATCCTCCAGACCAGAATGGAAACTATATCGTCGACCATTACGCCCTCGTGCTCGGAGCCGACAAAAACCATGTCTTGAGAACCGCGTTCACCGTCGATGCACCGCTTGAAGAATACGTAAAGGGAGTGGAATGGCTCCTCTCGAAGGGTTAGACAGGCAGAAGGCCTACTCGGCGGCTGCAGCAGCGATTGCCTACTACATCTTCTACCTGTTCTTCACTGGAGCTGTGCAGGTTAACAGCCTGCCCCCTCTTGGAATATCTTCGGTCGCAGTCATGATGACGTTCGTCGAGACGCAGCTCTACACAGGGCCGCTGGTTCAAGTGGTTGCGGAGGGGGTTGTGGTGAACATTCGTGTCTACCCGGCTTTGCTCGGCGTCGTTGTCTCGAGCCTCGTCGGCTACAACGCAGGCCTGGTTTACGTGCTTTTCCGAAGAAGACTGCTAAGGACATGCCTCTTGGGAACCGCTTGGAGCGGAGTCAGCGGCCTCCTCGCCAGCGTCATAAGCTTCGGATACGTATGCTGCGGCTGGCCCGCATCGCTCGCTCTCTTCGGAGTAGGCCTAATCACCGCCCTCAGCTCCTACCTCACCGGAGCAGCCATAACACTACTAGCGGTAAACGCCTACGTCCTAGCCAAACGCCTCCAAACCCTCGAAAAACTAAAAAACATCCCAAAAACCCAAACAAGCTGAGCAAGCCCGCGGTAGCTCAGCCTGGTAGAGCGCCCGGCTGTAGCGGTCAGCCAAAGGCTGCGCCGAAAAACAGCCAACCAGGCTACATGGAGACCGGGTGGTCGCAGGTTCAAATCCTGCCCGCGGGAAACTTCATGTTGCATTTTGTTTGTAGATGTTTAGGAGTGTTCTGGCTAGCTTGCTCCGCAGGTGTTGTTTATCTATTATCTCGTCAACCAAGCCGTTTGAAAGAAGCGTCTGTGATGAGGAATTAATCTTCTCCTGAGCTGCCAGCGCCTGTTTTTCCTCCTCCCTCATCGTAGTGAGTTTCTTGCTGTGAATTGTCTCTACGACGGCTTCGGGCGGCATGGACGCAACCTCTGCTTGGGGGATTGCGTAGACGTAGTCTGCGCCTAGAAACCTAGTTCCCATGGCGATGTAAGCAGCTCCGTAGGCCTGGCCAAGTATTACAGCTATCTTTGGTGCGCGACAGTCCGCGTAAGCTCTTACCACCTGCGCCACGTGCCTGAGAATCCCGGCCTCCTCCTGGGAAAGACCTACCGAAAAACCCGGCGTGTTGACCAACGTTATGACAGGTATGTTGAAAAGGCTGCAGAGCTCGACGAACTCCGATGTCTTGACAGCTGCCTCCCCGTCGATCAACCCCTTGTTGTAGAATGGGTTCGACGCGACGAAGCCTGCTGGGAATCCAGACAGTCTCCCCAGAAAGGTAGACACAGCCCCTCCGTACTTAGGTCTCAGCTCGATGCAGGACCCTCTGTCGCATACGTCGGACACGAGCTTGGACGATCCCTCCTCGAAAAACTTCTCGGGAATCGGCCGGTCAACCGGGTCCGTGAAGGGTTTCTGTTCAGGGGTTTGCGAAGAGTTTTGAGGTAGGAGTTGAAGAAGTTGTTTGACGGTCTTCATGGCTGAGTCCTCGTCCTCTGCGACTATGTGGACCGTGCCGGCTTTGGCCGATAGGTTTTCAAGGTCTCCCAGCCTCGTAAGCTCTACTTCCTCCCCAACGAGATGTTTTACCGCTCTAGGGCCGTAAAGAAACATGTACCCTTTCTTCTTACAACCTACGACCAAGTGGCTAAGCCCAGCGAGCACAGACATGGCGCCGGCGCAGCCGCCCAGCACAGCCGTGACCACAGGTATGTAGCGACGAGCCTCCACAACCCTCAACAGCAACTCCGCCAAGGCTTGAAGAACAGGCTGCCCCTCATGCACCCTAGCACCAGAAGAGTCAGAAAGGCAGACGACGGGCATGCCCAGCCTCTGCGCATGGCTGAAAAGGTTAGTCAATTTCCTCGACCCCTCAACCCCAACAGAGCCCTTTAAGAACGATGGTTCTGTCGCACAAACAGCTACAGGCCGTCCGTCGACCAAGCCTGTTCCAGCAACGACGCCGTCTCCGGGCCATCTCTCCGCCGAACGGCTCTCCACGCCTGAGGCAACGGGTGTAAAGCTGTCCACGTCAACCAGCTTGTAAACTCTGTCCTCAGCCGACATGCAACAACAAAACGTCGCGGGGTCTTTATGGTTTTATCCCACCACCGAGCCCATTATTCAGGAAGAAGTTGACGGCTTGGGGTAAAGTGGAGAAGAAGGTCGCTAGGAGGGAGTTCGCGAGGGAGAGGGAGCAGAGATACCTAGAGAAGAGGTCTGAGCTTGACGAGAGCCTCGAGGAGGTTTTCGACCGACAGACTTTGATGTCTCTGTACGAAATGCTTAACACGAAGAAGCTCAAGGAGGTGAGGGGCGTCGTTAGCTCGGGCAAGGAATCACGAGTCTACCACGGGTTAGGCTGGAACGGCGAGGAATACGCTGTCAAGATCTATCTCGTCTCCTCAGCTGAATTCAGGCGGAACAGGCTCCAGTACGTCGTCAACGACCCGAGGTTTAAGAAAATACCCAAAGACTTTAGGCGTTTTGTCTACCTGTGGTCGGAGAGAGAGTACTCCAATCTATTTGATGCCTTCAACGCAGGCCTACCCGTGCCGAGACCCTTCCACCAGCTTCGGAACATCCTCGTGATGGAGTTTCTAGGCGAGAACGGAGTGAGGCTGCCTCTGCTTCACGAGGAGAAGTTTGAGCTGGATGAGTTGGAGAAGCTTTACGAGCGGTTGGTTGACGTTCTGAGAAGGATGTACAGAGACGCGGGAATGGTGCACGGAGACCTCAGCCAGTACAACATCATGGTTGGAAGAGGGTTGGAGGTTTACTTGATCGACTTGGCTCAAGCGGTTCGTCGAGACCACCCCCTTGCTGAGAAATCCCTCCATCACGGTGTTCATGTCCTCTGCGGGTTCTTCAACAAAGCAGGGCTTTCAGTTGACGCCGACTCTACTCTTGAAATGATAAGGAGGGGAGGTTGATGCGCTGGGCTGAAAGGGAGATAACGCAGGCTTCATTCGTCGTCAACGTTCCCAAGGAGCGGGTGGGGGTTTTGATAGGAGAAAGCGGGTCCGTCAAGACAAGGCTTGAGAGAGAACTGGGCGTGAGGCTTGACATCAACAGCAGCGAAGGGACGGTTGTGATTAACCTTGCCCAGCCGCCCGGCATGGGAGGCGATCCCACGTCGTTGTTCAAAGCTAGGGACGTTATAACAGCCATAGCCAGAGGCTTCACGCCTGAGAAGGCTTTCAAGCTGTTCATGGACGACTACGTGCTGGCTGTCCTAGACTTGACGGAGTACGTCGGCGATAACGTCAACCACTTGACGCGTGTCAAGGCACGCATCATAGGAAGCATGGGTAAGACACGCCGAATTATTGAGGAGACTTGTCAGGTCCATGTATCCGTCTACGGAGATACAGTGGGGATCATAGGTAGGTACAGCGACGTCAAAGCAGCCGAAGACGCTGTCAGGGCTTTGATTGAGGGGGCTCCGCATGGAGCGGTTTACCGCAGGCTTAATGAGCATGCACGGCTGCGTAAAACCGGAGGTCTCTACCCACCTAGGTAGAGGAAGAGCAGGCCCGCTGCGACTATCAACGAACCAATCACTATGGCGGCTTTTCTAAAGTCCCTGCCTAGGCTTGCCCTAATCAGCAGGCTTATAGTTGTCAAGCCCACGGCCATGGCTGCAGCCGCCCCCGCCACCATCTCAGGAGTTATCTCAGCGATTCCGAAGTAGAGTGGGAGGGCTATCTGGGCCCCGGCTGTGGCTGGGATGCTGAGAAGGTAGCTGAGCCGGATGGAGTCGGCTAGGCCGAAGCCGAGAACGAGCAAAGCAGCGATCGTGACTCCTGACCTGCTTATGCCTGGAATTATCGACAGCCCTTGAACCAGCCCAACCACGACCGACGCCGAGTATGTAAGCCCGGCTGCTTCTGCTCTGGGGCGTATGTTTTTGCTGAGCAAGGCAACTGCTAGGATGAGGAGTCCTATGCTTATGGCGAACAGGCTGTCTGGCACGACTAGGTTTCTCAACATGGTTAGCGACGGAATGGCTGTCGCTGCCGAGGCTAGGGTAGCGGTTGTGAGAAATTTGAGGAGAACTCTTCCCTGCCCATCCCTGAAGACTCCGACGGCGACCGACCTAAGGTCTCTTCGAAAGTAGACGCAGGCCGCCAGAAGAGTCCCCAAGTGAAGCCATATGGAGGTTCTCAGAGCCCTCTCCAAGCTCTGGCCGTAGAGCGTTTTGCCTACGAGCGTCGTGAGGCCTTCGCTGCTGACTGGAAGCCATTCGGCGAAACCCTGAATGAGGCCGAGGAGGACCGCTTGTTGGAAATCCATGAGAGGGCTTCCAGAACGTCTTATATCACCTTTTACTATCCCTGGAAAGTTTTAAAGACTGGTCTCCCCGGGTCTAGTCGATGAAGGTTGTATCTTTAGTCCCCAGCGCCACGGACATCATGGTCGCGTTGGGTGCCGGCGATGAAATTGCAGCCGTCACGTATGCCTGCGGCTTGAGCTCCAAGCCTGTCGTTGTCACGCCCCTAGTAAGAACCGATGGCCTTCCCCCGGAAGAGGTGGACAATATAGTGTCCGAGGCTAAGGCGTCAGGACGCCCTCTTTACAACCTCGACCTCGAAAAGATTGAAAGCCTGAGCCCGGACTTAATCATAGCTCAAGGTGTTTGCAACGTATGTGCTGCGGACACGAGTAGGTTTGGAGACAGCTTGAGGAGGGTGGCGACCGTCGTCGAGCTTAACCCTCGCTGTGTTGACGAGATCCTTCAAGACATTCTTCTGATAGGCCGGTTGCTCAAACGAGAGGCCGAGGCCCTAGAAGTCGTCGAAAGCATATCTGAGAAGATCAACCAAGTCAAGAGAGCAGTCGGAGGGCTTGCAAGGGTGCGTGTTGCTTTTCTCGAATGGCTTTTCCCACCTTTCTCAGCGGGCCACTGGGTTCCCGAGCTGGTGGAGCTGGCCGGCGGGCTGGACCTTGGGGTTAAGGGAGTTCATTCCAGACGGCTGAAGCCAGATGAAATACTGGCCCACAATCCTGAGAGGCTTGTTGCCGGCCCTTGCGGCTATCTTCTGGACAGCAGCTACGAGGAACTGCTGAGGTTCATGGAGCAGTCTTGGGCGGCGGCGTTGAAAGCAGTCGGGGACAAAAACCTCTACGCTGTAGACGCAGACAAGTACTTCAGCAGACACGGGCCATCGATAGGAGAGGCGGTTCTAATCCTTGCTGAGATAATACATCCAGAGCTGTTCAGGGGAATGGCTCCTGTAAACTCTTTCAAAAAAATTGAGGAGAGAGGTGAGGGTTATCAGTCGACTTTCTCCGCAGCCGTCTCGAGGTGTTGATATGTCTCGGGGAGTTCGGGGAAGTTGCTCTTCATCCTCTGGGCAGCTACTTCAGCAGCCTCCTCCATGATCTTCTGTGCCTCTGGGTCGCTCACCGAGACGTACACACTTCCGCCCGTGACGTTGCCTGCCTCGATTATGATGCTCTCCAGCATCTCGTCAACCCTCTTCAAGCTGTGGGCAACCTCGGGCACTATGCCTGAGATCTCGTGCTGAACCTGCTTGATGATCTGCGTTGCCGGGCCTAATACGTGCATGACGTCCCCGAATTCTTTGACGGTCTCGAGCCTCAAAACAACCTTGTCGAGAGACATGTGGCTGGCTAGAAGAGTCCTCGTCATTTTACGGAGTTGAGCTATTTCGTTAGCGTATATCGTGGCCCTAGCGGTGTCCTTCTCCTGCTCTGCTCTGACGCACTGCTCAAACAACTCCTTGCCGCGGTGCTTCAACCTCTCGATCGTTCTGTTGAGCTTCTCGTTCTGGATCTTCAGCTGCGTCAAGACCTCCAGCATTCTGTCCTGGTAGCGAACCGGCTGCACGTAGGCTTGTCTGTCGACTTGCTCCCTTCTCCAAGGTGCTCGCATTTTTTGTACCTCGGCGCCTACTTCAAGCCACGCATATTTATCGCTTCAGCGTGTCCGGCACATGCTCCACTATCTAGGAGAGTTCTGCGTTATACCTCCGTAGTCGCTACCCTATGTATGCCATGGATTTCTTGAAGTTGCTGACGATCTTCTCGTACTCGGCTTTCTCCTCCACTCCGACGCTGGGCTTGATCTTCAGCAAAGCCTTCTCGAAATGAGCCATCGAAACCTTCTGAGCGTTGATGTTCTCTCTAGCGGCGAGCATAGCGGCCTCCCTCACAACGGCCTCAATGTCAGCCCCCGTGTAGCCCTCCGTGATGGAAGCCAAGGCCTCGAGGTCTACGTCGGCGTCGAGAGGCATTTCGCGTGTATGGATCTTGAATATCGCGAGCCTTGAAGCTCTGTCGGGCGGAGGAACGTACAACACTCTGTCGAACCTTCCGGGTCGGAGCAGAGCTGGGTCGAGTATGTCCGGCCTGTTGGTGGCGCCCATTATTACCACGCCCTTCAGAGTCTGCATCCCATCCATCTCTGTCAACAACTGGTTGACGATTCTGTCGGTCACGCCGGCGTCTGTATGGATGCCTCTTCTGGGCGCTATTGAGTCGAGCTCGTCGAAGAAAATTATGCATGGAGCTGTCTCCCTAGCCTTCCTGAAGATCTCTCTGACAGCCTTCTCAGACTCTCCCACCCACTTCGACAGGACTTCAGGGCCTTTGACGCTGATGAAGTTTGCCTGACTCTCCGTCGCCACAGCCTTAGCCAGCAAAGTTTTGCCAGTTCCAGGCGGGCCGTACAGCAGAATCCCCCTTGGAGGCCTGATTCCGAGCCTCCTGAATACATCGGGGTACTTGAGCGGCCACTCCACAGCCTCCCTCAACTCCTGCTTAACAGCCTCCAGCCCTCCAATATCCTCCCACTTGACGTTCGGCACCTCCAGAACGACTTCACGGAGCGCTGAAGGCTGAATAGTCTTGAGGGCGTTGGCAAAGTCCTCTCGAGTGACTTTAATCTTCTCGAGGACGTCGGCGGGGATGACCTCTTTCTCTAGGTCTATCTGCGGCAGGTATCTTCTGAGAGCATTCATGGCCGCCTCCCTTGTTAACGCAGCTATGTCGGCTCCGACGAAGCCGTGGGTTATTTCTGCAAGCTCGTCCAAGTTAATGTCGTCGGATAGCGGCATCCTCCTAGTGTGTATCAGCAGGATCTCCTTCCTCCCGTTCCTGTCGGGCACGCCTATCCTTATCTCACGGTCAAACCTTCCCGGCCTCCTCAGAGCAGGGTCTATGGCTTCAATCCTGTTGGTTGCTCCTATCACGACAACCTGGCCCCTGCTCTTCAACCCGTCCATCAAGGTGAGCAGCTGGGAGACGACGCGTCTCTCAACCTCCCCGGTCACCTCCCCCCTCTTCGGTGCAATAGCGTCGAGCTCGTCGATGAAGATTATCGAGGGGCTGTTTTGCTCAGCTTCTTGAAACACCTCCCTAAGCCTTGCCTCAGACTCTCCGTAGAACTTGCTCATAATTTCAGGCCCGTTTATCGAGACGAAGTGGGCTCCGGTCTCGTTGGCGATGGCCTTCGCTATGAGTGTCTTGCCTGTTCCAGGAGGCCCGTAGAGTATGACTCCCTTGGGAGGCTCGATCCCTAGGTGTTTGAAGAGCTCGGGATGTTTGAGTGGCAGCTCGATCATTTCCCTGATACGCTGAAGCTCGTCGTGAAGACCTCCTATGTCCTCGTAGGAGATGCCCGAAACCTCCTCAAGCCTCTTAGCCGGAGTAGTGCTGATCTCGACCACAGTACCCTCGGTCACCATCACGATTGGCGAAGGGCTTGTTGAGCTCACCTTGAGCTCTACTCCCATTCCGAGAACTGGGACAACTATCACGTCTCCCTTGGCGACGGGCATGTTGAGCAGCTGGCTCCGAACTATCCTGCCGAAGTCCCCCACGAATGGAAGGGGCTCGAAAGGCGCCAAGACTATCTTCGTCGCGGGCTTTGCCGTGGTCTTCGAAATCCTTACATATTCTCCGACGCTGACCCCGGAGTTCCTCCTGATCTCGCCGTCTATACGTATGATTCCCTGGCCGTCGTCCTCCCTGTAGGGTGGCCAGACAATCGCCACGGTCGTCCTCCTGCCAGTTATCTCTATCAAGTCGCCCGGGCTCAGCTCTATCTCCTTCATCCCCATACTGTCCACACGGGCTATCTTACGCCCTATGTCCCGCTGCCTTGCCTCGGCGACCCGCAGGCTCAGCTCCTTCCTCTTAACCGAAGACATAGCCTAGTCTCAACCTCTAATCGGCAGGTATAAAACTTTGCCCATATTGGGGGAGTCGAAAAATATGTTAAGGTTTTTAGACCGCTGCGTAGTAGTATTCTCCTGAGGCTTTCTGAAGACGGTCGAGCTGGGAGTCTCTTTTGTTTATCCGAGGGCGTTTGGTTTCTTGGTCACGCCTGAAAGTCACTTCCATGGATTTGAGGAATTTGTTGAAGCCTGTCCGGAGGTCTGTCGGAGTATTTCCGTGCCCGTTCACGCCCGGCGTGCCGTCAAAAACCATTATGGCTGAAGAGGCGAAGTCGAGGACGGTGAAGTCATGCTCTATAAGAAGTACGTAGACGCTCCGCTCAAGAGCCATCCTCTTGAGCAGCCTAGCCATGTGATACCTCTCCTCGACGTCTAGGAAGGCGCTCGGCTCGTCAAGGACGAAGATGTCGGCCTTCCTCGACAAAGCTTGGGCAACCACAACCTTCTGGAGCTCTCCACCGCTTAACTCGAGGAGGTTTTTCTTGAGCAGCTTGTCCAGCCCGAACGGCTTTACGATGGTTGACTGGTAGTAGGAGGTTTCGATGTCTGGATAGGCTTCCCTCAAAAACTCCTCAACCATCTTGTCCTCTGGCTGGGGATGCTGCGGCTTGTAGCTGACGGGCTTGGGGTCGAAGCTGAAACCTTCGTCGGTCTCTAGCCTTCCCGCTACGATGGAGGCGAAGGTAGTCTTGCCGATGCCGTTAGGCCCCATTATTCCAACCACCTCGCCTCTCTTAATCCATCCCTCGTCCACACGAAGCCTGAAACCCGGAAACGTCTTGGTCATCGAAGGCCATGTGATCCGGCTTACATCCACCTCGGCCTCCCTTGTAGGAGGCTTTACCTGAAAGTCTATCCGCTCGTCCCGGAACCTGACGTTCTCGTCCGGTATGTATCCCTCGATGAATATGTTTATCCCCTCACGCACTCCGTAAGGACCTGCGACAACTCCGTAAACGGAAGGCTCTCCGTAGAAGATGAAGACCATGTCCGACAAGTAGTCAAGCACCGCTAGGTCGTGGTCAGCCACCAAGGCCTTCACATCCCCACGCACAGCCTCCCTGACGGCTTCAACAAGCCGGAGCCTCTGCCTTATGTCGAGGAAGCTGGACGGCTCGTCGAGAACGTACATGTCGGCTTTCCTGAGGAGGCATGCGGCTACAGCGAGACGCTGAAGCTCTCCCCCGCTCAAATGCTCCACCTGTCTGTCCGCAACAGGGTTCAGTTCAAGAACCTCCATCATCCTAGCCACTTCCTCGGATGTCGAGAGCTTCTCCAAGACGGTTTTGACCGTTCCTCTGACGACTTTGGGAATGTCGACGATGTTCTGAGGCTTGTAGGAGAGCTTAACCCCTCCCTTTGCAAGCTGGGCCAGATGGTCCTTTACGAGCGAGGCTCGGAGAAACTTAACCGCATCCTCCCAACTCGGCTTCCTCTCAAGGTCGCCGAAGTTTGGAACAAGCTGTCCACCCAAGATCTTGATGGCCGTCGACTTGCCGATACCGTTCTTACCCAGAAGCCCGACAACGGCTCCTTTCCTAGGGTATGGGAGTCGGAAGAGCTTGAAGCTGTTGACTCCGTAGTGGTGTACGACGCTTTCACGGAGCTCGGAGGGTAGGTTGATGATAGTGATGGCTTCGAAAGGACACTTCCTCACGCATATGCCGCAGCTTATGCATAGAGTTTCGCTGATTATAGGGAATCCATCATCACCCATCTTGATGGCCTCTATCTTGTTCCTGACGGGAGGGCAGTAGGTGATGCAGGGCCAGTTCCCGCACTTCTTCGAGTCGCAAAGGTCTCTGTCTAACACAGCCACCCTGTGGTCGGACACCATCCCAAACACCTTTCGCAGCCGTCAAAAACCACTAAAGCACACACTACTGATATGATCAAAAGACCTAGTAGTTAAAAAAGTCTACTCGTCTGTTCGTAGCAAGGAAGCTTAGTACTTTCTCGAGCTGGTTTTCCGGAAGAGAGGAGAGCCAGTCGACTTCGTCGCCGCCGTGAACGCCGTCCAAAACCTTTAGACAATTACCAGCCGTGGCTTTGACGCCCATGCCTGTTGTGTCCAGCTGATAGACCCTCCTCCCGCCCAGAGCTGCAACAGCTTCGTGGTAAACTACTCCGACAAACTCTGCCTCGACGTTCTCAGATACCTTGTTGAGGCTGTAGCCCCTCCTCTCAAGCCTTCTCTTCAAGACTAGAGGGTTAAGCCTGAGGACTATGCATTTCGCCGAGCGCTTTTTCAGAGGAAGGACTATGTGGCTGGCCAGCACACAGTCATCGACAATCCTTCGGACAAGATGCTTCGACAGAGCTTCAGGGTCGACCGTCCACGCCTGCCTAACCTCGTCAAAAGACTCTACGAGCTTCTCTCCCCTGATTAGGCTGGAGACGTCTACGAAGTCGTACCTGAGCTTGACCGCCACCATCCTGCCGACGGTTGTCTTGCCCACTCCAGGGGAGCCGGAAATCCATATTATCACGCAGCCAAGGCATGGATCTTGGTATTATGCGTTTGGTTCTGATTCTCGAGGGTGAGGAAGGTTATCTGGCTGGATTATTGAAGCAGAAGCTGGAGAAGGTCTTCGGATTTGACGTCGTTGTCCGCGTGGTTGAACAGCTTGATGTGGGGTCCTCCTACGACCCGTCCAGAGGCCAGTACAACGCCGTCCACATGCTGACGAACCTGGAGTATGTCGGGGACTACACCCTTGTCATCACCGGCAGAGACCTGTATGTCCAAGGGCTGAACTACGTGTTTGGGTACGCTCCGGGGAAAGCAGCGGTCGTCTCTACCTACAGGCTGAGGCTTTCGGCAAAGCTTGACGAAGGGCTTTACGTCTCGAGAGTCTTGAAGGAGGCTGTTCACGAGGTTGGGCATGTCCTCGGGCTGTCCCACTGCACGACGCCTGGGTGCGTGATGAATTTCAGCAACAACGTTCAGCAAGTCGACATGAAGAGCGAAAGCTTCTGCGGGTCGTGTTTGAAGCAGATCAGCGTCTCGAGGACTTGAAGAGATAGGTCATGACCTTCTCAGGTATGTCTGTTGAAGTGGCGCGCATCAGGCCCTTGAATTCTGGGACGCCGTTCACCTCGTTCACCAAATAGCTTCCGTCCACGGTCTCGAAGATGTCCACGCTCACAAACTCACCGCCCACAGCCTTAGCCGCCCTCAAACTGATCTCTATCAGGTCGTCGTTGAGGAAAGCCGGAGAAGGCTCTCCGCCTAGGGCTATGTTCGTCCTCCATTCGTTCGAAGTCCTGTACCTGTACATGGCGCCCACAACGTCGTCGCCAATTATGAGCGTTCGGATGTCCCTGTTTGGCAGGTTTATGTATTCCTGTATGAGGTGAGTCTTCATGTAGCTGCTTGACAACATCTCCCTGTGCTCTAGGACGATTTTGAAGTCTTCAGGGTCCTTCACCAACGCGACAAGCCGTCCCCAGCTCCCTATCGGCGGCTTGTCCACTGCAGGCAACCCTACCTTCTCCAAAGCCTTCTTGGCGGCCTCGGAGTTCATCCCCACCGCGGTCCTGGGTACAGGCAGTCCAGCCGACTTAAGCCTCGAAACCGTGAGAATCTTGTCGCCTGAGTAAAGGATGGCGGACGACGAGTTTACAGCTCTCACGCCCGCTCCCTCACGTATGGCGGCTGTGTGAACCGCTCCGTACATCGAGACGCATCTAACCAAGCTGACGTCGACCGAGGGCCGTTCAAACCCGAAAGAATGCTGCTTGACGTTTGTCAGCTTGACGCCGAACCCTTTGGCCGCAGCCGTTTTCGCAAGCATCTTCTCCTCTAGACGCGGCATGTCGAAAGCTATCTCGACGGTGAAGCTACTCGCCATGTGATTGTTTTCAGGACGTCGTGAAGACCTGTGATTATTAAATCCATCCGGGATGGGGCCGCTGGGATTTGAACCCAGGATTGCCAGCGCCCCAGGCTGGAGTCTTAGACCAAGCTAGACCACGGCCCCGCCTGCGGGTATGGTGTGCAGCCTGTTGTTTTTAAATGTTGGTCGGCTTCGGGTCCGCCGCTGTCCTGAGGCCTCTGAAGTCGACGGCTTTTATGATGCTGCCGAGAACCATCAAAGGGTTTATCTCAAGCTGGTGGATGGAGGGGTTCTCGTACAGGATTCTCGAAAAGCTTGCTATGGCTCTCGTGAGATGATGGGGGTCTGCGGGCGGTAGGTTCCTGAAGCCGGCTAGAAGCCTCGACGACCTGAGCATCGCAAGCATCATCCCCGCCTCCTCCTCGTCCACAGGCGATACGAAAGTGATGAAATCCCTCACAAGCTCTGTGAAGACTCCTCCCACGCCGACCGTGACGACGGGGCCGAAGACCCTGTCGGTCTTTGCTCCTAAAAGCAGCTCAACACCTTTGACGGTTTCCTGGACGACGACGCCTTCATCTCCAACGCCGAGTCTGTGGGCTAGACTGCTGAGCCTTTCAAACGTCTTCACAACAGCTTCAGCCGTGTCCACCCCAACAACCACTCCCCCGACGTCGGTTTTGTGGGGAAGCCTGTAGGAAGCAACTTTCATCACAACCGGGAACCCTATCCTTTCGGCTGCCTCGACCGCTTCGGCTTCGTCAAACACCACCTTCTCCCCCGCAGTCTCCAACCCATACCTCTCCAGGAGCTCATGTAGCTGTGCTCGAGGGATGGGTGAAACTTCTCCCTCCCGGAGCTGGGCTGGTGGAAACCCCGACCTGGAAGGAGTGTAAGCCTGAGAGTAAAGACACAGGGCTCTTACGGCGTCCTCGACGCTGCTCAACGCAGGCACTCCCCTCTCTACGAACAATCGTCGCATCCTCAAAGCCCACTCAGACCCGCCTGCATCGCAGGCCACCACCGTAGCCCCGCTCGCCGCAGCCAAGTTCGAAAGCCTTTCGACGACGGTGTCGTCCATGGCTGGAGGAAGGTGGAAGGGCATGAGGAGATGGATGCCGAATTCTCCGGACAATGCTTTGTAGGCTTCTTCGAAGGCTTGGGGGGTGGCGCTTCCGCTCAGGTCGAGTGGGTTGCTGGGCACGACTATGGCGGGTAGGATGCCGGACTGTTTGAGATGCTCCAACCTTGCGACGGCATCCTCTGGAAGGTGTGGTAGCTCAAGCCCGCCTATCGCTGCGAGGTCAGAGGCCATTACCGAGAAACCTCCTGCGTTCGACAGGACGAAAGCCTTCCTGTTTTTGGGAGGTCTTTGAAGGCTTGCGGTGAAGGCGACGTCGACCAACTCCCGTACGTTGTCTACGACGACGGCCCCCGCTTGACGGAAGGCCCCGTAGTAGACGTCCCATTCTCCCACCATGCTGGCTGTGTGCGTGTAAGCGGCTCTACCGCCAGCCGCCGTCCTGCCGGCCTTGAGCACCACAACCTGCTTCCCAGCCCTCCTAGCTCTCAAAACCTCGTTGAGGAACTCTCGACCGTCGTCGAGCCCCTCGACGTAGACGGCCACGACCTTGGTCAGCCTGTCTTCAGCGAAGTAGCCGACCAGCTCAGCAATGTTCACGTCTACTTGGTTGCCGACGCAGGCCGCCGCCCTGAGCCCGGCATTCCTCTCCCCGAGAGAGTCTATGATGAAGTAGGCTAGAGCTCCGCTCTGGGATATCAGGGCCACACCTCCCTGAGGAGGATAGGTGATGGTTCTTGCGTACTTCCCGTCGGAGAAAGGCTTGACGGGTTTTGTGAAGAAGGTCTCCACACCCGTGTAAGGGTCTAGGACTCCGACGGTGTTGGGGCCCAGGACTCTAACCCCCGATACGGCGACGGCCTCCCTAAGCCTTCTGTCGAGCATGTGGTTGCCCGCCTCCGAGAACCCTCCGCTGACCACGACCGCAGCCCTGACCCCGCATCTTCCAGCGTCCACGATCAAATCGGGAACCGCGGCGGCTGGGACGGCGACGACAACCAGGTCAATACCGCTTCCTATCTCATCAAGGGAACGGTAGACTCTAGCACCGCGAATCTCTCCGCCCGAAGCGCCAACCGGGTAGAGGTCGGCTTGGAGGAGGCCCGCTCGCTTGTTCTCCAGCAGCCTGTCGTATATCACACGCCCTATCTTAGACTCGTCCCTTGACACCCCGGCTACAGCAACAGAGCCCGGGTTGAAGAAAAAATCAAGCCCGCTCACGCCAGCCCGTAGTCCGCCGAGTTTTTAAATGCAAACCATCACAACGGTTATATCCCGCAGCCATACTATGTACTGTAGGGAACCCCCTTGCTTAGGGTGAGGTTCCACGGAAGAGGCGGGCAGGGGGTTAAGACGAGCAGCCGTATTCTCGGCCGAGCTGCCTTCCTAGCCGGCTACGTTGCCCAAGACTCGCCCATTTACGGCGCCGAGAGGAGGGGGGCGCCGGTCGCTGCTTTTACGAGAATATCGCACGGCGTCATCCTTGAGAGGGGGTACATCTTCAACCCACACATAGTAGTGGTGATGGATGAAACACTCATCGGGGACAGGCAGGCTAGGCCGCTGGAGGGACTTCAGAGAGGAGGCGTCGCTTTCATAAACACGGCGGCGTCCGAAGCGTCCGAGTTATCGCTGGACCGGTACATCGTCTTGAGGTACAGCTTGACAGACGAGGCTTTGAAGACCATCGGCAGGCCTGTCATAAGCGCTCCAGCCGCCGCAACGGCTGCGAAGATATCTGGGTTGATTAGGAGACGGCATGTTTTGGAGGCTGCCTCAGAGGAGCTGGCGGAGCTGGGCCTCGGCGGGGAGATGCTGGAGAAGAACCTCAAGCTCGTCTCAGAAGTGTATGATAAGATACCTCGTCATCCGGTGAGCTTTGACGAGGATTTAAGAAGGCCTCTGGTGCTCGCCAGCCTGTCTTCAGACGCTGTTGTCATGGGCGACATAACTAGGACGGGCAATTCCTACTTAAGGAGAACTGGAAACTGGAGGGTTTTCAGGCCCGTCGTAGACTACAGCAAGTGCACGGGCTGCATGGTTTGCTTCGTCTACTGCCCCGACTCAGCCATCGCCCTAGATGCTGACGGCAGGCCCGTGGTCGACTACGAGAACTGCAAGGGCTGCCTGATATGCATGAAGGAGTGCCCGCTGAAGGCTATTTCAGCCGTGAGGGAGGTGAAGGCTTATGCGTGAATATGACGTGATGACTGGGAACACGGCGGCGGCGTGGGCGGCGAGACTCGCTGACGTCGACTACATACCGGCGTACCCCATAACTCCTCAGACCGAGATCATCGAGACGCTCGCCAAATGGATAGGCCAAGGCCTGATGAGGGCGAAGCTGGTGCAGCTGGAGTCTGAGCACTCGATGCTCACAGCCGCCGGAACTGCCTCGCTAACGGGTGCGAGAGTCTTCACGTCAACGTCGAGCCAGGGGCTTCTCTACGGGTTTGAGATGCTGTACAACATATCTGGATGGAGGGCCCCGATTGTTCTGGTAAACGTCTCTAGGGCTTTAGCGGCTCCCATCACGCTCGAGCCCGACCACAACGACGTACTGGCGGCGAGGGACAGCGGGTTCTTGCAGTTTCATGCCGAGCGTTGTCAGGATGTGCTCGACCTCATCCTTCTAGCCTACCGCGTCTCTGAGGACAGGAGGGTTATGCTGCCCTCGATCGTAAACATGGATGGGTTCTACCTCTCGTTCACCCGTGAAGCAGTACATCTCCCGTCCGAGGAGGATGTGGCTGAGTTCTTACCGCCTTACACCAATCCCCAGCCCTTCCGAGCTGAGAAACACGTCGTAAAGGGAGCCGCCGTGGTCGGGGGACACATCTACACATACTTCAAGCACAACATACACGAGTCGATGGTCAGGGCTTCTCGAGTCTTTGAAGAGGCTTCTGAAAAGTTCGACAGGGTTTGCGGTAGGCGTGTCGAGGCCGTTGAGGGGTTTATGCTCGACGACGCCGAATATGTCCTCGTGATGACGAACTCGTTCACGACGATAGCTAGGAAAGCCGTCATGAAGTTGAGGGAGAGAGGAGTGGCAGCCGGCCTGGCTAAAATCGTCATGCTCCGGCCGTTCCCCAGAAAACAGGTCGAGGAATTGTTGAGGAGCAGGAAGGCTGTGGCTGTGTTCGACCAAAACATCTCCCCCGGCCTCGGAGGAATAATCTACAGCGAAACAGCTGCGGCTCTCTACCATGCTAGGAACAGGCCGGAGACAATAATGTCAGTAATAGGAGGAGTTGGCGGGAAGTACGTGACGGAGGAGGAGTTTGAATATGTTTTCAGGCTGCTTGCACGAGGAGAGGGGACGGAGGCCGACAAGCCTTTGTTCCTCTTCCGTGAGGACGAGCTCAGAGACTTTCAAAGAGCTTTCCAGCTTGCAACCGGAGGTGATGAATGATGGAGACCAAGTTTAAGACTTTGAGAGAGTTTCCCGTCGAAGAGTATCTTTCACCGGGCTCGCCCATGTGCGCCGGCTGCGGCGCCATGCTAGTTCTGAGAATCTTCCACAAAGCCCTCGGCGGAAACGTGGTCTTCGTGAACGCAGCAGGATGCTTGACTCTGATGCAGGTCTATCCATTAACCCCGCTCAAGTCTAGCTGGATGTACACGGCGTTCGCTTCGGCTCCAGCCGGGGCTCAGGGAATAAGCGATGCGTTCGACATCCTGATTGCCAAGGGGCGGATGAGTCCGGGTGAGAGGATGCAGGTCGTCGTTCTGACCGGCGACGGAGCAGCCTACGACATAGGGCTGCAGTCGTCTTCTGGCGCCGTCGAGAGAGGTCTTGACTTCTACTACCTTGTTTACGACAACGAGTCCTACGGCAACACAGGCTTCCAGAAGAGCGGCGCAACCCCCTATGGTTCCTCGACATCTACAACGCCTCCAACCCGCCTCAACCCCGCAGGCTACACCGGCGTCAAGAAAGACCTGTTCGAGATCTGGAGAAGCCACTCACCGCCCTACGTCGCAACGCTGGCTCCCTCACACGTTGTCGACATGCTGAGAAAGGTTGAGAAAGCTTCGAGGCTCAGGGGCCCCAAGCTTTTCATCTCTCTAGCTCCCTGCCCGACAGGCTGGGGGTTCGACTCCTCAGAAGCCGTGAGGGTTTCAAGGCTGGCTGTGGAGACCGGGGTGTGGCCTCTGAAAGAGGCTGTCAACGGAGCCGTACGCCACACAATCGTCCCGAGAACGCTTAAGCCCGTGGAAGAATACTTAAAGGTTCAGGGCCGGTACAAACATCTTTTCACCCCCAACCGCCAGCAACAAACAATCAACCATATACAGGAAACGGTCTTCCGGTATTGGCTCGACGCCGCAAGGTCTGAAGGCTTCGAGCCTCCTCGGCGGCTGGAAGCCAGCCCCACAACCTAATATAATCCTCAGCACCGGCCCCACAAGGGCCCGTAGCTCAGTCAGGACAGAGCACCGGGCTTTTAACCCGGGGGCCGCGGGTTCAAATCCCGCCGGGCCCGGCTGCTGGGTCGTCGGTGGGCTGGAGCTTGAACTCTATCAGGTTTACTTCGTCCTTCAGGCCGAGGCCCGGGTAGATTCGGCGTATGTTTTCGATGAACTCGTCTGAAGAGCTGAACCCTTCCTTAGCATAGTGGTCCGCTGCCTCAGCCAGCCTCAACCTCCTCACGCTCAACAGCTTGGCGTAAACTTTTCTCACACCGTCTGTGAGCACGAGGTCGTCGCTGTAGGCCGACCCGTTTACAGGCCTTACGGTGGAGGTCTTAAGCCCTTTGACCACAAGGTCGAGCATCTCAGGCTTGAAAGTTATGACTCTACGCATGCATCCATAACATTCCGGCCACAACTTAAATCTCTCCCAAGAACAGCCTCTGGAATTTATGCATAAGCTTATGTACCGAACCCTTTGCCCGATGAATGGGTTGCCTCCGACCACCAGAAGACGTCTCCTGCTGGGAGGGGCTGCTGCTGGGCTGGCGGCTGCAGCCGGGCTCGTTCTCGCAACACCCAGGACGAGCATGGACGTGGATGTTTCCCTGTCCGCCGAGCCTGTCGCAGAAGGCCTGAGGATACCGTGGTCGGTCTCGTTCATCAGCGACGACGAGGCGCTCATCACCGAGAGACAGGGCTCGGTGAAGCTGCTCACCCTCGGCAGCCGGAGGGTTGAGGAGGTGGGTTTCATCGAGGTTGCTGCTGTCGGTGAGGGAGGTCTGTTGGGTGTCGAGAGTATGAGAGTTGGAGGCAAGACCGTCGTGTTCCTCTACCACACATACAGGGCTGGCGGCCGGTTGATGAACAAAATCGTCAAAGCGGTCTACAACGGCGGGCTGGACGACGTAGTCGATGTGATCTCTGGAATCACAGGAGGGGCTGTCCACAACGGCGGGAGGGTCAAAATAGGTCCCGACGGATTGCTGTACATAACTACGGGAGAGGGAGGAGTGCCGGCTGAATCCCAGAACCCCAACTCCCTAGGAGGTAAAATTCTGAGGATCACGCCCGAAGGAAAAACGCCCAACGACAACCCGTTCAACTCGCCTGTCTACGCCTACGGCCTCCGAAACTCGCAGGGAATCTCTTGGCGTGGTGGACGCATGTACGCAACAGACCACGGGCCGACCGGAGAGGGTCTTAGGTACGCCCATGACGAGGTTAACTTGATAGTTTCAGGTGGAAACTACGGCTGGCCAGCAGCAATCGGAGACGAAGCCGTTCAAGGAGTCATCAAGCCTCTGATCCACAGCGGCTCGGAGACATGGGCTCCTTCCGGATGCTGCGTCTACAAGGAGGGGGACATTAAAAGCCTACGAGGCTCGCTGCTGTTCGCAGCCCTAAGGGGATCCCACCTCCACAGAGTTGTTCTGAACGAAGACGGGACAGCCGTCGTAGGCGACGAGAAGCTTTTCACCGACTCTTTTGGAAGGCTGAGAGACGTTGTCGAGGGCCCAGATGGAGCTGTGTACGTATTGACGAGCAACAGAGACGGAAGAGGAGTTCCAAGACCCGGAGACGACAAAATGATACGCATATTCTCTAGGGCTTAGACAGCCTGCCGTAAACAACGTTGACCCAGTGGCTGAGAGGGTCCAGCTCTCCGTAAGACGAGGAGCCGGATATGTAGAACTCGTCCAAATCATCCGCCAGCTTCTCAACCTCCTGCTCTGAAAGCCTCATCTCAGTCCGCAGCTTCTCAGCCTCTGTCAGGAGTTCGCTGATTTTATCATCCATGGCGACCTCACGGTAAAACCTTATTCGGTTCACAGCCGAGTAGAGCTTCTCAACCTTGTCCAAGATCTCGGCTTTGGCATCCTCCTCAGCCATACAGTCCTCATCACTAATTTGTGAAGCCGCAGATAAAAACATAAACGCCCTGCCCCTGCGTTGTTATCTCATGCCGAAGCCAACTACTTTCATGTTTTCTCTGCTGAGCAGCAGCGTAAACCTCCTCCAACCACCGCCACTTTCAAGCCTGAACTTGCCTGCAACCTCCACCACGTCCCGACGCTCATAAGTCCTTGACAGCTCCAGCTCAACTGGCCCGTACTTTGAAGTCAGAAAAACCATCACAGATTCATAAACCCTCTCCCTGCTCATCTAGCTCCGCACATGCTTAACCGTGTAAAGATATAAAGCATCACCAAAACCACTTCTACAAGAGCAGGTTTGCATTCCTACCTGAAAGCCGGAAGAGATTTCATCTTCCCTGATTACAGGCCACGGTATCCGAGAAGACCTTCTTTCAAGATCAGCCATTACAGACTCGAGATCTCACTAGACCTTGACGACAGGAGGGTCGACGGGAAAGCCACCATAACGCTTCAAAACTCCAGCAACCAAGTTGAGCTTGACGCAGTGGAGATGGAGATTACTAGAGTTGAGGGAGGAAGCTACGACTACGACGGCAAGACGCTCCGAATAACTTTCCCCTCAAGACAGGAACACAAGCTGTCGGTCTACTACAGAGCTTGGCCACGTACAGGGCTCTACTTCATCACGCCGGAGGAGAGGAGTAGAGCCTTCGTGTGGAGCCATGGCGAGCCCGAGTACAACCGCTACTGGATGCCCGTCTACGACTACCCAAACATGAAGTTCAGCACCGAGCTTGTTGCGACTGTTCCCGAGCCTCTCGAAGTTGTATCGAACGGAGAGCTGGTAAACGTCGAGAGAGAGAAAGATGCGAGCACGTGGCACTGGTTGTTGGAGGTGCCTCACACGGCGTACTTGATGAGCTTCGTCGCCGGCGTCTTCGACAAGATGGAGGAATACTTTGACGGCGTGACTCTTGGATACTACGTCCCCAGGGGAATGGGAAGATACATCAAAAACTCCTTCAGCAAGACAGCCGACATCATCAGGTTCTTCAGCCAGTACCTAGACTACCCGTATCCCTACAAGTCCTACAAGCAGATATGCGTTCCAGAGTTCGTCGTAGGAGGCATGGAAAACACGACGGCAACCACGCTCACAGACCTGACCCTCCACGACGACCACGCACACATGGACTTCTCCAGCGACCCACTCGTAGCGCACGAACTAGCTCATCAGTGGTTCGGCGACCTCGTGACTTGCAGAGACTGGTCCCACATCTGGCTCAACGAATCATTCGCAACATATCTCGAGAACCTCTACGTGAGACACGACAAGGGAAACGACGAGTTCCTCTACGAGCTCTACAGCGACCTCAAGTCCTACCTTGACGAGTACCAGCGGAGATACTCAAGGCCTGTAGTCGTCAGGCTTTACAAGCATCCCGACGAGCTGTTCGACCGCCACGCATACCCCAAGGGTGGTCTCGTCCTCCACACGATAAGCAACGTGGTGGGCGAGGAAAGGTTTAGGAAAGGCCTTAGTCTGTTCCTGAAGAAACATCAGTTCTCGACGGCCGACACGGAGGACCTGCGCAAGGCTTTGGAGCATGAGGCTGGGACGCCTCTCGAGCATTTGTTCGAGCAGCTGGTCTATTCAGCCGGCCACCCCTCCCTGAACATCAGCTACAGATGGGACTCGGAGAACCAGCTACTCAGGCTAAACGTCAAGCAGGTTCAAGGCGCCGACTGCCCGGAGACCTACGACTTGGAGCTCGAGGTTGAGATTACGGCTGGCGACGAGAAGATTGTCAGCAAGATCCCTCTCGACGTACGAGAGGTTTCCCTACACTTCCCGCTAAGAACGAAGCCTTCGCATGTATGCGTAGACCCTTGGCTCAAGCTGCTCAGGGCTGTGAGCGTAGAGAGGCCTGTCGAAGAAGCGTTGAAAGCCGTCGTCGAATGCCGGAGCGTTGTCTGCCGGCTTGAGACTGCCGAGTTCCTCGGCAAGCAAGGAGGGCGGCGGGTTGTTGAGGAGTTGGAAAAAGTGGTCAAGCATGACAGCTTCTGGGGAGTCAGCTACCAAGCATCAAAAGCCTTGGGCCAGATAAAGTCCGGGGAAGCGAAGCAGGCTCTTCTCAGATGCCTTGCCGACGTCAAACATCCCAAAGTGAGGCGTGGAGTGGTTGAGGCGCTGGGCAGTTTCGAGAAGGATGAGCAGGTGGCGGAAGCCTTGAAGAAGATAATCGACGACGCATCCGAGTCCTACTACGTAAGGCAGGCGGCGTGCATAAGCCTCGGCAGGCTCAAAACTCCCGAAAACCTACCGGCTCTGATAAAAGCCCTCGGCTACGAGTCTCACGCCCACGCAATAGCATGCGGAGCGGTTGCGGGCTTGTCAGAATTGGGAACTGACGAGGCGTTCACATACGTGGCTGGAAGAACAGAGCCGCCGTACCCCACTCCCGTGAGGCTGGCAGCGATAGCAGGGTTGGCGAAGTTCCCCGACAAGCAAGAGGTGTTTGAAAGGCTTGAGAAGCTTTCCTACGACTCTAACGAGAGGGTGAGGGGAGCGGTCGTGTCTGCCGCTAGAGAGTTGATGGACAGCAGGCTTCTAAAGACTCTGGACAGATTGGCTGAGCAGGATTTAAACGGCAGGGTTTGCAGGAACGCCAGAGAGGTGGCTAAGAAGATTAGAGACCAGCTGGAGAAAGGGGTCGAGTACAAGGCTCTGAGGGAGGAGATTGAGAAGGTAAGGGACGAGAACAGAAGGATCTCGGAAAGACTGTACCGTGTGGAGGGTAAGCTAGGCTGAGTAAGGTTTAATCAACGGCTTCCCGTCATGCCCGTGGGCGATGATGATTAACTAGGGTTGAGCTGTGAGAGACTCTGGGGTATCTGAGCCCTTAGATGAGTGTCTCAACAGATTCTATGATGTCTCTGGCGGTGACCATGCCCACCGCCCTTCCCTTCTCGTCAACGACGGGCAGGTGTCTTATCCTGTTCGAAACCATGATGTTCTTCGCCGTGTTAAGAGAGACATCCTCCTTGACGGTTATGACGTTCCTGGTCATGTAGTTCCTAACCTTCTCGTCGGGCGAAACCCTCAAGGTGAAGAACTTCACGTAATCCTTCTCCGTCACTATTCCCTCAACCTTATCGTCCGACGTTATCACTACGCTGCTGACTTTGGACTCAAGCATCTTCACCCCGACCTCAGCAAGAGTTTCATCCTCCCGTGCCGTCACTAGTTTTCGAGACATTATCTCGGAGACTTTGATAGTGTCCAACGATATTACTGAACAGCTGGAGGAATAAAAGATTTACTTGACCGACAGAACTTCAGGAACCTTGGCTATGCTTTCGACCACCAAGTCGGCTTCAGCCGTGCCCTTGCTGAACAGGGCGTAAGCGCCTGTTTTGACGAGGATGCTTCTGCATCCCACGGCCCTCGCCGCGGCAACGTCCGTGTCAACCCTGTCGCCCACAAACACCACCTCGTCAGCCGGAAGCCTCAGCAGTTCCAGCGCCTGTGTGGACATCTCCTTGGATGGTTTCCCAACCGAGTAGGGCTGGACGCCTGTGGCCGTCGACAGCAGGGCGGCGATCGACCCTGCTCCTGGCTGAAACCCATCCTCGGACGGGTAGACGTTGTCGAGGTTCGTGGCTAGGAAGAAGGCTCCGGCTCGGATGGCTAGGGCGGCTTTCGCCAGCTTCTCGTAGGAAAGCCTCCTGTCAAGCCCGACTACCACGTAGTCCGCTCTCCTCCACTCACTCGGGTCGATGATTCTAAGACCTAGAGGCTGAGCCTCCAGAGTGAAGCCATCCTCAGCCACGGCTAGGCAGCGGGAACCTGGTTGTCTGGATGCGATGAACCTAGCTGCAACAACGCCTGACGTCAGCACTTCTTCAAAATATGCTTCGACACCCATCCGGGAAAGCTTCTCCACGTACTGCCGCCTTGTTAGTGTCGAGTTGTTAGTCAGGAAGACTATTCCAACCCCTATCCTCCTCAGCTGCTTGATGGCTTCAGCAGCGCCTTCAACCAGCTTGTCGCCGACGTAGACACAGCCGTCGAGGTCTATGACCAACCCCCTAACTCTCTCGAGGATCATTTCAGGAGGATTCCTTAACAGCGGAGAAGGAGACGCAGGTCATGGTTTTTCCAACCCCCTCCATCGTCCTGAGCTTGTCGACTACTAGAGACCCAATCGACTGCATCGAGTCGGTCCGAACCTTGACGAGGATGTCCCACTCGCCTGTTATGAGATGGGCTTCGACCACCTCCGGCAGCTTGGCAATCTCCTGGGCCAGCTTCTTCTGAGACATCGCTCCTTGCTCAAAAGATATAAGGATGAAAGCTGTCGCAGGCTTGCCGAGCTTGGCGTAGTTAACCTGAATGGTGTACTTCTTGATCACTCCCAGCTGTTTTAGCCTTTTAACCCTCTCCTGGACCGTTGTACGTGGTATTCGTAGCTTGGCGGCCAGCTCCGTAATCGACTGCTCGGCGTTCTCTACCAGCTCCTCTATGATCTTACGGTCTTTTTCGTCCAAGTCTTGGCTCATCGTTCTCGGGCTTTAAGCACCTCCTCGGCATTAATCTCTAACGGTTAGACAAACGTCGAAAACTGCATATGCAAGAGACTTTTAATACAACCCCACAGCACCAACACCCAGATGCCCAAAATCAGCAACGCAGCCATCCATGGGTACGGCATATACCTCCCTAGGTTCAGGCTGAAGGGCGAGGAGCTGGCTAGAGTCTGGGGCAAGAACACTGCAGACCTTCCAGTCAAGGAGAAGGCCGTAGCAGGAATCGACGAGGACACTGTGACGATGTCGGTTGAAGCAGCTAAGTATGCGTTGAGGAGGGCGGGGGTAGACCCGTCTAGGATAGCCGCCGTCCACGTCGGGACAGAGTCAAAACCCTACGCAGTTAAGCCCAGCGGCACGCTCGTCGCAGAGATACTCGGCGCTTCACGAAACACCACCTCCGCCGACTTGGAGTTTGCATGCAAGGCGGGGACGGAAGCGGTTCAGTTCATCACAGCCCTGGTCGAAGCAGGCAGGATAGAGTATGGGATTGCGATAGGCGCCGACACAGCTCAGGGAAGGCCGGGCGACGCCCTCGAGTATACAGCGGCCAGCGGGGCGGCGGCCTTAGTCATAGGCCCTAAAACCAACAACTGTGTAGCTCGGTTTGAGTACTCTGTTTCATTCGTTTCGGACACTCCTGATTTTTGGCGCAGAAGCTACGAGAGATATCCCGTTCATGCGTCAAGGTTCACGGGTGAGCCTGCATACTTCCACCACACCATCTCGGCTGTCAACACCATTCTCGCTGAAAACGGTTTCTCAGTCAACGACATAGACTACTTCGCCTTCCACCAGCCCAACGTCAAGTTCCCGCTTGCAGTTGCCAAGGTCTTGTCAATACCGAGCTCGAAGATACTGCCCGGGCTTGTGGCCGACATGGTCGGAAACACCTATGCAGCGTGCTCCATGCTGGCCCTCGCAAAGATACTAGACATAGCTTCACCGGGACAGAGAATACTGGCCACATCCTACGGCTCGGGAGCTGGCAGCGACTCATTCGTCCTGACCGTCTGCGACGGCGTTGTCGAGAGGCGAAACAGGGCCCCCACCTACGCCCAGATGCTCAGCAGGAGGACAGAAATAGACTACGCAACATACCTAAAGTACAGAGATAAGATCCGGATGTGAGCAGGTTGAAAGCAGTCGTCTGCGGGGGTTCAGTCCTCAAAGTCGATGAACACTGGGACAGGAGCTTGGCCGAGATGATGGCTGAAGCGGGGTTGAAAGCCTTGGAGGGCTCCGGCCTCTCCTCAGTCGACCATGTCTACGTTGCGAACGTCTATGGCGAGAGGCTTCAAGAACAGGTTAATTTAGGGTCGGTTCTAGCGGAGGAGCTGGGGCTAAGGAACGTTGCCGCGACTCGTGTCGAGGCCGGCGGCGTGTCTGGGTTGATGGCCCTCTACTCCGCTGCTGCAGCCGTGATGATGGGGGTTTCGAAAGCCGCTATGGTTGTCGGCGTAGAGAAGATGTCGGACGGAACGGCTGAGGAGGCCCTAAGCCTTCTTACGATGGAGGAGAGGCAGGAATGCACCGGGTTCCTCGGAGTAAGCCAGCTAGCCCAAGCCGCCCTCCTCTACAAAGAGTACCTATCGAGATACAAGCTTCTACCAGAAAACGTAGCATACTTCCCCGTTCTGAGCCATGAACACTCCTCTACATGCCCTCACGCACAATACCAGTTCAAGCTAAACCTTCAAACAGTCATGAACTCACCCTACGTGGCGGAGCCTCTGCGCAGGCTCGAAACTACCGCGCCAGCCGACGGAGCCGCCGCCATAATAGTCGTGTCCGAAGACCTCGCCAGCAAAATCGACGGCCACAAATGCCTCCTCACAGGAGCAAGCTTCTCGACAGACTTTCTAGTTCCGTTCGACAGAGAAGACCCCCTTGAGTTGAGCTCGGTCAGCACGGCTGGAAGAAGAGCACTGGAGATGGCCGGTCTAAGGGGAAGGGACCTTGACTTCATAGAGCTCCACGAATCCTACAGCATTATGACCCCGCTCATCCTCGAATCTCTCGGGCTTGCGGAGAGGGGGAGAGCCTGCCTTGAGGCTGAGAAGGGTAGGTTCAGCCTAAGCGGTGATCTCCCGATAAACACTTTCGGAGGCTTGAAAGGGAGAGGCCATCCGGCAGGGGCCTCGGGAGTGTACGCCTTGGTCGAGGCTTTCATGCAGCTCACGCAAAACGCAGCCAAGAACCAAGTGGACAGAGCTGAGAAAGGCATGGTCGTGTCCATCGCCGGCCTAGGGTCCAGCGCAGGCGCAGTAGTCCTAGAGAGCCTTAGGTGAACATCGTGGCGTCCAGACCTCCCGTTTACTGGCGGCTCAGACCGTTCATCTACCGCCTTGAGGGAAGCCGCTGCTCCGTCTGCGGCCACTTCCATCCGTTGAAGAGGCTTGCATGCCGTAGATGCTCCTCAAAAAGGCTGGACTCCGACAGGCTGAACAACACCGGCAGGCTCGTGCAGTTCACTGTTGTGTACCAAGCCCAAGGAGGGTTTGAAAACAGCACGCCTTTCGCCGTGGGTTTGGTAGAGATGGATGACGGAACTAGAGTCGTAGGCCAGCTTACTGACTGCAATCCTCAAGACCTGAAACCAGGCATGCCTGTTGAAGCTGTTGTCAGAAGGCTTAGGTGGGACAGCGACTCAACTCTAATAGTGTACGGGGTGAAGTTCAGGCCTGTGGTTTAACGCTGGAGCGAGGCCTTCCAGACAAGCAGCGTGGCGTATTCTCTGGGAATGGCTTCCTGCTGGGCAACCCTGTCTATCTCGGCCCTAAGCACAGCCTCCGCCCTCTGGCCATGCGTCAGAATATACCTCTTCTTTGCATCCTCAAACAGCTTAGCTATGTCCTCCTTGCTGGTAGTCAGTTCGACTATGTTTCGTGGAAGTTCGGACAGCTGCTTGACAACGTCCTCGACCATCTTCAGCCTGTTCCTCAGGTTGGTGAGCTTCTTCCGGAGCTCGGGTATTTTGGCCTCAAGCTCCTCTTTCAGACCAACCCTTGCAGCATCAGCCTTGGAGCCCTCTAGCTGCATCGTGTTGAGCTCTATGCTGCTCCAAATGAGCTCCTCCTCAACCTCAGCAAACTCCGACCCCAACGAATCCCGCACAGCCTTCATACTCTCCAGCACCGCGGCAGATCTCTCCAGCAAAGCGTTGCGCTTCTCGGACAAACGCCCCAGAATGCTCCTGATAAGGTTAGGCCTAAGGTCTTCGAGCTTTACGCAGTAGGCTATGAAGTTCTTGTCGAGGTTTTTGATCAGCTCAAGCTCTTTCATCAAGTCCTGGTACTGCTTCAGGGCTTCCTCAAGGTCTCCCGGCTGAGGAGCTTGCTGAAGTGGTTCAGGCTCGGGCTCGGCGACGGCCGGCACCTCAATAGGTTGTGGCTGAGCTGGCTCGACCTCCGGCTGCTCCTGCTGCTGTTCTTGCTTTATCTTCAGCACGATTTTCTTAGGCAACGCATCTCCCTCCTCATTTTCCGAACAGCTTTTTAGCTTTTCCCAGCAAGCCTCCGTCTTCAACGGCTTGCAGACCGCTCTCAGTCATACCCTCCGACTGCTGGTGTAGATGCCTCACATCAAAGGTGCTCAAGGCGTGGAAAGTGCTCTCCAGAAGCTTCGACCTCTGAACTCCTATAGACACGGGCAAGGACAGCACTCTCCCCTCCTTCGATATTTGGAAGACTTTGAAGTCGATCGACGAGATCCTACGTGTCTCGACATACTTGGAGGGGTCTATCACCAAGGCCACGGCCTTGGGATAAATGCTCTGATAACGCTTCTGAGTGTCTATGTCTGTCGGAGAGAGGAAAACCGTCAACCCGGGGTGTGAATGATACCATCCCACTATGTAAAGGCCTTTACCATCCTCAGCAAGCTGCTCCGCCACACGAGACATCACAGCCTCGTCGAGATGGACGTAGGCGGCGGTTCCGTACTGCTCCCCAGTCACGGCGTCCCACACCTCGAGGACCTTCCCCGCCGACTTACCCACCAGCAGCCCAGCAACCTCCTTGTTCAGGAAGGTGGTTGAATGCTTGACAATCTTAGCTAGGGCTAGCGGGTATATCCTTACACGCATCGCCTCCTAGGAGGCAAAGCCGGGTATTAAAAATGTCGTGTTTCTCCCAACGATTAGACTCTTTCGGGAATGTCGAAATATTTCCTAGACATTTTCGATGTTTTACACGCTGTTAAACCTTATATACACTTTAGCCTAACAAGCCTGCAGTATGAAGATAAAGATCGTGCCTGCCGTAGGTGGAGGAAGCCCTTTAGAGCTGGAGGTTTCACCGAACGCAACGATTGGGGCGGTTAGAACCAAGGTATGCGCCATGAGGAAGCTCCCCCCAGACACAACTAGGCTTACGTACAAGGGAAGGGCGTTGAAGGACACGGAGACCCTTCAGAGCCTAGGCGTCGCCGATGGGGATAAGTTCGTCCTCATCACCCGGACGGTGGGGGGAAATGGAGAACGTTTACGCTGAGCTACCTGAGAGCGCCTGGCACAGGAGGCTGGCGCTCGAGTATTCGCTGATCCAGGAAAATGAACCGACATTCAGCCCAGTCGAGAACGACCTTACACACTACGAGGGCGTGATAATCGGGACAAACATTTACGAGGGCGGATACTTCAGGGTCGAGATCCTGATACCGCGCTCGTACCCCTATTTCCCGCCCGACATACTTTGGCACACAAGAATATGGCATCCAAACTTCTCAGACACAGTTCCGGCTCGCGTCTGCGAGTCTGTCTTCAAGGACCACTGGTCGCCCTCCCTCAGAATAGTCGCCGTCATAGAGGCTCTCAGAAACCTGCTGAACAACCCCAACCCCGAAGACCCGCTAAACCCCGTCGCTGCCTTCGAGTACAAAAACAGGCCTGACCTCTTCATGGCCCGGGTGAGACAGTTTTTAGAGGTCTACGCCTCTCCAGAGGAAGCTTTTAAGCTGAGCAGGAGAAAGGGTCTCTAGGTTGGATGCAGGCTCAGCACTAGCACGGTACGACAGACAACTCATGCTTGAGGGCTGGGACCAGCGCAGGCTGGCGTCAGCCCGTGTGCTGGTTGCTGGAGTCGGCGCTCTTGGATGTGAAGCGGCTAAGAACCTAGCGTTGATGGGCGTGGGCGAACTGCTTCTGGTCGACAACGACGTCGTTGAGCTCTCCAACCTAAGCAGGCAGATGCTTTACGTCGACGAGGATATAGGAAAGCCGAAGGCGGAGCTTGCGGAGCAGCGGGTTAGACGCATGAACCCTCTAGTGCACGTTGTTGGGATGCACAAGGATGTAAGGAACATAGCTGAGGATGTCTTCTCCGAGTTCGACGTTCTGGTCAGCTGTGTAGACAACTGGCCGACTAGGAGATGGATTAACTCTATGGCCGTGGAGCTGGGCAAGCCTTTAGTCGACCTAGCGACCGACGGATACTACGGGAACGTTCAGACGATAATCCCGCGACAGACGGCTTGTATCGAGTGTCATGCGGAGGCTTTGATACCTTCGGAGGTTCAGGCAGCTGAATGTTCTCTGAGGCGGAGGAAGCCTGAAGACCTTGTTTCCGAGCTTAGGGACAGGGGCGTAGCCGTAGGATTCGGTGAGGCGGCTGAGCTTTTCAAGCACAACATCAAGACGCTCTACGACATAAAGTACGCCCCTCAGAAGGTTGTCGAGGGGCTGAGTCCAGAGCTCAAAAACCTCGTCAACCGTTTACGGATTATGCTCAACCCAAAGATTCCAGCCGTCCAAAGCATATCCGCCACAATAGCTGGCCTCGGCGTCTTCGAAGTTGTTAGAGTTCTGCACGACGGCTCTTTGGGAAGGTCTTTGAGCGGACTGCTCGTTTACGACGGTTTGAACGGCCGTGTCTCTAGGGTCAAGCTTGCAAGGAACGAGCTCTGCCATGTATGCGGGTCTGACAGCGATAAACCAGTCGAGATGACCGCACATCCTCATGAGAGGGTAGTCGATTTCTTGGAGAGATTATCCAACAAGTTTATGTTCCCAGACGTCCAGCTCCAGCACGGTGCCCGGCTGATAAACGAATCCGAAACCTTGATCGGCTCGGGGCTGAAAGAAGGGGACGTGGTCTTCATCCACACAAGCAGGAGGGCTGCTCCGCTCTCTGTAAGGGTGAGGCTCGTTGAAGATAGTGATCAAGGAAGTTAACGCAGGCTTCTGGAACCCGTTCGAGACCGTGTCTGAGAAGAAGGAGAGGACAGGCCAGTGCGTAATCTGTGGGCTGGAGTTGTCGAACGACAAAATCTACAGCTGTCCTCACTGCGGGGCTGTAGGGCATATGACGTGCTTCGACGACTGGCTGCTTATCAGGAAGACCTGCCCCCTCTGCCGAAGACCGATCGTGGAGGAGTGAGCGATGCCGGAGGAGAAAAACGAGAAGGTGATAGAACTGGACTTTCTAGAGACGCCGAAAGGGCCTGTAGCACGGTTCGAAGGAGTCAAGCAGCTAGCTGAGCTTATAGTCGAGGTTTTCGAGGAAATCGAAAAAGTCAACGCCAAAATCAATTCGCTGCCGAGAGAGGAAAAACCTCCCGAAGGCTTCGAGAAGAAGTTGAGGGACATCGAGGACCAGCTTACAATTCTTGCGGACGACATGAGAGATGTTCTAAACGCCCTGGGAGAGTTGTCTGCGACAGTGGCTCAGATAAAGAAGGCTCTGAAGTTATGAAGTGAGGAATGCCCGCCTCATCTCAGTTATCAGCTCGTTCAACTCAGTCCTCCTCTTCTCCATCTGAGATATCTCGTTTGACAGCGATTCCTTGTAGGCTTCCAGCTTGCTCACCTCCTCCTTCAGCTTGTTAGCAAAAGCAATAAGCTTCTCAGCCTCTGACTTGCTGTTTTCCAACGCAGCAATTCTGTCCTCGAGCTCTTTCTCCCTACGAATCATTCTCTCCATCCTGATCTCCCTCAGTTTGAACATCTTGTCCATCTCCTTTCCATATACCTCGAGCTTCTTCTGAGCATCCTCGAAAGAAGTCAAGTACCTGTCGCTCAGCATCCGGACCTCCTCCTCCAAGCTCTCCTTCTTCCTTAGAAGAGTTTTAAGCGTCTCCTGAGCCTCTGCGATCTGACGCTCTTTCTGCTCAAGCTCTGCCTTCCATCTGGAGACCTCCTCCCTCAAGGCGTTCAACCCGTCTCTCTCAGCCTTATACTTCTGCATCTCCTTCGCAAGCTGCTCCCTCTCCCTCATCAAGGCTTCAGTCATCTCCTGGACGCTGTTGCGCATAGCCTTCAGCTCCTCTGTAGCCGTCTTAAACTCGTCGAGAGTCTCGTTGAGGACAGCTCCACGTGCAAGGATCTCCTGCATGTTTACCATTATTTTGTGAGGAGCCGAGAACTGGTCTAGGACGAGCCTAACATCCTCCTTGAGCTTCGACAAGGCCTCCTCGACAAGGCCTATTCTTTCTTCCATCCTGTCGATTAACTGCACCCTTAAAGCAGCAACCTCTTTACGGAGGTCGACCATGTTGTCGCTGCGTTTGGAAAGCAGGCCCATGGAACATTCAGCATTTTACAGAGTTATAAACCCTACTACTACGGGAAAAACCGACAATCTCGTTAAACGACTCGAGGGAGTTCCAGAGACATGTTTTTATAAGGTGCTTTTCATAGGCTTTTAGCCGGAATGATAGTCTCTGAGCAACGGCTTTTGGTGAGGTTTTTCAAGCTCGGCTCTTTGCTTGCGCTAGTCGGGAGTATGCACATCCTGACTCTTCTGCTGCCTTGGTACGTGGTAAGAGCTGACACTGTTTCCAGAAGCCTGCTGAGCGGTTATCTGTTGACCGAGACCTTGATGTTTTCAGTCGCCGGCGGGATGCTCGCAGGTCTCTCGCTTCTCGCCACATCCTTCTCGTCGCGGGCTGGGACGGTGAGGATCATCCTAGCGGCTTTTTCGATTCTAGGAGGCGTCTTAGCCCTGCTTTCACCCGTGTACCTCAGCATGGTTGCGCTGCCGAGGCTCAACGTCTCCGGAGAACCTGACCTAGGCTTCTTCGCAGCTCTGTTCACGGCCGTGGTTTTGATGGCTTTGGGACTTGTGGTTGTCCTGACGAGGCCGCAGAAGGTCGAGGTTCCGTATCCCCAGTACTACGGGGAGCAGGAGCCGGTGATGAGTTCGTCGGTTCCGGAGGAGACCAGCTTGGAGAGGGTTGAAAACGTTGAGGATGAAACGGTCTGCCCCATATGCTACACAACTGTCACGGCCGAGAACGCTGTGCGATGCAGTAGCTGCGGGGTCGTGTTTCATCAGGGATGCGCGGAGGCATACGTAAACATTAACGGTACATGCCCCAACTGCGGCAAGACAGTTCTTTGACATGGTGCTGGAAAGATGGGGCTTGAAGAGGTGCTTAAGCTCGGGCTTGAGAGAGGTTTTTTCTTCCCCTCGGCTGAGATATATCCTAACTCTCCCGCAGGGTTTTGGGAGTACGGGCATCTCGGGGTGTTGATGAAGCAGAAGTACATTTCGGCATGGCACAGGCTTTTGGTTCGAAGGGACGAGATGATACTCATAGACGGGTCGCAGATCCTTCCCCGAGGGGTTTTCGCCGCCTCAGGCCATCTCACCACCTTCGTGGACCCTATAAGCAGATGCTCGTCGTGCGGCGCGGTGCACAGGATAGACAGGCTCATCGAGGAGAAGACTGGCTTGAAAGTTCCCGAGAGAACCCCGCCGGAGCAGATAGATTCGATCATAGAGCGTACAGGTTTCAAATGCCCGCTCTGCGGCGGAAGTCTTGGTAAGGTCTCGCTCTTCAACATGATGTTCAAGGTCTCGGTAGGAGCAGCGGGTGAGGATGCGTACCTGAGGCCCGAGACATGTCAAAACATCTTCGTGGATTTTCAGAGGGTTTACAAGATTTCGCGGAGGAAACTACCGTTAGCGGTTGCGCAGGTAGGCAGGAGCTTCAGGAACGAGATCTCCCCTAGGCAGTCCCTACTCAGGTTGAGGGAGTTCACGCAGGCTGAGGTAGAGGTTTTCTACAACCCGGGTATGGCTGACGGCTCTAAGGCTGAGGTTGTTAAGGACAAGCCGCTCAACCTCATGGTTGACGACGGGGTGAGCCTCGTCAAGTGCAGCGAGGCCATCGAGTCCGGGTTGGTGTCTAGCTGGCTCACGGCCTACTACCTGTCGCTTCTTCAGGATTTTTACCTAGCTCTTGGCTTTCCCCTCGACAGGATTAGGTTTAGGAGGCTGGGGGATGATGAGAAGGCGTTTTATGCGGCTGAGGCGTGGGATTTTGAGGTGCTTCTTGGGTCGGGGTGGGTTGAGCTTGTGGCTTGCAACAACAGGACAGATTACGACTTGAACGGCCACGCGCGTGAGAGCGGTGCTGACTTGAGTGTTGTCGAGGACGGTGTGAGCATCGTCCCGCATGTCTTCGAGCTTTCGATGGGTGTTGACCGGAGCATTCTAGCCCTGCTTGAGCTAGCTTACAAAGTCGAAAACGAGAGAACAGTCCTCAAGCTCCATCCCTACCTAGCACCATACACTGCGGCCGTATTCCCTCTGATGGACAAGCCTCCGCTGGTCAGCTACGCCAAAGCCGTTTACGAGAACCTAAAGCTAGACTTCGACGTCTTCTACGACGAAAGCGGCAGCATCGGAAGGAGGTACAGAAGACAGGACGAGATAGGTACGCCCTACTGCATCACAGTCGACTACCAGACCATCCAAGACCACACCGCAACAATCCGAGACAGAGACACGATGAAGCAGGAGAGGGTTCCCGTCTCGGACATCAAGCAGTATCTCAGCCTCAAAACAGCTCTCGAGCTTCGTTGACGCAGATTTAAATAATCGCCGCTCGGCTTATCACCGATGTCGCAGACCGAGGCGCTGATCTACTACACGGTTTTGACGGCGGCGCTTCCCCTGATACTTCTTCTGGCTAACAAGCTCCTCTCCTCGAGCAGGGGGACGAGAAGGAAGAGGCTTTCGTTCGAGAGCGGTCAGGTTCCTTTCGAGTGGGCTGAGACCTCTTTCCCCGTAGAATACTTCCCCTACGCCATCATCTACGTGGCTTACGCCGTCCTCTCGATAGCTGTCTTCATCTCAGCCCTAGCAATCATAGATAATCCACAGTACGCCTTCAACCTTGTGCTCTTGCTGGGAGTGCTGAGCGCTTCGTCCATCTTCGCAGCACTCAGCCTTAAGGAGCTTCCCCAGAGGCTGTGAGACATGGTAGTCCCGATACCTCCACCCCTTGACCAATTGATTCGCTTCGTCGCAAGCGAGCCGTTCGTCAAGGCGGCCATTTTCCCGGGAGCAACGTTCGTCGCCGTCCTAGGCATCCTCTCGGTCTGGTATGAGCGAAAACTCTTGGCACGTGTGATGCTTAGGATTGGGCCTTTCCACGTCGGCAAGTACGGCGGATGGCTGCAGGTGGTTGCTGACGCCGTCAAGTTTCTGTCGAAAGAGTACATCATTCCATCACGGGCTAGGAGAAAGCTTTTCATCACTATGCCGATGGCCGCCCTTGTGTTGTCGGCCCTCCTCTTCGCCTTCATACCTTTCAGCGAATACTGGGTGATTTACAGGTCGGACATCAGCGTGCTGTTGATATTCCTTCTGCTGGCTGTTTCACCGATTCCCTTCATAATTGCTGGATGGGCTTCGGGAAGCAAGTACAGCTTTATAGGCATGATAAGGTTCGCCTTCCAAGTTTTCGCCTACGAGATACCGCTGTTCCTAGCCCTCACAGGCGTTATAATTGCGGCTAGGTCTTTCGACATCGTCGACATCGTCAACTCCCAGTACGCAGTACCGTTCATCATAACACAAGTCATCGGGTTCCTAGTCTTCTTCATAGCGGCTCTGAGCGAGGCTGAGCGGATTCCATTCGACCTGCCGACGGCCGAGCAGGAGCTTGTGGAAGGCTGGATGGTGGAGTACGGGTCCGTCGGGTTCCTGACCATCCAGCTAGCCATGTACACCAAGCTAGACGCCCTAATCTTCCTCACGGTCAACCTCTATCTAGGAGGCTGGCACGGGCCGATGCTTCCCGGGATCCCGGCGACGATAGCACACCCGTTCTGGGTGTTCGTCAAGTTCCTAGTCTTGCTGTCGATTGTGTTGCTCTTCAGAGGAGTCTACACAAGAATTACGATGAAGAAGATCCTAGACCTCGGGTGGAGGGTTCTGATACCGCTGGCCCTGATAAACCTGTTCATCGTAAGCCTAACAGTCTACCTGCCCACCCTGACAGTCTAGCCTTTCCTCATACGCTTGAGCTTGAACTCAAGCCCCGTCGAAATGATGTTAGCCCTGACGATGGTGTATACGACTTGGTCGAGAAGCCTTCCATGCGTAAAGTCATCCGTCTTCTCTCCGTAGGCGAGGTAGACTTGGTTCATGGCTCTGAGATTGTTCTCGAGGTCGAGCCTTCCAGACAAGCCTTGATAATGCTTGTTGCTCAAAAGCTTCTGATGGAGTTCAAAGGCCTTCTTGAGGAAGCCATAGTCCTCCGTGTCTAGAAAAATGCGTAAAGCCTTGACAACTCTCCTAAGCCCCTCATGCAGCTCGACAAGTTCAGGCCTTTCCTTCGGGGAGAGCTCGTGAGACACTACCATCCCCTCAAAGCCATGACAAGCTTGTCGAACCAGCCTATCTCAGCAGGAGCGGTTGAAACGCCGGGCTTGGCCAGCTGCTTCGGGCTGTACAGAAGAGACCTCCTGTCCATGGCTGAAAGCTCGTAGTCGGGCATCATCTCCAAAGCATAGAACGGGCAGGCGTCCACGCAGAATCCGCAAAACACACAGCGGCTGTAATCGACTGCTGGGAAATAGGATTTCTTGTTGTGCGCCATCTTTTCATCGATCTTTGTTAGGGCCAAAACAGCTTGGTAGCGGTCCTTCGAAAACCTATGGTACTCATCCTCCTTATCGGCACCCTGAACCTCGAACGCTTCCTCAGCCCATCCCGCCGACTTGAGCCAGTCGAAGAATTTCTGCAGGTAGGTCTCGACTATGTACTCTGACCTGTATGCAAACAAAGGCTCGACGTTGAGCTTCCACACATAACCATCCTCAGAAGGCTGGATTGCTCTGAAATCTGTCCAAGCTACGTCTTGGACCGGGTGGGAGTTGAAGCTCGTTCCACGCCAGCCTGAGTAGAGGGCAGTGGTGAGGTTCTCGACAAACTCCACAGCCGTCTTGTCGCCGGACCTGAAACCCTCCATGAATTCCTTGCCGAACTTTATGCTTACGTTGAAGCCGTAGACCATTATGATAGCCTCAGCTATGTTCTGGCAGGCTATGTCGCAGAGGCTGCAGCCCGTGCATTTGTCGAGGTAGAGGATGTGCCTGCCTTTGAAGCCCGGATAGGCTATGCCGGCTTTCGGGTCGTATCGGTAGTATTCACCCGTAGTGTTGACGATCTTCTCGTAGGGATACTTGACGGTGACCGGTGTGGAGAAGAGGTGTTTAACCGCCACGATAAACGGCTTTACTATGCGCGCAACTGATTCGAAAACCAATATCCATCACCTTTCACGAGATCCTGATGTTCCGTGCGAGCCGTGTGGTTAGATATTTCCGGTAAATCCTGTGGCCGAAGAGTGCGTTGAGTACCGCCGCTGTCTGCAGCGTGGCGTGTGTCGCTATGAAAACCACAAGCGGCTGCTTCAGCACCACGATGACTAGTATCGCTGTGATGAATATGAAGAAGTGGACCAGTATGGCCAGCACTACAGCGGTCGTGTGGTATCTTTTGACGGCGTCCTCAAGCTTGCTGGACAACGACATCTCATCATCCTGCTCCGTCAGCTTTCGCCGCAAGCTGCTGCCTGTTCAGGTACTCGCCCAAGAAGTCCGGCATGTTGTTCTTAACCGAGTCCCAAGGGTCGTCAGAAGCTTTAGACCCGAACTTCCAGCTGAGCAGGATGTTCAGCAGGAAGATTGCCGTACCTATGCCTATTATTATGGCTCCAACGGTTGCCACCACGTGCCAGGGCTGGTAGACTTCGACGTAGCCGTAGTACCTTCTCGGCATGCCCATCAACCCGAGAACCATCATCGACATGAACACAAGATACTGGCCTATGTTGGCTGTTGCAAAATGGATCTTTCCAAGACTCTCGCTGTACATTCTCTTCGTGAGGTACGGGAAGTAGTAGTATGTTGCTGCGAAGGCGGCTTGACTTATCGCTCCGAACAGGATGAAATGCATGTGTCCTACAACCCAGTAGGTGTCCTGCAGATGCCAGTCGACTGGGATGGATGCTTGGAAAACTCCCGTTATGCCTCCGACTATGAATGTTCCTATGAAGCTTATGCTGAACAAAGTAGGTGTGTTGAACCTTATCTTTCCACCCCACATCGTCGCCTGCCAGTTGACGACTTTGATTCCTGAAGGTATGGCTACCGCCATCGTCATGATCATGAAAGGTGCGAGGGTGAGCGGGGAGAGACCTGTGGTGAACATGTGGTGAGCCCAGACGCCGAAGCCTAGGACGGCTATCAACACAGAAGAAAGGGCTATCATCCTGTATCCGACTATGGGTTTCTTCACCAAGCGTGGGATCAGCTCGGACACGATGCCCATGGCTGGGAGGACGAGTATGTAGACCTCTGGGTGTCCGAAGAACCAGAACAGGTGCTGCCAGAGGACTGTGTCTCCTCCTGCCTGCGGAAGGTAGAACCCTGTCCCTAGGTTTCTGTCGAGTAGAAGAAGCGTTAGGGCGAACGCAATCACAGGCACGGCGAATATAATGATGAAGGCTGTGACCAGCCAAGACCATACAAACAGCGGCATCCTCCAAAGCCCTATGTCGCTCCTCCTCAGCCTCCAGACAGTCACTATGAAGTTCAGCGAGCCTATCATCGAAGAAGTTCCAGCAACGTGCAGGCTGAGTATCCAGAGGTCTATGCCTGGGTTGGGGGTTATGACGGACAGTGGTGTGTAGCCTGTCCACCCTATGTTCGCCCAGCTTGTCAGCAAAATCACTCCAGCTGACAGGAACAGCCAGAAGCTCAGAGCGTTTAGCTTAGGATAATACATGTCGGGAGCTCCTATCATCTTGGGGATGAGATAGTTGCCGAAGCCTGCGAAGATCGGCATGGCCCAGAAGAAAATCATCAACGTGCCATGTATTGTGAAGAGGCTGGCGTACATGTCTGGCGTGAACAACCCTCCCCGCGGGGTTGCAAGCTCCAGCCTCATGAGAAGCGCCAGCAGACCGCCTGCGACGAGGAAGACGTAGGAGCCGGCTATGTAAAGCAAACCTATGTGTGCATGGTTTGTCGTCGAGAGAATCCTGTAGGCATCCTTGTACCAAGGGGTGTGCTTTACCTGCGTCGTCATCACTCCACCACCAGCCACGCAAGCATGGAGTAGTGGCCCTGGCCGCAGAACTCGGCGCACTGTATTAAGTATTTTCCAGGTACTTGAGGAGTGAAGTAGAGGACGTTGGTTTTCCCAGGTATCACGTCTTTCTTCAGCCCGAAGTCGTGTATGAAGAAGCTGTGGATAACGTCGGCGGAGTGGAGCTCCAGCTTGACCGTCTGCCCAGCTTTTACTCGAATCTCTGCCTGAGTCGAGCCGTCGGGGTAGATGAACTGCCAGGCGAACTGTCGAGCCTCGACACGTATGACTATGTCCGCGGGCCGTTCGGCCTCAAGCTGGTTCAGAACAAGCCAGGACTCGAAGCCTATTATTGCGAAAAGTATCAACGCCCCAACTATGGTGGCGTTCTCAACAATTTTCGCTCTCTCCATCGTCAGGCACCTTTTTCCCGGAACCTGTATATTATGAAGAACAACGCCCCTAGGAAGATGGAGCCGACCGCTGAGCCTGAGATGTATATGAACTGGTAAAGACGGTTTATGGCCACGGTTTCAGGCGATAGAGGCTGGTAAAGGTTTCCGAAGTTGCCGACAAGCATGAGAGCTGCGAACAACCCGATGATCATTCCAGTAAGCACGGCGTAGTCCGCAGGCCTTAGGTCAGACATGGCTGATCACGTTATCAGCTCTATTTTTATGTTTCCCACCGACGGCGTAGTAAGAGGCGGTTGCAGCGGCTGCGTAGAAGGCTACGACGGTGGCTGCGACGGCTTGGTGGATGGCTACAACAAGCGGTGGAAGCATGGTGAATATGACTAGGGCGCCGACGATGAAGACCTGCAAAGCTAGGATGGTGAAGCCGATGAAGACTAGTTTACGACCTCTGTAGCTGGGCGCCTTCATGGAGGCTATGAAAGAAGCCAAGCCCGTCAAGAACGTCGTGAAAGCAATTATTCTGTGGCTGAACTCCAGAAGGATTAAAGTATCAGCTTCTAGGGGGCAGAGAGGCCAGTCTGGGCACGCGAGGCCTGCTCCTACCTTACTCACGTAGCTGCCTAAACCCATTGTTGCTACAGCCAGCGCCGTCGTCGAGGCGGTGAGTTGAAACACTCTAGAGACGTCCATCGATTAATGCTTCTTCCCGGTTAATTTATACATAGCTCGGCGCCACTTCCTTGGCGAACCTCTCCATGTCCTTTACGTACTGATCCACTGGCTTGTCGCCAAAGTAGAGCACGAAGTATGACACGCCTACTTCGATGTACTTTGACAGCGTTTCGATTACGTAGTCGACGTTTCCCGAGACTATTACTCTCTCTTCTCCCAGACGAGACCTCGTGAGCCTAGGGGACTTGCCTGAAAAATCGACTGTAAGCCTTCCTGAGACGATAAAATTCTGACGCAGGCTTGCGTTTCCAAGAAGAGTCTTCACTCTTTCGACGGGCATGCCGGTGAAGTGCCAGCCGTCGCCGTGGTTCAGCGCCCTCCTGAAAGCCTTGTCGCTGTTGCCTCCTATCCACACAGGTATCCCGTCTTTCTGAGCTGGAGCCGGCTCGAAGACACCTCCCTCCACGTTATAGTATCTTCCACTGAAGCTGACTTCACCGCCCTTCCAAAGCGTTTTAACCAGGCTCAACGCTTCGTCGAACCTCTTTCCCCTGTTGTGGAAATCCATCCCTAGGCTTCGGTATTCTTCCCTGCACCATCCGGCTCCGAAGCCCGCAATCACGCGACCGCCGCTGACGACGTCTATCGAGGCCAAGCTCTTCGCCACTTGGACAGGCTCCCTCATGGGAAGAACCAAGACCGACGACCCTATCTTCACATACTCCGTCGCCGAGGCGGCGAAAGACATCGCCGTGAGGGCTTCAATTATCCTGCCGTAGGGGTGTCTCATGCCCGGCGGCATGAGGAGGTGGTCTGTCGCCCAGACCGAGTCGAAACCGATCTCCTCAGAGTCCTGAGCTGACTTGAGGATAGAGTCGGCGGAGACGTAGTTGCCGAAGTTGAGGAGGCATACTCCGAACGAGGGCTTCAACTCTCTCCCCTCGAGGGCCCGCTGAGGATTTTGACGACTTTCCTGACTACTTCGAAGGGGTCTTGGCCGAAGACGATTGCCATGGGCTCCTTGCCAACCTCTCCTAAGTGATAGACTACGTCAGGCACGCCGCCGGCGGATTTGATGGCCTCCTCAACACCCCATGGGATAGTCATCCCCTCTGTTGTCTTGACCTGTTCGGGCTGCTTGGCTCTGTCGTAGCTTGACACGGACAGTCCCGCAGCCTCTATCTTCTTCAACACCTCCTCGTCGAGACGTATGTTTATCGCGCTTCTCACTGAATGGTCGTGCTTTAGAGCTGTGAGTACTGCTTTGGCAACGTGGCTCGAGGTTCCGAGCCATGGCTCCGAAACAGGCTTGAATCCTTCACCTATCCTGACTATTCTTCCCGGAACGGCGGCGACATCGTCAACATCTGAGGCGTCTGCTGAAGCTGCTACAAAGTTCGACCCCAGCTCGGGAATGAGCTCGGCGAACTCCTCAACATCCCCAATCATCCTCAACGCCTCCCTGAGGTTTTCCAACGCCTCCATCCTGCAAGCCATCGTGTACAGCCGACCTGTCGGATGTATGGGGCCGTGTCCCCTGCCTATGTCCAAGCCTCTCCTGACGGCTTCGACGACGAACTGCTGAGCGAGCCTGACGGCCTGAGGAACCTTGTAGCCTTTAGCGAGGTTGGAGGCTATGGCTGAAGCGAAGCAACAGCCTGTTCCATGAGTGTTCTTCGTGGGTATTCTATCGGCTTCATACAAATAGGTCTTGCCGGAGTAGTAGAGAACGTCGACGGTCTTAGGGCCTTGAAGATGTCCTCCTTTAACAACCACGGCCTCGGGCCCCATTTCCGCTATCTTCTCTGCAGCGGAGACCATCTCGTCCACGGAAGCCGCCCTAAATCCTGTCAAAACACTCACCTCGTTCAAGTTGGGTGTGACGATGTCCGCTATAGGTAGAAGACGTTTGACGAGGGTCTCGACAGCCTGCTGCTGCAGAAGCCGTGCCCCGCTCTTGGCGACGGCCACGGGGTCAACCACCACGGGTGAATCGACTCTTTCAAGCTCGTCCGCTACAGCCTCTATTATCTCGCTGCTGAAAAGCATACCTGTCTTGACGGCGTCGACGCCTATGTCTTCCACTACTGTTCTTATCTGCTCCCTCACTATCTCGGCGGGGATGGGCTGTATGGCTGAAACCGTCTCGGTGTTTTGGGCGGTTATACAGGTTATCGCCGACATTCCATGAACTCCGTGGGCTGCGAAGGTCTTGAGGTCCGCCTGTATTCCAGCCCCTCCTCCCGAGTCAGATCCTGCTACCGTCAGAACTCTCCTGACCATGGGTTTACGTTAGGCTAGCTGTTATAAAAGCTGGCCTTCCCCGTCTTAACCCCCAGCCTCCTTCTATCCTTGTGAGTCATCCTGAACAGGGTTTCGAGCATTCTGACGTAGGACTCGGTTGGTTCTTTGTTCCTGCGGGCCATCATCCTCTTGGCGGTCGTGATGGCTGAGTCGAGGTACAGCTCTGTCTTCGCGGAGGGGGTGTGGATGGTGAAAGCCGGAACGTCTGTGTTGACTTCTCTGAACAGGTGGCTGCAGACGCCTATGCTCAACCCTCCGGAGACCATGCAGCCTATGCTTGTCTTGACGTGGTCGCCGAAGAAAGACCCCATGAAGATACGGCCGCTGTCGACTCTTCTCCCTCCAACTTGTGGCCTGAACGTCCCGTAGGTGTTCTTCAGGTTCGACACCGTTGTTCCAGCTCCGAAGTTTACCCACTCGCCGACGACGCTGTGGCCTAGGAAACCGTAATGCCTTTTGTTGGAGTAGCCCATGATTATGGACGAGTCGACCTCTCCGCCGACTCTGCAGACGGGGCCTATGCAACTATCCACGACAACCGAGCCCGAAAACACAACCGAACCCCTTCCCACGTAAACAGGACCCACGAGCTTGCAGAAAGGCTCGACGGTCGAGCTGCTGTCCAAAACTACTGGGCCTTTCCTGCCGTCGATGAAGGCTTGTGGCGACAAGTCCACGTCCTCGCCCACGTAAACTCTTCCCAGAGAGTTGGGATGGTTGGCGGGCTTTCCTGAAACCTCTGGTCCAACGAGGCGGGTGCTGAGCTCAATCAGGTCCCACGGACGCCCGACCAGCTTGACCTCTACGGCTTCCCTCCAAACCTTAACAGCTTGCTTAAGCGTCGACGCAACATCTCCCCCCATCAAGGAGTCGAAGAACTCAGCCGGCAGGCTTCTACCGTCCACCCTAGCCGCGGCGACACGGCCCTCCACGGTCAAGGCCTCGCCTTTTTTGACAGACCTCAAAGCTGCTCCTGACACCTCGTCGACAACCATGCATCCGTTGACCAGCAGAAGTTCTTCATCGAGCGGAGCCATGTTGACGGGAAGTCTCTGAAAACGTTCCCTCACGACTTCGCTCAAGTAGGGCCTTGTGAAAAGATGGGCGGTGGGTTGTTCATGGCTGAATTGGAGGATCTTTTGCAGCAACGTAGAGGTGCCGCACAGGAGGTCGTAGGCCGGCCTTGTCGACGTCAGGGGGGCGAGGTTTTCGACGCAGCTGTCCTCGAAGACGCAGACGACCACGGTTTTCAGGATTCATGGTCGGAATTAAGCCTGAGCCTCACGTCAACATGCTTTAGAAGTTCTTCGACCCTGCTTCTTTCGCTGGACGAAAGACCAGTGCCGTAGTCTTCCGACAGCTTCTCACCATAGTAGGCCGTAGCCATGAAAGTCGAGGCCTTGGCAGCGTAGCCGAGGAGCTCGTTCACTTCAGCTCCGTGAAGAAATATCGTCGCATCGTTGACGGCGAGCACGGGGGTCGGGTTTGAAGCATATGCCTGCAGACATTTACGTGCTTCCTCGACGTTCAAGGTTACGTATCTTCTGAGGTCTTCCGCGTTGCAGGCCATCAACCTAGGTGCGTAGACTCGTGCTGGCCTCAGGTATCTCATTCCGCTCATGTCGGCGTACACGGTGAGTGGCCCACCCACCTCGCCAATCCTCTCGGGCGCGATGTCGACGACCGTTATGTCCAACGGGTTTAGGACAGCCTTCAGCCTTGAGAGAAGATGTGCTAGAAGCCGTGTCTTCCCCGACCCAGCCTCTCCATAGATGACCGTCCTCCTGCGGAGAAATTTGTCTACCTCCATTCTTTATCAGCTGAGCTCTTCTTGACCCCCGCCGGTAATATGCGTTTTAGGACTCCGTATCTCTCCGCAGCGGCGAGAAAGACGAGCCCTGCCAGCGCACCTGTGAAGGAGCTTATAGCCCAGCCTCCCCAAAGTATTAGCAGGGCTGGGAAGAAGCCTAACGTCTCGACGTTCCGGAGCATTATGGCGGCGGGGCCTACTGCTGCGCCTACGTAGGGTGCGACGACTGTTATGGCGAGCGTGCCTCCTATCAGCACGGTTCCAACCGGCTCGGCTAGGGCTGCGGCGTAGCGGATCCTCGAGGATGTAAGCTTGGACAGAAGAGTGAACGCCAGCCCGACGAGAACAGCTCCGGGAATTCCTCCTGGATAGGCGAAGATAGTCCCCGTTCCGAGAGCCATCCTTACCGTCCCGATGATGAAGGCCACTACAGCTCCCCAGACAGGGCCGAGGATCACTCCCGTGAGTACGTTTATGAAGTGTTGTCCGGGGAACGCTCGTGAGCCCAGCCACTCGAACATTAGAGGGGATATCACTATTCCGAGAGCGCTGAAAGCCGATGCGAGGGCTACTTTCTTCGTGGTGTTTGTGTTATGCATGGCGTTGCTAGTTGCGATTGTCCGCATATAAGGATAGTAATAAGCTGCTTATGCCCACACCCAGAAATTACTTGTCAAGTAGTTGACAGCCGTTCCTAAAACCACGGCGACGAGGTTAGAGACAAGGTAGTAGAGACCCATGTACTCCGTTAAAAGAAACAACACCACGATGCTCGTGGCAGCTCCCAGAACCCTCGACCCGTGAAACTTCAGCACACGTTTGAAAAACCCTCCGCCAGCCACACGGTCCTTGAACGTCCAGTACTCGTTGAGCAGGAAGTTGTTGAGTATCGAGGCCTCGAGGCTGAGGACGGCTGCAATCAGGTAAAGCCTCTCCCCAAAAACAAAGGTCGTCAGCAAGTAGAGCAGGACTGTGTTTAGCGCAAGCCCCACAAGGCCTACAACGGCAAACTTGGCGAACCTAACCATCTCGGTGCCAGCTAAGATGCTCCGCAAGTTCATGATTCATGTTCACTCCAAGCCGTGAGCGTGCTCTGGCCTGTCAGGCTCAGCAGACCGGACATCCTAACCCCCAGTCTCCTAAGCATCAAAGAAGGATTTTCGCTCAGCACTTGCTGAAGCATGCTCCTCAACAACCTCATCAGCTCGTCGTACGAGGACCCCGGCCTTATTTCAACCTGTTTGGTGAATGTCTTGATCTCCGAAGTGATGACTATGATTCCTAGACGGGTTGCAGCCATGCGGAGGCTGCTGAGCCTGTTCAAGACCTGCGTCAAGGCCTTGGCTAAGGCGTGTTCGACCTCGTCCAAGCTCCGTGTGTTCCGTTTCAACGTAAGGATTCTGCTCACCTGCTTCGCCGCTCCCCTTTCCTGCACAGGCTCGTCGAACAAGCCTCTCGAAGCCAAGTAGACGTACCTAGCTTTCTTAGGGCCGAAGACATTCTCCAAAACATCTATGTCCAGCCTCCCCAAGTCGGCCACGGTCCTGACACCCAGATCCTCAAGCAGGCTCTTCGTCTTATGCCCGACACCCGGAAGAGCCTCGACAGGCTGGCCTGCGAGAAAAACGCCGACTTCCTCAGGGTTGACGACCTTCAGCCCGTCGGGCTTCGCTGCCTCCGCCGCCATCTTAGCCAGAACCCTGTTGGGAGCCACTCCGACGCTGCACTTCAGGGATTTTCTCTCAAGTATCTCGGTCTTCAGCTTGGCGGCGTGTTCTCTAGCCTTGTCGAAACTCCCGTCCACCACCTCGGTCACGTCGAGGACTGCCTCGTCCACGCTTTCGACCCGCATCTTCGCCGAATACTTCCTCGCTATGTCCATCACATCTCTGGAGACTTTGAGATAGTGTTCCATCCTCACGGGAAGGTAGACCGAGTCGCTGGGAAGCTTGCCCATGGCTAGCCTTATGGGCATGCCGGCCTTGACCCCGTACCTCCGGGCCACGTAGTTGGCTGAGCTGACGACGCCGCTCGATTCAGTCCTTCCCGAGTACACGCAGACAACCAGAGGCCTGTCTCTGTACTCAGGTTTTTCAACCTCCTCAACCTGAGCGAAGAAGTAGTCGAGGTCGAGGAAGAGCACCACTCTGCTCAAGCCCTTGAAAAACCATGCGGGGGAAGTATAAATCCGTCGCACAGACTCCTTTCTATGAGGAGAATGTCGTCCGTAGCCGTGGCCAAGGGGGAGGAGCTCTTTCTCTACAGCTTCCCAGACCCACATCCACTCAACAGGACAAGGCTCGAAAGGTTCTACGAGCTCTTGGAGAAAGACCAGCCTTTGTTGAGCAGAATCGAGTTCGTCAAGCCGGCTATGGCGGATGTCTCTGAGATAGAGCTTTTCCATACAGACGGCTATGTTAAGTATGTGGAGGAGAGATGCAGGCACGGGCACGGGTATCTCGACTACGGCGACACGCCCGCCTTCCCCGGATGCTTCGAGGCGGCGTCCTACGTTGTTGGAACGACGCTCACGCTTCTCAGGGGCGTTTTGAGTGGAAGATACCGAGTAGGCTTCAACCCCATGGGAGGTCTTCACCACGCCCGGCGAGACAGGGCTGGAGGGTTCTGCATATTCAACGACGCAGCCGTGGCCATCGAGTACCTTCTCAGGACAGATGGAATAAACAGCGTAGCCTACGTTGACATCGATGCCCATCACGGCGACGGAGTCTGCTACGACTTTTACAGCGACGAACGGGTAATCTTCGCCGACATACATCAAGACGGCCGAACCCTGTACCCGGGAACAGGCTTCCGCAACGAGACGGGCGAGGGGAAGGCCCGAGGAACCAAGCTCAACGTCCCTCTGATGCCCTTCTCGGGAGACGACGAATTCATCAAAGCCTTCGAAGAGATTATGAATTTTCTGGAGAAATTCGAGTTCGACTTTCTCCTGCTACAGTCGGGGGCTGACGGCTTGAGAGGCGACCCTCTGACAAGCCTTCAGTACTCGCCGGAGGCACACAGACACGCAGCCAGGTCTCTCAAGTCTCTTGCCGGCAAAAAATGCGGCGGCAGGATCTTGGGCATGGGTGGGGGCGGGTACAGCCCAGACAACGTGGCACGTGCTTGGAAGACGGTTGTGGAAGCTCTTGCCGAAGACGGTTAACATAGATAAGAAAGGAATAAGGTGCTTAGGATTCGCTGAAAGCTTCAGGAAGGAAGCTGGGTCTAAGGCGGTCATCGCCGGCGTAGTCATGCGTTCAGACCTTCTGATCGACGGCGTCGGAGTCGCCGCATGCAGCGTCGGAGGGCTTGACTCAACCGACTCGATAATGTCTGTCTGGCGCAACCTCGAGCGTGAAGACATCAACTTCACCATGCTGGGAGGAAGCGTCATCAGCTGGTTCAACGTCGTGGACCTTCCGAAAGTTTTTCGAACAACGGCCACGCCGCTGGTCTGCATAAGCTACAGAGACTCAGAGGGGCTGGACGACGTGTTTATCCGTCGTTTTCCAGACGACTGGAGTAGGAGGCTTGAAATACACAGGGGCAACGGGGAACGTTATAGAGTAGTTTTAAAGACTGGGTACAACCTGTACGTGAGGTGTTTCGGCGTCGAGCTTGACGAGGCTGTGCGTCTCATCAACAAGTTCACGCTGAGCGGCCGCTATCCCGAGCCCGTACGTGTAGCCAAGCTAGTTGCGCGGAGCATGCTGAGAAGCGGTCTCATACAACCCTGAGCCTGTCTTCGACGACGAGCCCGGGCTCGCTGACGTAGGCGGGGAACTTGCTCGAAGCAACCTCCAACCCCTTCGGAAAGGCTGAACCCTCGCACAGGATGCTGTCAACGACTTTGCTTTCAGGCCCGACCACACAGTTCTCTAAGAGGATGCTTCTCCTCACATGGCTTCCGGCCATGATTGTGGAATAGTCGCAGACCATCGCAGGCCCTTCCAGCACGCACATGCTCCCAACCTTAACATTCCTCCCCAAGTATACAGGGCCTCTGACGGAGGTCCCGTCCCCTACCTCAACACCGCCCTCGAGAAATACACCTTCGCCGTAGATTCTTCTGAGGAAGGCGTGGTTGGCGGCAAGATAGTCAGAGGGCCTGCCTATGTCATACCACCACCCTGCCTCAAACAGCTTGACCCCTATCCTCCTGCCGGAGGAAGCTAGGAGGTTGAGGGCGTCCGTTAGCTCGACCTCTCCACGTGGGGATGGACCAACCCTCTCGAGAGCCTCGAAGACGTAGCTTCCCAGCACGTAGACACCGGCGTTTATAGGCCCGCTAACATCCTCCTTCTCCCTTATCCTGACGAGGTGAGAGTTTCGAGCCTCGACAACTCCGTAGGCTCCTGTTTCCCCGACCTCGACGGCAGCGACGGCTCCGTCCCAGCCTGCCCCGTGGAAGAAGCTCAAAAACTCCTTCAAAGCACCAGCATCGAGGGTCAGGTCTCCGTAAACGACTAGAAAATGCTCCTGCCCGGCCAAGAAACTCCTACACTCCATCACAGCTGCCCCCGTTCCCGCTATGTTCTTCTGCACGATGTACTTCACACGGTTTTGGTCGATTTTTCTCAAGGCGTCGGCTATCAGCTCAGAACGGTAGCCAACTAGGACGCCAACCTCTTCAACACCCGAGTCGACCAAAGCCTCGACCGTCCTAGCGACCAGCGGCTTTCCAGCAAGAGGAAGAATATGCTTAGGCCTGTTGACTGTCAAAGGCCGTAGCCTCTTCCCGAACCCGGCCGCGAGAACAACCGCCTTCAAACCTAATCCCCTATAAACCAGCGAAATATAACGTCGAATGAGATGACGCTGGTCTTTATCGGAGGCGGTCTAGGCCCTCCAAGCTCCCTCACGCTCGGAGCTGTGGAGGCGTTGAAGAGGTGCGAGGTTGTGTACGTCGACTGCTACACGAGCTTCTGGGATGAGCGGACGCTGGAGTACGTAGAGGGTTTGGCCAAGTCTTTGGTCAAATCCTACAGGAGGATGCTGGAAGAAGAGGCCCATAAAGTGGTAGCTGATGCGAGGACGAAGGTTGTTGGCGTCCTTGCTCCCGGCGACCCCTTCATAGCGACGACACATTCGTCGATGATGGAGATAGCGGCCCGGAAGGGAGTCAAGGTGGAGGTTGTCAACGGAGTCTCGATAATCTCCGCAGCCATCAGCCTATCAGGCCTGCACGTGTATAAATTCGGAAAAACAGCAACCCTCCCAAAGACTGAAGACCCAGCCCTTTACACCCAGCCTGTCAAAATCCTGGAGGAGAACCTGTCCAGGCAAGCCCACACACTCCTCCTACTCGACACGGCTGAAGGAGGCCTAAGCGTTGACGTGGGTTTGAATAAACTCATGCAAGCCGCCGCGAACATGGGGAAGAGAGTGGTCGACGAGAAGACCCTGGCGATAGCCTTGGCCCGGGTGGGGCATTCAGACCAAGTCGTTAAAGCTGGACGAGTGGAGGAGCTTCTCGTGGAGAATTATCCACCTTCACCCCACTGCCTGATAATACCTTCTGCTCTGCATTTTTCAGAGAAGGAAGTCGTCAAGACTTACGCCTTGAACCCGGAGACCGTGGAGAGAATGGTCCCGCCAAACCCCGTGGCCGAAAGGGTTTCTGCGTACTTGGATAAATGCAGGCAGTTCATCGAGAAATCTGGAAGGATTGAGCATCTCAAGCAATATGTTAATTACGTGAACTGCTACGTGGAGGATGCGGAGAAGTTCATGGAGTCCGGAGACTTTGTAAACGCTCTGCTATCAGTCGGTTATGCCGAGGGCCTTCTCGACGCCTTGAGGCTCAGGGGGGAGGTGGATTTCGAGTGGTGAGGGCGAAGGTCGTGCTGACCACGGGGGCTTTCGACATCCTTCACCTAGGCCACATAAAGATGCTTAACGACGCCAAGAAGCTGGGCGGAAGAAGGTCCAAGCTAGTTGTGCTGATAGCTTCCGACAAAACTGTCTGGAAGAATAAGCGACGACGTCCTGTATTCCCTGCCAGCGAGCGTAGGAAGATGATTAAAAACCTGAAACCGGTCGACGAGGCCATAGTCGGATACGACCCTCTCTCCTTCGACAAGGTGATGAGGAGGGTGAAGCCCGACATAGTTGCTTTCGGCTACGACCAGAAGAAGATCAAGAAGGAATTCCTTGAGTACTGCAGGTCGAGGGGTTTGAGGGTTAGGGTGGCTACGTTGAGGCGTTATCGTGTGAACCCCATGAGCAGCAGCGACGTAATAAGAAGGATACTAGCTCGGCGAGAACGTTAACGACGTGCTTGGCTTGAAACCTTCGTAAAACATCTTCGGCGAAAGCGTTGCCGAGATCCTCACGAGTGAGCCGTCGCTCAGCCCCAGCTTGTTTCTCAAGTTTTCCGGCGCAACCAGCTCAGCGACGGAGCTGTCGTACAGAGTCCTCTCTGGGAAGACCATCACCGCGGGCTCCGACTCGTTTATCAAAACCTTTATGGCCTTGACTGAGCCGTAGGTTCGCCGCTCGTCCTTGAACCCGCTGACCTCGATGTCGGCGTTCTTCTGCAGGAACAGCTTGTTCTCGATGGAGTCCTTCGACAGAAGCAAGACGTTCAACGTCCCGGGGTACGGTATGAAGCCGAGCTTTTCGATCATTTGCTGGACGTAGCCTGGAAGGCTCATGTAGTACGAGCCCTCGCCGTAGCCGGAGAAGACTCGCCCCTCAAGGACTATTTTAACAGGTTTCTCAAAAATCATCTTGAGAGCTAGGTACAGGTCGAGAAGCCTGGAAACGCCTTTCTGAGTCATTTTGACGTAGCTTGTTCTGCCAACAACCCTTCTCTCGATCAGCCCCTCCCTCTCTAGGATGATGAGCAGCCTGGATGCTGACTGCTGCGAAGTGCCAAACTGCTTTGATATGATGGGAGTTGTTATCTTGAGACTGTTGGTGATAGCTCCTCTCTCGGCCAGGTAAATCAGAACCCTCTCCCTCAGCGAGAGATTCCACAACCTCAGCGTGATTTTCTATAACGACAATTTAAATATTCTAGTCGGCTAGACGGTTATAGTGTCCTCGGCTACAAGCCCGGATGCGGTGTAGAGCAGGATGTCTATGCCGTTCCCGCTGCCAGCATCCCTGGCGATGGACGCCTTGATCGCTCTCGCGGCCAGGTCGTACACCTCCGACGGCCCCATGTCCCTTCTGTAAAGGTTCTCGATGACGCCCACCGCAACCTCGGCACCCGTACCCACGACCGCATAATCATCCTCAATCATCGAGCCTAGGGGGTCGAGCACTATCACGTGGGCCCCCGCCCTGTCAACCCCTCCGACGACGGTCTCCATGAAGTAAGGGAAGAACCTGTTTCCGAAAAGGTTCCAGGAAAGAATTTTGGCGACGGTCTTTACGCTAGGCTCCAAGTTTTGCTCAAGCCTGTAAAGGTTTACCATGGCCGTGACTTCCTTGATCAGGTTCTGCATGTCGGCGACAACACCGGCGCAGGCAGCTCCGACTTTGTTGGTAATCTTGAAGACTTTACGAGCCTGCTTGGACATCACAAAGTAGCCGTATGCGAACCTTTTCTCAGCAGCTATAGCGACGCAATCCTGGCCTCTTATCCCCACGGTCGTCGCTCCCGGATAGTAAAGAGGTGCTGCCAACTCTCGAACCCTTAAGTTAGGTCTGTATTTCCCATTAATTAACTGTTAGCACGCCAATCCATAAAAAGTGAGGCTGGAGGATGTTGTGGGGGATGGAGGAGTTTTTAAGCCTGGACGGCTCGGTCGGGGAGGGCGGTGGGCAGGTTCTCCGTGTTGCTGTAGCCCTTTCAGCCATTTTGGGGAAGCAGCTGCATGTGTACAACATCAGGAAGAAGAGGCAGAACCCGGGTCTCCGACACCAGCATCTAACGGCCGTGAACGCGGTGAGCCTAGCCTGCTCGGGTAAGCTGCAGGGAGCTGAGCTAGGGTCCACGGAGCTGCGTTTCAGCCCTGGAAAAATCAAGGCATCCAGCCTCAGCCTTGATACTGGGACGGCCGGCAGCACAACCCTCGTACTCCAGTCGCTGCTCCCCGTCCTCTGCTTCGGCTCCACACCCAGCACCTTCACCATCCGAGGAGGGACAAACAACCCCAACGCTCCAACCATCGAATACTTTGAAAAAATTTTCATCCCCACGATAGCCCATGCCGGCGTAGAATCCGGCGTCAAGCTGCTGAGGAGAGGTTTCTACCCGCGTGGAGGGGGAATCGTCGAAGGCTATGTCCGGCCGGTCAAGAAGCTCACAGCTTTAAACCTCGTCGGCAGGCCTAAGATTTTGGAGATAGTAGGGCTTGCCTACACTTCGAAGCTTCCAGCTCACGTCGCTGAGAGAATGGCTTCATCCTGCGAAAAGCATCTCGTAGCGAAGGGATATCGGCGTGTCTCCATAAGCAGGGAGTCCCTCGACGAGAGGGACGAGAGATGCGCCGTTGACCCGGGTGCCGGCATCTTCCTGATGGCTTTCTGCGAGGGCGGCGTGGTTCTGGGAGTTGACAAGCTGGGCGAGCGTGGAGTTCCTGCGGAGAGGGTTGGCGAGGAGGCTGCGGCCGAGTTGGTGGACGAGCTTAGCCGGGGAGCTCCCGTCGATAAGCATCTCGGCGACATGCTGGTGATATACTCTGCTCTTGCTGACGGCAGGTCGGTTTATGAAGTGTCGAGGCTCACGAGCCACACAGCCACGAGTATAAAAGTCTGCGAAGCGTTGACGGGGTGCAGGGCAAGAGTTGAGGGAGGGGTAAACGAGAGGGCTGTCATAACAATCGAGGGAACGTCGCACGTCAACAATAATATATGAGTTGATGTGTTTCGACGGAGATGAAGAGGGGGCTTTTCATCGGCAGGTTTCAGCCTTTCCACATGGGTCATCTCAAGGCTGTCGACTACATTCTTGAGCGGGAGGATGAATGCATCGTGGGAGTTGGAAGCGCACAGTACAGCCACACGGTTGAAAACCCGTTCACAGCCGGGGAGAGAATAGAGGTCATCCACCGCAGCCTAAAAAGCTCGGGAGTAGATTTGGCGAGATGCTTCATAATACCCATCCCCGACATCGGCGAGCACAGGCTCTGGGTCTCCAGAGTCGTCTCCATGTGCCCCCTCTTCCAGACAATTTACAGCAACAACAGCTTGGTCAGGGTCTTGTTCGAGGAGCAGGGTTTCAGGGTTGAGCCCGTCCCTCTCTACGACCGCAGCCGTTTGATGGGGACTGAGATACGCAGGCTGATAGCCCAGGCCGGGGATTGGAGAAGCAGGCTTCATCCAGCAGCAGCCGAATATCTGTCCAGCATAGGCTGCGAGAAGCGTCTCTCATCACTTCTCAAGAACGACTTTTGACGAGGATGATTGTGTCGCCCGGCTTAACTTGAAGCATCTGCGCAGCGCTGCCCCTGTTGACCGAGACCTCCAAGAAACCCGTCCCGCCGACGACGAGAAGAGGCTTGCCCAAGGCGGTTTGAGAGTAGTATGAAGCGATTGGAACTCTCTCTAAGGTTTTGCTTTCGGCTGAGATGTCGACGGCTCTCCAGCCTTCTGGAAGCCCGCCGTAGATGTTGAGGATCACGTTTCCGAACTTGTCCAGATGCATGACTGTCGCCTCCAAGCCTTCTCCAGACCACTTAGGCTCGGGCAGGCTGAGGACAACCATAGCTTCCTTCTCCTCCACATGCTTTTTCCAATCCCCGCCCGACAGATACCTGCCGAGAACCTCGGCGAAGACATCCCTGCCGTGGAAGGTGGGCGAGACGTTCTCCAGTGTCTCGGTCCTTATCCTCCAAACTCTCGAAACACCCTCACCGCTGACAGCTGGGTAGAGCAGGCCTGTGTCGGGCCCTGCGTAGACTCTTCCCCTACGTGATTCGACTAGGACCGCGTCCCGTTCTCCGCCTACCCCGGGGTCGACGACTGCTAGGAACGCCGTGTTGTCGGGGAATGTCTTGGCTGCAATTTTGAGTAGGAATGCTCCTTGGAGGATGTTGAAGGACTCGACCTCGTGAGTTATGTCCACTAGGACTGCGTCGGGGTTGTGCTTCAGAATAACCGCCTTCACCTCTGAAACGTATGTGTCTTTTGAGCCGTAGTCGGTCAACAGGGCCACTACGGGCTTTTTCACGTATTTATCCAACATCTGTACAGCGATCGCCGTGCGTGGATATAAACAGGTGTTGGTGATACGCATCGACCTCAGGATGAGCGTGGGCAAGACGGCGGCACAGGCTTCCCATGCGGCCGTGCTTGCTCTGGAGGCGGCTAGGCGTAGAAAGCCTGAATGGGTGAGGGAGTGGTTTGACAGGGGTCAGAAAAAAGTCGTGCTGAAGGTTAGTTCGGAGGAAGAGCTGCGTCGAGTTGCATCTGCATGCGCTGTCAGAGGCCTCCCTTTCGAAATAGTTGAGGACGCGGGCCTTACAGAGCTTCCTCCAGGGACTGCAACAGCAGTTGGCATAGGACCTGCTCCGGAAGAGGAGATAGACAAGGTGACGGGAAGCCTTCCACTACTCTAAACTTATCAAGAAGCATTCGAGACATAGCAACATGTATGAAGCACGGCCGAGGCTCACGTATGTCTTGATAGCCATCAACACGGTTGTCTGGGCCTCGGTCAACCTGTTCATCACCAATCAAAACCAGCTAACTTCCTTCCTTTACACCTTCGGCACGGTCCCTATATTCATCCTCAACGGCCTCAACATCTTCTCGCTCATTACCTACATGTTTGTCCACATCGATTTCTTCCACATACTGCTGAACATGTACAGCCTTTTTCTTTTCGGCAGGGATGTGGAGTCTTATTTGGGGAGCGCTAAGTTTCTCTTCGTCTACATGGTGAGCGGTGTGGCGGCGGCTCTATTCCACATATTTTACTTCGTTTTCTTCCTCTCACTCGAATGCTCGCCAGCCATGAGGCCGATACCAGCAGCCTGCCTGATTCCTTCGATAGGAGCGTCCGGAGCCATCTTTGGAATAATGGGCAGCTACTTGGTTTTCTTCCCCCACAGACGTCTCTATGCATTCCTCTGGTTCGTCCCCATCGTCGCGCCAGCCTTCGCTGTAATAATCGGCTTCATACTCATCCAAACACTCTTCATGCTGACCACTCCCTTCAGCACGATCGCATACACCGCCCACGTGGGTGGTTTCTTAGCGGGGCTGGTCTTGTCGCTGCCCTTCAAAGCAAGAGGTAGGACAGAATGGTTTTTCTATGGTTGAACGCATATGTTTAAAAATGACCCGGCACAAATTCAGGCAAGCATGTGGCCTTCCCCGAGAACGCCTTTCCCAGGATACGTCAAAACAGGTATATTCGGCTACAGGCACGTCGACTCGGACTCCGTTGTGAGAATGGTTGAGGAGTCGGAGGTTCCGTCAAAGCAGGTCGACGAAACGGTGTCGAAGTACGGGGTCGACAAGGTTCACAGGGCGGAGGACCGTAGCGGCGTGAACTATTTCCTGTACAGGTTCAGAGACTTCAGGCTCATCCGTTATCTCCTCAACTGGGGACGGATGGCTTCCCTCTTCCCCGCACACATCACGACGGCCTGCTGCTCAGTCGAGTTCGCAGCCACCCACTCACCCCGCTACGACCCGGAGAGGTTCGGATGGCTGCCTGCTACGGGGAGCCTGAGACAGTCCGACGTGCTGGTCGTTGAAGGAACCGTGACCTCCAAGATGGCTATGAGGCTCAGGCTCGTCTACGACCAGATGCCCGACCCTAAGTGGGTGATAGCCATGGGGGCTTGCGCAATAAGCGGAGGCTTGTACGCCAAGGACTCGTACAACGTTGTTCAAGGCATAGACGACATACTCCCCGTCGACGTCTACGTGCCTGGATGTCCCCCAAGGCCTGAAACCTTATTCCAGGGAATTCTACTGCTGCGTGAAAAAATACTCTACGGTAGGTGGGGTTGATGTCTCTGCAAACGGTGGTTCAAGCAGTCGACGGAAAGTTCGGGTCAAGCGTTCTGGAAAAAACTATAGACGAGAAGAAGCTCGTCAAGATAGTCGTTGACGCCTCCGCGGTCAAATCCCTGGCCCTTTACCTTCGGGACAACCTTGGGTTCGACCACGTGAAGGCTGTAACTGGCGTCGACTTGAGCAGACTCCTTAAGAAGGAGAACAAAATAGAGGTAATCTACCACTTGGGTTCCTACAGCAGCCCCGAACTCCATGCTTCGGACCTAGCTCTGTCGGTCAAGCTAGACAAATCAGCGCCTAGAATGACGTCGTTGATCGAGGTATGGCCTAGCTGCGGCTACCACGAGAGGGAGGTTTACGAGATGTTTGGTGTTGTCTTCGAAGGTCATCCAGACTTGAGGAGGCTTCTTCTTCCCGAGTACTGGAGCGACATCCCTCCGATGCTGAAGGATTATGAGGCTCCAGGTAGGTGATTATTAATGACTGTCATAGAGGAGAAGGAGAAGGTCAGAACGCTGGAGTTCTACGACGTTGGAGAGGCTGCTCTAAAGGTGAGCTATGGGCCTCAGCATCCGGGGACGGGACACTTTAGGCTCGTCATAACAGTTTCAGGGGACACAGTCGTAGAAGCCGACCCCGACCCTGGCTTCGTCCATCGCGGGGAGGAGAAGCTCGCAGAGTACAAGACATGGATAACGAACATACCCCACCTCGAGAGGCCCGTGATCCTTGATTCAGCAGGCATACAGCACCCGTACGTTTTGGCTGTTGAAAAGCTCATGGGTGTTGAGCCGCCTGAAAGGGCGAAGTTCCTCCGAGTGATAATGGCTGAGCTCCAGCGCATAGCAAGCCACCTCTACTGGTTCGCCCTCTACGGAGTCTTCCTCGGCCACACCACCATGTTCCTGTGGTGCTTCGGCGACCGTGAATACTTGGTCGACCTTACGTCTCTCATAGGCGGGCAGCGGATTACGCACGCTTTCTTCGAGCCCGGAGGAGTTCGGAACGATGCTCCCAAAAAGGTTCCCTCCACGCTGGTCAAAGAGTTTTCACGCTACTACAGGATGGCTACTGGTAAAGAACTAGCCCACGACGCCGAAGACTTTCGGAAGTATGTCCTAGCCGTCTGCGAGTTCTTCGACAGCAGGCTGGACGACTACTGGGACATGTTCTTCAACAACGAGCTGTTCATCAGCAGGACTCGAGACGTAGGGGTTCTCAGCTCTGCTGACGCTGTCCGCTTAGGTGCGGTGGGCACGACGCTGAGAGCTTCGGGAGTCAAGTATGACAACAGGGTGAACAACCCGTACGACGCCTATCCTCAGCTGAGGTTCGAAGTGCCTGTAGGATCTAGGGGAGACTGTTATGACAGAGCTGTTGTCGGGTTCAGGGAGATGCGTGAGAGCACTAAGATAATAAGCCAAGCTGTCGAGATGATGCCGGACGGCCCTGTCAAGGTCAAGCAGCACCCAATCAACATCAGGGTTACTGCCGGAGAGGCGGTGGCTAGGACCGAGGCGGCTAGGGGTGAGATGATGTACTACGTCAGGAGCGAGGGAGGCGATAAGCCTTACAGAGTCAAGATAAGCCCACCGTCGTTCAGGCTGCTGCCCGTGATGAAGCACCTGCTTAGGGGAGAGCAGATAGCCAACATACCGCCCATCTACTGGTCGCTAAACTACTGGCCGGTAGAGGCCGACCGCTGACTTACATAAAGCTCTCCAAGCTCGTCAGTCCAACCACTCCGTCGAAGTCAATTTCAAGCGGGTCAAGCACCTGCTCGAACGTAGACCTCATGTACTCGATGTATTTGTCGACGTCCACAGACTCCTTCCTCGCTAGCTGGAGAGGCGTCACACCCTCTTTGTCCCTCGTCTTGACGTAGCTTATTATGTCCCCGGGCCCCACTTTCACGCCCAAGCTCTGCAGCTTCTTAGCTGCCTTGACGTGCTGAGGAGTGGTCTTCTCGTATCGTTCGATCGTCTTGGACATCATCACCCTGAAAGCAAGCTGGTCGATCTCGAACGTTCGGTTCTTGAGCCTCGAGTACCACGTCGCTATGACCTCACGTATCCTCCGCTTGACCCTCTCCAGGTCTTCCTCGGTCTTGACCTCAGCCAACTGCCTCAGCATGTCGTCGAAAGCCTCTTTGATGAAGACAGGTATGTTCCTCTTCTTCCCCGTCAACCCTTTGACGTCAACTACTCCCCTATCAGTCACGCCTAGATAATTCTTCTTACGCCTGCTGAAAACAACGTACCTGTAGACCTTGTCGAACTCGAGGGATAGTTTGAACTTCTCGGCAGCCCATTTAATCAGCTGGCTTATCTGCTCAGGCTCAGTCGTCTTCAGGAAGATGGAGTCCGTGTCGCCGTAAACAACCTGGACGTTGAGGGATTTAGCCTTCTCGACAGCCGACTGGAAGACATACCTCCCTATCGCAGTCGTGCTCTCCGCCAGAGGAGGACAGTAGAGCGGAAACTCCTCAAAGCCCAGAACCCCGTAGCTAGCGTTGAGGAAAACCTTCAAAGCTCTCTGCACAACTTCGTACCAGCCTCTCTGGACAGAGGTGATTGTCTTGTCGGAGGCCATCGGCTTGTACCACTTGACACGGATGTCCCTTATCACGCCGATGATGCTGCTCTGTAGGCCTCTTTTCCTCAAACAAACCCAGTGGCTTGTTTCAGGTATGCTGTTGCTCCTACACTCTTGATGGCTGCAGTTTATAGTCTCGAAGCTGAGGTTGTACTCCTTGAGTATGCTGGGATACAGCGATGCGAAGTCAAGAACGGTGACACTGAAGTGGACTCCCGGGATCGGTTCAACAACCAACCCTCCCCTGTACTTTTTCCCCTCGATGATTGCCTTGGTGCTCGTCCCTCCTTTAGAGGCAAGGTCCTCTTTCAAGGGAATCAGCCAGTTCAAACCTCTCAGCTCCCAGTAGAGCAGGTTCTTTATCCAGCCGCTTACTCCATGCCTGCAGACGTCTTCCAGAGGCATTCTGCTTATGCGTGAGATCACAGCCATCAGCCTAAGCAGCAACCGGTCGCCGGACTCCACCAAATCTCTCAACAGACGTGAATCCCTGTAGCTGTACTCGGCAAGCTCCTGAATCCTCAGCTCCCCCAACGGCTTCTCAACCTGCACCTTCCCAACCCCTAGAAGAGCCTTGGCCACCCCGTCCAGAGTATGCTCACGGTACCTGTTGTCGAAGGCATAGACTTGGACGGATTTGTTGTTGAAGAAGCGGTACAGGTCTAGATGTATTCCCCTCCGGAGGGTGGCGCCGTCCCTTCCTATGCTGATGGGGATTTTGCTGCGTGGTATTCCGAGTTTCTCGGCACGGTTCCTCAAGTATGGCAGGTCAAAATCGTCCCCGTTGAAGGTGGCTACGACGGGGTATTCCTCGAGTATCTCGAAACATCTCAGCAGCAGCTGAGCCTCGTCGTCGAAAACCTCGAGAGCATATTCGCCGCCTTCAAACTTCATGTCAACGTCGTTCCTCCTGAGGACGAGAACTTTACTCATGTTTCTCGTTCCCGAAAGAGAGACAGCGACTACTCTGTCCTCGGGGTTGGAGGGGGACGGTACACGGGTCGGTGATTCGCCTATGATCTCTATGTCAAGTGCCACAAAGTCTATGACAGGATGCTCGGACTCGAGGATCTTCAGCCATTTCCTTGTTTCCTCAACCTCTTCAGGCGAAGCGTCGTGGAAAAACCTTGCAAGTATCTGGTTTACTTTTTCATCGTCGCCTAGGACAGGGGTTAGGCTGCCGTTGTCCAGCACATACACAAGGCTTGGTATGAGCCTAGTGTCGTAGACGTAGTTAAGATGGTACGGGATGTCGGCCTCCCAGCACTTGAGCCTCTCCCTGATAGATTTCTTGGAGCCGCCGACGGCTAACGGGTCTGAAGCCTTTATCATGGTCATCAAGACGCTTCCATCCGAGAGGCTGTTGTATTTCTCAACCTCCACAAACTCAACGGCTCCAGCCTCCTTCAACTGAGGGTCTTTGGAGAGCTGTTCAGCCGGAAGGTCGCTCAAGCAGTAAGGCTTATGACCCGTCGTGTCCAGCTTGACCACGGTCCTTCCGCTCTCTAAGTCCAACAGCTTGAGAAAGGCTTTCTTCTCCTGGCCGTCGTAGCCGACTCCCAGCAGAAAATAGTTCGTCATCTCCAGCCTAACACCTCTTGTGATGGCTTTTTAGCTTTCCGCCTTGCAAGCGAGGAGCTCTACGAGTATCCGTGTGGCGGCTGCTGCCGTTAGGCCGTTGTCGTAAACCGAGTTGACCTCCATCAAGTCGAACCCAACCAGCCTAAAGCCTCCGAGATAGTGAACCAGCTCCACCACCTCGCTTACTGTCAAGCCTCCCGGCTCCGGGTTTCCCACTCCCGGTGCATACGAGGGGTCGAGCACGTCAACGTCGACTGAAACGTAAACATCTCGCCCCTTCAAACAATCTCTCAAAAGCCTAAATGTCCTCGAGACGTCGCATACTTCAGAGGCCTTGACGTAGACGATGCCCCTATCCCGAGCGAACTTCTCCTCAGCTAGGTCGTATCCCCTAACCCCCAGCAGAACAGTTTTCATCTCAGGCCTCTTCTCCAACAGCCTGCGCAGGTAAGTAGCGTGGTTTACTCTAAGACCTCCGTACTCCTCTCTCAGGTCGAAGTGCGCGTCTAGCACAACGATGGCCGACGCCTTGTTTCCGAGGGCTAGGGTGGCGGGCAGAGTCCCCGTATGCTCGCCCCCAACCATCACAGGCGTCTTCCCGAGCTCCACCGTCTTCTTCACAACTCGGTAGACACGTTTCAGCATGGTCGATAGCCTGTTGTCGTAGGCTATGTCCCCACCGTCAAACACCTTGGCTGACGTTGCGTCGAAAGGCTTGACCAAGCTGTTTACCTCGAGGTTTGCGCTGAACCTCCTCACAGCCTCGGGGCCGTGCCGTGCACCAAGCCTGAACGAGCTCGTCAAATCATAAGGGAAGCCGAAGAAAAAATAACTAGATTCGTCGAGCCTCGTCTCAACGCCTAGGAACGTCTCTCGCTGCCGGAGAAGAAAACCCAGCTCACCGCCGACATCCATGCTGAAATCACTTAAATAGAATTTGAAGCTGTAAAAATAGATATGTCTTCAGCCAAGATGGTGCTCCTCTACTTAGCGGCAGCATCCATTAGGCTGGTTTTAGCACCATTCACAGGGCATTCGTGGGATGTTTACGTCTGGGTTCAGAGTGGCGAGCTCTTCTCGAGGGGCATCAACGTGTACGAGGTCAAGAGTTTGACGGATTTTCCGTGGGGGTTTTACACGTACCCTCCTGTATGGCTTTACTGGGTTGGCCTAGTCAGCCTAGCTTCGCCCGTGCTCAGCAGCCTCAACGTGCAGGTTTTGATCCTGAAAGCTCCGATAGTAGCGGCTGACTTAGTGGTCGCAGTGCTGATATCGAAGATCGCTGGAGAGCTTGGCTTAGTCAGGCATGCGGGGAAGGCTGCTCTGCTTTGGCTGTTCAACCCCCTCGTCATAGCCATATCTTCTGTCTGGGGAATGTTCGACTCGGTTGCAGTTGCGTTGAGCCTCTACAGCCTCCTTATGATGCTGCGTGGCAGAACCCACGGGGCTGGTTTCTTACTGGGCCTCGGAGGCGCAGTCAAGATCTTCCCCCTACTGTTGGTCGTACCGTCGATCGTGTACATGCGTTTCATACAAAACACTCCGACGCGAAAGACGTTGACCTTTTTCGGAACAGCGGCAACAGGGTTTATACTTCCGGCGGCACCTTTCCTGAACAACCCTCTTCCCCTGATAGACAAGCTCCTCTACCATTTTGGAAACATCGGAAGTTTCAGCTACTGGACTGTCCTATCAGTTGTGTCTCCCCCGCCCGCCATTCCAGTAATATCTTACGGGTTCTTTGCAATACTCCTATACTACTCGATGAAACAAGGCCTTAGGCGGAGCTCTGGCCTGTTCGACCTATGGACAGCAACCCTGCTCGCATTCTTGGCGACTTCAGCGAAAGTAAACGTGCAGTACGTGTTATGGGTCCTTCCCCTGCTTCTGCTGTACGTGCTATACCGAAGGTCGAGGGAACTCTACCTAAATACAGCTTTGCTTATTCTAGCCGGCCTTCTGTTCGTCGCTTCAGCACAAGCCATACTAGCCATCTTCGACTTGAGGAACATCGGAAGGATAGTCGTTTCTAGGGAGGTCGAGTCGCTTACGCTGGGAGGAGCTATGCTGATATTCTCCGGGCTGCTGGGAGGGAGCAGGTTCATCACCATCTTTGTCAACATGCTACGGGAAAAGAGCAAAACCGTCTGGACTTTACAGCGGATAACCTTCATATCCCTGATCATAATACTATCTCTTGTAGTCGGGCTTCTACCTACCGGGCATGGGATAACACTACCGCCTACTAGGCTTAGAGTGGGGGTTTCGGAGGGGCTCGAGTCTCTGTTCGACAAAGTCGACGAATACAACGCTGAGTTTTTAGTAGAAAGGTTCAAGCTAACCCATCTGGTTTTTCCGATAGGTCCCGACGGCGTGCTTTACGGAGGCGATTACTCCAAGAGCTTTAGGTTCAAGCTCTCCAACAACGAGTGGAGTCAACAAGACATCAGGAAGCTGGTGGATGCTGTCAAGTCTGCAGGCGTCCGTCCTCTGCTAGGCGTTTACCTGAAGTCAAGATACACCTCCGTCCACTACGGCTACCATGGGTTTAACTCGTCGAAACTGGTGGGAGACTTTCCAGAATGCGTCGACAGGTCTGGAGACATAGATTTCGCATGCAGAGTTGACTTCGCCGAGGTCTTCGCCGAGAAAACTGTTTCCTCCGCAGTTTCGATGGGGTTTGAAGGCATCTACCTTACGGGGGCAGACTGGAGCAGCGACAAAGTGGTTGAAGGCATCCACATATACCTCAGCCATCTTAGAAGACTCTCGCAAGCACGCGGTCTTGAGGTCTTTCTGGAATACGACCCGATGTCCGCCAAAAACCCAAACAGCTATGTCAACTCGAGCAACGATCTATACAGGATGGTTGACTACTTGGTTGTGGTGACGAACCCCTTCATTAGGTCGATCAAAGACCCTCTTACGGGGAATCACACCGTCGCGAACTACAAAAAAATGCTTCATGCAGTCGTTGCCAAAAACTCCAGTAAAAAAGTCCTTTTCACAGTGCACGCCATGGACATAGCTGAGGGTTGGATGACTCCCGCCATACAGCTTCAGACAGAGGTCAACGAGTTTTCAGAGGTTGAAAACGTGGCAGGCTACGCCATATACCACGTCAGCAGGTACTTGCCCCTCAAGCTTTCTGTCAGATGATCACTCGACTGCGGGCGGTATTCTTCGCCACAGGGGTATCTGCGGGTAGGCGTTTCCGAGCCTGTCGACCAAGGCTGTGCCTAGGTAGAATCTTTTGTACTTTCCGAGAACGGCTCGGCTCTGCGCATCCACCTTAACAGGCCCGCCCTTCATCCACATGAGCGCCTGCTCCCTAGTAAGTTCGACGACGTACCTCGCATCTATTTCAGCTATCAGCATGCAGCCCTCAATCGTGAGGGTCGTAAGCTCCCCCCTCTTCTTGCCTACGTACAACCCGACAAGCTGAACTCCCTTCATCATGGAAGCTGTTTCCAGCGCCTCGGTTGTAGTGGCTCTAACCCTGCCCTCACCTGCCTCCAGCAGGACCAGCTCCTCCGTCGCCAGCACGGCTCCTAGATGCTTCCTCACCGACTCGGCGAATTCCTTCCAGCGGTCCATGCTCAGCCTCCTCATTTCTTCTTCATGAGCTTAGCTATGTAGAAGCCTTCAGCGCCCGACTGGTGAGGATAAACCCTTACAGTCTTCTCAACCTCTTGACTGTAAACGTAATCCCGCCATTTCGCAACTCCCTTGCTGTGGCTGAGGCCTCTCAGGCTGAGGCTCAATACCTCAGCGTCCTCACGCCTCTCCAGCAGCTCCGAAACAACGGCTTCATTCTCGAACGGGTGGTAGGTGCATGTTGCGTAGACCAGCGTTCCCCCGGGCTTCAAAGCCATGAACCCTGAGAGTAAAAGGCTTAGCTGAAGTCGGCTGATCCGGGCCGAGTACCTCGGGCTCCAAGTCTTCAGAACCTTCCAGTGCCTTGAGCCGACGCCGAGCGAGCTGCAGGGCGCGTCTACGAGAACTTTGTCGAAGTGGTTTTCCATGCGTCTTCCAAGCCACCTACCGTCGGACAGTGTCACGACGCAGTTTACCACGCCGCAGCGTTGAAGGTTGGAGGTTAAAGCCTTGATCCGTGTGCTCGAGACGTCGTTGGCTACCACAACTCCCCTCCCTTGAAGTCTCTGGGCTATGTACGTGGACTTGCTTCCAGGGGCTGCGCACAGGTCTAGAACCCTGTCCCCCGGCATTACGTCCAAAACCTCAGCGACCAGCATCGAAACAGGGCCCTGCATGTAGACCAAGCCAAGCATGTGCCATATGGACGTCGTCAAAACCCCCGTAGGCTCCGCGTAAAACCCATTCTCCAGCCATTCGACAGGCTTGACTCTAACACCCTCCTCAGCCAATAGGTCCACGCATTCGTCGACGGAGGTTTTAAGCGTGTTGACACGGAAGGTTTCAGGCAGAGGTTTGGAATACATCTCGACGATTGGTTCGAAGTTTTCTGGAGCGAACTCCGTCAAGAACGCCCTAAGATCCTCGCTCAACACGGGCCTCATTTGATAACCTCGCCCGTGGCAGCAGCCCAGACCACGAGGTCGAGCACACTCGGCTTGAACCCGGACTTCTCGGCGTATAGCTTGAACTTCCTCTCCAGAATCAGGTATCTTTTCCTCGTCAAGCTTCTAGGCGTGCTGCGGACAACGCCTGCGGAGACAAGGTGGCTGAGCACGTGGCGGTCTATTATGGAGCAGTCTTCAAACCCTATGTTCCTGAGAAAATGACTTGCTTCCTTCATGCCCAGGCCCTTGACGTTGTTAACCAAGTAATCCCTGAGCTTGAAAACATCTTTCTCGCACTTCAGCTTGTCGAGGATGTCGCCGAACTGCTTGAAAGCCTGCAGTATGTTGTCTGCTTTCGTTTTGTGGAAGCGTACGCCGCACTCCTTTAACACCAGAGCTGTTCTGACGTTGTCAGGGTTATTCAACAGACCGAGGCTTCTCATCTTCTCTACAGCGTTTAAGGCGTTGCGGGCTCTGGTCTGAGGAGTGCAGAGACAGAAGACCAGCTCCTCCCAGACTCGCGAAGGGTCTTTCCTGTTCTCCCTGAAACTTCTCAGAGTTCTCAGAATCTTCCTCCTATGGAATTTGTAGACGCTCCTCAGGCTGTTGTTTCTCATCCCTTCTCCTCCTCAGCTCACGGTCTCTAAAAAACAGTTTAGTCTTCCCCATGGTCATCAAGCTGCTCGGCCTCACCCTAACCATCAAAGGTATGTCGCTTACAACTCTTCCGATGACCAAGCAGTATCTCGGAGGCATCTTCTTAACCAAGGTTCTCACAGTCTCGGCGTCCACCTTCGAAACCTTCGCAATCTTCTCAAGGTCCGAGTCGTTCGTGAAGTTAAAGAGAAAAATGTTATCAGCCTGTCTGTAAACCAGTTCAGGAATCGTGTCAGGCTGGTTCGTCACTATCACCGGGAAGACACCCAGATGCCTCATTCTGGTCACTATGTCTTCCCAGTAGGTTTCACGGAGGTAGAGATGTGCCTCTTCAGCTAGAAGGAAAACCGGGTCGAGCTTGTTCATGCTTAGGAGTCCGGAGAGACGGCTCAGCAGGTACTCGACAACTAGTCTTCGAGTGCTGGGCAGCATCCTCGACAGGTCGACGACGGCGACGTTTCCGTTTGGCTTGTTGGATAAAGCCTCTTCGATGTCCGTGTTATGGTGCTCGTCGAAGAAGCCTGAAGACTTGACGCTCTGAAGCCTGGATAAGAGAGCCTCCCTAACAGCTTCGTTCATGTTCTCTTTCTCCACGGCGGTCAGCAGGTTTTCCAAGCTAACTTCGCCACGTCGCTCGGCGTTCTTCCATACTCTCGCAAGCTCCCTCAGGCTCGTTGAAGGCGTGGCGTATACATGCTCCAGTATGTCTAGAAAGGTTTTGAGCCCCATGCTGTTCAAGCTAGCTCTGAAGTTCCTACCCGGTTCTAGGACGTGGATTGAATCAGCTATGTGGCTTTTCTTGCCTTCAACTGTCTTGCCCAGTTGGAGGTATTCACCGTTGACGTCGAAGACCAGAACGGTGGCTCCGTGAGAAGCCAGCGATTCCACCAAAACTTTAGCCAAGTGAGATTTACCGCTCTCCTTCTTTCCCGTGACGATGGTTAAGCAGCCGTCTAGCCCACGCAGAGACAGCGAAAAGGGCTCGTTCCCTACATCGCCGACCGTGAAGAAAGGCCCAGCACATCCGCCGTGGACAATTTTTTGAAGAAAGTCGTTTGTGGCCTTCTCAAAAACAGATGAATAACGGCTAGGAATCCACGAGGAGTTGTGGCGAAGACGTCCCTCGTCAACAACAACCCTTATCTTAGCCAGTACGAGCCTCGTCTCCTTCAGCAACATCGACACCGAATCCGTGTCGTAAACATCAAGCACACGCCTGCCCTCAACCTCTTGAAGAACCATGTCCCTGAGGAGGTCCTCGGCCGTTCCAGGCAGCTCCGGATAGGAGACGTCTATCACTTGGACGAGCATCGTTCGTCCTTCCTGAGATATCCTTAGATAGTCGCCTATCTCGAAGACTAACTCGGCTGGAACGCATATTAACTCGAGAAGGTCGCCTCTTTTCGTTAGAATTCTCATGGGTCGTTCACCCGTCGATCGGAGTGAACAGCATCGACCTGACATCGTTCTTTGGAATCTTCATCCTCATCAGGACTTCGAGACGTGTGCTTATGCCTAGGACGTCGAGCCTGTTGAGTTTAGCTAGATGATGCGCGAGTATCAGGGATTCGGGGTATCCGTTTACGATGTTATCGCTTGAAAGAAGTAGGCTGAAAACTTGCTCGTCGTTCGTTCTTGAGACGACGTCGACTCGGAAAGGAGTTCGTGCTGAAGACAGACGTGCGACGTAGACCGACCCGTTCCTCACGACCATGTCCCTCAGCGTGGGCAGCTTAATGACGTAGGGAGGCGGGGTTCCGGCTGCGTAGGAGGTTATTCTTTGCCCGTAGAGCATGAGAGTAGTGGACTTGGAGAAGGCTATGACGCCGTAGCTTGAGCCGAGCGTGGTTTCCACGATTTTCTCGACAACGGCCGGGGGGCTGTCCATAGGTCCTGCGGTCAAAGCACCGTCAACCAGGAGCAGCCCGTCCTTGGCCAAAGTTCCGGCGTAGAGCTGGATAAGTTTCTCGAACAGGTTGCTGACGATTTTTGGGGCGGTTGAGACGTCTAGGAACCTAATCCTCCGGCGAGCACCCAGCGAGGCGAGTAGGGCGTCGACTATTTTTGCCGCTGTGTAGGCTGATATGTTGTAGATGAAAGGGCCGACGACGGACGCCGTCAGCTCGGGGCCATGCCTGATGACTATGCTTCCCCTAACAGCCCACACGCTTCCACGAGTGGTTTCAGCAACCTTGACTGTGGACATGTCGCAGGCCACTACGGGGACTGAGTTGCTTGAGTTAGTGATTGGGATGGTTTCGAACGAGTCTGCCGTGAGAAGCTGGATGGGCAGGTCGGGGTAGTCGTCGTCGGCTTGGAGGGGCAGGGTCTCCGAGCCATGCAGATGTTTAACGGTATATTCAGCTACAGAGGAAAAAGTTTTTAGTAGGTCTATGAGGTCTGGTGTGGGTGTTAGTTGGTGAAGGTATTGGTTGGTCATCTTGGTCATCAACTCGTTATGTTTTCTGTTGCTGGGACAAATATAAATGTTGCGCAAGATGAACAAAACAGTGGAAACAATTGAGCACGATCAAGATAAAAATAACCACGGGAACAGCCACCGTAGAAGTCGAAGCCCCCATCGACAAGATAGAGGAAGCCGTCAAGAACGTCCTCACAGCCCTAAAAACGGCCGAGCCACAGCCCACAAGGTCCGCATCATTCAAGAAACCAATCACATGCCGTAAAGCCGTCGAAGAACTCGTGCATGTTGGATGGATGAAGAACGGCAAAACCCTGTCGGAGGTGGCTGCTGAGCTGGAGCGTCGAGGTTTTCTCTACGACACGACTGCCGTAGCCCACGTGCTGCTAGACTTAGTGAGGTCTGGAGTGCTCGAAAGGGTGGGCGAGCCACGCAGGTATGTCTACGTCGAAGCCTCTAAAAACTCTGAGACAAGCTCTCAGATGCTGGCGGACGACTCGACAAGATAGGCCAGACCATGAGGTGTTATGACGTATCCACCCCTACCAACCCTCTTCAGAAAACCACGCTGAACGAGCTCGGTCAACCGGCCCGACACAGTTTTCTCAGGCTTCGCCAAAGCCCCAGCAAGCTCCGACGAGGAAAACTCCTGTCTATCGGAAAACCCGAGGAGGTTGTTGATATACCTAGAAGCCGCATACAGCAGGAGGGCGCTTGAGGTAGGCATGTCGGATAGGGATTTCTTGACGAACACGCCGTCGGCTGTCGTGTAAGCCAGCACGTCGCTGAGCTTTGTGAGCAGCTCCTCGGCGCCGGGGAAAGCGTTGAGCTTGGACGCCAGAACGAATCCTGGTATCGAACGCTCCAGAAACCTCACGACCTGCACGTAAACGTCTTCCGGCGCTCCTTCAAACTCTGCCTTTAACTCTCCGTAAGCTATGGAAACCCGGAGGTTCGTCATCTCCCCTTCACTCGATTAGTTTGAGTGATGTGAAAGGCTTAAATCTGTATCGTCCGTCTTCGTCCTTGTCCACCAAGCCGCTTTTCCACAGCTCGCTAAGCCTTGCCCTCGCAACCCGCTCGTCTATGCGAAGGATGCCTGCGACCTCCTTTGGGGATAGGAAATCGGTTCCAACCATCCCCATCCTCCTGCCGACGAAAACAGCCGCCAAACACAGAATTATTCTCTTCTTGGCGTCTCCTTGGACTAGCACGTCCACTTTTCCATCGCTTAAAAGAACTTTACCCGACAGCTTAGCCGCAATCTCGGAGACGTCCACTTGACCTCGAAGCCTTGACACAATCTCGACAGGGCCGAGAGTCTCGGAGAAGTACTTGTTGACCGCTGCCCAAACCTCCTCACGGCTGCCCTCAAACTCCACCTCCCTTTCTCCATGCCTAATCCTTACGACGACCTTAGAACCCTCAGTCAAGCCGATCAGGCTTGTTATCTCCTAAAGTTAAGTTTATATGCGGTTTGGTCGGCTTTTTGACCATGGCCAGAGACCAGACGCTTGGAGCCGTTCTGTTGCTGGGCAGCGTTCTTGGAGTCGTTGTTTATGGCTGGATCCTTTTCCTGCCACCGTTAGCAGGCCTCGACCTATTGTTGCTCAAGCTCACGGGGTTCATAGCGGTCGCAGGAGTCTTAGGGATAATCGGATGGATAGGATACACCCTTGCAACAACTCCTCCACCGAAACCCTTGGAGGAAATAGAGAAAGAGCTGAACGAAGAACTCAAGAAGGAATAGAGAGGGTTAAACGCTGAACATGGTTTTCAGCGGCGGCGAAGGCCTTTCTCTTTTATTCAAACACAATTTCCTCAGAAGCTTCATCGGCTCATCCTCCAAACTGATCGGCTTAGCCTCCAGCATCCCGTCTCTGATGGCGCTCTCCACTATCGAAAGCCCCGGCCTGGTCCGAAGAACCGTGATCGTCCATCCCTTCGTCGCAAGCCCTCCGCATGCGATATCAGCCAGCTCGGCGGAGTAGTCTTTGCAGAACCTGCATGCAGGTCTCTCGTACTTGTGGAGCTGCTTCAGCGGCTTGACTATTTCCTCGCCATTCTTCATCGTTATTATGACTTTGCCTTTGATGTTTATCTTCTCCACCATGGACGAGTCAACTTTCACTTCATCAAAGTACCTCATCAAACCCTGGTAGGTGAAGACCTCTGAGCAGAAAAGCCCTACGCTGAAGACGACATGCTTTTCGTACCACTTAGCCACCTCTAGGTCTGGAGTCGAATGCTGTAGATATCTAAGCCCGTCGATCTGGCAGGGCACGCCGACCACAGCCAGCCTGTCGACCCCCCTCTCGTAAGCCTCTCTCAGAGCCAGCAAGTTAGGTGCGTAGGTGTATCTCGACCCTGCGCATTCGAGAACCTCCTGAGGGCTGAACACAAGACGAGCCGCTGGGTATAGCGGTTTCTCCGGAGTTGTAGTCGAGACAACAGCTGCATCGATCAAGCCTTTCTCCAGACAATACACCAGAATAGACGAGACAGTACCGCCGTCCTGAGAACGTTTAAGGATCTCGCTCCGAGCGCTCCTCGTGAGGTAAACGTCGCCGTACCGTCCAAAGCCGTCATCTCGGGAAGCGTAGCTATCGAGGGACTTCATCTCGACGTCGACGTCCGAAAGATGAAGCTCGGGGCATGATTCGACGCACAAGTCGCAGTCTATGCAGTGGTTGAGCCTTGTGTTTATCGGCTTATCCTCCACGTAGTCGAAGACGTTGGTCGGGCAGATGGCTACGCATGCTGCGCAGCCGCTGCACCTTCCTGTGCCAACCACTTCATCGACAATCACTTGGTCTCCTCTTTTCCTGACCCATTCGAGGGCATGATGCCAGCCGTAGTAGTATGAGACAGCTTTCGGGTCCTCGGAATTCCTCATACTTAGTAGGTACTGCCTCTCGATCCTCTCCAGCTTCTTCAGTATTTCCTGCGTACTTCTCAAGCCGTGTAGGCTCTCCTATTAATGACGTATATATCTTTTTCACATCAACCTATGTAGTTCAGGCCTTCTGTGTCGAAGTCCTTGACTAATACTGGCTTGGAAGGGCCTGGAGCCAGCGGTATGTTGCGGAGCTCTGGGAAGACTTCGTAGACCGATGAAGTGGCCAGCCTTGTTGCAGGATGCTCGAACGGAAAGACGGATGAGACAGCCTCCTTCACAAGCTCCCTCGTCTGCCGCTCGTCAAACCCCAGCGTGTGAAGATACTCGTGGAGAAGAATGACGAAGACATAGCTGTTGACTATTTTCCTCGACTTGCTGATTGATGAGACGGCGTTCAGAAGCGTTCTGTTGACGACGATGGAGTTTGACCCTACTTCATGGTAAGCCAGAAGCTGAGACGGAAGGTCGGCCAGAACCAAGCCCATCCCGGCCCTGCGGAGGCCGTACCTCTCCATGACGAGTGCTTTCACAAGCCTGTAAACCTCCTCGAAGCTCGTTGCTTTTTCAAGCCTCTCCTCATAAGCCGACATCAACAATCCCTTCGGGTTCTGTTTACATCACATGAGCTCAAACTAAGATATAAGCGTATCAGGGATGACGGTCTTCAGGTAATCCACCAACCCTAACCACAGTATTCCCTCCAGTCAGGTAGGACGGCTGGGCCGGGGGAGATTCGAACTCCCGACCTTTCGGTTATCAGCCGAACGCTCTAACCATGCTGAGCTACCGGCCCACGTCCCTAAACGAGGCCAATCTGTATTTAAATGGTTAACGTTCATGCTTATATTAGGAGAGGCGTCAGAGCCTCACCAGCATGCCGAGCATTCGGACGGAGCTCAGCAGTTTCGTGCCCTACTCGTGGGAGACGCCTTCCTATGAGATAGCGCAGAGATACGGGCTCAAACCTGAGAAAATAATCAGGATGGACCTTAACACCTCGCCGTTCAGGCCTTCAAAATGGCTTAAACTCCTCTCCAAAAGGTTGTCTTCGCTACCCGTCAACCTATACCCCGACACCACGTACAGGGCGTTGAGAGTTGCTCTGAGCGATTACACGGGTAGGGATGTTGACGAGATCTTGGTCGGGAACGGGGCTGACGAATGCTTGATGATGACAGCCCAGGCATACGTCGGCAGGGATGACGTCGCCATGGTGAGCAGCCCCACCTACTCCTACTTCCGCATTTGCGTCGAGGTAATGGGTGGCAGGGTTGTAAGTGTCGCCCGTAAGCCGGACTTCAGAGACGACGTCGAGTCCTTGCTTTCCAAAGCAGGCGACAAGACTCGGATGGTCTTTCTATGCAGCCCAAACAACCCCACAGGCAACCTCGTCGAAAGAACAGACCTAGTTAAACTGCTGAAAGAGCTCGACGCCATCATAGTCGTCGACGAAGCATACTACGAGTATGCAGGCCAGACGTTCGCAGACCTGACTTCGAGCTACTCCAACCTCGTTGTAGTGAGAACTCTGTCTAAAGCCTTCTCGTTGGCCGGTGTGAGGGTTGGCTACGCACTTGCGGCGAGGGAAACTGTGAGGGATTTGAACAAGGTAAGGCCCCCCAACAGCTTGAGCGTGATATCTCTGGAGCTTGCCGAGCATGCTTTGAGGGATGTCTCAACAATCAAGAAATGGGTGGCACGGGTCGTGGCTGAAAGAGAGCGTTTGAGGATAAAGCTGGAGAAAGACAGGCGTGTGAAGGTCATCAACTCCAAGGCTAACTTCCTGCTCCTCAAGATGGAGGGCGTTGACGCGTCAAGAATTCATGAGGAGTTGATGAGAAGGGGCATCGTGGTCAGGAACCTCTCCGACACGGTCGACGGCTGCCTCAGGGTAACGGTGTTGTCTAGGCGTGAGAACGAGAAATTCTTAACAACGTTCAAACGTGTACTCGACGAGATATAACCATCAACCTGCTGTCCAGACACGAGGAAAAACACGTTCTACATCATGGCTGAAAACAAACCGGCTGGAGGAAAGTAGCCCTGGGAGGGCTTTGAACCCTCGACCTGCCGCTTACGAGGCGGCCGCTCTAACCGGGCTGAGCTACCAGGGCTCTCCGCCGCTCAGATGGTTCGTCAAGGATTTAAAAACCATTTTTCCGGAAAAGCCTTGGTATGACGCTGGACCGTTTTAACCGGTGAACCCCAACAAATGGATAACAGCGAAGTTGTTCTTGCCGGCAGGCCTCCAGCCATACTCTCCCCTATTTTTCCTCCTTATAATGTATGTTTTAAGGAATTCAGATATAGCATGTTCGGTAAAGTAAACCTACGTGACTGGAGCAGGCCATCCCCGTACATCTTGTCGACCACAGCTTTGACATATGATATAGGGTTGACGTCTCAAGGTTTCCAGCTGGAGTGATGCTTCCCCGTCTTGTCGACGCGTTCGTAGCCGTGGCTTCCGAACCTGTCTCGGAGGGCTTGGATCAGGTTGGCCGGCAGCCTCTCCCTTTTGATTGAGAGGAAGAAGTTGTAGGATGCGTCGAGAACCGGAGTCGGTATGCCGGCTTCCTTAGCGTAGGTTATTACGTTCTTCCAGCTCTTCTCTTTCTCCGACAGCTGGGATGCGAGGAAGCCAGCCCTGAGGAGTTGCTGTGCGTCGCCAACTTCAGCCAGAGCGGTGCGGAGGTCTCTGAGCATCGACGCTCTTATTATGCATCCCGCCCTCCAGACCCTCAACACCTCGTCGATGTTTATGCCGTAGTCGTAGGCCTGCGAAGCTGCCTGTATCAAGCTGAGGCCTTGGACGAAGCTGATTAGGGAGGTGCACCAGAAAGCATCCCTGAGCACCTCAACCATGTTGATGCCTGCTTTCCTCACAGCCGGTCCTGGTCCGTAAGCTTTCGACAGCGATGTTCTCAGAGGCTTGAGGGCTGAGATGTTCCTAGCGGAGAGTGCTGCGTCTATGGAGGGGGTTGGGACGCCCAGCTCAGCCGCAGCCTGCACACACCATCTCCCCGTCCCCTTCTGTTCAGCCTTATCCAAGACGAGCTCGACCAAGGGCTTGTTTGTCTCAGGGTCTCTGAATGAAAGAACTTCCGCAGATATCTCGACGAGGTAGGATGAGAGCTCCGTGTTCCGCCAGTTTGCGAACACAGCGCTTATCTCGTCGCTTGATTTTCCGAGCCCTGTTTTGAGGATGTCGTAGGTCTCGGCTATGAGCTGGAGAACTGCGTACTCGATCCCGTTGTGAACCATTTTTACGAAATGGCCCGCTCCCTTCCTTCCCATGTATCCAGCACACGGGTCGCCGTCGGCTCTCGCCGCCACAGCCCTCCACAAAGCCTCCGTCGACTCGAAGCCCTTCAGTTCTCCTCCCACCATGACCGAAGGGCCTTTCAACGCTCCTTCCTCGCCGCCGCTTATGCCGACACCCAACAACACGACGCCGACACGGCTTAGAGAGGCCTGTCTCCTCTCGGTGTCAACGTAGTGGGAGTTTCCGCAGTCGTAGACAAAGTCCCCGCTATCGAGGTGTGGCGTGAGCTCGTCCAGCACGGCATCCACCGCACGGCCTGCCTCAACCATCAGAATCACACGGCGGGGTTTTTCAAGCATGGCTGCCAGCTGTCCGAGGCTGTACGAAGGCCTGATCTCCCTCACCGACGAGACAAGGCTGTCGGTCTTCTCCCTCGACCTGTTGTAAACCACGACTTCATAACCCTTGGAGGCGATGTTCTTGGCTAGGTTCTGGCCCATCACGCCCAAGCCTACCAGCCCAACCGTGCTCAACGTACTGAATCTTGTTTTCATAACTATAAGAGATTATTCTGACGCAACTGTTATATATCGTGGCCGTGCAAGTTATCCTGTTGAAGATAAAAGAGCTGATTAGGAAAAGACCCATAACCGTCAACGGCGACGCAACGCTTCACGACGTAATCAAGTTGATGGCTGAGCAGAACATAGGGTTTCTGGTAGTGGTCGAGGGAAACGACATAGTGGGAGTTTTTTCGGAGAGGGACGTCATAAGGTCGTTGGCTGAGGAGAAGAACCTCGACAAAAAAGTAAAGGAGATAACACGAACCGACATCATCAAGCTGCGGTCGGACAAGACGATTGAGGATGCTGCTCAAGTCATGGGCAAGCACAGGATAAGGCACATCGTCGTGGTTGACGAGAGAGACAAGCTTGTCGGCGTCGTCTCCGTGAGAGATATTCTTCAGGAGCTTTACTCAGCGGGCCCGGCGACGGATTAGACACGAGGCGTCGTCGACTACCAACAGCCCAACCGCATACCTGTTTGAACCTAGAGGAAAGCTGCCTCCAAGCCGTCGGGGATACAGGACGTTTACTTGCCAGCTATTCTTTCTTTCACGATTCGTGAGATGATGCTGCATGCCTCGGCTATCCGTTTGTCCGCGAGCCTGTAGTATACGATGTTGCCTTCTCGCCTCGATTCGACGACCCCGCTCCGCTTCATGTAGTTGAGGTGCTGGGAGACGGTGGGCTGGCCGGCTCCGAGGGCTTCGACAATCTCGCCGACAGACTTCTCCCCCTCCATCAGCAAGTGGAGGATCATCAACCGTTTCGGATGAGCCTGCCCCTTGCAGAACTCGGCTAAGGCCTCGTAGAACTTCTCGGACGTGATGGCTTCGCTGACGCTCAAGACTCCTCCCTGAGGTAGACGTCGAAGATGGGCTCGAGCGTGCCCTTGAGCATCAGCCAGTAGAGTCTTGCGAAGCTTTTCTTCATCAAGTAGCGGAGACGGGTGGGCTTCATGGGCTGAGGCTGCCTTGTGTAAGACCCTGAAACGAACAGGGCCCTGCCTCCGCCTACCTCGAGCGGGCAGTTAATTCTTCCGTTGTACCGCCGCTCGCCGTTGACCCCAAGTATCTTGCCCGCGATGTTGTGGGCCACTACTCCTGACTGCAGGTGAGCCACCACGCCTGACTTGGATATCGGGATGTTGGTGGCATCGCCCAAGGCGTAGGCGTCGTCAAACCCGTTAACACGCATCGTGTGCTTTTCCGCAGGTATCCACCCGTCCTTGTCCCCTAGTTCCGACGATAGAACTACTTCTGCTCCTCGGTGGGGTGGGACGGATATCAGGATGTCGTACTTAACCTCCTCGCCCTCGGCTGAGTTTATGGTTCTCTTGATCGGGTCGACGCTCTCCACGTTGAAGAAGGGCGAGACGGTGATGTTTCTCTCCTCCAGCAAGGGCTCGACCACTGCGGCTATCGGCTTGGCGGGGTATGCATGCGGGTAAGGTGTTAGGAAGGTCAGCTCGACTTTATCACGTATTCCCCGGTTTCTGAAGTGGTCGTCCAGTAGGAACATGGCTTCTGTCGGGGCTGGCGGGCATTTATGAGGCACGCCGGCTATTGCTACGACAACCCTACCTCCCTCAAACCTCTGGAGAGCTTTCCATAGCCCTTCAGCGGCCGACGGCGTCGTGTGGAAGTTGTACGAACCTTCGGCCAATCCCGGCGTGAGGGATGGGTCCGCCACGGATCCTGTAGCTATCACAAGGTAGTCGTACTCGATTTCCCTTCCAGCTACGACTTTTCTGTTGTGGAGGTCTATTTTCCGAGCCGGCTCGTTGATAAAAGCTACCTCGCTACGGAGTAGGCTTCGCTGGTTTCTGACATATGTAGAAGGCTTTGCGCCCTTGAAGGCTATGTCTAGGTTGGAGGGCTGGAAGAAATGCTGGTCGCTGCCGCTTACAAGAGTCAGTGAGACAAGGCCGTTCTTTATCTCGTTCTTCAGCCGGCGTGCCAGCAGGTTAGCTGTCAGAGTTCCGCCGGTGCCGCCGCCCACGACGAGTATTTTGCTCGTCATTTCTCAGCCACTTTTCGCAACCACACGGACGACGATCCTTACGTACCCCTGCTCCTCCACAATCTCCTCGACGATGTTGCCTGTCTTCCTAGCCCACGCCTGTACGTCGGACTTGGCGGCTGGGTCTGTGGCCAGCAGCTCCAAGACATCGCCGTTCTTAGCCTCCTTGTATGCTTTGAAGAGGTCTGTCAACGGGCCTGGGCAGAAGCTCCCCCTCGAGTCTATCACACGCCTACTAGCCTGACTCATGTGCTCGTCCACCTCCTAGATGAAGATTACCTGGCCGCCCTCGCTGAGCTGGATAAACGTCGCAGCCCCCACCACGTCGTCAACCTCGGGAATGAAGTCCTCCTTCTTGAGACCCATGACGTCCATGGTGGTTGAGCATGCGTGAAGCTTGACGCCAGCGTCCTTGGCGTTTTTCACCAGCTCTCTGATGGACGGAACCTTCTGCTTGAGCATCTTCCCCTTAAGCATCCTCGTCGCCATGCTGGTCATGCCTGGGAGGATTCCGAGGATGTTGGGCATCGGGAGGCCGGGGTTGCCGACTGAAGCTATCTTGAGGCTGTCTATCTTCTTTTTGTTGATTACGTCCATTCCCCAGAATGTGAAGAAGATGTGGACCTCGTAGCCCATGACGGCCGCTGCGTTGGCGAGCATGAAGGCAGGATAGGCCATGTCGAGAGTTCCTTTCGACAGGATTATGCAGAGCTTGGATGTTTGCTCGGGTTTCTTGGCTTGAGTTGAGAGTGTTGCTTGGGTCATGTTTCTTCGAACATTAGTATATTCGAATTTTCATATATATTTTATGTAAATATCGAAAATACTTCAACCGGGAAGTATGCAAAAGTACCTATCAGTCCACACGGTCCACAGCAAGCACCGCCCTAGCCCCGCCGAACAACCCTGCGAACCTCTTAACCTCAGCTCTCTCAGCCCAGCCGAACTTCCTCAGCAACGAAGCCGTGTAAATCTTCCTCCAGTCTAGACCTGCCATTTTACCCCACGCCTTGAAAACCCTAGGGTCTATGTAGTTTCGGAGAGAGGTGGTCAGGTTGTAGTCCTTCACCTTGACAGCCAAATCCAACGCCAGCCTAGCCTTCTCGAGGCTGGAGGCAAGACGAGCTCGTTTCTTCTCCGTCTGAGCCTCCTTCAGCTGCTCCATCAACCTCCTAACCCTCTCCTCCTTCTTCATGATGGAGGACTCCCAGTTCTTCGGTGGAGCTCTCTTGTGGTTAAGGGCTTCGGCCGCCCTCAAGTTGGCCAGCCTGGCGTAGTAGACCGCCCTGTCGGCTGAGGCGACCTCCTCACGTGGGACAGAAGACAGAAAATCCTTGACTACCTTTGTCGCTATGTATGTCCTGAAGACCTTCGCCGTAAGGCCTTTAGCGACCTGTCCGAGAAACCTGTTGACGTGCCTGCTGTTGATGCTCTGGAAGATCTGCTCGCCCTCCTTCTTGCCGTTGAGAAGCTCTCTGAAGACGTCATATACTTCCGGAGGCTCTTCCCGCAGGTCTAACTGCTTCTGCCATCTGACGCTGTCCTTGCCCAGGAAGTCGAACTCGACGACCTGCCTCGACAGCTTGACGTGCTCCACCCTCAGCGTCGTTGCTCCTACTGTGTCGGCTTCGTCGGGGTCTTTCTCGTCGCCCACCCTCATAGCTAGCCTGTCAATCAAATAGCATGCCAGCGCCACCTCACGGTGCTTTGGGTCGCTCGACTTCAACCCCTCCATAATCTTCCTGCGCACCGTTTCTATATGGCTCTCGAGCACCAAGGCCTTGTCGTACTTACTTCTGTCCCTCTTCTGCTTGATGTCTGCTGTGTCGCTCAGCCAGACGTACTTCTCCTTCCCAGTAAGCTTGTCGTTCCACCTAGCCAGCCACATCGAATCGTGGTCGTGGACTATCTGACCCCAGTCTCCAGGAGGTATGGGCGCGTCCTCGCCGAGGTTGAGCGTTATGTCCCGCTCGTAGATTCTCGGCTTCCACCTACCCCTGAGAGGGTGGGCGCCACGGCCCATGAAGATGCCCGGAGGCTCGACCATCCAGTTAGCTACTTCAAACCTCTTACCATCCATCTCAGCCCATCCGTAGCGAGCCTTGAGCTCCTCTCTCACCTTTTTACGCTCAGCTGACAGCTTTCTCCTGTAGTCAGGGTCCTGCTTGAGCCTCCGCTCCCTCTCGACGCATTCAAAAACCTCGCTGAAGTCGACCTCCTCCAGCGAGACGTCCGAGTAGCGGCCGTTGAACGTCTTGAGAAAGTCGTTGAGGAAGTTCCTGCTGAAGACCGGGTCCTCGACGTAGGGCGTGTCCTTCTTCAACCCCCAAGCGTAAGCCATCTCCTCCTGCAGCGGGTCCAGCCTAACCTCCTCCCCCCTAATCCTTATTGAAAGCCCTTTAGGCTGGTAGGGAGGTGGGAGAGCAACCCCGTTGTGGACAAGAGTGCGCCACTTGGCCAAAGGAACCACCTTAGAGACGGCTAACACGCCGTCTAAACAGTCGCTATAAAAAGATTATCCAGCCCGGAAGAGCCCATTAATAAAAATAGGGGATGCTTAGGAAGGCCTCGCCCTGTACTCCTTCATGAACTCCTCGTAGACTCTCTTCACCCTCTCAGCCGCAGGTCCTTCGCCGAAGACGCCCTCCCTCGACACCCTCACCCGGTCCATCACGACTATTGTGTCGGATTCTTTGTGGTAGACCACTAGGTTGGGGAACAGGCGGTTGAGCCTTTCTGCCAGAGCTGACATGTCGGGGCCGGCTTCGAGGACCTCGATGCGGGAGATGCTGCGGCCGGCTATGAACAGCTTGCTGTAGGTGTTTCCGGCGTCGTCTCTCACGTCAGCCATCCAGAGGCTGTAGTCGCTGGGGTTGTAGGCTAGGACACGGCCCGTGTAAACGCCTGTGGAGGAGACAACTTTTACCGTCTTATCCTGCATGAGGGCGAACTCATCGCTAAACCTTTTGGAAGCAACCGCCGAACTCACAAACCATCATGTTCATTATAATCTGCTTGTTTTTATGGCCTCCGTCATGTTTTTATCCTTCCTTCGGCAGGAGTTGCAGCATGACCGGGGACTCGACGGGTGGATGTCTTTGGCGCTGCTCTAACGCCTAAGCCTATGTTGTCCAAAGGTTTCACGATTGCGGAAGGTGGTTGAGCATGGACGAGTCCGAAGGTTTTCGAGTCACACCTTGGGATGTCGAGGGCGCTGTCAACTACGAGAGGCTCGTCCAAGAGTTCGGAACTCAGCTCATCTCGGACAAGCTGATGGACAGGATTGTGAAGGCGGCTCGTGGAAACAACCACATGCTGAGGCGCCGTGTCTTCTTCTCCCATAGGGACGTGGACCTTGTTCTCGACGACCACGAGGCCGGTAGAGGCTTCTTCCTCTACACAGGCAGGGGCCCAAGCGGGCCGATGCACATCGGGCACATTATTCCGTTCTACTTTACGAAGTGGCTTCAGGAACGATTCGAAGTAAACCTTTACATCCAGCTGACGGACGATGAGAAGTTTCTCGAGGAGAGCCGGGGGCTATCGCTGGAGGACACGGCTTACTGGTCTAACGACAACATGCTCAACATAGCCGCTGTGGGGTTCGACCCCGACCGCACGTTCATCTTCAGGAACACGGAGTTCATGGGCAGGATGTATAGGCTGGTCCTCAAAGTCGCTAGGAAGGTAAACTTCAGCTGGGTTCGAGCGGTATTCGGGTTCAACGACCAGACCAACATAGGGATGGCTTTCTTCCCAGCTGTCCAGATAGTGCCCACGCTGTTCGAGCGTAAGAGGTGCCTGATACCTGCGGCAATAGACCAAGACCCATACTGGAGGATACAGAGAGACATAGCGGAGGGGCTTGGTTTCTACAAGTCCGCCGCCATTCACAGCCGTTTCCTGATGCCTTTGACCGGTCCAGCGGGTAAGATGAGCGCTTCCCAGCCCGAGTCCGCCGTTTTCCTCACGGACAACCCTAAGGACGTGAGGAGGAAGATCTGGCAGGCCTACTCAGGAGGCCAGCCGACCGTCGAGCTGCACAGGAAGCTGGGAGGCAACCCCGACGTGGACGTTGCATTCCAGTGGCTTTACTACTTCTTCGAGGAGGATGACCGGCGGGTTGAGCAGATAAGAAGCGACTATGTCTCAGGCAAGCTTTTGACGGGCGAGCTTAAGGAAATCTTGATCGAGAAGGTTCAACGTTTTCTGGAGAAGTTTGGAGAGTCGAGGGAGAGGGCTGCGGACAGGATTCATCTCTTCACACGCTACGGTAAGTTGGCAGAGAGGATGTGGGAGAGCTGGCCAGACTAGTCCTCGACCGGGCCTTTGTATATCGCCCTAGGCCTGAACAGCCTGTTGTCGGCCTGCTGCTCAACCACGTGGGCAGCCCATCCAGCCGTCCTCGAGGCGACGAATATGGGTGTGTATAGGCGTGGCGGTATCTCCATGAGCTTGTATAGGGCGGCGGCGTAGAAGTCTAGGTTGGGGTAGAGGTTCTTCTCCTTCTCCATGAGCCTCTCGACATGGTCGCCCACACGGTAAAGCCTGTCGTCGCCGACAATCCTACAAGCTTCTTCGAGCAGCTGCTTGGCGACCTCGGCTCGAGGGTCTATCCCCCGCCTGTAAACCCTGTGCCCGAACCCCATCACCCTCTCCTTCCTAGCCAGCTTCTCCCTAACCAGCTTTTCAGCCCCCACCACGTCTTGCTCGAAAACCTCGACAGCCTTCTCGTTCGCACCTCCATGCAACGGTCCCTTCAGAGCCGCTATGGCGCCGACAAAAGCACCGTACATGTCTGACAGCGTTGAGGCGATGACGCGTGCCGCGAAAGTGGACGCCGCAAGCTCATGCTCGACATAGAGTATGAAGAGTGTTTCAAACGTTTTTGCAACCCATTCCTCGACAGGTTTGCCCTTGATGAGTGTTAAGATGTTCTCCGAGTGGTTGAGCTCCTTGAAAGACTGGTTCCATGTTCTTCTGTACAGCAGGTTGTCGAGGTTTCCGGTCAAAACCCCCGTCTTGGCGATTAGCCTCACGGCCTTCCTCCTATTCGCCTCCAAGGCAGTGTCGTCAAGCTCAGGGTCGTACGGAGCTAGCGTCGAGACGCCTGTCCTCAAGGCGTCCATGGGATGGGTGCTTGAGGGAAGACTCTTCAAGGCTTCGACCACTTGCCCCGGGATAGTCCTGTTGGACGCCAGCTCCTCCCTGAACGCCCTGACTTCGTCCCCGTCGGGCATCTTGCCGTAGAGAAGAAGGTAGGCTACCTCCTCGAAGCTGTTCTCACGCGCCAGCTTCTCAAGGCTCTTGCCCCTGATTATTATGCGCCTGTTCTCGACGTCGATGGTGCTTATCGTAGACTCTACCGCAGGTACTCCCTCCAGCCCCGCCACGTACTGGCTCATCCTACGACCAGCACCTCCACAAGCTCTGAGACACTACCCAGCCTGTCGAGGCGTTCAACCACCTCGAACACCCTCTTCCGCTGCTCCTCGTCCAACAACCTTGCAGAAAGCCTGTTGAACTTCGTCTTAACCTCCTCATCCGTCATCGGGTTCTTGTAGTGGCCTCGTGGAATCGCCTCCGAGGCCTCCAGCCGTCTCCCGTCCCTCAAAACAACAGAGACTCTGTTCGGCAGCTCCTCCGGATACTTGGTTGTGAGCACGGGGTCTTCGTAGACCTTTACCCTGTTGATGAACTGCTTTATGTCTTCCCGGCTTATTCTCTCGTCGGTGAAGCTGTCGAGCCAGACGCCTCCGTCGAGCAGCGTGGCTGCTACTATGTAGGGAAGGCTGTGGTCCGCTGTCTCTCTCGTCGCTGGCCTCCACTTCTCAGGGTCTTTGGCTAGGATGGTGTAAGAGGCTTCGAAGGTGTCCACCCTGACCTCAGCTATGTCGGCTGGATGGGCCTCGTGTCTTATCTTGAGAGCCGCGTCGACGGCTGTCATGGCGTGGTACTCTACTGGATGGTGTTTGAGGTAGGTTTTGAGCACCATTTCAGGAGGCTTGCCCGGAGTAAGCGTGTCGAGCGTGAAGGGCTCGCCCGAGACTTGTCTGAAGAAACCCATCTCGCCCTCGAACGGCTGGGAGGGACCCGTCATGCCGTTCTCGGCAAGCATGCATGCAAACACGGCGTTCCTGCAGGCGTTGGCCGCAGCCGCACCCTTCCACATCGACAGCTCCCCCGCTCTGGTCTGTCTCATGGCTGCGTGAGGGATTACGGCAAGCGACAGGGCGTTCGCCAGCCTTTCTTCATCAAGCGTCATCAGCTTTCCAACACCTGCGACAGCACCCACCATCGTGAAGTTAACGTGGTCCCACCCCCTCCTCCGCAGGCTGGCGGCGTCGCAGAGCCGGCATCCAACCTCGTACGCGACAGCAATCGCTTCAACCAGCTCCCTCCCGCTTGATCCGCAGGCTTCGCCAACAGCCACTAAAGCTGGAATCATGTCGCTGGGATGAAGCGGCTCCTTCGAGAGGTAGGTGTCGTTGAAGTCCAACGCCCTAACACCGACGGCGTTGACGAAGCAAGCCCATTCCGGCGTCGTCTTCATGCCCGTGAGCCAGAGGGCCGCGCCCGATGTTTTCGCCTCGTGCCTCGAAGCCGCCTGACGTGAAGCCTTCGAAACACCTTCGTGGAATGCTCCAAAGAAACATCCCACGCTGTCTAACACTCTCCTCTTGACCTCTACAGCCACGTCCTCCCTCAGAAACGTCTTTGAGGAGACGAATCGAACTATCTGGTCTACAACCCTGTCCGACACGTACCTAAAGCCGACGAGGCCAGTATAATAGTTCTTACATGTTTTTGTCTAAAGGCCTGCCGACGGTTCGTAGCAGGAGCATCATCACCAGCAAGCCTGCGAAGACTAGGAATGAGCCCATAACGGTCATGAAGCTGAGGTCGGCGTACCTTGTCTCTGTAAGGGTTGTTGCCACGGCGAGCGTGAAATACTCCATGACGGTCGTGGTGATTAAAGTCGTGTAGCCTACCGTCCTCGTCGTAAAGCTTGGCAGAATTGTCCTCACCGTGGTTTCATAGACGACGGCCTTCACTTCCTCTCCGTGAGTCGTCATGGTTTCGTTGGCTAAAATCCTCAAAAAATTCAGAACAGCCGGCTCAGCCGGCGTGCTTAGGACGAAGTAGGTCGGCCCGGGTTCAGTTAGGCTGAAGCTGTTTAGGCCGTTGGCGCCGTCTCCTAGAAGTATCCATCCGCTCCGGTTGCCGAGCGTCTTCGCAGAAGCGGTGTAAACCTCTAGCCGGTTGTCTGAAGACCAGGATACTGCGATGGTTGCGGGTGGGTTGACTTCGAACGGCCCTAGGACGAGGGCTGAGCCGGCGGTTATGATTATACTGTCTATGTGGGCTATGGTTCTAAGCGACGTGGTTGTTGTGTGATAGGTTTCGGTGATGGTGGTTGTAAGCCTTGTAGTCGAGACAAGCTCAACGGTGTTTGTCTCAGTTAAAGCCGACCAAGTGGCGTCTTCAGCCTTAATCGTCCGCATAGAGGAGGTTTGTACAACTACAGAATCTTCTGAAGTAGAGACGTAAGGGACTCCAACAAACCCTAAACCTATCAAGACCAAGCCGAATACTATGAGCGTGGAGACGGCCAGCTGGGCACGCACACCCGTCAAGATGTTAAGCGGTATAAAGATGTATGGAGTTAGAAGAAGTCAAAAACTTTGTTCTACTGAGCTAAAGCTGTGGAAGAGCTTTTAACGAGAGTAGACGTCTTTCGGCCATGGCTTTTCTAAGCTCCGCAACGATCTGTCTAACTGCTTTAGGGCCTCTGTAAGCCAGCGCCGTATGGATCTGGACCGTGTTGGCGCCGCTGGTAAGAGTTTCGAGCACGTCGGAGCCTGTGAAGATGCCGCCGACAGCATGGATTTCAAACTCCTCCCCAAACATCTTTCTAACCTCCTTTACCGTCCTGAGCATGTATCTGTACAGCGGCTTACCGCTTAAGCCTCCCCGTCCAGCGGAAACCCTCGGCTCGTCGACAAGCATGGCATTGACCGCCGTGATGCCGTCGAAGCCTGCGTCGTGCCAGACTTTCACAGCTCTGTACACCGCTTCTTGCTCGTCCTTCGTGATGGGCGAAGGTATTTTTAGGTAGGTTGGCTTTTGCTTGCGACACCGCAAGTCTTCGGCTGTTTGTCTGAACTTTTCAGGCTGGAAGTAGCTCCGTAGAGGAGGCGTGTTTGGAGAGCTTAGGTTTATCTCGACTCCTACGGCATAAGGTTGAACCTCCGCATAACATTCCACAAGGTTTTGCTCGTTCTCGTCGCTCAAGCTGACCAGAACAGGAGTCCTAACACTCTTTTTCTCGGACATGTTTTGGATAAACTTTCTCAGTCCGGGGTTTGGGAAAGCCATGGCGTTGACGAGCCCCATCTCCTCCTTCCTACGGACAATACGCGGCTTCTTCAACCCTTTTCTCGGGTTCATGGTCACCGTGCCGACCACCATGTAGCCGAACCCAAGCCTCTCCAGACCGCTGAGATGCCGGCCTGTTTTGTCGAACCCTGCCGCCAGACCCACGGGGTTTTTTAAACGTCCAAACTTAACATCCAAACACAGCGCTTCGTCGTCAGGGTCAGCCATGCGCGGCACAAGCCTTAGAAGCTGCAGACCAATATCGTGAGCTGCCTCGGGCGGCATCATGGTCAAAAGCGAGTGACCCAGCTCCAGCAACATGTATCTTCCGTTGCTAGGTTTTCCACGATAAAATAAAGATAAAGCAGGGTCTCAGTCGAGTGGGGCTTTTACGGCAGCCGACAGAACGGCTCTGCCAGCCTTTTCTACGAAAGGCTTCAAGTATTCCGCGTCTACCATAGGAGTCATCTCAGCTAGGTTGTCGCTGACGAGTAGGGCTGACCCTGTCTTAACCCCTCTCATCATTCCTAGGCCGAAAAGGGTTGCGCACTCCATCTCTACGGCTACGTAGCCTCTTTTAGCCCACTTGGCCGCGAATTCAGGGTCTTCGGCGTAGAAGGCGTCGCTCGAGAAGACGGGCCCCACGTAGCTGGTTAGGCCTTGGCTCTTCACCTCGTTGACCAGCGTTGTCAGCACTTCGTAGCTCGGCACAGGAGTTATGTGGACTTCTGGAATGTACTGCTTCAACGTCCCCCCTATGTAGGCTGCCCCTGTGGGTATGATTATCTCGCCGTTCTTAATTCCTTTGACGAAGGCTCCGCATGTCCCGAGCCTGATTATCAGCCTCGCCCCCAGCATAATGAGCTCCTCGAAAACGACGGCCGACGAAGGCCCTCCGACGCCGTGGCAGGCAACCGTCACGGGAACGCCCTGAAAAGACCCGGTGTAGGTTATGAAGCCCCTGTTCTCGTTGACCAGCCTCGGGCTGTCAAGCATCTTCGAAAGCTGCACAACCCGGGCAGGGTCTCCTGCAGCAACCACACGCTTAGCCACGTCTTTCGTCTTGAGGTGCTGCGGCTCCATGCATCAGAGCTCCCACGGCTACTCAAAAACGTTTCTAAAAGAGAGAGATGCTCTCGACGTCAGCCGGAGCCAAGAATATTCTCTCCTGGTCCACCTTGAGAGATATGCGGCCGAGGTCGTCGAGGTCTTCGACGTAGCCTATAAGCTGTGTGCCGTTGGATAGGGTCACGCTGACGGTGGTCTTTATGAACTCCATCACGTCCCTTATCCTTTCGATGAGCTCAACCCTCCAACCCGTCTTGTAGAGGTCGTACTCTCTGGCGAATTCGGTGAGTATGTTCTGCAGCAGCTGTTTCTCGTCAACCTCGCCGCCCACCTCAGCCGATAACGACGTGCTGTCGCCCAGCCCACCTGACTCGGACTCCTCCAGCTTGACGTTGCAGTAAACTCCTCCTCCAGCGTAGGCTCTCACGATCAAGTCGTTGAAAGCATCGATCTCAACCGAGACAGCTGCGACTCTAAGCCCGCCCAACGTGATTTCGGAGGGCCATCTGAGGAGCGGCTGTAGGCCGGTGGTCCGGGCGATTCCCTCCACCACGGACAGCGCCGTCGTCAAAATCAGCAAGGGCGAGGTGGTGGCGCTCAGCCGGGGGTAGATGACCGAGGTGAACCAAAGTCCTCCGGTTTTGACGGGCTTGAGCCTGCCGACCCCAGTCCTCTGGCTTCTCGTGTACACCGCAGCTCCCTCGTCAACTGTTCCAAGGCTCCTTGCCTCGTCGAACGTTGACGCCGTCTCCGCCACCTCAACAACCCTGCTCTGCTCAGCCTTCAACCCATCAACAATAAAATCACTAGGCTTAATCCTTTTCCATCCAAGCCACGACTAACGTTTCGGTAAGCAGCTAACCGTTTTGTCAGCATACTCTCAAATACGGTGAACGAATCCACAGAGCCATGGCCTCACAGATACCTGGCTATAAGTACGGGTCGAAGGAGCTTCCTGCTGCACCGGTATCCGACGAGGAGTTCAAGCTGCTGAAGACTACAGTTTTGATGACTGACGAGGACATCAAATACCTGAGGATGGCGGGCGAGGTTCTTAAGGACCAGGTAAACGACGTCCTAGACCTTTGGTACGGCTGGGTGGGTTCGCACAAGCATCTCGTCCACTACTTCGGCGACAGGAAGACGGGACAGCCGATAGGAGCTTACCTTGAAGCCGTTAGGAAGAGGTTCGGCCAGTGGATACTCGACACGTGCTTCAGAGATTACGACAGGGAATGGCTTAACTACCAGTACGAGATAGGAAGGCGTCATCACCGGGAGAAGAAGAACAAGACCGACGGGGTGGACTCGGTCGACCACATCCCTCTGAGGTACTTGATAGCCTTCATCGTCCCGATAACCGCTACCATAAAGCCTTTCCTAGCCAAGAAGGGGCACTCGGCTGAGGACGTTGAGAAGATGTACAACGCATGGTTCAAAGCCGTTGCGTTGTCTGTGGTCCTCTGGAGCATACCCTACACAAACAGATCCGACTGGTAGCTACTTGAAAAACTCCTTCAAATCCTTTGCCTCCCCCCTCTTCACGTACAGAATTTTTGTGTCCACTTTTACCCTTAAGCCGAGGCCTCTGAAGAGGCTGTAAAGGTCTCCCCCGTCTATCTTTTCAGGCAGGCGTCCCGACTTAACCAGCTCGGCAAGCCTCTCGACAACAGCCATGGCCTCGCTCGGATACTGCTCTAAAGCTGCCTGCAGCACCTCGTCGCCTCTCGGGCCGAGATGAGGCTTCAGCACGTCCAGCGGCGTCTGCTTCTGCTGCGGCTGCTGCTCCTTCTTCTCCGACATCCTTGCCGCTAAGCTCATCATCCTTCGCAGCTGGATTCTCTTCAGCTCCAAGTCTTCAGCGTCCTTACCCTCGTCATTCATTCCTAGTCCCCAGCCTCACGTTGCGCAGCAGCACAGACGGCCCTCCGAACCAGACTGGAATACCCTGCATGGGGTCTCCCTTACCGCAGTATCCGGCATAGAAGCCTAGGTCTTTACCCACAGCATCGACGGAAGACCACAAGCCTTTCGTGGTTAGGTCGAGGATGGGATTCCTGACCATCTCAGCCAGCCTGCCGTTCCGTATGAGGTAGGCGACAACACCGACGTATCTCTGGTTCCACCTGCGGTCGTCTATGTTCCATTCTTGGTAAGACTTGATGTAAACACCGTTCCCAGCGAGCTCAAACAACTCCTCGAGGCTGTGGTCTCCGGGCTTGAGGTAGGTGTTGGCCATCCTGACGATAGGCTCACGGTTGTACATGCTCGACCTCGAGGCTCCGTTGCTGTGCGTGTTGAGGTCGGCGGCTGTCTCCCTGTTGTGCAACAACTCATTCAAAACCCCCCTGTCGATCAAAACCCTCTCAACCGCTGGAACACATTCGTCGTCGTACAGGTAGTATCCGAACGACCTCGGAAGCCGTGGGTCGTCTACAACCGTCACCCTGTCGCTGCCTATCCTTGTCCCGAGAAGACCGGGCTTGACATAGGTCTCGCCAGCCTGCGCAGCCTCACGGCCCAGCATCCTGTCAGCCTCCCCCGGATGCCCGCAGGACTCATGACAGACCAAGCCGACTATCTCAGACCCTAGGACAACGTTGCATGGTTCTTTTGGCGGAGCGACAGCCTTTGTTAGTGCTTGACTGATCTCGCCCGCCTCTGCACCAATCCTGCCGGGTAGGTCCCATCTCTCCACCGCCTCCCAGCCAGCTGTTTCGCCGAGGTTTTCAAACCTCTGAACCGAGCCCCTCTGCGGACTATAGGCCGTGATTATGTAGTTGCAGACCGCTCTGCATGCTCTGTATCTTACATCGCCTCCGTCGCTGTTTACCACGTGCTTCTCCGTGTCCCACCTGCCCACAGTTATTATCCTCGAGACGAGCTTGACGCCTTGTTTCTCAGCCGTTGCGACTGCGTTGCTGTCGGCCTCCTTCAAGTATTCCATCTTGTCCTCGACGGCCACGTCCTCGTACCGTATCCTCGGCTTCTTGAAGTCGGAGGCGGATGCAAGCTTCTCGTCCGACATCCTGATTTTCTGCGACTTGCGTGCCGAAGCCCTTGCGGCTGAGAATGCTTCTACAACAGCTTTCCTAACCATGGCCCTCTCAAGCCTATTAACATAGGCGAACCCGAGGCTGCCGTCAACCAGAACACGCAGACCTATGCCTTTCTCGACCGAGTCAGCTGAAACCTCGGGCACCCCGTTCTTGAGCAGTATCTCCGAGCTGTAGTCTGCTTGGAACCGGGCCTCGACGTAGGATGCGCCGAGCTCGCCTCCTTTTCTCAGAACCAAGTCCAGAAGGTCATCCATGCTGCCATACAGAAGTAAGCCGATTTTATTAAATTTAGTACTTCGTTCCCTTAGCCTCCTCGGCAAGGTAGAGGAGAGTTTTAGCCCTGTGGTAGGTTATCTTAGCCCTCTCGAGGATGGTCTTCCTAAACTGCTCGTCTATTCCCGGGTTTTGGGTGGATAGCTTCTCGATCATCTCCTCCAAGATGACGACGACGAGGTCGAGACGGGCCTCCATGGAGAGCATCCTCTCACAGTACTCAAGCTGTTCCGTCAGCGATTCGAGAGCGTGTCTGTCCTCAGTCATCCCGCCCATAGAACGCTCACTATCAAGGAATAATAAGTTTTTCCAATAATGTAATATACCGAGACAGTGAATCAGGCTCATGACCGCCGCCCATCCAAAGATAGACTGGGCTACGCTGGTCGAGACCGTTCACTCCCTTCCGATGTACCCAGCGCACAAGGCCTACGTGCGGGACAAGATACTACTTAGCCAGCCCGACGTCTCGGCTGAAGAGCTTGTTAGAAGGCTTGGCATAACCCGAGGAGAGGCCTTGGTTATTCTCTGGGAGCTGAGGAAGACCGGGGAGGAGGTTTTGCTGATGCTTAAGGAGGGGTGTTCGAACAAACCACGCTACAGTTTAGCGGCTCTGGGCGGCACTTTCTCAACCATACACGCCGGCCACATGGTTCTGCTCTTAACAGCCTTCTGCAACTCGGAGAGAGTGATAATCGGCATCACATCAGACAGCTTCGCCTCCAAGCTCCTTAAGAAACATCCAATACCTCCACAGGAGGAACGGCTCCGAAGCCTCCGACGATTCCTCAACGACCAAGGATGGCTCGACAGAACTCAGCTCATCCCCATCGAAGACCCTTACGGACCTTCCGTGGAGGACCCAACCATAGAGGCTTTGGTCGTAAGCCCCGCAACCGCAGGCCGAGCCGTAGAGATCAACGCAAAGAGAGCTGAGAGGATGATGAAGCCGCTCGACGTCCTCGTCTGCCCACTGGTTGTTGCTGAAGACGGACGGCCCATATCAACGACACGTGTCATGGCTGGCGAGATTACGGTTGAGGGAAAGGTTAGAAGAGACTAGGAACGAGGTTTGCCGAAGCTAGGTAGGCCGCCAGCATGATGATAAGCATCACCTTCTTCGAAGTTTTGTGAAGAACGTAGACGGCTATTCCTAGGTAGGCCGACGTAAGCACGCGCCAGACAACGTTGCGGGCGAGACTAAGCTGGACGAGGAACGTTCCAGGCTCGTCTCTCACGGCGGCGACGGAGGTGAGGACGATGTTCTTTGCTTCAACGTCGTCGAAGTTGAGCGAACTCGCTTCAACGGTCTCGGGCATCGTGTAAGGCGGTGAGGAAGGTCTGTGCAAAACAGCCCGGAGCTCCGTCTCAGCCATTATCCTAGAAACTTCTTCAGCGGTGAAGGCGCCTGTCTGGACAGGCTTCGTGTCGGCGTAGACACGCGATATGTTGGCTTGCTTAGCGTACAGGATGCTGTTCTCAACCAAGACCTTTTCTCCAGCCATGTCTGTGTATCCTAGCGAGACGTTGTAGAACACCACATCGGTAAGCTCGACTCCGAAGATGTAGTACTTTTCAGGAGGAGAGGCTGAGGCGAGGACTACGTACGAAGCGTTGACCACCGCGACTATGAGGAAGACGTGGAATACGGCGTTTATGAACGTCTTCATAGGTGGAGCCTGTCTGCCGAACACTCGTCCAAGAATCCTGCCCACGCCTACGAGGACAACTACGGCGACGAAGACGGTCGTGAGGCTTGACATCACCACGTAGTCCCATCTGAACAACCTGATCTCGACGAGCGAGTAAGCCTCCAGCCCGACCTCGTAAACGGTTTTGAAGCTGAGGAACACAAGCCCAGCAAGTATCTGAGTTATGGCGGCGGCCGTGAAGATTGTCAGCCCGTTCCTTACGCTTGACACCGACTCTAGGAGGCTGAAGAACTGGTGAGGCTTGACGAGGAGAGTCAACGGGTTCATCAACGTTAAGCGGCTTTCGGTAGGCTTTAAGATTAGACGAACATGTCAGGGATGTCGGTGTCGCCGGAAAAGATATTTAACGGCGCTAGAAACCTCTTGAAGCAGGTGAGAGCTTGTCTTCTAAAATAACGTATGTTTCTCTTTTCGCCGACGAAAGCCTGCATCCTGCCTACGAGAAGGCTCTGGAGGACGTAAGGTCAAAATACCTTGGAAAACACTACCCCATGTACATAGCGGGGCTGGAGGTTTTTTCAGAGGACGGCGAGTTCGAGGAGAGAAGCCCGGTAGACAGGTCCATCGTCGTCGGATACTTCCAGAAGGGCAACGCAGGCCACATGAGGAGAGCTGTCGAGGAAGCTAAGAAAAGTTTCCAAGAATGGTCGAACTTGGACTGGCGTGAGAGAGTCAGGATAATCCTCAGAGCGGCTGAGCTTATCGATGAGAGGAAGTTCGAGATAGCAGCCGTAATCACGTACGAGGCTGGGAAGAACAGGCTCGAGGCTTTGGCGGAGTGCTGGGAGGCGGTGGACGCCTTGAAGTACTACGCCCGGGTTATGGAGGAGAACAACGGCTACGAGAGGGACATGGGCCCCGGCGGCCCCGGAGAGGGGTGCAGGATGGTTGCACGCCCCTACGGCGTGTGGGTCGTCGTCTCACCGTTCAACTTCCCGTTCATGCTGGCGAACGGCATGATGATGGGCGCCCTGATCACAGGCAATACCGTGGTCTTCAAACCGACCAGCGAAACACCTCTTTCAGGCCTCCTCCTTTACCGAGTCTTCAGAGATGCGGGCGTTCCAGCAGGCGTACTCCACTACCTCACGGGGCCGGGGTCGGCGTTCGAGGACGAAATCGTCTCCAACCCTGACGTAGCTGGAATAGCCTTCACAGGATCGAAAGAAGTCGGCATGAGGCTTTACCGGAGGTTCACATCATCCCAGCCCTACCCCAAGCCCATACTCCTCGAGATGGGCAGCAAGAACCCGACCATCGTCACCAACAAAGCCGACGTCAAGAAAGCCGTTCTCGGCGTTGTGAGGGCCGCTTTCGGCTACGGAGGCCAGAAGTGCTCTGCAACCTCACGGCTCTACGTCCAGAAGGAGGTGAAGCAGAAGTTCTTGGACGAGTTGGTGAAGGAGACCAGCATGGTCAAGATAGGAGACCCGCGCCGTAGGGAAGTCTTCCTCGGGCCTGTGATAAACGCAAGGGCGGTCGAAAACTACAGACGCTACGTTGAAATGGCGAAGAGAGATGGCGGAGAGGTGTTGTACGGAGGGGAGGTGCTTGCGGGGGGAGAGTTTGACAAAGGCTACTACGTGCAGCCGACGATAATCGACAAACTTCCGAGAGGCCACCCGCTCTTCAAGCAGGAGCTCTTTCTACCAATACTCCTGGTCGACGAGTTCGAGACACTCGAAGAGGCGTTGCGTGAAGCCAACGACACAGAGTACGGCCTCACAGCAGGCATCTTCTCAGAAGACACCAAGGAAGTCGAGTATTTCTTCAGCAACATCGAGTTCGGCGTGACCTACGCCAACAGGAAGGGGGGTTCTACGACGGGAGCCTGGCCAGGGGCCCAGACATTCGTCGGCTGGAAGGCAAGCGGAGCAACAGGGAAGGGAGTGGGAGGCCCGCACTACTTGCTGACGTTCCTCAGAGAACAGTCTAGGACGAATGTCATCGAGTAGAAAAGCAGGCCAAACAATAGTGCCTCATGGCTTGACAACAAAGCTGAACAAGCATCAAGCCCGTACTGCAGCCTAGAGCCAACCCCTAGAGGAAATTCGACGATCCTCCGGCTTGAGCCGGCCGGATGCAATCCTGCTGCGATAAACGCAGGCCCTTTGCTGGCTTCAACTCCCCAACATCCCTAACTTCAGCACCGCAACGCAGGCGAGAAAGAAGCTTTCTCTGGATGACACGGTCGAGAAATCACCGACCTCCGCCTCAGCGATGAAGCGTAAACCACTTCCCCGCAACTGTTTACCCCATTCCGCTTCTGACGCACCAACACTACAACAAACACCATCTCAAGGCCCTTCCCAAACTCAAAAATTCTCACCAACCACGCCATCCATGTGTTTAAGCTCATCGGGCGGTGGTTTGCCGACGTCGACGGTTCCCACGACTCCGACGAAGTGTTCTTTGCGGCACGCAGGAGGAAATTGACTACTAATGGAGTAGGCTTTCTTCAGACCCGGAGGCGGGGCAGTGCGGGTGGTGCAGGGACAGGTTCAGTGTCTTCTGGCAGGTGTACCCTAGGGTCTTAGGCGGCATGCTGGTCGAAGTCGAAAGAGTTGTGGAGGCTTGAAGAAATACGACATCAAGAAACTCCCCAAAGCCTATTTGTCGACAACGCATTCGTCGGAATGAAAAAAGAATAATAAGGGTCCGGGACAATCTTTCAGCAAGTTGCTGGAAAGTCTGTTCAGTAAGGCGGTCGGCCTGGGTGTACGAAGCCGTGAAATACTGGAGGGAGACGATGCCAAGCGTTATCTAAAGGACGCTGAAGCGGTGTGGAATGTTTACGAACCTAGAGCCGTAGAGTCGTCTGTGGCTGCTGTTGACAGCGGTTGGAATACGCTACTGTATCATGGGTTTTTCCTTTACGGTTTGAAGGCGGTTGCCGTTGACAGAGGCGGTAATGATGTAGTGCCATCAGTTGCTGAAGTAGAGTTGGTCGCCAGAACTGAGGGACTTCTCCCCCAACTATACGTTGAAGCCGTAGCCGAGTCTCACGAACATAGGCTCGCAGCGGAATCAGCCGCAGACCTTGATTACACACTTGTCGACGGTTCTCTGCTCGCAAGAACTGTAAAAGCATCCCGTCTGAAGGGGTTAAAGATGTTCAACGAGTATCTGGCAAACCTCAGACCACTTCTGGACAGAAGAATTTTCTTCGTCTCAAAGTATTCGCAGGACAACAGCATGTTTAAAGGTCTGCTTGGGGACGTTTACTACATCAACAAATCAACCTCTGAAACGGGATACACACTACCGACTGCCAGAGAGTTGGAGACCTTGGGCGGCTACGTCTGGGTCTTCTACGCACGACTCGCTAAAAACACGCCGGCGCTTCATTTCGAGTCCACCCAGCCCGTTTCGGCCTCCGACATAGAAAGGTTGATGGATGCTCTGTCCACCACGTCGGTCAAGGGATATCCGGCGGAGCTGTTGACAGCTCATCAAGGAGCCGGCTTCTCGTACGAGTTGATGGTCATGCTTGCCGAGGCTGCAGGGTTTGCTAGTTTTGAGCAAGCTAGGGAGGTGTTGAGCCCTGAGTAGCGTGGGGATACTTGTAGGACGGTCGATGCCGGACCGCGTCGTGTTCCTGTCCAACAGACCTGTCAAGGTGGGGGAGTTTGTGATGGTTGACGCAGCTGAAGGCCAGGTCCTTTACATGGTTGAGCGCTCGGAGACCGAGAGCAAGCTCTTGTCAACCGTCAGAGACTTCATCACGGCCGAAGAAGCCCAGCGAGCCTCAAAACACAACCCACGGGACAGAAGCTACACCTGCCTAGCAAGGGCTCTCGGCATGTTCCGAGACGGCTGGATGCCAGCCACTCCATCCATTCCACCCGAGCCGGGCTCGTACGTCTACGAGGTTGACGACAAGTTGCTGAGGGCTGTGTACAGGATGGAGGGCGAGGAATGGGTTGAGGTGGGGCGTTTGCTGAGGAGGCCGAGCGTCGGAGTCGCCGTGAACTTGAACAAAGTAGCGTCTAGACACCTAGCCATCTTGGCGACAACAGGTAAGGGCAAGTCAAACCTTCTCGCCCTCATAGCTAGGAGGACCGCCGAGAAAAACGGCACCATGGTCATCTTCGACTACCACGCCGAGTACAGCCAGATGAAAAGCAGGAAAACACACTACGTCGCTCCACGCATCAACCCCAGAAACCTAGACTCAGAGGAATTAGCCGACCTTCTCGACATCCGCTCAAGCGCTGAGAAACAGAGAAGCATCCTCTCGAACGTGTTCAGAGACTCTCGGACAAGGGAAAACTTCTGGGAGGATTTGAGAAACAGGCTCAGCGACATAGCGAACGACGACAACAGCGATTCAAACAGAGCCCAAACTGCATCCAGACTGCTTGAAATAATAGAACGAGCCCTCACCATAAAGGGCCGAATATTCGATGAAAAAAGCAGAACCGTGCTCGAGTCGCTTAAGAGGAACAGAATAAACGTGGTGGACCTCTCCGAGTTCACGGAGAAACAGGCCCAGATACTTCTACGCCACTTTCTGATGGAGATACTTAACGACCGCAAGAACGCTGTTTTAGGCTACGACGCTAAATTCACCTCGCCCGTGCTGGTCGCTGTGGAGGAGGCTCATGTCTTCATCCCAGCCGACAAGGGCGGCAGCGAATGCGCAGATGTTGTTTCGAGAGTTGCTAGAGAGGGGAGGAAGTTCGGCGTAGGGCTCATCATCGTGTCGCAGAGGCCCAACAGGCTGGACCCAGACGTCGTCAGCCAGATGGGCAGCTTCGCAATATCTGGAATAACCCATCCAGAAGACCAAGCCTTCATCACAAAATCCACAGATTTCGTGTCAGAAGAGCTAGGCGTTAACCTACCTTGCCTCAACACAGGAGAAATGATCTTGGCAGGACAGTGGGTAAAAACAACCACGCTCGTGTTGGTGGACAGAGTCGAGGAGAAACTCATCGGCAGAGACCTCGACGCCGTCAAACAATGGCTGGAGGACAGAGAAGCAACGCTTTCGTCTCCTGAAGACTTGATAAGGCCATGATCATCGCCCACCTTTCTGACACACATCTTGGCAGGTACATGGGTGAGGATGAGGAGAGGGAGAGAGACCATTACGAGTCCTTCAGAGAAGCGGTGGATGTTATACTGGAGGACCACGTCCGTGTTGTTGTCCACTCGGGCGACATACTGAACAAACCACTCGTGTACGGGACGCCGCTGAAGGTTTTACTGGCGGAGCTCGGCCGACTTTCCCAAAGCGGTGTAAAAACCTACTTCACTTTGGGCGAACACGACATAGCCAGCTACCCGGGGACGCCCAACCCGCTCCTGCTCGACTCCGTTCTCGGACTCGCAGAGTACGTTGGCGACGGAAGGAGACACGGCGATGAACAAATAAGCGTGTTCGGCTTGATGAGGCATCACAAAGCATTCACGAGAAAGCTCGAGGATAAGCTCGAGAAGATAGCGGCCGAAGCACGAAACACCGGCTCGAGGAGGAAAATTCTAATCCTCCATCAAGGGCTCCACGAGCTTCACGGCCCGGCTGGAGATTTGTCCTTAGCGGTGATTCCCGACGAATTCGACTATTATGCGATGGGGCACATCCACAACCCCTCCAGACGAGTAAAAGGCAGAGGCCTTCTAGCATACCCTGGCGCCCTGCACTGGACTAAAATAGACGACCCAGACGAGTGCGGGTTCTACCTTGTCGACCTTTCTGGAAGGGAGCCGGAGCTTGAATGGGTGAGGCTGAGCAATGTAAGGCCGAAGATCGTCAGGCAGGTGGATGAAGAAGACGTGGGGATGATGGTTTCACAGCTATTGTCCGAAAACCACGTGAAAAAACCACTCCTCTCACTCATGGTCCGCACAACCGAGCGCAAGAACATGCGGAAGCTGGAGGAGGAGCTTTCGGAGAAGTACTTGCTGCACGGCGGAAGAATCATGCAGGTTGTCAGGGGAGGCAACGGCTTGGTTTACGATGAGCCGCCGAACATAGAAAGAGAGTTGGTGAAGCTGGCTTCCGAGGTCATAAAGGACGATGTTGACGCCGTCTTCTTCACAGGCGAGTTTAGGCGATTGCTTGTTGAGGGAGCTGTCAAGCATGCTTTCGAGCTTGTATGGAAACATTATAGTGAGAGGTGTGAAGTTGTTGATAGAGCGAATTGAGATTAGGAACTTCATGTCGCACAGGGAGACGTCGCTTGAGCTGAGGAGAGGGCTCAACGTCTTCATAGGACGTAATGGTGCGGGCAAGAGCTCTGTCGTAGACGCCCTGCTGTACTGTCTCTACGGGAGACAAAGCCGTGGAGAGGTGCGGAACGTCGTGAATAATCTGTATGGATGGGGGGGCAAGGTTCAGGTTGAGCTCTTCTACAACGGAAGCCGGTATACAGTCTCTAGGGCCTTCGGGAAGGATGGAGGGCTCGAGCACGCCGAGGTCACAAAAGACGGCAAGCCCGTAATCGTCGGCGAGAGGAGAAAGCAGGGCGTGGCAGAGTACATCGCCAACTTGTTTGGACTGGATTATGAAAAGCTGAAGTCATGCGTCGTCGTCCAACAGGGAGAGCTTGACAGAATAATCTCGATGAAGCCTAGGGAGCTGAAAAACTTGTTCGACGACCTTATAGGAATAGGGTCGGAAGCGGCGTACAACAACATGAAGAAAATCATCGAAATGTTTGACGAAAGGGTTAGGAAGGAGCTCGAGTTCTCCGTCTCCGACGCAGGAAATCTAGAGGAACGGCTAAAACAGCTGGAGGAGGAACAGAAGAGGATTGCCGAAGAGTTGGACAAAGACACGAGCCTGTTGCAGGCCATCACGGAGCGTGAGAAGAAGCTCGAGGAAAAGGCTCAGCGTCTCAGGAGCTTGTTCGAAACGCGTGTGAGGACCGAAACAGCCCTCAGGAACCTGTTAAACTCGGCCGAGACATGGATCAAGGACATGGCGAGGGACATCGTCGAGGCGGAGGAAAATATTTCTGTTGTGGAGAGGGAGGCCGAGTTCAGGAAGGTCGAGAAGGAACTGGACGAAGTCCGAGAGAGGAAGACGGTTATTGACAGGGATGTTGAGGCTCTTCGAAAGCGGCTGAAGGAGGAGGAAAAAAGGCTTGAGGCACTCAACAAGAATGCAGCGCTCAGCGTGCAGGCCACGGGCTTGGAGCAGGTTCGAAACAGAGCCGTTGAGGTTGGCGCTAGGATTATCGATGCGGCTGAAAAAGCCTTGGAAGCCGCCGGCCGTGGACTGGTTGAAGAGGCTGGTAGGCTGACTGATGTAGTGAAGGCTGAGTCTCGGAGCCTGCCGGAGTTGGTTGTTGAGGCCCATGAGGTCGGCCGCGCCAACGGCGTAGGCTGCATGGTGCAGGAGCTGCGGGAGTTGATAGCTAGGTTGAAAGAGGAGCTTGAGGCCAAGAGGAGAGAATCAACAGGGGTAGACGAGAGGCTTGAAGAACTCAAGACGTTTGACGGCACTACTGTGGATAAGTTTAGGGAAAGACTAGGGAGAGCCAAACTATGGCTGGAGAATAGACGTATCTCAGACAAACGGATGCTGGAGGACCTTAAGCAAACATGCAGAGATTTGAGCGGGCTGGTTGAGGGGATGAAGACGAAGAAGCTGCATGAAATAGATGTTCGGGGGCTAGAGCCGTTGTCGAGGCTTGGGGGGCGTGAGGCTGAATGGTTTGAATTCATTAGATCTAACTATGACAAGGCGGCGGCAGTAGACAGCGGGACTGTTGAGGAACTGGAGAAAGAGCTTAACGAGGTCAGGAGGGAGGCGGGTATGCTCAGAGGCCGGATAGCCGAGGAGCAAAGAAACCTTGAGAATGTTTGGGATCAGCTGAAAACTCTTCAGGAGATACACTCTAAGCTGATTCGGGCTGTGAAATTCTACGAGCTTCTTGAGCTCGTCAGGAGGGAAGTCTACAGCAGAGACGGCTACGTCCCGCGTTCTCTCAGGTCTTGGGCGGTCAAGAAGGTCTCTCAAGCGGTTTCTCGCTACGTCGAGATTCTCAACTTACTGGTGGACGACATAGCTGTTGTCGAGGAGAATGGGGACGTCGTGGTTGAATGTTTTTCGCACGGGCGTGAGGTTTCTGTTGATTCGTTGAGTGGGGGTGAACGTGTTGGTGTGGCGCTGGCTTTGCGTCTCGCAATAGGCGATGTCTTGGGGGCGGAACGGCTTGGCATCTTCATCCTCGACGAGCCGACAGTGCATCTGGACCCCGAGAACAGGTCAAGACTATCCCATCTCTTCACATCACTAGCCCAAACAATAAACCAAGTACTAGTAATAACACACGACGAAGAGCTCTTCACGGGCACAGACGCGCATGTCTACAAATTCAGCCGAAACACCGGCGAGCCGACACGTGTTGTTGAGCTGAGTCAGTGAACTGTGTGGCCCGATTACGGATAAAGCTTATAAGTTTTTGATGTACCTTGAAACCTGCATGAATAAAGAAAAACCCATTACTCGACGTCAAGCGATAACCAACACCTTAGCCGCTGGAGCAATCGTCGGAGTCGGCGTCGTGGCTGGCGTTGGAGGATATTTCCTCGGCTCCTCTTCAGGAACCCGGGTCGAGACAGTCACACGAACAGTTGCGGGCGGGGCCCAGACCGTGACAGCGATGCAGACCGTGACTAGAACTGTTACAGGCGCTAGGTCTCCTCCACGCGATAGGATCTTAATTGGTGCTTCGATAAGCTTGACAGGCGGCTTGGCGGGCTTCGGGACGGAGCAGAAATGGGCTCTCGAGGAAGTTTTCAAACAGGTGAACGCTGACGGAGGCGTCTACCTCATGGGATATGACCGTAAACTCCCGATAGAGTTCATCGTCTACGACTCGAAGAGCGAGATTCCAACGGTTTTAGCAAACATCGAGAAGCTGATCAACGTCGACAAGGTCGACCTGCTCATCGGCGAGACGGGAAGCCACATCGGCCTAGCTCTCGCCCCTGTGGTCGAACAGGCGAAAACCCCGATAGTCGGCGTGCTGGCCACGACCGAGAAGATATTCATTCCCCCTACGTACAGGTATCTGTTCTCGAATTTCCACCTCGCAAGGGACGAGGTAGGCGTATACTTCAACTACTTCAACAGCCTGCCACCCGGCCAGAGGCCTCGAACCATAGCTGTCTGGGAGGAAGCTTCAGACCTCGGCGCCGACAACGCAACATGGTTTGAAAACTACGCCAGACAGTACGGGTATGAGATTGTTCTGCGTGAGAAGTATACCCCAGGATCCGACCTGACTGCTCTAGTGACGAAGACAAAGGCGCTCAACCCGGACGTGGTGGGTGCCATTCCAGGACCGCCGGACGCCATCAACATGATCAAGATAGCCAAGGAGCTCAGGTTTTCTCCAAAGATCTGGGCCTTCACTAGGGGGACGGCTACGGGAACGTTCGGATCACAGCTTGGAGCCGACGCAGAGTACGTGACGGCCGCCTTTGTATGGCATGAATCGCTTCCGGGTGCTGCAGACTTGGTTCGGAAGTATCGTCAAGAGACTAACAGGCCTCCGACCTTGCTGGGCATCCATTACTCGACGGGCCAGATCGCGGTCAAGGCTTTGGAGTGGGCCGGCGTGTTCGACAGGGAGAGAATAAGAGAAGCTCTCGCAAGCCTACAGTTCCAAACCATGATGGGGACCGTTAGCTTCGGGCCCGGAGGCAAGATGAACAACACCGACAAGCTGATTCTGCTTTTGCAGTGGCGTGGCGGAAAGCTGGAGATAATATGGCCGTCCGACAAGGCTACGACTACGCCGATATATCCCTTCCCGGCTTGGGAATCCCGTTAAGGAATGCTGGCTCTCTTCACCCCAACCCTATTTATTAAAACCGTCTCAACCAGTCCCTGAGGCATGAATTTTATAATCAGCACCACTGTCAGCCCGAAGACAAGCAGGCTTATCTCCGTTATCGTGAACTGGAGAAGGTAGTAGATGCCTAGGTAGAGCACGGCTCCTATCAGGGGGCCGGTCAACGTTCCTCGGCCGCCGATCAAAACCATGAAGAGGGGGATTATCGTCCACTCTATCGAGAAGACATGCTCCGCTGGAACGTATAGAAGGTTGTAGCCGTATATTCCACCCGTCAAGCCGGCGAACAACCCACTCACGACAAGGGCTAGGACCTTGTACTTCAGAGGATTCACCCCGCTCCCCGCGGCGAGAACTTCGTTCTCCCTGATCGAGACGAGAGCTAGCTTGAGCCTCGACCTTAGGATGAAGTATGTTGTGAGGGATGCGGCGATCAAAAGCCCTGAGAGAAAGTAGTAGTTCTCTATGCGGCCCAATCCTGGATACGGCGCAACCCTCATGCCGTATGCGTGTACGTTTAGGATCGCTATCTTGATGGCTTCAGCTAGGCTGAGCGTGCCTATGGCGAAATAATCCCCACGCAGCCTGAGTAGAGGCGACATCAACAAAGCTAACCCGACTGCTGCAGCTCCACCGCCCAGCACGCCTAAGTAGGGATGCATTCCGGCGGTCGAAAACAAGGATAAAACATAGGCCCCTACGCCGAAGAAGGCTGCATGGCCAAGGTTCAGCTGCCCTGCGAAGCCCCCTACTATGTTCCACGCCAGCGCCAGCGTTGTGTAGGCTGAGAAGATGAATGCTAGGGTTATGATGAAGTTGTTTTCAGCAGCCATGGTAGGTATTGATAGCAGGACCACCATGCCAGCAGCAGCCAGAGCAAATCCCAACTTCATACCTCTCTCACCTGCTTCTCTCCGAAAAGTCCACGAGGCCTAAAAAGAAGCAAAACTATCAGCAGGGCATATGCCACAACGTTCCTCAGCCCGGACCCTAGGAAAAACGAGCCGTAAGACTCCCCGATTCCAAGGATCAGCCCTCCAGCTATCACTCCCGGTATGTTGCCCACGCCTGAGAGAGCCAGCACGACGAAAGATTTGAGCAGGAACTCGGGGCCGAAGGTGGGCTGGAAGCTTAGAAGCATGGCTATCAAGCCTCCCGAAAGGCCTGCCAAGCAAGTGCTCAGGATGAAGGTGAACGACTGTAGTCGTTGGACTGGAATACCCAGCGTGGCCGCGGTCTCGCTGTCCTGTGCAATAGCTCTTATGGCTCTACCGACGAAAGTCCTCGTGAGGAAGAGATACAGGGCTGTCAGCACGGAGACCGACAAAGTGAAGGCTATCAACCTTATGACCGGGACGAGCAACGGTCCCACGGCTATGCTTTCTGCCGTGAAAGGGGTGACGAGGCTCCTTGGGTCGCCCGTCCAAGCGATCAGCATGCTCGCCTGCATGATGAGCAACAGCCCGAAGCTGGAGACGATGGGGGCGTCGAAGCTCTTCGTCAAGCCCCTAATCATCAACGTGTTGACCAGAAACCCTAGGACGGCTGAGGCTGGGATGGCTAACGCTATCGATATGAATGGGTCCAAGCCTAGCAGTTTCGAGACCCAGTATGTTGCGTAAGCGCCGAAGATTATGAACTCGCCGTGGGCTATGTTTAGGATCCGCATCACCCCGAATATCAAAGCCAGCCCCATCGTCACCAGTGCGTATACACCCCCGAGGAGTATGGCGCCGACCATCAGCTGCCCGAACAAAACCTCAGCCGTGAAAACCACTAACTCTTCACCTCTTTCCCCTGCTCGAGATGAAGCCAGGTCTTGATGAGGTCTGATAGAGACTCCGATAGCTCCGACTTCTTACCGCCTCCACGGATTTCGCCCAGCTCGAGGACGTAGACATAGTCCGCCACCGAAACACACTGCTGGATGTTTTGGTCGACGAGTAAGATTGTTATAGACTTGCTGCGCAAATCCTCTATGTGTCTGTACACCTGCTTGACCATCAGAGGTGATAAGCCTGCGGAGGGCTCGTCGAGCATAAGAAGTTTAGGCCCGGTCATCAAGGCTCTTGCGATCTCGAGCATCCGTTGCTGACCGCCGCTCAGTGTGCTGGCCTTGTCGTCGAGCTTGGAGGCTAGGTCTGGAAACGTTTCAAGAACATCCTTCAAAGTCTCCTCGAACTGCTCCCCGTTCCTTCTGATTTTCCAGCCGCCGAGTATAAGGTTTTCCCTTACTGTGAGCTGAGGAAACACGCTTCTTCGCTGGAGAACCACGGACAGGCCGTGGTTGATTCTTTCCTCTGTAGAGAGTTGGTCTATTCGGACGCCGTCGAGGAAGATCTCTCCCTTCCTGGGCTTGAGTATGCCTGCTATGGATTTGATCAGAGTCGACTTACCTGCTCCGTTAGGGCCTATCAACACGGTTAACGAGCCGTCGTTGACGTCGAGGGAGATGTTGCGGAGGATCTCGATGTCCCTGTGGTACTCCACGGTGAGGTTGCGTACCTTCAGCGTCAAGCCTCACAACCCTAAGTAAGCCTCAACTACCTTGGCTGAGCTTCGGACTTGGTCGGGGTCTCCCTCCAACAGCACGGACCCTGCGTTCATGAAGACCAGCTTGTCCACCATCTTGAGGATGGATGGAATGTCGTGGCTTACTATGAGAAGCGTCTTCCCATGCCGGCGTAGGCTGCTGACGATATCTATGATCTTCTCCTTTATTATGGGATGTATGCCTGCTACAGGCTCGTCCATCATAAGGACTGCTGGGTCGGAAAATAGAGCTCTAGCTATGTCGACCAGCTTCTGCTGACCTCCTGAAACATTGCCTGCAAGCTCGTCGCCTAGATGAGGTGGCAGTCCTACGAGTTGCATCATTTCGATGGCTCTTTCACGTGCTTTCTTCCTGTTCTTCATCCACACGCTTTGAACCATGATGTTCTCCAGCACAGTCATGTGTGTGAAGACGTTCGTCACCTGAAACACTCTGCCAACTCCTAGCTGAGCTATGCGATATGGTGGTAGTCCATCGGCTTTTCTGCCGAATATTCTAACCTCGCCGCTTTCGGGCTTGTGGTAGCCGTTGATGACGTTGAGGAGTGTTGTTTTGCCCGAGCCGTTTGGCCCTATCACTCCGATGGACTTTCCCCGCTCAACCTTCAAGCTACATCTGTTGAGAGCCCTGACTCCGTAAAACGATAAAGAGACGTCGCTGACCTCGATGGCTGGGCTGGTGGACATAAGCTACTTCCCAGACCTCCGCCATATACCTAGCTGGTACATGCGTTCGATGTTCGTGCGGATAACCTTCTCCTCGTACTCCTTGTGCTTGTATGGCATCGTGTTCAGCCAGAGGTTTTTTGGATAAAGCGGCTTCTCGTATATGAGCTGTATGATTTCTGTCCTCAGGTCTTTCATCCAGTTGGCCCAGAGGGAGCGTGAGCGGAAGTCTCGGAGGGCGTTGATGTCTATGACGCCTGCGCAGTAGGACGAGCCAGCGCCGTATTCGTGCTTGCCCACGATTCTACCCTTGTAGTCGACGATCATGGATTTTCCTCCGAAGGTGTCGATGGGCACGGGCGAGTCGCTTGTGAGGTAGTATGTTCCTGTGTTGGGTGCGACGATGTAGATGTTGTTGTCTAGGGCCCTGGCTCTGTTCTGCACCTCCCAGAACTCGTTCTGCGTGTGTGGGTGGGGGTAGCTAGGCCTGTAGACAACTTCGGCCCCGTTCATCGCAAGCCCTCTGATGTACTCTGGGTAAGAACCCTCGTTCGCCAGAGCACAACCCAGCACGCCTATATCCGTCTCGACGACTGGGAAGAAGGCGTTGAGGTTTCTGCCGTGAATCCCCACCCATTCATCGTATATGTCGTGAGGGCAGATTGAGTGCTCCACAGGGAAGAGGGGTGAGTTTTTGTAGTGCCGTAGGATTATCCGGCCCTGAGGGTTTATGATGAAGGCGTTGTTGAAAAACCTGTTGGGAAATCTTTCATCGGTCGCCTTAGCCTGCGCGATGAGGTAGGCGTTGTACTGCTTCGCTATCTCCCCAAGCCGGTCTGTTTCCTCTCCCGGAATGTCTATGGCGATGTTCATAGCGTACTCCACGTGGTCCATGTCGAACACTTCGTCTGTGAACCCTTGAAGACCTCCCTCCGGCAAAGCTATCAGCTTAACAGGAAGGTCTAGGCTGCTAAGCCAAGACGCCGCTGCCACAACCTCATGTATGTGTTCTATGTTCTTCAAGACCTCCTTTCGCTTCCTCACCCCCCAAACAGTCGAAGATATTCCAACTGCAGTGTACTGCTCCATAACGGTATAATTATGCCACCAAAACAGCCTATAACTTTTACTTTCAAGCCACTGTCGTCTTCGAACCTATTTTGCGTGGAGGGTGGTGGCGGGAATGCACGTCCTCGATAGCCGAGCTGGCTGCTGAGTTCGGGCTTGTTTTTCAAGAGCCTGAGACGCAGCTTAGCCCTAACCGTCGAGGACGAGGTCGGCCTCGGGCAAGCCATGACCGGGCTGCCCCGGGACAGCAACCACGGTGAAAAGCTTAATTTCCCTATGCGCGCTTCTTCGGCGCCTTGAGCAGGTTTCTCTTCAAAGGCGGCTTCGTCATCCCCGTAGACGGCAGGAGGAGAATAATAAGGGATGGATGCGTGCTAGTCGAGGACGACCTGGTTGAATTGGTCGGGCCAAGAGAACTCGTCCTGCCTCATGCGGCAGGGGCTGAAGTAGTTGATGCCGAGGGCTGCCTGATCATCCCCGGCCTCGTCGACACACATGTCCACCTAGCCCAGGCATTGCTTCGTGGAGTAGTGCCCGACAACCTAACGCTGATACCTTGGCTGAGAAACTGGGTGTGGAGGCTGCAGGGTGTTTATGATGAGTCTGACGCAAGGGCCAGCGCAGCGCTGTGCATACTCGAGATGCTGAAGACAGGAACGACTTCTTTCATCGAGGTTCATATCCACACACGCTACGGCTTCAACGGCATCGCCGAGCTCGTCGAGAAGTCCGGGATAAGAGGAGTCCTGTCTAAAGCCGTAATGGACATGAAAGGTTATGCGGCTGCCGAGAACGCTCTGCCGCCTGGAATGGTCGAGGACCGGGAGGCGTGCGTAAGAGAGTTTAAGCAGATGCACTCTAGGTGGGCTGGACGTGCTGACGGCCGGATAGACGTCTGGCTCGGGCTGAGAAGCGCGGGAGCGGTCTCCGAAGACCTTTACCATGAGGCCGCGGCCCTAGCTCGAGAATATGACACGGGCATAACGAACCACGTTGCAGAGGTGAGGGAAGACGTTGAATACTACCGGAGAGCGTTCGGCACTACGGTCTCAGGGTTTCTAGAGAGGTTCAACTTGCTCGGGGAGAGGCGTGTATACGCCCACTGCGTCTGGGTCGACGAAGATGATATGAAAAAGTTCGCTGCTACGGGGACGACCGTAGCCCACTGCCCCTCCTCCAACATGAAGCTAGGCTCCGGCATAGCTCCGGTCTCGGACATGCTGCGTCATGGAGTCAACGTTGGCCTTGGATGCGACGGAGGACCCAGCAACGACGCCTACGACATGATTAGGGAGATGAAGACAGCGGCTCTACTGCAAAAAGTACGAACCCATAACCCCGACACACTAACCGCTTGGGATGTCCTGGAGATGGCGACGAGGAACGGGGCCCGAGCCATGGGCAGGCTTAACCGGCTGGGCAGCATAGAGCCGGGAAAGAAAGCCGACCTAGTCGTGGTATCTCTGAAAAGACCATCGGTCTCGCCTTTATCCAACCCCCTGTACCTGCTGGTGTACGCAGCGTCGGGAGCAGATGTGCGAGACGTGATGGTTGACGGAAAGTTTGTCGTGAGAGACGGGCGATGTCTCACGCTCAACGAAGAAGAAATCATTAAAAACTCAAACAAGCACGTGGAGCGTGTGTTGGCAAAGGCTGGATTGTCGACAGACATCGTTGCGACAACCTAACCACTATGTTTATATCAAGGATGCTCAACCCCGACTCAGCCATGAGTCTTCTGAAACTAACAAACATCAGCAAGAGCTTCGGCGGTATCAAGGCCTTGAACGACCTTTCTTTCGAGGTTGAGGAGAACCAGATAACTGGTCTGATAGGCCCTAACGGGTCGGGGAAAACAGTCACTTTCGACATAATCACAGGCTTCACCAAGCCTGACAGCGGAAGCGTGCTCCTGAAGGGGAGGGAGATAACCGGCATGAAGCCGCATAAGATAGCTCGTCTCGGGCTAGCGAGGTCGTTTCAGCTCGTAAAGCTCTTCCCCAACATGCGCGTCCACGACATACTCGCCTTCGGCGGTCAAACCAAAGACCTGATAAAACAGCTGTCTGTGTTCTCGCTGCGGAAGGAGGCTGAGGAGGTTGAGAAAAACATCGAGGAGGTTTCTCGCTTCCTCGGCATATCTCAGTTGTTGGACGAGCGTGCCGTTAACCTGAGCTACGGGCAGCAGAAGCTCGTGGAGATAGCCACTCTGCTTGTGATGAGGCCTGAGCCGAAGCTACTGCTGCTTGACGAGCCTGCAGCAGGGTTGGCTGAGCATGAGATCAAAAGCATCAAGAGCGTCATGGTAAGGCTGAAAGGGATGGGCAAGACCTTCGTGGTCATCGAACACAACATGTTCTTCATCATGGATATTTGCGATAAGATAATTGTACTGAACTATGGTGTCAAGATCGCTGAGGGGAAGCCGGAGGAGGTCAGGAAGAAGGCTGAAGTCGTAGAAGCTTATCTGGGGAGTGAGCACAGTGCTTAGAGTGGAGAGCATAACCAGCGGCTACGGCAAGACAACAGTCATCAGGGATGTTTCGCTAGAGGTCGGGGCCGGCGAGGTCGTGGGCCTGCTTGGGCCTAACGGAGCAGGTAAGACAACGCTGATGTACACTCTCGCAGGAGTCCTGCCTGTGTTCCGGGGGAAGGTGTTTTTCGAAGGCAAGGACATCACGAAGCTCTCGCCTGAAAACAGAGTTAGGCAGGGACTTTCTGCAGTACCGCAGGGCCGGACAGTGTTTCCCTACATGACTGTCAAGGAGAACCTCGAGATGGGGGCTTACGGGTCGAAGAATCAAGCCGACTTCGAGGAGGTTTATGATTTGTTTCCCTTTCTTAAACAAAGGCTAAACCAGCTGGCGGGCACGCTGAGCGGAGGGGAGCAGAAGATGCTGGAGATAGCGAGGTCTTTGATGTCTAGGCCGAGGCTTCTGCTGCTTGATGAGCCTTCGCTGGGTCTGGCTCCACGCATAATAGACACCTTGTTTGCAACTATCAGCAATCTGAGCAGGGAGAAGAACCTGGCTCTCATGATAGCTGAGCAGAACATCTACAAGACCTTAAAGATATGCAGCAGGGCTTACGTAATGAACGTAGGGAAAATCTTTGCGGAGGGCTCGAGTCAAGAGTTCATGCAAGGGGATAGGCTTTCTCGGCTCTACCTCGGCGAAACAGTCTGACAAGCCTTCTGTTCGAGAGGAGCCCTACCGTGCCCTTGGGCATGACCAGCATTATGACCACGAGTATGATTCCGTATATCAGCTCCTTCAACCCCCTGAACGCATGCAGCGCCTCCATGACGAAAGTCCAGACAACCGCGCCCAAAACAGGGCCGTAAAACGTGCCCGGCCCGCCTATCGTCACCATCAGGAAGTAGTCAATCGAGTTCAGGAGAGTGAAGTTGTCGGAGCTGACGTGCGACATGTAGTGTGCGTAGAGGGATCCGGCGATCGCTGACAAGGCCATCGACAGGCTGAAGGCGAACAGCTTATGGGTGTAGCTGTTCACCCCCATCACCGTGGCTTTGGGCTCGTTCTCCCTAATCGTCGTCAGAGACCTTCCGAGATGAGTTTTCAGGAGCACGAAAAGGGCTGCGTGTATAGCTAGCGTGATGGCTAGGTAAAGGTAGTAGACCTCAACTTTGGATGTGAAAACAAACGGGCCAACCGATGGTTTGGGGATGTTTCTGATACCGATGCTTCCCCCTGTGATGTCCGTTAGGTTCTGGTACACCTCCGTTATTATGATCTGGAAGCCGATGGTCACTATGATATAGTAGATTCCCTTCGTCCTGAACGAAGGCACGGCCAGCAACAGGGCTCCAAACCCAGCCATCAAAGCAGAGGCCAGCAACGCCAGAGGAAAGGGGACGCCGAACCTTATAGTTAGGTTGGCTGAAGTGTAGGCACCCACACCCATGAAGGCTGCGACGCACAAAGGCAGCAGACCCAAGTACCCCATCATGATGTTCAACGCAGAGGCCGATATGGCGTAAATCGATATCACTATAGCCATGTGTATGTAGTAGTCGTTGGGTGCGTATAACGGCAGCGTGAATAAAGCCGCCAGCAGCACGACGATTATGGCCTGCGTGGTTCTACTCATCCTCTCCTAACCTCTTTACCGAAGATTCCCTGAGGCCTTATCAACAGGATTACTATCAGTAGTAAGAAAGTTATCACGTTGTTGTAGGCTGAGGTTAGGTAGGTTACGGTAAGGCTGTCGATTACGCCGAGCGCCATCCCTGCCGCCAGAGTTCCGGTCAAGCTTCCAAGCCCGCCGATCACGACTATTATGAACGCCTTTATCGTGGGAAGGATCCCCATGTCGAAGCTGACTGAAAACTCTATCCCTACGAGGGAGCCGGCTAGCGCTGCCAGCCCGCATCCAACGAAGAAAGTGAAGGACGCCACTCTTTCCGGCTTTATTCCCACAAGCCTGGCCACGATGAAGTCTTGGGCCACAGCTCTCATCGCTTTTCCGATCTTCGTCCTCTTGACCATCAAATACATGGACAAAGAGGTCAACGCCACGACTGTGATGATTATGAGCCGGAAGAACGGAATGGTTATTCCGCCGAATTGGAGCAGCGTTGCGCTGTATTCGTGCGGTATGCTTCTCGGCCAGTCTCCCCAAAGCACTAGGGCGCCGTTGCTGAAAGCTATCAACAGACCCGTCGCCGCCACGAAGATCGTGTCCTCGCTGGTGTTCCTCAAGGGCCTGTAGACCGCCTTCTCAACGACGACCCCCAACGCTGCCACTGCAAGAGTTGAAGCTGCTACTGCAAGTGGGAGGCTGAATCCGTAAGCTGTTGCGAGGTAGTAGGTCGTGAAGGCCCCCCACGTGAAAAACCCTCCGTGAGCGAAGTTGGGTATCCTGAAAGTGCCGAAGATGAGCGTGAGGCCCGAAGCCATCAAGGCTAGTATTGCGCCGTTGATTACTCCGTTTAGAACCACCTGCGCTATTAAAGCATCCACGGACTTCTTACAGTCAGGGCAGGTCTATTTAAATTGAATTTTTAGGAAAATTTTTATATATCTCCGACGGGGCAAACAACGCGTGTCGGATAGGAAATATTCCAACAAGATTTCGAGACGCAAGTTCCTCGGTGTTTCGACTTCGATGGCCGTTGGGGGCGCTGTGGGAGGACTAGTCGTAGGCGGTTTGGCTGGATATTTTGCAGGTGGGGGCGGACAGCAGGCGGGCGCCCGAACTGTCTTCCAGACAGTCACAGCTCCAGGCAGGACGGAGACGCTGACGAGGACTGTGACCGCTGGTCAAGCCACTCAGGAGAGGACGCTTAAGATAGCTGAGATAGGCGGCTTGTCCGGGGGCATAGCGCCTTACGGTATACCTTTGCACAACAGCAGGTTGATGGCGGTCGAGGAGATCAACGCAGCTGGAGGAGTTGTGATAGGCAATACTAGGTACAAGCTCGAGCTCGTCTATGTAGATGGTGCTAGGAGAGACGACGCCATAGCGGCGCTCGAGAGGTTTGTAGAGCAGGAGAAGCTCCAGTTCATACTGGATGGAGCATCCTCCTCCAACTACTACGCCCTAGGACCGATCATCAAGGAGAAGCATCCTAAGGCCTTGGTTATAGCTGCGGGAGGCTACGACCCGGGCACAGTCAAGGGCATTCCCAACTTCTTCCGGAGCACCTTCGACATAAGCGACTTGTTCGAGCTTGAAATTAGGTGGCTTAGGCAGAAAGGTGTTAGAAGGCTGGCTGTGCTAATAGACAAGAACCACGCCGACGCTATCCTGTACGTTGAAAAACTCTTACCGCCGGCAGGGTTCGAGATCGTAGCAGACGAACGCTACACGTCCGGGCAGGCTGATTTTGTGCCGATTCTCACGAAGCTGAGGGGGATGAGCTTCGATGCACTCATCTGGCACGGTTTCGAGCCAGACCACGTAAACATCATTAAGCAGGCGAGGACTGTAGGCCTTCTACCTCCGAAGGGTCAAGCGCCTAACTACATATGGCTGTCTCAAAGCCTTGCGGAGCCTGATTTCGGCGGCCCGTTGATGGGAGGAGACGTCAGCTTCTACGAGGGATTGTACGTTGATTTGTTCGGGACCGCTGCAGACCTGCCCAACGCAACCCCTAGGATAAGATACCTGAGAGACGCTTACAAGAAGAAGTTCCCCGACTCCGTGTACGTCAGCTGGGTTTCAACGGGCTACGACTCGGTTTACATCCTCGTCAGAGCTCTGCAGAAGGCTGGAACCGTTGACGACGTGCCGAAAGTCATCGACGCACTTCACAAGCTTACCATCTGGGATGTTCCGGAGCTGACTTTCAACTACCCGCCGGGCCTCATCTTCGACAGAGAGGGACAGGCTCATCCAATCATCACCATGGGTCTATGGGAGAACAACAGCTTCAGATACATTACCTCAACTTGGGAGGATGCACGGCATGTCCACGACCCCGTCAAAATCTAAACATTTTTCCTCTTCCCTATCGGATTGAATACAGTATCGTCAAAGGTTGTGCCTGCTAGGGGCGGAGTGGCGTACGTCGTCAAGAAAGGGCAAACCGTTAGGGTCGAGGAGGTTGAAGGGGGGCAGATAGTCGACTTTGTCGTGATTAACGCCGACAACCACCGTGAGAGGTTCTCGCAGGCCCGCACCAAGGCAAACCAAGGCAAGATCTACGTCTCCAAGGGCGACAAGCTCTACTCCCGTTTCAACACAGTGATGATGACCATAACTGAAGACACCTACGGAGTCCACGACCTTCAGTACGGCATGTGCAGCCGATGGGTTTACGAAAGCAGGGAGTACAGCGGTTTCTCGTCCTCTCTTCAAGTCGGAGGACCTCTTGGAAGGCCGTCTTTCGGATGCTTCGAGATCCTGATCGACGCCTTGTCCCCGTACGGCATAGCTCCCGAGGACATTCCCGAGCCTTTGAACATCTTCCAGACCGTCGAGATAGACCCTGAGACGGGTAGGATGGGGATACTCCCGGGTGGGAGCAAGCCCGGCGACTACATAGACCTGCGGGCTGAGATAAACTGTCTCGTCGGAGCGAGTGCTTGTCCCTCGACGGGAAAGCCTTTCAAGATAAGCATTCTCGAGTAGCTAGCTGAAGCTCGGGAAAACATCCCTCGCCAGAAACTCGACCAGCGCGTAGTCTGCATGCGTCGGCCAGACTATCAAGTACTGCAGTCCTATTCCGGCCAAACCCTCCAGCTTCGAAACTATTTCACGCCTTGTGCCCAGCAAAGCCTCCTTCTTGGTGTCCTCGAACGGGATGTTCAGCGACTGGGCGAAGAGCCTTCGCAGTTCCTGCTCCGACCTTCCTTCAGAGAGGCACATCCAGTTGATGTGGGCGAAGACTATCTCGTTCGAGCTCCGGCCGAAGCTGCTGGCGTGCTTCTGGATTGTCTTCCAGTCGTTCTCCACCTGCTCAAGGTCGGTGTAAGCCCTTGCTATCCATCCGTCGGCGTGCCTTGCTATACGTTTTAGCACTCGTTCGGCGTTCACTTGGTAGACGGTGCTTGCTTTGCCGATGGCCGAGCCTCCCGCTATCCAGATGGGTGGATGGGGTTTCTGGAGGGGTTTTGGCTCTAGGTTGATGTTCTCGAAGCTGTAAAAACGCCCCTTGAACGTGGCGTTGTTCTCAGTCCACAGCTTCTTGATTATCTGCACGTATTCCTCCACACGGTCTCCCCTTGTTTTCTTCGGCACTCCACACACCTCGAACTCCTTGTCCCACCAGCCGTTGCCCACGCCAGCAACCACCCTTCCTCCGGAAACTACGTCAAGCGACGAAACCTCCTTAGCGAATACCGCCGGCACACGGATGGGAAGCACGACCACGGACGTTCCAAGCCTTATCCTACTGGTTTGAGCCGCTAGGTACGACAACGTCACTAAAGGGTCGAGCCACGTAGTCGAATAAATTGGCTCAGCGGTCAACACATGATCTATTACCCACAGACCGTCGAACCCAAGCTCCTCAACCCTCCTTCCGAAACGCACGACCTCAGCCATCGAAACAGGGACATCGCCCCTCACTCCGCCTGTGGCGTTAGGCACAACCACTCCAAACTTCATGAGCGGATAAATCCAGCCTTTCCTTTAAAAATGTTGGGGAAAACTATTTAAAGCCCTAGGCGTCCTCACAAGTCGTGTCTGGGAAAAGAGGTCAAGTGAAAACATCTGTTGCCGCCTTATCAGTTGTCGTGGCTCTCGTGGTGGGAGTGTTGGGAGGGTATCTCGGCAGCCTCTCGACGGCTCCACAGCAACAAGCTCAGGTGACGAGAACGGTGACCGTCGGGGGAGGAATGACTACCGCAACGGTCACCACGACGAGGGTTGAGACTGAAACTGTGCGGCTCACTGCAACCGTTACTCTCACGCCGCAGACTGGCGAAAGAGTGCTTTACGACCCTGCTCTTGTCGAAGCCGCCAGACGGGAAGGAAAGGTGATAATGTATTCATCGATCCCGGTTCCTCAGCTTCAGGAGTTCAAGAAGGTGTTCGAGCAACGGTTTCCGGGAATAACTCTTGAGTTCTGGAGAGCCGACGCGACGGTTGTGCTGGATAAAA
>JAWAFZ010000001.1:0-164410 GCA_038890155.1 Candidatus Caldarchaeum sp. | reverse complement strand
TGAGGGTCCTGCAGGGTTGCTGTCATGATGGTTATCTGGATGCTCGGGTTGATAATCTCCACGACAACCCTCATCATGGCTAGGAGTATTGATGTCGACCTGGGGCCGTAAAAGTCGAACTCGTCCAGCACGACAAGCCCGCAGCCTGCGAGAAAGTCCCTTAGTAGTGAAGGCTGACCGAACGCTATTCTCTTCAACTCGTTCATCAGGAACGCAGGGTTGGTCACGACGATGTCGGCCTCAGTTATCTTCCTTCGGAGCTCCCTAGCGCCCATGTTCTTGAGGTGTTCTTGCTTCCTCGAGGCGTCGATTGATTCTAATGTCATGTCGAGCTCGTTGCAGTAATCTGACAGCCTCTGCTGCTGGTCGTTCGCAAGAGCGAGCGTGGGATACACGGTTAAAGTCTTAACCCTGTTCTTGGCTGCGTACAGGAACCACGCCTCTGTCTTCCCGCTGCCCGTACCCGCCTTCAGCACTAGGTTTAAGCCTGAAGAGAGGTCTTCCAGAGCCTGCCTCTGGTGAACGTACAGCAGTCGCTCGGCGAGGCTCCGCCCCCTTGAACTCGTCGACCCGCCTAACCCGGGCAGGATGTCGGAGAACCTCTCGGCAACCGTCAAAGGCTTCACAGCGCTTTCTACGAATACATGGAAGTCATAATCCATGCTCTTCAGAAGACCCGCCGAGTCGATCAACTCTACCACGGTCTGGACTCAGCTGCTTCCCGTACAGCCTTTACAGCTTCATCCCCGTGCCCTATTCTCTTCAGCCCTTTCACCATGAGGGCGACGTATTCTGTCGAGGGCTTGACGGATGGTCGTGGTCTGCTGCCGACGTATATGAAGGCTTCAACCTGCGCGCCCTCGACCTCGACCATTACTTTACGCCTGTGGTAGAGATGTGGAACACCCTCGTACTTGTCGAGCTTCTCCAGCTGCTCCTCGTCCAGCAGGTAGGCTGCACCGTATACGGTACCAGACTCATCCTCGACAACGTCCGCGACGCCGCCTCTCCACGAGCTGGAGTAGATGTCGAAAACCAGCTTGAACCCTTTGAGCTTGGCTGGCTTGAGGTCGTGCCAGCCTCCAACCCTCCTCCTCATCCCCTCCTGGTCTAAGTTTGAGCCGTACGCGAAATACCACACCCTCAACAAGCCCACCTAGAGGATGAAATACTCTTTGTCGACGCGCCTGTTCTCAACGCCAATTATTGAGACGTCGAACTTGACTCCCCCGTGTAGCTCTGCGTACGGTCTGTCGAAAAGCACCGCCTCGGCTATTCTTCCGACGGCGTCCGACTTCATCACCCCGCTGCCGCTGGCACCAGTTGCTACCACGCAGTTGAGGAACTTGAAAACCAGAGGGTTTCCGTCGAGGTTGTTCATCGAGTAGCATCCAGCCCACATGTTGTAAGGTCTTGCGTTCGAGAACGAGGGTAGATACTTCTGGAGAACAGGATGGATGTTTTCGTAGTAGAAATGCGGCTCCGGCTCGTAGTCGTGTCCGAAGGGCCTTCCTACCTCGTCTGTAAAGCTGACCCAGAAAGATTTTTCATCAACCCGTGGGACTACGTACAATCCGTTGGGGAAGAACATGAACGGCAGAGGCCTGTCCCCCGCCCATTTGGTTTGAAGAAGCTGCTCCAAGCCGCCTGAGGCCTTCACAGCGTACAGTTGTCTCTTCTTGGGCTTGACGAAGCAATCCACTCCTATCGGGTCGAGAAGCTCAGGAGTCCAGCTGCCCGCAGCCACTACAAACCTCTCACCTCTTAGAATCTCGTCCCCCATTTTTACCCCGGCTACGCGCGTTCTCTGCCACGCCCTCGGCTCGTTAGGGATTCCCAGCGAAGTCTCGGGCTCAAGCACGATCCTGTCAACTTTTTTGTTCGGAATGATCTCGACGCCCTCGTTCAGACATCTTCTTTTATAAGCCTCGACCAGCTTCTCTACGTCGAGCATGCCGCAGTAGGGGGCGTAGAGGCCTGAAACAATCTCCTCAAGCGCCATCAAAGCCGCCTCCTCGTCTCCGGCGAACGATGTTTGGAGGCCAAAGTATTCCCTCAGCATGGTTTGGTTGAGCAGCTCAGCCCTGCCTGATTTCACAAACTGCTCCACTATGCCCTCCAACTTTTTCATTCTACTCCCGTTAATCAGAATCAGGTACCCAACCTCCCTCATGTTGAGCTTAGCCTCTCCAGACCTCTCAATCTCCCTGAAAACCTCTATCGACGTCTCGGACAACACCTGGTTCACCTTAGAGGTGAATATGCCCTGACGGTATCCCCCAACGCTCTTGGCCGTGTTTCCCTGCCCCACATCCCTGTCCTTTTCAACCAACCCGACAGAAAGCCTTTTGTTGTTGTGCTTGACGTAGTAAGCTGAGGCGAGCCCTAGGATACCGCCGCCAACAACCAAGACATCATAGTCGGCCATCTTACTTTTCCCCTCAAAATGCCTATCAAAAAAGGTTATCCATTTATTAACTGGATATAGGACGCTAAGCCTAGGGATGCAAGTAGTTGACGGATGCAGGGTTGACCTCGACCACGTCCTCAGATGGCTGAGAGATGTTTCTGCTTCCAGGGTATTGGTTCAATCGCCTCTGGGGTTGAGAAAGCTGGCGTTCTGGCTGGGCGAGAGGATCGTCTCTGAGGGCTACGAGGTTTATCACTCCAGCTCTAACTGCTGGGGTGGATGCGACGTAGCGTACAACGAGGCCTCGTGCTTGAACGTCGACGCCATAGTACACCTCGGCCACAGCCGCTTCCTAAGGAAAGACAAGGTTCCGACAATCTACGTCGAATGTAGGTACTACGACGACACCCCCCTGCGTGTCTTGGCTGGGCAGATGACCGGCGCTCTCCACGGCTTTCGGGTTGTTGGTCTCGGGGCAAGCGTTCAGTGGCTTGACCAACTCAACATCGTCATCGACTTTCTGGAGAGGGATGGAATCAAAGTTTTGACTGCCCAGCCTGAGATGTACTCAGTCTACGAGGCTCAAGTGCTCGGCTGCGATGCCACAGGGATGAAAAAAATAGAGAACAGCGTCGACGCCTACTTGGTGGTTGGGAGCGTGTTCCACGGGCTGGGAGTGGCTCTGCTGACCAACAAACCCGTTTTCGCAGCAGACCCACACACGCAGAAAGTCGTTGACCTCAGGAGCATGAGGGACAGGATTCTAAGACAGAGATACGCCAACATCGAAGCTTTCAGGAAAGTAAACCGTGTTGGGGTGCTGGTAAGCGTGAAGCCCGGCCAGAAAAGGCATGGCTTAGCCTTGAGAATAAACAAGCTTCTACGCAGACACGGGAAACAGTCATACTTGCTGACGAGCGATGAAATCACTTCGACAACAGTGGTGGAAAATAAATTCGAGGCCTTCGTAAACACCGCTTGTCCACGTCTCAGCATCGAGGACCAGATCCAGTTCTCCAAACCACTCCTCCTTCCAGCCGAGTGCTTGGTGGCTGTGGGTCTTCTAGAATGGGATGAGGTGGTTGACAGAGGGTTGTTGATGTATCCGTGGGGATGGTCTGACAGGGAGTTGTCCCAGAGATTTTGGAGCCAGCTCAGGGAGATTGAATCATGAGGAAGACCTTGGTTGTGCCCGGAGATCCTGTCTGCGTCATAGAGGAGTTTCTGCCTGGTGATGGCGTGGTCGTCAACTCCAGCGGTTTGGTCAAGTCCGTCTACGTCGGGCAGGTCTCTTACGACATGAACAAACGATACGTAAACGTTTTAAACATCAAGGAGAAGCAGGAGCTCCGGGCGAGGGACAGGGTTGTGGCAGAGGTTAAAGATGTTCAGGAGAAGATAGCTGTAGCGAGAGCTTTCGTCAAGCTGCCAGACAAACCTCTCAAGCACCGACGAACGGGCGTTCTCCTCGGCAGGAGAAATGAGCAGATGGATGACGTGGTCGGCATAGGAGACATAGCTGTCTTAGAGGTGGCAAGCATATACCGGGGTCTTATAACGTTCGACATATACAAGCCTGGATGCGGCGTCGTGCTGGCTTTCTGCAGCGTCTGCCGCAGGCCTCTGGAAAAAAAGGACCAGCTGCTTGTCTGCGGCAACTGTGGTTCGAAGGAGAGAAGAAAAACAGTCCTAAAATACGGCAACAATCAGTTCTTGAGGGAGCTGGTGTCGACGGCTTGGTGAAGATAAGGGTTCTGGAGGAGGCTGAAGACTTTATGTTGTTCGAGATAGTGGGAGAGGACCAGTCGTTTTTAGGCATGCTTACCGAGAGGCTGAACGGGCACGATGGTGTTCAGTACGCTGGGTACAGGGTTGAGCATCCGTTGACGGGGGTTGTAAGCGTCTCCGTCAAGGTCGACCCGAGGAAGACGACGCCTCGGAAAGCTGTGATGGAGGCTTTGAAGGAATTGAAGGAGTTGATTGCCGAGCTGGAGTCCAAGGCTGTGGAGCTGAGGTGAGGGGGTTGGAGTTCTGTCCGAACTGCGGTAAAGCATTAACGCCTTCGAGGGTAGGTGGTAAGCTCTCGTTAGTGTGCAGGAAATGCGGCTACAAAAAACATTCAGCTGAGGAGAAGGTTCTCTTCAAGCAGACCAAATCCAGTCCACAGTCTAAAGACTCGGTAGTCCTCGTCGAGCCCTCCAACTCGCCTCTCCCGACGACGCTCGACGTCGTATGTCCTCAGTGTGGGCATAACGAGGCGAAGTGGTGGACAATACAGACTAGGTCGGCCGACGAACCTATGACGCAGTTCTTCCGATGTGTTAGATGTGGCCACACGTGGAGGGAGTACGCTTAGAAGCTTACTAGGTTAACCACTTTCCCCAGCTGATATGGTTTGAGAGTTTTCATGAGATCTCTGCTAGCAGCTATCGAGAAGACTCCCGTGATCTCGCCCCTAGACTCTACAACCCTGTTCCTGAGCTCCTTGAGAAGCAGGATGTCGTCCAAAACGCCGATGGTTAGAAGTACGTTGTCTCTCAGAACCATGCTGGGCACGTAGACCTTAGACCAAATCCTCGCCTCCCTCACTCGGTACTTCACCTCCTTCCAACGATTGGGAAACCCTGTCTCGCTCCCCACACAGTAGAACGTTTTTTTCATCGTCGCAAGGCCGAAAGCTGTGGCTACAACAAGGCCTGCCTTGTCCACTGCGAGCACAGAGTCTATTTTGGACCCCATGAACTCCCTGTACATGTAAGGTACGATCAGCTTGATGAGCTGGCTCTCAGCAACGACCGGTGAAACATCGACCTCTTCCCCGTTAGAGACCAAGCGCTGCTGGACGAACGACTCGATGTTCACCAGCTTCAAAAGCCTGTCAACAGTCTCAGATATCTTCCTCCCCCTCGGAAGAGTCTTGTTAGTGACATACCTGGCCAGAGTCGAGACAGGTATTCCAGTATGCTTCGACAAGGTTTTGTAGTCCATCATGGTTTTAAGAGTCTTGAGAAGGTCGACAAGTATGAGCGACGCAGTTATATCTGGTTTACTCAACAAACCAGAGTATTGGGGGAGAGGTGATTTATAGAAGTTGCGTGGAGCCTTAGTATTAACTCGAACCGGCGAAGCAAAAATATAATTGGTGAGGCTGAGGTGTTAACTGTGTTGACTCGTTCAAGGATGCATGACCCTGTTGACGCTGTTCGTGGTAAACCCATCTACACGGCTGACATAGTTCCAGAGAACGTTCTGCGTGTTAAGGCGTTGAGGTCGGAACACCCTCACGCCTTGATAAGACGGGTTGATGTTTCTGCAGCTCTTAAGGTGGCTGGCGTTGTGGAAGTTCTTACGGCGAAGGATGTTCCTGGTCAAAACGTAGTGGGTACCGTGGTCCCCGACAGGCCTTTCTTGGCCTCGGACAAAGTCAGGTCTCTCGCAGATCCTGTCGTGCTTGTCGTTGCTGTGGACGAGGAGGCTGCAGACAAGGGACTTGAAGAAGTAGTTGTCGAATACGAAGTGCTTGAGCCTGTATACGACCCCGTCGCTGCGCTGGAGCCCAGTGCTCCGAAGGTTCACGACAGCGGAAACTTGTTAAAAAAGTACATCGTGAGAAAGGGCGACGTCAGCCGTGGTTTTAGCCAGTCAGACGTCGTCGTTCAGGATGAGTTCAGGACTCAGATGCAGGAGCCTGCTCCGATAGAGCCTGAGGCGGCTTACGCCGTGCCCGACGCTGACGGTGGTTTGACGATCTACGGAAGCATTCAGAACCCCTACTACGTCCTCGGCGGGGTTGCTAAGATCTTGGGTCTTCCGAGGGAGAAGATAAACTTGATTGCCATGGCTATGGGGGGGACTTTCGGAGGAAAGTCCGACGAAGCTCCCTGGGATGTCTGTGCCATGGCAGGCCTAGCCGCTCTCAAGACAGGCAGGCCGTGTGCATGCATCTACAGCAGAGACGAGTCTATTGTAGCCCACTCCCACAGGCATCCAGCCGTTATGCGGTACAAGTTGGGGGCTTCGCATGAAGGTGTCTTGAAGGCTCTTGACGCCGAGCTGTTCTTTGACACGGGGGCGTACGCATCCGTCGGGCCTTTGGTTATGCTGAGGGGGATAACTCACTCGTCGGGGCCCTACGTGTTCGAGAACGTCCGAGTCGACTCCTACTTGGTTTACACAAACAACCTTATGGCAGGCTCCATGAGGGGTTTCGGCTGCCCCCAGGTCCACTTCGCTGTAGAGTCGATGATGGACGTTTTGGCTAACGAGCTCGGCATGGACCCGATCGAGCTTAGGCTGAAAAACGTCTGGAGAAAGGGGTGCATCACGCTTACCGACTCGGTTCTGCTGGACAACCCTGCGTACGAAAGGCTGGCTCAAAGGGCGGCCGACCTTCTGGGCTGGAAAAACCGGAGAAACAAGCAGTTAGGGGAAGGATACGGCGTGGCTTTCGTCCTGCACGGAAACAGCCTAGGCCCCGAGGGCGAGGACAAATCGTCCGCCGTGGTGAGCATAGCTCCCGACGGCTACGTCCACGTAAAAACCTCGCTGACCGAGTACGGCACCGGGTCTTCGAGGGGTTTGGCCAGGATAGCGGCTGAGGCTTTGGGAGTTCCCGTGGAGAAGGTCTTGGTGGAGAGGGTTGAGACCCATCGGGTTCCCGACTCTGGGGGGACTTTTGCCTCGAGGACTACTCTGATGGGAGGGAACGCTGTGAGGCTTGCGTCCCTGAAGCTTAGGGAGCGGCTTGAGAAGATGTACACCGAGGCTGTCGGGGTCGGGAGGATGGGTTTTGACGTTTTCGAGTTTGTCAAGTCTCTTAAGGAGGAGGTGAAGGAGTACGCCGAGTTCAAGCTTCCTGAGTGCGACTACAGCCCGGAGACGGGAAAGGGTACTCCCTACCTGCAGTACACGTACGGCGTTGTTGGCGTCAAGCTCAAGGTTGACGCTGAGCTGGGCGTTGTGAAGCTCGAAAAGCTTGTAGCCGTGTTCGACGTGGGCAGGGTTGTGAACAGAGGGTTTCTGCTGGCCCAGCTGGAGGGAGGGCTTACACAGGGAGTTGCTTACGGCCTTCTAGAAACCCTTGTAGTGGGTAAGAAGCATAAAATACTCAACGCAAACCTGGCTGACTACTTGGTGCCTACGTCGGCCGACTTGCCTCCAGTTGAGATAGAGGTTTTGGAGAACCCTAGCGAGCTGAACCCTCTCGGTACGAGGACGGCCGGAGAGCCCGGCATAAACGGCCCCGCCCCAGCAATCGCAAACGCTTTGTTCGACGCCTTGAGAATCAGGGTGAAGTCCCTGCCGATAACGCCTGAGAAAGTCGTTGAGGGTTTGGCGCGGGCTAGGCTCGTGTCCGTGAACTTTCAATAGCTGACTCGACTGCTTTGACGATTCTCGTGTATCCACCGCACCGGCAGATGTTGGCTATCAGGATGCGTCGCAATAGTTTCTCAGAGATGCTGGGATAGTTGTCTGATATGTACTTGGCTGTCATCACTATTCCCGGAATGCAGTAGCCACACTGGGAAGCGGTGTACTCAAGCAGGTACTCCTGAATCGGATGAAGCTTGTCATCCTCCGCCAACCCCTCAGTCGTCCAGACACTCTTTCCACGGGCCTGTACTGCCAGCATTAGGCATGAGTTCACAAGCCTGCCGTCGACCAAGACGTTGCATGATCCACAGTCTCCCACTCCACATCCCTCCTTGACGCTTCTCATCCCGAGCTTCCACAGAGCATCCATCAACCGGTATCTACCCGCAACTTCGACGCTAACCTTCCTGCCGTTGAGAACGAACTCGACAATCACGCCCATCCACTTCCTGTTAAAACACTCCAGCAGTATTCAAGCCCACGCCTGACCAAAACCTTCGAAACATGCTTCCTGAACTCTGAAGAAGCTCTAAAGTCCGACGACGGCTTTATCCGTGATAGATGGCGTTCAACCGCTTCCCTAACCCTCGTCTCCGACAGCCTGCAGCCCGTCAACTCCTCCTCCAACCCGTGAATCCTGCCCATCCTACGGCCATCAACCCTGTTCAAAACTATGCGCAGCTTCTCCACAAGGTCCTCCTCAACGCTCACAGCTATCCCAGCTGTCACGACCCCTATGCCGTTGGAGGCTCTCTTCTCAAACTTCGCAAACCATGAGAAAGCTTTATCGCCCCAGTCGTCGAACCTAGCCTCGACTATAAGTTCATCCCTCCTGAGCTGGACTTCCGACGGCCCTGCCACCCTCTCCCCACGCGCTGAAGCAACCCTCACTTCACCATCCAAGGAGGTGAGGATGAGCGGGACATCCCTCTCTCCTCCGGAAGCCAGGTTCCCGCCGACGGTAGCCATATGTCTAGTGGCCTCGGAGCCGAAGTAAGCGGTCAAAGACTTCACGGACTGGTAGCGGTCGGGTATGACCGGTGATACGGCGAAGTCCTGTATCGGAGTCAGCCCGCCTACTCTGAAGACCTTCCCCTCGGCTCTCACGTAAATGAGCTGCCTGAGCCCGGACAGGTCTACAACCTTCTTTGGCGCCAGTTTTCCACGCCTCATCATGGGCATCAAGTCAGTTCCCCCGGCGTAGGGCAACGTATCACCGTCCTCCGACAAAAGGCTGAGCGCCTCCTCCAGAGAGGAGGGAGTTAAAACCTCGAAAGACGGCGCGGCTTTCAAGCCTGCAACACCATTATATTACCGCTTTATTATGTTTTTTTGAGCGATGGACCTAGTGGTTAGGAATTGTAAGCTTGTCGACTTGACTGGAATTTATGAGGCATGTTTAGGGGTTGAAGACGGCGTCGTCGTAAAGATAGCCAAGAACTTGGATGAAAAAGCTGAGCAGATTTACGATGCTAAGGGTGGTCTGCTGCTGCCGGGAGTCATAGACGGACACGTCCACTTCAACCTCAAGTACGGGGCAAACACCTACACAGCCGACGACTTTGAATCGGGAACGGCGGCAGCCGCCTGCGGAGGCGTCACGACTATCATAGACTTCGCAACCCCCGAGACCAGCAACTACGTCGAGGAGTTCAGCAAAAGAAAAGCCGAGGCTGAAAAAGGCAGCTGCCTTGACTTCGGGCTTCACATGATCGTAGTAGACTCGGGGGCCGAGAGGCTGAAAGAACTCGAACAACTACTTGCTGAAGGAGTATGCAGCGTCAAGATATTCACAGCCTACAGCAGGAGAGGGCTGATGCTCGACGATGGCGCGATACTTCGCCTGATGCGGTTCTGCTCTGCAAAAAACATGCTCGTCCTGTCCCACTGCGAGAACGAGCATATCATCAACTATCTGGTTGAGGAGTTTCTGTCCGAGGGCAAGGTCGAGCCCATCTACCACTCTCTAAGCAGGCCTGACTACGTCGAAGCCGAGGCTGTTGAAAGAATTGCTTTGATGTCTCAGGTCTCTGGATGCGAGTCTCTAGTTGTTCATGTCTCATCTAAGCTGGGCGTGATGAAGATAGCTGAGGCCCGCAAAGCCGGAGTGAGGATTCATGCCGAGACTTGTCCTCACTACCTGATGTTCACCGAAGAGGCTTACAGAAGAAAGGACGGCGCTAAGTTCATCATGTCGCCGCCCCTGAAGAGGCAGGAGGACCGTCAGGGGCTGTGGGATGCGCTGGCCAAAGGTTTTATCTCGACAGTCGGAAGCGACCACGCCTGCTACAACTCCGCTGAAAAACTTAGACACAGCAGGTTCGTGGACGTTCCGGGAGGAGTTGCTGGAACAGAGGTGATCGCCATGATTTTGTTTTCAGAGGGCGTTTCGAAGGGAAGAATAGGTATAGACAGGATGGTTGAGACCACGGCCATCAACCCGGCCAAGCTCTACGGCCTTTATCCCCGCAAGGGAGTTGTCATGGTTGGAAGCGACGCCGACTTCTACATCCTAAACCCGAGCAAGAAAACCAAGCTCACGAGGGAAAACCTCCACAGCAGAATAGACCACTCGATATACGAGGATGTCGAGGTAGGCTGCAGCGTTGAAGCAACCTTCTCCAGAGGCGAGATGATAGTTGAGGATGGTCGGGTGGTTTCGAAGCCGGGTAGGGGTAGGTACTTGAGGAGGATGCGTACTCCTCGGTGAGGCGTGTTGCTCCGCCGCAAGCCCGCTGTCGCCGGCTCCTTCTACGCCGGGAGAAGGGAAGACCTTTTGAAGCAGATCGAGGGATGCTTCCTCTCTCCTTTAGGGCCGAGGTCCTTGCCGGAGGAGGGATGGGGCGTGGGGACGGCTCCAGCCATCATCTCACCGCATGCAGGCTACGTGTACTCAGGGCCCGTCGCAGCTTACTGCTTCCGCGCAATAAAACAATACAGCAAACCAGACTCTGTCATCATCCTCGGCCCCAACCACTACGGGATAGGAACAGTCGTCTCAATCTACCCGGGAGGTGTTTGGACGACGCCGCTGGGGGATGTGGAGATAGATGAAGAACTAGCCCAGCGTCTGGCCAGTTTGTCAGAGTTGTTTTACCTCGACGAAGAGTCCCATTCTCGGGAGCACTCTATCGAGGTACAGGTTCCGTTTCTCCAGTATGTCTGCGGGAGTTTCAAGTTTGTACCTGTCTGCATAAACGACCAGAGCCTCGAGACATGCGTCGAAGTGGGGCGTGCGGTTTACGAGGCTGTCAAAGACAGGAACGTGCTTATCGTGGCCTCGACGGACTTCACCCACTACGAGCCGCATGAAAGGGTTCTGGAGAAGGACAGGAAAGCTCTTGATAAGATAAAGAGCCTCGACGTCGAGGGTATGTACAGGGTGATTGAGAAACACGACATAACTATGTGCGGCTACGGAGCTGTTGCTGCCTTGTTGACGGCGGCTAAGATGCTTGGAGGTGTCGAGGCGAGGGTGTTGAAGCAAGCCACCAGCGGCGACGCCGGCGGCGACTACGACTCTGTCGTGGGGTACGCGTCCTGCTTAGTCGAGCTGGGCCGGGGATGAAGCAGAGGGCAGCGGCCTCGGCGCCTGGCAAGGTTATACTCTTCGGCGAGCATTTTGTTGTGTCAGGTCATCCAGCGGTGGTAACCGCCATCAACCTCCGTGCTAAGGTGGAGGTCATCCGTGAAAACGACACAACCACTTTCAGGTCCCGTCAGTCATGGTCTTCGTGGAGTCGAAAAGGAGAGCCCATCCACCCAAATCCTCCAAAAACATCTTCTTTCACACCCCTGTACATGATGGCCTCCAAGATGATGGAAGACCATGGAGTCAGCGGCTGTTTCAGGGCGGAGATATACTCTGAGATACCGGGAGGAGCCGGTCTGGGCTCGTCGGCTGCGATCTCGACCGCACTCGCCAAAGCTCTGTCCAACCTATTTGGACTGAACCTCGCTACGCATAGGTTAGTCGAATACGCCATGGTCGCTGAGAAGGAATACCACGGAAGGCCATCCGGCATAGACCCACATGCAGCGGCATACGGCGGAACTTTGCTGTACAACGGTCCTGGAAAATTCCAGCCACTACAGCTGAGCCCAAGCCCCGAGTTGCTCGTGGTCTTCACAGGGTTGAAGAGGAAGACCTCCGACATGGTCGACGAAGTGGTTAGGTTGGCTAGGGGGAATCCCCGGGAGTTCGGCGAGCTGTCAAGCCTGTACAGGGAGGTCTTTGTGCGAAGTGTTGAAGCGCTTAAATCGAACAACCTCGAGTTCTTGGGCAGGCTTATGACGATAAACCATTTTCTTCTCAGGACGCTGGGGCTGTCCAACGAAGTTGTAGAGAGATGCGTCGAGGATTTGTTAAAGACGGGTGTTTACGGTGCAAAGCTTACAGGAGCCGGTGGGGGAGGCAGCGTTGTCGCTGTCCGAAGAAGCAATCATGAAGCAGCTGTCCTCAGCCTTCTGTCATCCTATCCGAAGGCCTGGGTTGTCAAAACCTCATGCCCGGGAGTAAGAGACGAGAATTGAAAGGGCTAGTCGTCCTTAAGATCGGAGGCTCGGTCATAACCGACAAAAAGCTTGACAGCAGCTTTAGGAGAGACGTGATGAACAGGATAAGCCGGGAGGTAGCCCGTTGCTGGCCAACGCCTCTGGCTGTTGTGCACGGGGCCGGCTCCTACGGCCATCCTATTGCGAAGAAATACAAGATAGACCAGGGCTACAAAGAGCAGAACCAGCTCGAGGGGTTTGTCAAGACAATTCAGTCGGTCAAGGCCCTCAACCACCTCGTCGCTGAAGCCTTCATTCAGACAGGCGTGGGCGCCGTCGGCATACCGGCCTCGATGCTTTTCATAGCCAGAAAAAACGTCATCGAGACAGCTCATCTGGACCTTATCTTCTCAGCTCTCGACCTCGGCATCATACCCGTCACTTGCGGAGACGCAATCTTCGACAGGGAGACACGGTTCACGATCCTCTCGGGAGACGAAATAGCGGTCTACTTGGCGAAAGCCTTGAAAGCCAGCCGCATAGTCTTCGCCACAGATGTGGACGGCGTTTACGAGGTTGACAGGAACACGGGCGAGAAAGTGTTGATAAACAAGATGGACTACAGGCGTCATGCATCTATCTTCTACGGCGGAGTGGAGGGGGATGACGTGACTGGAGGTATGTTCAACAAGGTTGAGGCGGCTTTTGATGCTGTGAAGGCCGGCGTCAAGGTCTTTATAGTCAACGGATTGGTTGAGGGAAGGATAGAGGCGGCTGTCAAGGGTGAGGATGTTGTGGGAACGACTTTGGTTGAGTGAGAAATGAGCATAGAGAGCCGTAAGAGCGACCACATCAAGATAAGCCTTGAGAAAGACGTCTCGTTCAAGAAGACCACATGGCTCGAGTACGTCGAGCTTGTCCATCAAGCATCTCCCGAGCTCGACCCTGAAGACGTTTCTACAGAGACACGCTTCCTAGGCAGAAGATTCAGCCATCCATTCATCATAGAGTCGATGACCGGTGGTACGGCTGAGGCTGAGAAGATAAACGGCAACCTTGGCGAGGCGGCGTCCGTTTTCGGGGTGCCTATGGGTGTTGGCAGTCAGAGGGCTGGCGTCGTGAAGCCTGAGACGGCTTCAACGTTCAGGGTTGCCAGGGATAGGGGATGGGACGCTTTCTTGATAGGCAACATAGGCGCGGTTCAGCTGGTTGAGAGGGGTGTGGAGATGGCTTTCCAAGCCGTCAAGATGATAGACGCCGACGCCCTAGCCATACATCTAAACCCGCTGCAGGAGCTGGTGCAGCCAGACGGGGGAGCGAAGTTCAAAGACCTCTTCAAAAAGATCTCGCTGCTCAAGCGAGAGCTCTCCGTCCCTGTCCTCCTAAAGGAGATTGGATGTGGGTTGTCGAAGGAGGTTGTGATGAAGGGCGACGAGGCTGGGGTCGACGCTTTCGACGCAGCCGGGTCAGGCGGTACCAACTGGACGTTGATAGAGATGCTGAGGGCTGAGGAGTCCCGCGCCGAGGACAAGAAGGCGTTGGCTGAAGTCTTCCTCGAGTGGGGTATACCTACAGCCGCCTCGGTGATAGAGGCTGTGAGCTCCACCACCAAGCCTGTGATAGCTTCAGGAGGTTTGAGGACTGGGCTCGACGCAGCAAAGGCTCTGGCGCTCGGGGCGTCTATGGCTGGGTTTGCTAGGCCCGTGCTAAAGCCGGCGACACTGTCTGCGGACGAGGTTGTTAAAAAGCTCCGGCAGCTTTCGACCGAGTTAAAGACAGCCATGTTCTTGACGGGTTGCGGGTCGGTGGGAGAGTTGCTCAATTCGCCGAAGGTGTTGATGGGTCCGCTCCAGCTATGGGTGAGTCAGCGGGTTAGTCGTGGCAGTAGATGAAAACAGGTTTGTCAGCCTTGTCCCGCCTGCAGAACCCAAACCTCTCGAACTGAACCACTTCGTCGACCTTTACGTTGTCTACAGCTTTCTCACCCAGCCCGTCGACCCTTCTAACGCTTTCGGGGTTTACCGAGCCGTCCTCGTTCAGAAGAATACCGTAGACGATCACAGCAACCTCCACACCGTCCTCAGGAACCCACTGGATAATTTTCTTCTGCTGAGGGCTGTCTCCAACTACTTCGCCGACCACATGGTTCTCAGAAACCTCGACAACCCTTACGTTAGCCAAAAGCTTGCACCTGAACACATCACCCTCCGCAAGCCCTGCCGCGTCGTCTCCGGAGATGTATAATTCTCTGCCGGCCTCCAAAACTCTAGACCCGAGGCTGGAGGAGGGATGGTTGGGGACCTCGACGCTCGCACCCTGAAAATTCTCAAGCACGAGTTTGACAGGGTTCTTGACGAAGAAGAGTCTCCTAGCATGTGGGTCGATGATTTTACGGTTCAGGCTGTAGAGCAGGCTCCAGTCATACTCTTTCTTAGCTTGGCTTATTCCAGCATAGCTCATCATGAACTCCCTTATCGCTTGAGGAACAAGGCCTTTTCTGCGTATCGCATCAATCGTGGACAGCCGTGGGTCGTCCCATCCCTCGACAAGCTTCCTCTCAATCAAGTCTCTTATGACTCTCTTGGAAGTTGGCGCTCCCTTGAACTCGAACCTTGAAAACTCGACGTACACGGGGTTGGGCAACCCTAGGAGGTCTCTCAGGTGGTTTTGAAGCTCGTCTCTGAAGGAAAACTCGCTGCTGCGGAGCACGTGGGTTATTCCGCACAGCGCGTCTTGGACGGCTGCTGCAAAGTCGTAGGTGGGCCACAGACGGTAGTCGCCGCCCGTTAACGGATGGGGGTGGTCGACGATTCTGAATAGGACGGGGTCTCTCATCGCCGTGTTGGGGCTGTCCAGCAACCCCTTGAGCCTGAAGGAAACTTCACCCTCCCTATACCGTCCTTCGAGTACTCTGCTCCACTCCTCCAAGTTATCCTCCGGACGATTGGACCTGTGGACGCATCCAGCCATGCCGACTCTCTGGCTATGCATCTCCTCTGGCGTGCAGAAACAAGCATACAGAAACCCTCTCTCAACAAGACTGCGGCCATAATCATAGTAAGCTTTCATATCGTCCGAGTTATTCTTCTCAAAGTCCCACACTATTCCCAGCCACTCGTATCCCTTCCTGAAGCTCTCGTAGTAAACTTTCTTGACCTTCCTCGGGTTTGTATCCTCAAACCTCAGCCACAGCTTCCCACCATACCTCCGTGCGTAGTATTCGTTGATCAAGCCGGCCAAGGCGTGTCCCAGATGCATGAAGCCGCTGGGTTCAGGGGGGAGCCTAGTCACGACCTTGCCGTGAACGGCGTTGGGCAGAGGAGGCAGAGCCCGCGCCTCCGCCTGCTTCTTCTCCACCTCCTGCGGCGAGAACTCTGCAACAGCAGTCCGCTGCGCATCCAACGTCATGGCGTTGACCTCCTCGACGACCGCCTCCACGACCCTCCTGACTTCTTGAACTCTAGCCCTAAGCCCCGGGTCTTCCGCCAAAACCTTGCCAAGCACAGCCGATGCGGAAGCTCGTCCTCCATGCTCGACAGCGTTCCTCAGAGCCCACTTCAAAACAGCCCTCTTAACATCCATCCAAACAACAACCTCGTTGACGGAAATTTAGGGATGCGTTTCGGGGCTCTTTATAGGTTTTAGCAAACAACATTTAAGTAATGGAGTTAGACGCAGAACAGGGAGATGAAGGCTTATGCCCAATCCGTACTACCAGAGTTTCAACCCACCGCAGGAGCTCGTTAAGGCAACGCTCGAAGCTGTGAGGCTGGCAAGGACTTCCGGGAAGATACGTAAAGGAGTGAACGAGGTCATCAAGTCCATCGAGAGAGGACAGGCTAGGTTCGTCGTGATAGCGACGGACGTAGACCCTCCCGAAATAGTTGCATTCCTTCCGACACTCTGCGAAGAAAAGAAGATATCCTACACCTTCGTCGGCTCCAAAGCACAGCTCGGGGAAGTGGCGGGGCTGGGTGTTCCCGCCAGCTCCGTAGCGATAACGGACCCGGGCGAGGCAAAGGGATACTTGGATGAAATAGCTAAGAAGATTCAGGAGATTAAGTCGGGCAAGAAGGGAGGAGGCTAGATGAGCCAGAAGCCTCAGCCGAAGGTTGAGGAGCCTGTGCCTGCTGTGGTCGAGCAAGTGGTCGGAAGGACCGGAGTCACTGGAGAGGTGACGCAGGTCAGGGTTAGGATTCTCAAAGGCAAGGACGAAGGCAGAGTAATCTCACGGAACGTCAAAGGCCCTGTCCGTGAAGGAGACATACTGATGCTGTTGGACGTTGAGAGGGAAGCCGAGAAGATAAAGTGATAGGAAGATGCCGACTGTTCACAGATGCTCTTTCTGCAGCAGAGAGTTCGTCCACGGCCGTGGCATGCTTTACGTGAAGAACGACGGAACTCTTCTATGGTTCTGTTCGAGACGCTGCCGAATCTACCACGTCAAGCAGGGCAAGGATGCTCGGAAGCTCAAGTGGACTGGGAAGGCAGGCTGAGGCGGTGGGTTTGGAGCAGACTTTCGTCATACTGAAGCCAAGCGCTGTGTCGAGAGGCTTGGTTGGCGAGATCGTCTCGAGGTTTGAGAGAAAAGGGTTGAGGCTGGTGGGTCTCAAGCTTTGGAGGATTTCGAAGGCTGAGGCTGAGAGGCTCTACCATGTCCACAGGGGTAAGCCTTTCTTCGAGGGCCTGCTCGAGGCTATCACCTCCGGCCCTGTCGTCCTGCTCGTCTTGGAAGGTCGTGAGGCGGTGCAGGTTGTTAGGAAGCTCATCGGCGCGACCGACCCTGTGAAGGCTGAGCCGGGAACCGTCAGAGGCGACTACGGCCTCGAAATAACCGACAACTTGGTCCATGCCTCCGACAGCAGAGAGTCTTTCGAGCTAGAGTGCTTCATATTCTTCACCCCGGAAGAACTACAGAAAACACATTAGGTCCTTAATTCAAGGGATTGGCAGGGATGGATTTCCCCAAACAGCCTGAAGTCAACATAGGAACCTTGGGGCATGTCGACAACGGGAAGAGCACGGTAGTCCAGAGCATAACCGGGGTCTGGACCGGAAGGCATAGCGAGGAGTTGAAGCGAGGCATAACGATAAGGCTGGGATACGCCGACGCAGCCATTTACAAGTGTCCGAGATGTACGGAACCCTACAACTACCATCCCTTGAAGAAATGCCCTTTACACGGCGTCGAGAACGAGTTTGTTAGAGTTGTGTCCTTCATAGACTGCCCCGGACACCATTCCCTCATGGTCACGATGCTTTCAGGTGCGGCTTTGTTCGACGGGGCCGTGTTCGTGGCAGATGCCCGTCAAAGCTTCCCACAGCCCCAAGACAGCGAGCATCTCCAGGCTGCTAAGATACTGGGCATTAAGCATCTGCTCGTGGCTCAGAACAAAATAGACTTGGTGAGCCGTGAAAGGGCGATTGAGAACTACAGGGAGATAACCGCCCACCTCAGGAGGGTTGGGTTTGAAGATGTTCCGGTAATACCTGTTTCAGGCCAGCACTCTGTTGGCATAGAGGCACTGCTGTATGCCATCGAGAAGATTATCCCTACTCCTTGGCGAGACCTAACCAAGCCTGTGAGGATGCCTGTTCTGAGGTCGTTCGACGTCAACGTTCCCGGGACGTCTGCCAAGCTTGTAAAAGGAGCTGTGATAGGAGGCTCGATAGTTCACGGCGTCCTTTCGGTCGGCGACGAGCTGGAGCTTGTTCCCGGGATTCCTAAGACAAAGCAGGGGAAGACAGTCTACGAACCGGTTCAGACGACCGTGGTAAGCCTGATGGCTGGTGGTAGGAAGGTGGAGAAAGCCTACCCAGGTGGTCTGACAGGCGTCGAGACAACTCTCGACCCTGCGCTGGGTAAGGGAGACGGGCTCGTCGGCAACATAGCTGGTGCAGTCGGAACTCTGCCGCCTGTGTGGAGCAGCTTGTCTCTGGAGTACCGTTTGTTTGAAAAAGTTCTGGGCGTCGAGGGCGATGTGGCTGTCAAGCAGATTTCTGAGAAGGAGGTTCTGGTTGTGAACGTGATGTCAGCCGTTTCAAGCGGCGTTGTGACGAAGAGGGGACACGACGTAGTTGAGCTACAGCTTACGAGGCCGGTTGCCGCCGACGCTGGCAGCAAGGTAGCTATCTCGAGAAAAGTCGGAACCGGGTGGAGGCTCATAGGCTACGGGGAGGTCGTGGGGAGCTAGGTGAAGGCTCTGGTTGACACAAGCTTTCTGATGATCTGTGCTGAGAGGGGACGCAACTACTTGTCCGTTCTCGAGAAGAAAGTCGGCGAAGTCATACAGCTGGTCGTCCTCGACAGCGTCCTAGAAGAGGTTAGGCGGATATCCTCCGGCCGTGGGAAGAAAGCCAAGCTGGCCAGGATTGCTGCAGAGTACGTGGCTGGGGCTGAGATTGTCCACGCGGGAGGCCCGGCCGACGAGGCCCTTGTGAAGTATTCGGCGGAACACATGATCCCCGTCGTAAGCGTTGACTCGAGGCTGCTTAGAAGGCTCGCTAGCGCAGGACTGCCGTATATGACTGTTTCTAGGGCTGGGAAACCGATAGTTAGGCTTATATTGCGTTGAGTTATCAAGGCTTATCAAAAAGCATGGTAAAGACGGTGGGTAGGAGATGTTTACTATAGTGGAGGTTGTTGAGGTTGTCGGCATTCCTCCCAGCGAGTTTGGAAAACCTCTCGAGAGTGTGGTGCTGAACAACCTCAGGAAGAAATACGAGGGGGCTGTGTATGAGGAGTTAGGCTACGTCGTGATGGTTGTGGATGCTAAGGTGGATAAGATAGGCCAGCTTCTCCCTAGGGATGGCTCGACATACCACAACTGTGTCTTCAAGCTGCTAACCTACATCCCTGAAGTGAACGAAGTCGTCCTCGGGGAGGTTGTCGAGATAACAGACTTCGGCTGCTTCGTCAGAGTCGGGCCGTTCGACGGCCTCCTCCACATATCGCAAATAATGGACGACTTCATAACTTACGACGAAAAGAACAACATGCTAGTGGGCAGGAAGACGGGCTGGAAGATGTCGGTCGGAGACGACGTCAGAGCTAGGATTAACGCAGTATCTTTCGGAGGAGGAGCGGGAGGCAAGGTCTCGCTCGTGACACGCCAGCCTTTGATGGGCTCTCTCAAGTGGATCGAGGAGGAAAAGGCGCGGGCGGTGCAGTCTAGTGTCGGCCAAAGCTAGGGCCTGCAGGAACTGCAGAAGGATAGTAAGCGGCAACGTATGCGATGCATGCGGCTCGTCCAACCTCAGCTCAAGCTATTCTGGGCTGTTGATTATCCTCGATGTGGAGAGTTCTCAGATCGCTAGGGAGCTTGGGATACGGAAGCCTGGGAGGTATGCCGTCAAAGTCGACTGAAACTCTGTGGAGCAGGTCAATCTACTTCTCCGAGGAGTTGAAGGAGAGGCTCAGAAGGCCCATGGGTGAGTTGAGGAGGGGCGAGCTGGGTGAGGACGAGGAGGTCGCTAGAGCGAGCCCGCTGGTTGTCGTCGGAGATTACAGCTACCGACGGCTAAGGGCTGCTGGGATAAAGCCTCACGTCGTAGTCGTCGACGCGAAGGTTGAGCGGAGAGATGCGGGTAGGCCCAGCCTGGAAGGTTATCGAGTGGTTTACGTCAACAACCCTGCGGGATGCATAACTCCCGAAGCCGCTGAAGCTGTCTTGAATGCTGTCGAGAACCGTTCCGGAGCCATCTTGGTGGAGGGAGAGGAGGACCTACTGGCTCTTCCAGCCGTCTGGGCCCTGCCTTCAGGGGGAGTTGTAGTCTACGGCCAGCCTGGCGAAGGCTACGTCGTTGTGAAGGGTTGTGAAGAGGCCCGTCGCAGGGTTGTCGAGGTTGTAGAAGCCGCTACGCCTTGAACTTAGTGTATCCACACTTTCCGCAGGTAAGCCTGTTGCCGTGGTCTGCCATAAAGAAGCCTGGGCCGCATCTAGGGCATGATGACAAGCTTTTCTTGAGGCCGTCTTCCTTAACAACGTACCGGTTCCACAGACCTTTCTTCGTCATTTCTTCTCCTTCTCAGCCAGCTTGTTCCTGATTAAAATGTGCTTGGGCTCGAGCTTCAAAATCTGTTCAACGGCTTCGTAGATGTGAGCATGCACCTCGACGGTTTGCGTCCCTGTGATGAATTCTGCTTTCCTCACCACGACCTTCGCCGGGTCTGTCCTGAAACGGTCGGCTATGAGTTTCTTAATCTCATCCCTAGTCAGAGGCTTTGTGTAGGATATTGAAGCCTGAACGTCGCGCCTGCCGACAAGCCTGTTCTCAACCATGCTGAGCTTATCTATCGACATATTCATTCGCCTTTAGTCGTGACCACAACGTTGACCTGTGCTATTGCCTCGCTTATCATGTTTCCCCTCACTGATACCCTCTTCCGAACACCAACTACAGGCCTTTTGTTCCTTGTCTTCTTCCTCTTCGAAGGAGGCTTACGCTTCGGATGGAAGCCAACACCGCCAGAAAGCAGAATCCTTACACGCCTAGGCCCCGAAACATCACTCCTCATGGGGAAGCCGTCCTTGTCGCTGCCCCCCGTTATCCTGAGGAAGCCCTTGACGCCGAAAGCCGAGCCGTCGACAACGTCCCCAATCTTCTTGCCCACGAGTAAACGAAACTGCTGAGGAGTAAGCTGAACAGTAGAAGCCTTCCTCGTGGACGGGTCCGACACAACCATCCTCGGTCCAGCCGCCTGCTGCGACATCTCTTCCGACGCCTGCTTACTGCGGCAATTTAAACATGTGTCAACGAGCCCACAGGGGATGCAGCTTCCTCATTATCTCCACAAACTCCTCGAGGGTCTTCAGGCCTGTTTCATCCAGCATGCTTGAGTAGTTTGCGATAAGCTGTCTAGCGTCTTTCTCGGGCACGTAGATATAAAGCGTCTCGTCGCCGTGAATGTTGCGGCCGAATACTGCGTCTTTTACCGAGACAGCGACTTTAGCGCCTTTTTTTGCAACAGGCTGGGGGACGCCCCTGTCTTGGATCTGGGAGATCACGCCCACGGGCTTTCCAAGAGTGTTGACCAGCGTGGTGCCTGGCTTGATCTCGCCTCCCAAAACCTCAACCCCGACGATGGCAGGTTCGCTTCTCCTGAAGACGTATTCCTTCAAAACTTTCAGCTTTCCAGGCTTGACAAGGGATTCGAACTCGGCTGATCGCCTCTGGTTCGTTGTCTCGTCGACCCATCTCTCGTAGTCCTCGACAAGCCGGAACAATACGTTGTTCTTGAAGACTCTGACGCCCCTGCTGTTGGCTTCTCTCTCAATCTCTGGGTCCGCATTCACGTTGTAGCATAGGATGACTCCGAGTAGCTCGTCCTTCTGCCTTACGACATGCGCTTCCACAACATCCTTCTTCGAGACGTCGCCGATGTCGGCAACCCTTATCAGAACCCCTTTCTCCCTCAGATAGTTGACGGCGGCCTCCAACGTTCCCAACGTGTCGGCCTTAAGAACTACGCCGACCTTGTCTGTCGAGATTATGAACTCCTTGGCATCTTCGGCGATCCTCTTGAGGTCCTCTGCTTCGTTGACGACGACTAGGATAGACGAGCCTGCCACGGCGTCCTCCAGCCCTTCAGCAACCAGCTTCACGCCTGCAGCTGCCTCAACTTGGTTTACGCTCTTAAGCCTCTCTCTGGGGTCTCTTATCTCCTCAGCCGGTTTAGGCATGAGAAGGGCCTTGACCTTAGTCGTCGCCGGCCCGGCCCGGCTTAGGTACGCTATCCGTTCTCCGACCTTAAGCTCACCGGTGTGAAGGATGGTGTTAGCCGTCGCTCCGAGCCCCTCCTCCTCAACAACCTCGAGGATAACGCCTTCACCACGTCCGACAACCTTCCTCAGCCGCTGCTTCATGAACTGCTGAGCAAGCCCCATGATGATCAGCAAAAGGTCGGGCACCCCTTCACCCGTCTTAGCGCTCACGGGTACTATGGCCACGGTGTCTGTGAACGACTTTATCCTTGTGTAGAGGTCTGACTTGAATCCAAGGAAGCTGAGGTCTCCCATCAAGCTGTATATCTTGGAGTCCAAGTCTTCGGCGACATGTTTCTGCTGCGCTGCGTAGGTCTGCTGGAAAGAGGCGTTGGGATGCGGCCTCCAGCCGGGTATTGCGTCAACCTTGTTCAACGCCACCACGAAAGGCGTTCGTCTAGACTTGAGAAGCTGTATGCTTTCCTTAGTCTGTTCCTGCACGCCCTTCATCAAGTCAACCACGAGTATCGCCATGTCGGCCACAGAACCACCCCGCCTCCTGAGGTTTGAGAAAGCAGCATGCCCGGGCGTGTCGATGAAGAGTATGCCGGGAACTTCAAGCTTGACTGTGAGCTGGCCGAGAAGCTGCCTGCAGGCTTCCTCGATCGACTGCATCGGCAGCAGAGTTGCGCCTATGTGCTGAGTGATGCCGCCGGCCTCTCTGGCGGCGACTACCGTGCCTCTTATTTTATCGAGCAGGGAAGTGTTGTGTAGAAACACGTCTCCGCCGACGAAGAGGTGCGACCCGGGAACGGTGAAGTCGTATACGTAGGCGTATTCGGGCTTGAACCATTCAAGCTCGACGATGCTGTGAAAAGCCAACCTCCTGCCCGAAACCCCTAGAAGGCAGTCGCCGGGCTGCAGGTTGTCCGCTCTCACGGCAACGACTAGCTCCATTCCACGACTAGCTAGGAATGGATGCTCGGGAGTAGTCTCCACCACCTCCCCGTTCGAAAGAGAAACCCTCACCATGTTTTTCGGAGCCTGCCTCTTCCAGAGATACTCAACCCCGGCCTCGAACAGGCTGCAGGAGGCCGAGAGCGAAGAGACCGTGATTGTTCTCGACGGCTTTACGGCATACCCGTCTGAAAGCTGGACGACGCGTGAGCCGGACCCGAACCTCCGGAAGGCCTCCTCGGCTGTGATGGTGCCAAGCTCCCCAAGCCTTACGGGTGTTGCGGGACCTACGCATTTCCCGTGGTCGACGTGCCCGAGGACGACTACGATGGGCTCTCGAAAGCTCATCCCAGCATCATCAAGCCGCCACGCAACACTAATAGTTATCCATGGCTTTTTACCCCACGGCTTGAAGAAGACGATAGTCTTGGGTATAGAGTCCACGGCGCATACTTTCGGAGTCGGGATAACCACTTCGACGGGGGAGATAATCGCCAACGTTCGAAGAGTCTACCAGCCTCAGCGGGGTGGAATCCATCCTAGAGAAGCTTCTCAGAAACACGCCGCCGAAGCACCCTCCGCAGTCGCAGAGGCCTTCAAGACAGCCGGGCTGAAGCCCTCCGACGTCGACGCCGTGGCGTACTCCCAAGGCCCGGGCATGGGGCCCTGTCTCAGGGTCGGAGCAACCGTGGCGAGGACGCTGGCCCTAGCTCTCAAAAAACCGCTTATAGCGGTCAACCACGGCGTCGCACACATAGAAATCGGGAAGCTTGCGACTGGATGCGTCGACCCCGTCGTGCTTTACGTAGCAGGCGGCAACACCCTCATAGCCTCTCTCGTCGAAAAGAGGTACAGGGTTCTGGGCGAGACCTTGGACATAGCGGCGGGCAACTGCCTGGACTCTTTCGGGCTTACAGCGGGAATAGGGCCGATGCCTGCTCCGGAGAAATTAGCTGCCGAGGGTCAGAAGCTCCACGACCTTCCCTACAAGGTTAAGGGAATGGACGTCTCCTTCTCCGGCTTGCTGACAGCAGCCGAATCCCTAATGGTTTCAGGCGTACCACTTGCCGACGTCTGCCTATCCCTCACCGAGACCGTTTACAGCATGCTTACCGAGGTTGTCGAGAGAGCGCTGGCCATGACGGGTAAGAGTGAAGTACTGCTGGTAGGTGGGCTGGCTCGCAGCAGAAGGTTGAGCGAAATGCTTCAAACTATGTGCCAGGACAGGGGCTGCACTCTTCAGACCGTCCCAGACGAATATGCAGGAGACAACGGAGCCATGATAGCTTGGAACGGCTATCTTCACTACAAGTGTGGGGACTTCGTCGACGTCGGCGAAAGCATAGTCAAGCCGAGGATGAGGATTGACGAGGTCGAGGCTTGTTGGAGCTGATAGATTTCGTCGAGGGAAGGCTGTTAAGAGTCGGGGCCGAGGCAGTTGTCAAGGCTGTTTATTGGAGGGGGCTGAAGCTGGTTGGAAAGCACCGGGTTCCCAAACGCTACAGGAACGAGCTGATAGACGCTAAAGTTCGGCGTACTAGGACTGCTCACGAAGCCAAGGTGCTATCATACCTGTCGAGCAACGGCGTCCCCGTGCCGCTCCTCTTGTTCTTGGACCTTCAGCAGTCCATCATATACATGCAGATGATAGAAGGCGTCGAGCTCCGCCACGCCCCCGACCCCTCTGGACACGCCGTACAACTGGGCCGAGTTGTTGGTTTGATGCATGAGCTTAACCTAGCCCACGGCGACCTAACCCTCACCAACATCATAGTCAACAACAGCGGGCTTTGGCTCATCGACTTCGGCCTCAGCATCTTCAACGCCGAGCTAGAGGACAAAGCCGTAGACCTACATCTGCTTGATAGGTCGGTCCGCAGCAGTCTTCCATCCGCCTCTCAACTGTTCTTCAACCGGTTTCTGGAAGGCTACAAACAAGTAGTCGGGACGGATACGGCGGGCAGAACGATTTACAAGATGAAGAGCATAAGGATGAGAGGGCGTTATGTCGTCAAACCCTGACGCAACTTTTGTCACGTCAAACAAGGGCAAGGCCAAGGAGGTTGATAAAATCTTCAGAGAACACGGGCTCGTGCTTGAAGTCTTCTACGGAGAGACTCTCGAGATACAGTCCGACAACCTCAAGAGTATCTCGGTCTTCAGAGCAGTCCAGGCCTACAGCCTCCTCAAACGTCCAGTCTTCGTCGAAGACTCGGGGCTTTTCATAAACAAGCTGAAAGGCTTTCCAGGCCCCTATTCATCCTACGTTCACCGAACCGTTGGTGTTGAAGGGCTTCTCAAGATTCTGGAGCACGAGAGGAACCGTTTAGCTGTGTTCAGATCCGTGGTGTGCTACTTCGACGGCGTGGACCTGAAGATTTTCGAGGGAAGATGCCATGGATCGATCGCAGCCGAGCCGTCGGGCGTGGGAGGCTTCGGGTTCGACCCAGTCTTCATACCTAGGGGGAGGAGGGAGACATTCGCCAGCATGTCTGTGGATGAGAAGAACCGGCTCAGCCACAGGTCTGCCTCTGTGAGACGGCTGTGCCGCTGGCTTTATAAGGTCCGTCAGCCCCGGTCATCAGGTAGATAAGATGGCGAGGATGCACACATCCAGAAGAGGCAGGTCGAGCTCGACACGCCCGCTCAGCAAGCTGCCTCCATCATGGGTCAAGCTGACGGCTGAGGAGGTTGAAGGGCTTGTTGTCAAGCTTGCGAAGGAGGGTCTTCCACCAAGCCGTATCGGGGTCGTGCTGAGAGACCAGTACGCAGTCCCCCTCGTCAAATCGATAACAGGAAAAACAATCACCCAGATACTTGACGAAAACAACCTCCGAACCCCTGTTCCGGAAGACCTCTCCCACCTGCTCGAGATGATAAGGAGGATGAGGCTCCATCTGCAGAAGCACAAGTCCGACGGATACAACATCCACAGGCTCCAGCTGGTAGAGTCGAAGGTCCGTCGGCTCACCAAGTACTACAAACGCCGAGGCCTTCTTCCACCCGACTACGAGCCTCTTAAGGCTTGACAAGCCTTGACGGGAGACTTTCAAAGCTTCCTCAAAGCAGCGGAGGAAGCGGCTGAGAAGATAAGAAGATGGCTGTCTTCAGGCGAGTTCATCGACGTCTACACCCACAACGACGCAGACGCCTTGTCTTCAGCGGGGGTTGTCGCCGGATCCCTCAGGAGGGAGGACGCAAGGTACCGTGTGAGGTCTCTCAACCGCATAGAGGAGTTCATCTCACTCCTCCGAGAAGGGTTTGTCGACTCCAAGAGCCTGATCTTCACAGACATAGGCAGCGGCTACTTGGACGAGCTTACCCAGCTTCTACATGGCAGAGAGGTTGTGATCCTAGACCATCACAGGCCGAGGCAGGCAGACCTTCCGCATGACTGGGTTCAAGTCAACCCGCACGACCACGGCTTCGACGGAGCCAGCGAGCTGAGCGCTTCGGGTGTTTCCTACTTTGTCTGCAAAAAACTAAACCCCGCCAACGTCGAGTACTCGGCCGTTGCCGTAGTAGGTGCTTTGGGCGACCTCCAAGACAAGAACAGCAGACGGAGGCTCCACGGCTTGAACAGGATGGTTGTCGAAGACGCCGTCAAGGCTGGAATGCTCGAGGCGAAGGAGGACCTAATACTCTACGGAAGAACCTTCAGACCCCTGCACATGGCTCTAGCCTCCACCACAAGCCCCTACATACCGGGGCTGAGCGGAAGGGAGGACGCCTGCTACAGCTTCCTAACGAAGCTCGGAATAGGCCTAAAGGAAGGAGACCAGTGGAGGACGCTTTCAGATTTGACGGACGAAGAAAAGAAGACTCTCTACAACGGGCTTCTGGAATACTTGGTCGCCAAGAACATTCCGACGAGGTTGGCCGAGGAATTGGTGGGCGAGGCCTACGACCTTGTGAGAGAGGAGTCGTGGACCTACTTGAGGGACGCCAGGGAGTACGCCACCCTGCTCAACTCCTGCGGTAAGACGGGAAGGGCTTGGCTGGGAATAGTCGTGGCGACGGGTGCTCGTGCCGAGGTCCTTGAAGACGCTCAACGAGTGCTGGAGGAGTATCGTGCGAGCTTGGCCCGGGCTATGGACTATGCTGCTAGGCCGGGTGTTATGGAGGAGCTCAACCACATAGTTGTGCTGAAGGGTGGAGACATGATCGACGACAAACAGGTAAGCTCGGTTGCTTCGATAATCTCGTCTTCAGGCCTCCTTCCTGCAGGGAAGGCCCTCGTCGCGTTCGCGACTGCTGGGCACATGGTTAAGATCTCCTCAAGGGCTTCTAAACATCTGGTGGACAGGGGTGTAAACTTGGGCGAGCTGCTGCACAGGCTTGCGGATGCCTACGGAGGCAGGGGCGGAGGCCACGACGTTGCAGCGGGGGCTGAGATACCGTCCGACAGGATAATCAGGTTCTTGGCCGACCTCGACAGGGCTGTGGGTGAACAGCTTGAAAAAACCGTTGATAAAATCAGTGGTTAGAATGGTTTTCGAAGACGAGGAGACAGCTTCAACCGTCTACCAGTCCCTCAAGCCCGACGACAAACCTCTTCCAACAGGCCTCTCGGTCGACACTAAGCTTGAGGGGAGAGCTGTTGTCGTCGAGGTTGAATGCACGAGGGGGTTCGCATCCTTCCTAGCCACCCTAGACGACGTCCTCGGCAGCGCCAGCCTGTCGGAGAGGGTCTATAGAACGGTGGGCGACAAATATATAGAGACCCGTTGAGGGCGTAAGGGAGGGTTGTCAAAGAAAACTTCAGAGCCGAAGAAGCCTAAGAAGCAGTTCGACATCTACGCTCCACCCTACTTCGGAGGCAAGTGGCTTGGAAGCACCATGGCTGAGGACGCCTCCAAAGTGGTTGGGAGAGTTCTCAAGACAAGCCTATACGCCATAACTGACGACTTCACCAAGCAGTACATACTTCTAAACTTCAAAGTCGTGGACGTCAAGGACAGCGCATGCCAAACCGTATTCTACGGCCATCAGTACGGCAGGGAGTACCTGCGTAGCCTAATAAAGAGAGGCACGAACAAGATCGAGTACATCTTCGACGTCTCTACAGTGGACGGGTTCAGGCTGAGAGTCTACCCGACTGTTTTCACTTCATCCCACACATCGTCTAGCAAGAGAAAAGCCGTGAGGGCTTTGATGATGAAGGTTGTTGAAGATGTTGCTTCGAAGCTCACCCACGACCAGCTGGCGCAGGAGCTTGTCCTCGGTAAAACAGCCTCAGACATATATAACCAAGTGAAGAAAATAGTTCTTCCTAGACACGTGGGCGTCGTCAAGAGCAAGGTGATCAAAGTCGGCAAGATACAGTACCTAGCTCAGCCTCAGGCAGATTGACCGGGATGGAGATAGACGTCGAGGAGTTTAAGAAAAGGTTTCCAGCTCTCTACCGGGAGCTTAGTGGAGGGAAGTCTTCGGTTGGAGTTGGAGGTGTGCGGACGAGCTCGGCGGAGGCTGAGAAGGAGGCCTCGGCAAGGACTCCGACAGTTATCGACTATTTGCGGAGATGCGACACGGACGAGCAGGGAAGGGAGGTTGTAGAATATCTGCTCTCTCGTGGAGAGCTGTCCAAGGATTACGCTGAAATCCTTCTCAGCCAGCTGAAGGAGAAGGGTATAAGGAGCTTCGGCTCGAGGAAGGAGCTTGGACACTACTTCCGGGAGGGGTTCTAGCCACGTCTTCCGGCAGATACTATTGAGACTACTTGGTCGGGCTTGAGGGGGTTGTCGTCGGCCAGCCTCAAGCCTGTGAGGGCGTCTACTGCGTACAGGTAGCCTTCGCCCAGCTCGGAGTGTATTTTGTAGGCTAGGTCTCTGGGTGTGGACCCTGATGGCATCAAGTAGACGTCCGGGAGGACGTTGCCGTCGTGGTCGGTCAGGTTGTTGGGGTCCTCGACCGGGTAGACCGGTATGTAGCCGAGCTTCTCCAAGTAGGCTTTGTTGACAAGCTGCTGAACCCCCGTCCCGCCCCACCTCGAGAAGACTATCTCCCTAATCTTGTCCAAGGCTCTTTTTTGCGCCTCGGTAAGCTGCGCATCCTTCAACACTGTGAAGATGCTGTCGCCGGGCATGTACCTGACCAGACCCCTCGAGGCAGCCAGCCTCAGAGTTCTCTCGGCCTCGGCCGAGCAGGGGACGACGTCGAACCCTGCTTGCCGAAGCCTCTCCACATTCGCCTCAGACCCGGGGACGTCGCATTTGTTAGCCGCCACTACAACGGGCTTGGTCCTAACCCTCAGCTCCGTGGACAGCCTCAGCAAGTCGGCCGAGCTCCAGCCCGTCGGCTTGCGCAGGTCAAGCCCCAGATGGGCGACAGCCTCCATCACACTCTTCTCATCGATCCCCAGTCCTGAAAGAGCCTTGCTTATCTCAGCCGTGAAGCTCGCCTGCCTAGCCTCAGCCGCCCTCGAAACCCGGGCCCAGTGCCTTGCCAGGATGTCTCGCAGCCATATGTCGAACTCGTTCAGCACGAGCTTGACGTCCTCAACGGGGTCGTGGGAGCCGGGCTCGGCAGGAGTTCCGTCGAGTAGGGTTCCGCCTGAAGCATCAGCAACCACGATGAGGGCTGAGGCTTGCCTTATGTCGTCTAGGAACTGTAGGCCGAGGCCTTTTCCCTTGTGAGCTTCGTGTATTATTCCCGGGCAGTCTATTATCTGGATGGGAGCGAGGCGTACGCCGTCGACGCAGAGTGAGTTTCGTGGGTTGTCTTTGACTCCGAGTTTTTTGCAGACGCAATCAAGCCTTACGTATGTGATTCCGACGTTGGGCTTCTTGGTTGTGAACGGATAGTTGGCTATCTCGACCTCCGTCATGCTAAGAGCTGAGAAGAGCGTGCTCTTGCCTACGTTAGGCTTCCCGACTATGCCCGCCAGCTCCATCCTGAACCAGGCCCACAGCCGCGCCTTATTTATTGAGTTTGACTGCTGGATGGCTGGGGTCTACAGCAACGACTTCAAACCATTTGTAGAGCGAGTCTGCGGCGAGAGGATAGGCGCCCAACGCCCTGAGGTTGGGATACTTCTTCAAACCTCTGCGGATGGCTTCCTCCTCAAGCGAAAGGTTTACCTTGTGTCTGACGACGCCTATGGCTTTCGGCCTTCTTCCAGCCCTAGGCCTCGGCTTGCTGAACCCTCCACGCCTGACCCTCACCCTAAGCACAACGTAGCCCGGCTTGGCGCGGTAGCCTAAACTCCTAGCCCTGTCGATTCTGAGAGGCTTGTCAGCACGCACGACGCTCTTCTCCTTTCTCCACGAGACCATCCTAGACCGGATGGACGACACCAGCGTCGCAGGCCTCTCTCTCCAAGCTTTGTTAATCAGCCTGTATACCGACGTCAACTTGACATTCAGCTTTCGGGGTTATTCTTAAAGTTGAAAACCTATATGGCGACCCGGAGAGAAGCTGGTCAGGATGCTCAAGCTGATGCGGCTGAGAGTCAGGGTTCACAGCTACGCCACGGAGGATTTGGACAAGGTGATGAAAGCCGTTGAAAACGTGCTTGGAGGCGTAGGCTTCAACGTCGAGAAGAACGTGGTGGAGGGACACTACGGCGACCCTATCACGGTGGTCGAGTGCTCGGTCGCCGATGAAGGCGATGTGTTGAAGGTTTTCAGGAATGTCGTCAAGCATGTAGGCTACGGGGCGGTGGGAGTCGAGGCTAAGCCGGGCGGCGGGGGTAGGCTTCATCTACGGGTCGACAAGCAGAAAGCCTACCAAGGTAGTCTAGCTGACTCGGATGTTGACCCGGTCAAGCTCGAGTTCTCGTACGTGGGTGATTGGAGAGAGATGTACAGATGCCTAGAAAATACGTAGACTTGCATGTGTTGAGGATGGATAGGAGCATGGCTTCAACCATGGCTGGAATGGGCTACGGCCACGTATGCGTGGTTGGAGAAGGGGTGTACGATGCTTCAAGTCTGGGGATCACCGTCCACAGGAAGGAGTATTTGGAGGTTGAGTCGAGGACGGATCTTCTCAGCCGTCTTCGTCGGCTAGAGAGGAATGTTTTGGTCTGCGTCAAGCCGCTTACTCGTGAGGCTTTGATGGTAGCTGCGAGGGACGGGCGTGTTGGGACGGTGATGGTTTACGGCGGCATGGCCGATGTCGACAGGCACGTAGCCCAAGTTTTTAAAAACATCCTCGAGATAACTGTAGCCGAAATAATCGAGTGCTTTAACGACGGCAGGAAGTGGAGGAGCCTGATGAGGATTGTCAAGGCCGCCGACGCTGTGGGAATTCCCACAATCATCTCGAGCGGAGCCTCCCGCGAGGAAGAGCTGCTTCCACCTCGACAGCTGGGCTACATTCTTGCGGCGCTGAAGGGTGTAGATAGCCCTGTTCTCGACTCGGTTTCAACCATTCCTTTGAAGTTGTTGGAGGATATGTGTGTTTGACGGAGAAGCTTCTGAGGTTGAAGAGACGCTACGTCTTGGTGAGGCATTCGGGGCAGGTTGGCATCGACTCAGTAGCTGAAGCCGTCCAAGATGTTTTCGAGAATCTCCATGGAAGGATAGGGCTGGCTGAGTCGGGCTTCAAAACCATGACCGTAGGCGGCCGACTGATTGTTTCATGCTACAACGAATGGGTTCCCGGAGCGGTTTTGGCTGCATCGCTCGTGCGAAGGGTTAGAGGGGTAGAGACAGTTGTTAGAACCGTCAAAGTCTCCGGAACTTTGAAAGGGCTGAGGAGCTCTGTCTAGCAGGGATGAAGCTCTACTCTCGGCGCTGATGACGGCCAGCCTAGCGGTGGTCGTTGTCCAGACCTCCTCAGCTGCCTCTAGCTTTGTAGGCCTGACGGGAGTCTGGGTACCGCAGCTTTCTCTACTCCTCCTCTCGTCCGTCTACGTGCTGCTCGGAAAGGTCGACAGGTCTCTTCTCAGGCCGGCCGGTCTCGGAACAGCTTTCAAGACAGCTCCCGCTGCTGTCGCCGCAGCTTTCACATCCTCTCTGGCGGTCTCCCTTGCTTTCACGCCTGACAGGAGGTATGTTGAGCTCGTGGTAAGTCTATCCCCGAAAAACTTAGAGGAGCTAGCCGCATTCGTCCTGTTGTCTTTCATGCTGACCGCTCCGGCTGAGGAGATCTTGTTTAGAGGCTTCATCCACGTAAAGCTCAGGAACGCACTGGGACAACCCACGGCTCTAATCGCCTCCTCGACGATATTCGCGGTAGCTCACCTAGATGTTTACAGGCTTCTCCCAACGCTGTTCATCGGCCTGTTCACCGCCTACAGCTTGGACAAGTCGAAGTCGCTGACCCCGCCCATAATCGTTCACGCGGTCAACAACTCGGCCTACTACATCTACGCCTACTGGGCGTATCATTCCTGAGCCCTGCCGCAGTTGGCGCAGAAGACCTGCCCCTCCTTCATGGCTGAGCTGCAGAACTTGCATCGCACGACGTCCACGCTATTCTCCCTGCTTCTTTCAACCCTTCTAGCCACGATGATTGAGGACTCTATCAGTGCAACCAGCGGGAGGAATAGTATCGCGTTTCCGACTAGCCACCCGTCAGGGGTTATGAAGGCTACGGCTATGTACAGCAGGCCGTAGATGTACAGCCTGTTTTTGGTTATCGACTCGGTTCTAACAAGCCCGAACCTAACCAAGACAACTAGTACGGCGGGAGAGGTGAAGACAACGCCTATGAGTAAGACCGTTGTGAAGACGAGGCTGTAGAAGTCCATGGCGCAGACGGTTGGGTTTATGCCCGCCAGCTCGAAGAAGAAGACCATCGCCCTCATGAGCAGCGGGGCGGCCACGAAGTAGCCGAACAAGGCGCCGGCTGAGAACAGCCCGAAGAAGCCTGCCGTGAACCCGTAAATCGTCCTCCTTTCATGCGGGTACAGGGCTGGGTCGACGTATGCGTAGGTCTCGTAGCCTATGACTGGCATGACGGAGGCTATGGCTAGGAAAGCCGCCGCCAAGAAGATTATCTCGAAGGGGGAGGTTACGCTGCAGCCTATGATTGTCAGCCTCCCGCCTCCTATGTCGCTGACTATTCGCTTCAGTACGAGCGAGACCATCGGCTCGTAGAACTCTGGGTTTATGGAGGCTGCCGACAGGTCGGCTGGAAAAGCCAGCCAGAAGATGAGGGCGATTATGAACGAGACTATTATTACTTTTACACGGTCTTTAAGCTCTCTGATATGCTCGATGAGGGGCATCTCCTTGTCTCTGCTCAACGCCCCATCCTCTAAGCTTACGGAATATAATGTTATGCGGTCTTCTGAGATTTCTCGACGATGGCTTTGGCTATCTCGTCCCTTGTAAGCCCTTCGGTCTGGATGTTCAAAGCCCTAGCCACTTCAAGCAGCTTGTCGTCGGGAGGAGACGAGGTCGACGCCTGGAGGGAGGCAGCCTTGCTGATCTCCTCCTCAAACCCCTTCGAAGCTTTCTCAAACTCTTTCTTCGCCTGTCCTATCGAACGGGCTATCTTGGGAAGCTTCTCAGGCCCCCAGAGGAAAAGGAGAAGGACTACCACCGCTACTACAATCCACTCGATTCCCTGAATCGCCATGGAACCCCTAGAATATCCATCGCACCTTCTGTTTATTAAGCTTTCCCGAAGTGATTAGAGCATCACGGCGCCGCCGTCCACTACTATCGTCTGGCCGTTGATGAAGGAGGCTTTGTCGGAGCACAGCAGGCAGGCAGCTGAAGCCACCTCTTCAGGCCTTCCCCAGCGCTGCATGGGGCATTCCCTAGCCAGCTCCAAGTACTCCTCCACCGACGTCGCCGAGACCGTGGCCTCCGTCTCTATATTCCCGAGGGCAAGCGTGTAGGCTCTCACTCCACGGCCTCCGTACTCTCTGGCCACGTGCTTAGTCAGCGCAATCACAGCTGCTTTCGCCAAGCTGTAGGCCAGACCTTTGTCGTAGCCTGTCAGAGGGGGTGTGGAGGCGAAGTTGACAATCACGCCCGACCAGTTCCTAGCCATCGACGGGATTACGTGCTTGACCATCAGGAAGGAGCCGAGTAGGTCTACCCTCATGACCTTCATCAAGTCCTCGACGGTGTGGTCGACGAGCCTTTTGCCCCAGAGACTCCCCTCGATAACGTAGCCAGCCACGTTAAGCAGAGCGTCCACGCCGCCGAACCTCCCCACCGCTGCGTCGACAAAATCGGCGACAGAGCTTTCGTCCGAGACGTCGAGATATCCGACGGCCAGACGTTTCCGACCCTCCTCCCCCGCCTCTTCCATCAGGTTTTTGAGAACGTCCACACGGCGGGCTCCGGCTGCGACGTAAGCTCCTTCCCGTAGAAACTCCAAGACAACAGCCTTGCCGATTCCTCCCGAGGCCCCCGAAACTAGGACTTTCTTGCCTTCCATCAGGCCCATGGGGGTACAGGGTTGTTTGCATGCTTATATAGACGTCGAGGGCTTTTCTGATGGATGTCGACGGAGCTCAAGTACATTGTTCGAGTGCTGAACACAGACTTAGACGGCACGCTGAAGATACCCTACGCCCTGGCACGGGTCAAGGGAATCGGTGTAAACCTCGGGTACGCGATAGCCAGGGTTTCGGGCATCGACCCCGACTCACGCATAGGCCAGCTTACCGACAGGCAGATAGAGAAGCTGGAGCAAATAGCTAGGAACCCCGAAGCCCATGGAATCCCGGGCTGGATGCTCAACAGAAGCCGAGACCCTTCCACGGGTAGGAACCTACATCTCATAGGAGCCGACCTAGACCTGGCTGTCAAGGAGGACATTCAGACGATGATGAGGACTAAGAGCTGGAAGGGGATTAGGCATTCTCTCGGTCTCAAGGTGAGGGGGCAGAGGACGAGGACGACAGGCCGGAGCGGCATGACTGTAGGAGTTTCGAGGAAGGCGGCTGCTCAGGCACAGGCTAAGCCGGAGGAGAAAACCTCCTAACGTCCCTGCTCTATCTTACTGCGTGCTAGCTGAGCGCCTTTCGCCAAGCTGACCTGCTTCTCGAAAGCCACGTCCCACCTTCTCGTCCTCAGGCCGCAGTCGTTGCACGCAACGACCAGCCCCGGGTCCTTCATAACTCTAGCCGCATAGAGAAGCCTGTCTCGGACGAGCTCAGGGCTCTCGACGAAGTCTGTGTGCACGTCCACGACGCCCGGCGCGATTCTGAAAGGCAGGGAGTACTGGCTGAACTTCTCCAGCACTCTGAAGCCTCTCCTGGAATCATCGTCAACGCCCAGCCTCGTCGTGTCGGCGTTCGAGCATGAGACCGAGAGGACGTCGGCCTTCAGCTCTAGGAGAGCCGGGAACAGGGCCTCGTAGTTTGTGTAGCAGATGTGGACAGCTATCTTGGAGCGGAGGCCTTTGATGGTCTCGTTCAGGCTCTCCACCACGAGGCTTGCCTCGTAGGGCTTGGTGGCTGCCGCCGGCTCGTCGAGCTGGATGTAATCCACTCCCTCTCTGTCTAAAGCCTGCACGACGGGCCTCACGACGTTTGAGACGAGGTCTAGGACGAAGCTGTGCCTAGCCCTCTGCTGTCTCTCATAGAAGTCTTCGCCGACAGCTTTCTTGATGTAATGTTCGTCGAAAGACCAGTCTGCTAGGGTGTAAGCCGCAGTCACGGGCACCTTCAGGCGTTTTCGAGCGTTTCTCTTGTTGAACCTCAGCTCATCCAAGTGGTAGGGCTTCAAAAGCCGTGGACTGTCTACCACCGCGGCCTTCCTGTAGTATTCGTTGTCCCACACCCTTACCACGCCTCTGAACTCGAAGCCTTGAACGAACTGAAGGGGATACTCGTACATCTCCATCCTCCTCTGCTCGCCGTCGTAAACCACGTCGAGCCCAGCCTTCTCGAAGAACCTCAAGCCGTAAAGACAAGCCCAGTCAGCAAGCTCTTCAGCAGTAAGCTCGTTCCTTTTTATCTTCCCGACTAGACCAACATAGTTCTCGACCTCGAGCCGTCTTCCCCATCTCTCAGCCTCGGACGCCGCCCGCTCAACATCCTTCGAGATGAACGGCGCCTTGTTGAGGCTGCCAACCTCCATCGTCTCAAACGGCTTCATATCTTCTCCGCAGCCCTCTCAAGAACCTCGCCGAGTTTTTTAACCTTGTCAACGGCGGGCTCGAAGGGGAGGAACTCTAGCTCGCACGTAGGCCCTACGTCGGCGTTCTTCAGCCCCGTCTTGCTGAACAGGTTTTCGATGGTGCTGACAACCGTTTCAACATTCTCCGCCAGCGTGTTCCTGCCGTCCAGCACCCCGAGGTAGAGATGTTTATCGATGTTGTACTCCGAAAGCTGGCTCATCCTTGTCTTCAAAAGGTCTACTCCGACGACGTCGACGGGAAAATCTAGGATGTCGGGAAGAGCGTTCGATAAAGACCCGAAGGGCGTGTGAATGAGAAGCTCGCACCTTGCCTTGTTCCTGACGATTCTCACGCATTCCTTCGCCGTCTCGAGATGCTCTTTTGAGGTTTTTTCGAAGACGAGGCTGGGAGCGGTAAGCTGAAGCTGTTGAACGTCCTTCACCGACGCAGCCGTCTGACCTATTACCTCGGCCCAGTCGTAGGCGTGTTCTTCGAAGCTTTTGTAGTAGTTGTTCTCCGAGAGGGTTGCAGCCGTGTAGGGGTCGGGGAGGATGAGTTTAGACGGATGATTTCCTGCAGGCTTGTAGAACATCTCACCCAGCGGCTTTTTCAGAACGAGTCTGTCCTTGACCACCAGCTTCTTGTAGAAGACGTTGTTGTCAAACCATCTTGACAGCCCGTCAACCTCAACGCCGTCGACGATTGTAGAGAAGGGCCTGAAGAGGTCGTCCCAGAGGAGCATGCCGTCAGAAACGTATGCCAGCTTGTTCTCAACCTGAATCCTCACGATCATCTCGACAGTCTTGTCGACTTCACTCTCTACCTGCTCTCTCCCCGTCTTCCCCTTCGAATAGTCTCTGAGAAGCTTGATCAGCTTAGCCGGCCTCGGGAAAGACCCGACCAAATATCCTCTGAGAGCCACGCCTACATTCTCCTCTCAGAGCTGTGGCCTGGGAAGTAGCTAGCCTTGGGGTCTATGTAGTTCTTGGCTACGTTGACGGCGACGGCTGCTTGGGCAAACCCTATGGCCAGCAGAGCTAGCTTGACCGAGTCTGTTGGAGCAGCTATGTCTCCAGCGGCGTAGACGCCGGGGATGTTGGTCTCACAACGCCCGTTTATCTTGATAGCATTTCCCTCCATCTCGAGGCCCCATTTCTTGAAGAGCGAGACGTCGACGAGGTGTCCAAGCTGCAGAATCAAGGCGTCGCACTCGATCAACTGCTCCTCGCCTGTTTTGTTGTTAACCACCTTAACGGCCTCCAGCCTGTCATCTCCGTAGGCCTCCTTGACCTCGTACGGGACCAGAACCTTGACCGGTGAATGGAAAAGCTCTATCACACTCCCCTCATGAGCCCTGAACTCGGTTCTTCTGTGGACTAGGTAAGTTTCCTCAGCCACTTCCTTGAGGTTGAGAGCCCAGTCTACAGCCGAGTCTCCTCCGCCGACGATGACTACTCTCTTCCCCCTGAACATCCACTTGTCCTTGACGAAGTAGTAGACTCCCCTGTCGTCGAACTTCTCGACCATGGGGTTGCCGAGCTTCCTAGGAGTGAAGGCTCCGTGCCCCGCGGCTATCAAAACGGTTCTGCTGAAGTGAACACCCTTGTCGGTTGTAAGCTCAATCACTCCGTCGGCGAGCCTAGAAAGGTTTAACACCTTCTCGGAGAACAGAATCACCGGCTTGTAGGCAGTAGCCTGCATGTAAAGCTGGTTAGCGAGGTCTTTCGCTAGAATCTTGGGAAACCCTGCGACGTCGTAGATGAATTTATCAGGGTAGAGAACGGTGAGCTGGCCTCCGTAAACATCCAACGCCTCTATGACCTTCGTTTTCATGTTCCTCATCCCCGCTGCGTAGAAAGCAGCGAACAGGCCTGTAGGGCCTGCACCGATTATCGTGATGTCGTACAGTTCGATGGATTTATCGCTCACGTGTTAATCTCTTTTTTTGCAAGCTTTAAACATGAAAGCTAGCGGGAGGGCTTGAATGGAAGGCCCAGCTCAGCCGTGTCAGCGAAGTCTTCACAAACCTTCGAAAGATGGTAGTAGACTTTGAAGACTCTGGCTGAGTTTGTTGACTGTGATGCTTTCTTGATGAAGGACTCTCCTCTCTTGATGAACTCAGCCCTCGTGCTCGTTATCTTTTCTATCCTGTCGAGGTCTTGGCTGAATAAGGCGTCTAGCGGGCCGGAGCCCATCGAGAGTATCAGGCTTGAGAGAGACTTTAACTCTTCCAGCGTCTCCTCGTCAACCTCCTTAGAGTTCTTGACAGCCTCTCTCGCTATCTCGGATGCTTGGTCCCCTGCATCCTCCATGAACTTCGCAGCAACCCTTAGGTCCATCAGGACGAGGGGCGAGGTCTCCAGCTTTCGGGCGAGCGTCGGGTCTATGATCGCTGACCTCACGATGCGCACAAGCGTGAAGTAAAGCCTGTCAACCTCTTCATCCCTCTGCACCACGAGCCGTCCAAGCGAGTTGTTCCTCTTCACGTACGAGTCGACGGCGTTCTCAACCATGCCTAGGACAAGCGTCTGCTGGCGTCGCAGAAGCTTCTCGGGCGCAACAAGCTGTCTGTCGAGGACAACCTGTATCTCTATCTTCGTAGGAGTCTCGTCAACTATTTCCGCACCAGCCAACCCTCTGACTACTTTCTTGATCTCAGCCAGCTCGTTGTCCTTCATCGGATTAGCTGAAGTAATTCTTATGAGGTTGTAGCCGTACAGGTAGGCTCCAACGACCAGCTGGCCGACGTTGGGCCTGAGGTTTATCTCCACCTCGTGCTCCTCCGGCTCAAGCTCCCTCTCAGAGTACACAGCCAAGGAGCCGTCTTCAACCGGCTTCAAAACCACCAAAGACCCCTTCCTAATCCCCATCCTCCTGACCCATTCCTTCGGGAGAGTGATGGAGTAGGAGCTTCCTCCCGTAAACTGTACCGTTCTCCTAACCTCCACAACCGCTCCAGCGGACTGGTCTAGTTTAAGCCTTGCGACACCTCACGCCAACCTGGCTAGATATGTTTATAACTTGACTCTGTCGAAGGATTGGTTTAGACAACAGCATGCCTACGTGGGGTTACTCGTCGAAGTTGGGTGAGAAGGAGAACGAGGTTAGGGCTAGCCTCAGAGAGGTGGACGTGTCCCCGAAATGGGCTCGGGAGGTTTGCGAAGCCGTCAAGGGGCTTACGATAACAGAGGCGAGGAAGCTGCTGGCGGATGTTGTTGAAGGGAGGGCGATGATAAGGTACGGACGGTACAGGAAGAAGAGGGCTCACCACGCAGAGACGAGGGGCCCCGGAGGATATCCCGTGAAGGTTTCAAAATACATGCTTAAGCTGGTCGATACCCTCGAGGCCAACGCCGAGTTCAAAGGCCTCGACCCTGAGAAAACCTACATCGTACACGCAGCCTCTCATAAAGGTAGAGTGACTAGGAAGAACATCGAGAGGGCTTTCGGAAGGTCAAGCCCGTACAACAAGACATACGTTCACATCGAGCTTGCGGGGGTGAGCAGGGCGTGACGATCGTGAGGCAGATACTCCAGACACGAATAAAGAAAGCGGACATAGAGGAGTATCTCCGCGAAAAGCTCCGTTCGGCTTTATTCGGAGGCGTAAGCATCAGCCTCACCCCTGTCGGCACGAGAGTAACCATCTACGCCATGAGGCCGAGCAGAGTGATTGGTCCGAAGGGGAAGGTCATCAAGGAGATAACCGAGGCTTTGGAGAAGCAGTTCAAGGTTGAGAACCCCGTAGTCACGGTTGTTGAGGTTGAGGTGCCTGAGCTGAACCCCTACGTGATGGCTGAGAGGATTGCGCAGGACCTTGAGAGAGGTGTTAGGTACCGAAGGGTTGGGTTTTGGGCCGTCAGGAGAATTATGGAGGCGGGAGCCAAGGGCGTTGAAGTCCACATCAGCGGCAAGCTGACCTCCGCAAGGTCTAGGACGGAAAAGTTCAGCGAAGGCTTCATGCCCAAGTCAGGCGAACTTGCTATGGACTACGTTTTGGAGGGCAAGTCGTCCGTCAAGCTCAAGACAGGCGTCTTCGGTGTGAGGGTTCTGATCTACCCGCCCGACGCGCCTCTTCCGGAGGAGATAAGGGTGAAGAGCGTTGAAGGAGGTCAAGGAGCTTAGGGAACTGAGCGACGAAGACCTGAGGGCTAGGGTCGACGAGTTCAAGACCGAGCTCAGAAGAGTCAAGACAGAGATAGGTGCCGGCGGCTCGGTCCAGAACCCCGCCAGAGCACGCCTGCTGCGTAGAAGCATAGCTAGGGCTTACACAATCCTAGCTGAGAGGAGGATGAAGAAGAATGTCAAGTAGCAGGGCGGTCGAATACCAGCTCATACACGGCCGGAGGGTTGAGACATCCTACAACGGCGTGCTTTTCTGCGGAGTCGTTGTCGAGGAGACGCGGAACACCGTAGCCATCCGAACGGATAGGGGGGTGAAGACTTTGCCCAAGAAGGAGGCCGTCTTCCGGTTCAACCCCGGCGAGCCTCATGAGGTTAAAATCGACGGCTCTCTTCTAGTTGGAAGGCCTATCGAGAGGTTGTTGAGGGAGAGGCGGAGATGAGCGAGGCCAGAAACATAGGGATACTGGTCAAGCCGGTTTCAAGAACCTGCGACGACAAGGACTGTCCATATCACGGGCGTCTACCAGTAAGGGGAATACTCCAGACGGGCGTCGTTGTCAAGAAGAAGATGAACAAGACCGTGGTGGTTGAGAAGAAGTATCAGGTTTACGTCAGGAAGTACAAGAGGTTCGAGAGGAGGAGGTCTCGTATCTCGGCTCATCTTCCACCGTGCTTGGACGTCGAGGTTGGGGACAGGGTCCGCATCGGCGAGTGCAGGCCTCTCAGCAAGGAGGTAAGCTTCGTCGTGCTCGAGAAGGTGATGTAGGGATGGCTAAGCGGTCGAGGGCTGTTGCAGCTGTAGGCGTTCTCGAGAGGAGGCCCAACCTGCCGCGAACAGTCGTGCTCGGCTCGCTGGTAAACTGCGCCGACAACTCCGGGGCCCAGGTTTTGAAGATTGTTCAAGTGCACGGGCTTACGGCTAGGCTTAGACGTGTTCCAGCGGCGTGCGTGGGCGACATGCTCAGCGTGACGGTCAAGAAGGGGCCCATCGACTTGCGCAAGAAGCCTATGCACGCAGTCTTGGTCAGGCAGCGGAAGCCTTACAGGAGGCGGGATGGTACGTGGATAAGCTTCGAGGACACGGCTGCCGTGATCATCACGCCTGAGGGCGACTTGAAGGGAACCGAGATCAAGGGCCCTGTAGCAAGAGAGGCGGCTGAGAGATGGCCTAGAATAGCCAACGCAGCGACTATGATAATATAGGTGTTGTGTATGAGTTCGAGTAAACCTCGGAAACAACGGCTCAGGCAGTTCAACTCGCCCCGCCATGTTTTGGTGAAGTTCATGAGGGCTCATCTATCGCCTGAGCTTAGAAGTAAGTACGGCCGAAGGTCTTTGGGGGTAAGGATTGGGGACACGGTCAAGGTGATGAAGGGTGTGTTTAAGGGTGTTGAGGGTAAGGTGAAGAGGGTGGACATCAAGAGGCAGATGGTTTACATGGAGAACGTCAGCAGGAAGAAGGCAGACGGCAGCTCCGTCGACTTGCCCATAAGGGTTTCGAACATCATGCTGACCCAGCTCAACCTAGACGACGAATATCGCAAGCAGAAGCTGGAGGCGAAGACATCATGACGCATCTGAAGTCGCTGGCGGCTCCTCGCCACTACCCGAAAAAACCGACAGTTTTCACAGCCTCGCCACGGCCGGGAGGGCATCCACGTCAAAACTCCATCCCGCTGATAGTTGTCGTTAGAGACATTCTAGGCTACGCAGAGGACGGGCGTACAGCTAGGAAGCTCATAAACCAAGGAAAGTTTCAAGTAGACGGGCGAGTGGTTCGAGACCCTAGGTTCCCCCTAGGGCTGATGGACCTGCTTCAAGTCGCTGAACTAGCTGAGAATTACAGGGTTTTGGTGAGGCCGCGTAAGGGCTTGGGCGTTTTCAAGGTGGGCGGCGACGAGGCCGGAATTAAGGTATGCCAGGTAGTGAGGAAAAACCACGTAAGAGGTGGAGGGCTCTCGATAGGATTGCACGACGGCAGGACAATACTGTTCAAGGGGGAGGAGGTTGAAAGAGGCAGGTCTTTCATGACACTCGACGGCCTGAAGATATCGGTTCCGAGTCAGGATATCCTCGACAGAGCATCGCTCGAGCCGGGAGTTTATGGATTCATCGTGAGAGGTTCGAGGGCAGGGCTTCACGGCGTCGTCTCCAAGGTGAGGAAGGACGTGGTTTATCCCGACAAGCCGACGGCAACCGTCGAGACAAGCCAAGGCCCCGTCACAACCCTTCTGAAGAACATAATGCCTGTAGGGGTGGAAAAACCGTGGATAATGCTGCCTTAACAATCACAACCCCGCGCATAGAGAAGGTCGTCATAAACTGCAGCGTCGGCGAGGGCGGTGTAAAGCTTGAGAAGGCTCAGAAGATAATCGAGCAGCTGGTCGGACAGAAGCCCGAGGTTAGGAATGCGAAGAAAACCGTCCGAGGCTTCGGCATACACAAGGGGGAGCCGATAGCGGTCAGGGTCACGCTACGCAAGCAAGCTGCCCACGAGTTTTTGAGGAAGGCTCTCGCAGCTGTGAACAACACGCTCAAGGCCTCGAGCTTCGACGACCACGGCAACGTATCTTTCGGGATCCATGAACATCTCGACATACCTGGAACGAGGTATAACCCTGAGCTGGGGATCGTCGGCATGGACGTCTCGGTTCATCTTGTAAAGCCCGGATACAGGGTTGTCAAGAGGGCTTACCGCAGAGCCAGGCCGGGCCGTAGGCAGACTGTAAACAGGGGGGAGGCTGTAGAGTTTATGAAGTCTCTGGGAGCTAGGGTGGTTGAGGAATGAAGCAGACGCAGAAGCCGAGGAAGTTCGGGAAGGGAGTTCATGTATGCCGTCGGTGCGGGACCAGCGTGGGCGTCATCAGGAAGTACGGCTTGCTGATATGCAGGCGCTGCATAAACGAGGTTGGGCCGAAGCTCGGCTTCAAGGTTTATGATTAGGGTGTGAAGAATGACTGACCTGGTTTCCGCTCTGTTCACAACGATTCATAACAACGAGATGGTGCACAACCATGAATGCGTTATCAAGGCCTCTAGGCTGGTGGGAGAGATATTGAAGGTTCTGCAGCGAAAGGGCTACGTAGGGGCTTTCGAGTACATCGAGAACGGTAGGGGAGGGTTGTTCAAGGTACAGCTGCTCGGTAGGGTAAACAGGTCGCGGCCCATAAGACCCAGGCTTAACGTCAAAGCCGACATGTACGAGTTCTTCGAACAACAATACCTGCCTGGCAGAGGCGTGGGCGTCATCGTCGTCACCACGCCGAAGGGTGTGATGTCCCACGACGAGGCGAAGAAGCTCAACACAGGAGGGAGGTTGCTGGGCTATGTCTACTGAGTATCTCGAGAGGTTCATCGCCCTACCCGAGAAGACGGCCGTAAAGTACGAGAATGGCCTGCTGAACGTGGAAGGTCCTAAAGGAAGAGTCGTCAAGGACTTGAGCCACATACCTGCTGAGATAAGAATTCAGGCGGGCGGCGTGATGGTGAGGATGCCTGGAACGTCTAGGAAGGCGAGGGCCATGGTCGGCACGGTGGTCTCGATTATCAAGAACGCCGTCGAGGGGGTTACGAAGGGCTACACATACAAGATGAAGGTTGTCTCCTCCCACTTCCCCATCACCGTCAAGGTTGTTGGGAGCGAAGTCGTCATATCCAACTTTCTCGGAGAACGGTACGACCGCAAGGCCAAGATAGTGGGCGACGTTAAGGTCTCCGTGAAGGGCGAAGACGTAATAATCACGGGGGTTGACAAGGAAGCCGTCGGCCAGACAGCCGCCAACATCGAGAACGCCACACGAATAGGCAGGAAGGACCCGAGGAAGTTCTTGGACGGCGTCTACCTAGCTGAGAGGGTGGCTGGTGCATGAAGCTTCCGCGCAGAGTACTGAAGAAGAGGAGGACAACGCCGGAGTTCGTCAGACAGGAGAGCTGGAGGTACGTCAGGCTCAGGACAGGGTACAGGAGGCCTAGAGGAAAGGACAGCAGGATGAGGCTTCAGAAGAGAGGCGCTCCGCCGGTCGTCAGAATCGGCTACGGCTCGCCGGAGACATTCAGAGGCCTGCATCCTTCAGGCTACAGGGACGTGGTTGTCTCGAGCCTGTCCCAGCTCAACAACCTATCGCCCGACAGGGACGCTGTGAGGCTTTCGGGCGGGCTGGGAGGAAGGCTAAGGACCCAGATTTACGAGGCGGCTGTCGAGAAAGGGTTTAAAGTTCTGAACCCGCCGGTCAAGACGGAGGAGAGCAAGGCATGAAGCTGGATTTTCAGAAACGAGTGGCCGCCGACCTCCTCAAATGCGGAGTATCGCGCGTAAAGTTCGACCCGGAGCGTCTCGAGGACATAGAGTCAGCCATCACCAGGGCCGAATTACGCAGGCTTATACAGGACGGAGCCATCGTCAAGCTCCCCAAAAGTGGAGTCAGCCGGGCAAGGGTTGAGCCGAGGAGGAGGCGTGGCCCGGGAAGCAAGGAGGGAGCCAAGCACTCAATAGTTCCCCGGAAACGGCTTTGGATAAGCCGGGTGAGGGCCCAGAGGGCTTACCTCAAGAAACTCCGGGACCAGGGACTCATCGGGAAGGACAACTACCGCATCCTGTACGGCTTCGTCAAGGCCGGGAACTTTAAATCCGTGGCGTCACTCAAGGAGTTCATCAAAGCGAGGAAGATGATGGGTGAGGCATCGAGATGACCTACTTCGTCAGGACCAAGCCTAGGAGAAGGAGGGATGGGAGGACTGACTACCGTAAGAGGCTTAGGCTGGTGAAGTCGGGCGTCGAAAGGCTTGTTGTTAGGAGGACTAACAGAAGAATCATCGCCCAGCTGGTCAAGTCGAAGGCAGGCGGCGACCTTACCCTGATAACTGTTTCCTCTGACATGCTTGCCTCTTACGGCTGGAAAGCCTCGTTCAAGTCGACGCCGGCGGCCTACCTGACAGGCCTTCTCCTTGGGAAGAAAGCCTTGGAGAAAGAAGTTGAAAGAGCAATCCTCGACACGGGTGTTTACAGGTCGGTGAAGGGCAGCAGGCTGTACGCTGTGTTGAAGGGGGCTCTGGACGCAGGGCTTGAAGTACCTTCGTCGGAGGAGGTGCTGCCCGAAGAAGACCGCCTCCTAGGGAGGCACATAACCACCTACTACCAGACGTCGAGGCAGAACCCGGCAGGGCGGCAGTTTTCCAAGGTGGACGGAGAATATATTCAAAACCTAGACAAGAATGTTCAGACGGTCAGGGACAAGATCATGGGGGGAGCTGGGAGTGTCTGAGTGGAAGCCTAGGACGACGCTGGGAAGGTATGTGGAAGAGGGAAGGATTACCTCGATAGAGCAGGTCTTCGAGAACCACGCACGGATCCTCGAGCCAGAGATAGTCGACAGGCTTCTTCCAAACCTAGAGCAGGAGGTGATTGACGTCAAGCTCGTCCAGCGTCAGACGGACGCCGGCGAGAAAACCCGGTTCAAGGCCCTAGTAGTCGTCGGCAACAGGGACGGCTACGTCGGCGTTGGAACGGGCAAGTCTTCCCAAGTGGTGCTGGCTATCGAGAAGGCGATAAGGAACGCTAAGCTCAACATAATCCCAGTCCGGCGGGGATGCGGAAGCTGGGAGTGCGCTTGCGGCGAGCCTCACAGCCTGCTCGTCAAGACCGACGGAAAGTATGGAAGCGTGAGGGTACAGATACTTCCAGCCCCGAGAGGCCTCGGGCTTGTGGCCGGCGAGAGCCAGAAAGTCATACTGTCTCTTGCCGGTGTAAAAGACTGCTGGACCAAGAGCTTCGGCGAGACGAGAACCTCGCTCTCGGTCATAGGAGCTACTTACATGGCTCTCAGGCAGACCAGCAAGATCGTCTTGCAGGACATGTGGAGCATGGCTTGAAGATGACCAGCGTTTTGATGGTTTTGAGGATTAAGGGGAACGTCGGCTTGGACCCGGAGGTCGCGAAGACTCTCGAGTCGCTGCGTCTCGACAGAGCGTTCAAGGCCGGGCTTTACCCCTCGTCGCCAACCCTTATAGGAATGCTCGGGATAGCGCAGAGATACCTCACGTGGGGAGAGCCCAACAAGCAGACGATCTTCACGTTCTTGAAAAAGGCCGGGTACGTGGCGGAAGGCGGGCTGGAAAAGCTGGCCGAGAAGCTTGAGAAAGGCGAGTCGAGCCTGGAAAAGCCTGTGCTTCTCAGGCTGAGGCCGCCGAGCGGAGGGTTTAAACGCTCTGTCAAGAGGGATTTCAAGTCCGGTGGCGAGTACGGGGACAGGGGCGGAGAGATCAACGAGTTGTTCAGGCGGATGATTTAGCTGGAAAACACTTATTAACAAACTATCGACACGTTAACTCAGACGCTCACGAGTGTTGGTGGTACTATGCCAACAAGGTTGAGGAAGGTTAGGAAGCTCAGGGGCTCGAGAACCCATGGATGGGGGCAGATAGGCCAGCACAGGAAAACAGGAGCCAAAGGAGGCAGGGGAATGGCGGGCGGCCACAAGCACAAGTGGACCAAGCTGCTGTCGGAGGACTATTTCGGCAAGGACGGGTTTACGCCGGTGGAGAAGAGTGAGAAGAGAGCAGTTAGCCTATTGAAGGTTTCTCAAATCGCCGAGTCGTCGGCAGCTGGGACGATAGACTTGGACAACATGGGCTACGACAAACTCATCGGAGGCGGAAAACTCTACAAACCCCTAACGATAGTCGTGAAAGAATGGAGCAAGAAAGCCGCCGAGATCGTTGAAAAGTCTGGGGGCCGTCTGGTCAAACCCGGAGAGGCAACGGCATGAGTGAACAATCCGCTGTCCGAACATTCTTCGAGAAAGCTTCTAAAATTCTACCCGAGATAAAGAAGCCCGGCCGAAAGGTAGGGCTTACTGAGAAGCTTGCCTGGACGGCTCTGGCGCTCGTGGTTTATGTCTGGATGGGGCATACCTTCCTCTACGGCCTGCCCCAGGCTCAGCAGACGGGCCAGAGCCCCGTGCTCCTGAACATAGTTTTCGCACAGAAGCAGGGAACGCTGATCACATTAGGAATAGGGCCGATAGTGACGGCTGGGCTGATACTCCAGCTCCTCGTTGGAGCTGAGCTGATAAAGCTGGACTTGAAGAAGAGCGAGGACAGGGCTTTATTCACATCGACCAGCAAGCTGCTGGCCATCGTGATCACGCTCTTCCAAGGCGCTGCATACGTCTACGCAGGGTTTTTCGGACCCACAACAACCACCCAGAACGTCCTGATATTCATACAGCTCGTTGCTGCAACGATTTTGATAATCCTGCTGGATGAGCTTGTCCAGAAAGGCTGGGGGCTCGGAAGCGGGATAAGCCTGTTCATAGTCGCAGGCGTGGCTGAGGAGATCTTTGTCTCCCTTATCTCCCCGATAATATTGGCTGACGGCGTATACCAGGGGGTCATCCTAGCGATCTTCCAGACACTTCTAGCCGGAAACTTCCCAAGCCTGTTGGTCAGGCAGGGAGGCTACCCTGACATAGTTGGCCTAATCTCCACAATATTCCTAGTTCTGGTTCTCATCTACATAGAGGCCATCAGAGTCGAGATCCCCATCTCGTACGCCAAGTTTCAGGGCTATCGTGCTAAGTATCCCGTCAAACTGCTGTACGTGTCGAACGTCCCGATAATCTTCGCCACAACGGTCTTCAGCAACATATTCTACATGGGGTCTCTAGTCTGGAGCAGGTTCAACCCCAACAACGAGAACTTCTTCCTCAACCTATTAGGCACCTATGTTTACAACCAAGAAATAGGAACCTTAGTTCCGACAGGCGGGCTTGCCTACTACGTCATAGGCCCGCGTGGGCTCGCGAGTGTCGTCGAAGACCCTGTGCGAGCCGCTGTACATGCGGGTTTGCTGATAATCTTCGCAGTATTGTTCGCCAAGTTCTGGGTCCAAGTCGGCGGGCTCGGGCCCGAGAAGGTCGCCGAGCAGCTCATCAGCGCAGGCATGCAAGTGCCTGGCTTCAGAAGGTCTCCCACCATCATCGCCAGCATCATAGGTAAATACATCTCAACCGTCACGATAATCGGAGGGTTGGTGATAGGCGTGGTCGCCAGCGTCGCCGACTATCTTAACGTCTTCGGAACAGGCATAGGCCTGCTGCTCATGATAGGCATCCTTCACCAGTACTACAACATCCTGATGAGGGAGAGGCTTTCAGAGATGTATCCGGCTCTGGGCAGGTTCCTAGGAGGCGAGTAGCGCGTGATAGTTGAGATGATGATCATCTCAGGCATGGCTGCAGCCATTTCGGCGACAACGACTGGCTTGAGGAAGATAATCTTCAAGAAAGAGGATTTCGCCAAGATGGCCGAGATCCAAGCCTTCAACAAGGAGCTGATGGCTGCGACGAGGAAGAAGGACCAGAAGACTATTCAGAAGCTTCAGAAGAGGAAGGAGTACATCCAGAAGCTCAACGCGGAGGTAAGCAAGAAGAACCTGATGACGATGTTCGCCAGCATGATGATATTCTTCACCGTCTACCCGTTCCTGGCGTCTTTCTTCGGAGACGCCGTCGTAGGCTATGCGCCTCAAGGCCTAAACATTCCCTTCATAACCGACGGGGGTGAGATAAGGTTTTACGGCTGGTTCATCCTCTCGTTCTTCGGCGTAGGCTCCCCGATCTCCAAGGTCATGGGTCTAAGCCTCACAGGGATGGGTGTATCGGTTGGTGAGGAGAAGCCTCAGGACAAGGACCAGCGTAAGGATAAAAGTTAGAACTCCGGGCGGAAACATACGCCTTCACCTCCGAAGGCCTTATTCCGCCACGAGGCACTGCCCCTACTGCGGAAAACCCGTCCACGGCGTCTCAGTCAGGGGCGGCCGGGGTGCATCGTCAAAGAGGGTTTCTAGGCCCGGCGGGTCCTTGTGCGCATCCTGCTCGAGGAACCGGTTGTTGACCGGCGTCGCCGCCGAGTGGAAATTGTGAAGTAGTGTCGGGCGACTGTCTCGATTATCTCGACGACCCTCTCGGGCTCAAGCCTCGTGGTGTCGACTACGAGGTGGAAGGGTTCTAGGTCCGTTCCCATCCTTATGCCGTACAGATTCCGGTATATTCTGGCGCTGTTTCGGTCTCTTTCAGCCAGCAGCCTCAGAGCCTTCGCCCTGGATATCCCGCTCCTCTCAGCCATCCTCACGGCTCTGATTTTCTTGTCAGCGGTAAGCCAGACGTTGAAGGACCTGCCCTCGTAAAGCCAGGGCATCACCCACGAGTCAACGACGACTCCCCCAGCCCTGCACATCCGCAGCAGCATACTGTCCACCTTCTTGTCGAAGCTGGGGTCTTTGCTGCGCAGCCTTAGGAACTCCAAGCCCTTCGGCGTCTCCCACCATCCGGGCCCAGTTGGGTTGAACCCATGCATCTTCGCAACCTCCTTGAGGGCGTCGCCTCCCGACACATAACGGAGCCCCATCCGCTTAGCCAGCATCCTGCCTACTGTTGACTTGCCGACGGCAGCGAAGCCGGAGAGGCAGACGACCTGTTTGACAGCCATAGACAGAGCCTCTAATTGCTTAATTTATGTATAAAAGCTGTCGGAGAGCTATTTTTCAGCGGCATGACTGCGGAGGATCTTCTTGGAAGGGTTTGCGTAAAGCTTTCGGGCAGGGATGCTGGTTCGAAAGGTGTTGTCGTCTCCGTGCTTGACGACGGCTACGTCGTTCTAACAGGACCCAAGCCTCTCACTGGGCTGAGGAGGAGGAAAGTCAACGTAAAGCATCTAGCTCCCACGCCGAAGAAGCTGGAGATACCGAGGGATGCTTCGGACGAGGAAGTCCTTAAAGCAATAAGGGATGCTGGGTTGGAGCGGTACATGGTTGAGCGGTATGAGGCTTGACCCTCCTTGGACGAGGCCTCAAAGGCTCGAGGTTAAGCGTGAGGCAGAGACCGACTACAGCCGTGGAAAGAACCCGGAGCAGCGGTCCGTTGAAGAGCTTCTCGGGCTTGGGGTTGTAAACCTCGACAAGCCCCGTGGGCCGACGAGCCACGAAGTAGCCTACATGGTCAAGAAAATGCTCGGGCTTGCTCAGGCCGGGCACGGCGGGACCCTAGAGTCTTTCGGGGAGATCCCGCTGTCTCGGGTGTTCTTCCGCTGATGCTTGGCGAGGGGACGAAGGCGGCTCCTGCGCTGATGTACAGCGGTAAGGAGTATGTGGGTTTGCTCGAGCTTCACGGCGACGTCTCCGACGACGAGCTGCTGAAGGCTTTCGAGCTCTTCACCGGCGACATCTACCAAGTTCCTCCAGTGAGGGCCGCTGTGGCTAGGAGGCCGAGGGTGAGGACAGTCTACTACAACGAGCTGCTGGAAAGGGACGGGAGGCTGGCTTTGTTCAAGGTGGGCTGCTCAGGCGGAACTTACATCAGGAAGCTCTGCCACGACATAGGGGAGTACCTTGGCGTAGGAGCCCACATGCAGGAGCTGAGGAGGGTTAGGGCGGGTCCTTTCACGGAGAACAAATCGTACACTGTTCTCGACCTGTACGAGGCCTGGACCTCGTACAAGCAGTCGGGAGAATCCGAAGCCCTTCTGAAGATGGTGAGACCCGTGGAGGACTGTGTCCAGCTGCTTCCGAAGGTCTACATTCTCGACACGGCTGTAGACGCTGTTTGCCACGGAGCTGACTTGATGGCGGTTGGCGTGAGCAAGCTGGACCCAGAGATCAGGAAGGGAGACTTTGTGGCGGTCATGACGCTGAAGAGCGAGCTTGTGGCTTTCGGAACAGCGCTGATGACGGGCGCAGAGATGCTCGAAGCCGTGGAGGGCCCTGCGGTCGACACCGTAAGAGTCGTCATGCCACGCTCAACCTACGCCCCGGTTTGGAGGGGCGGGCTGAGGCGGAAAACCTCATAAACACGAGCCGCAGAAATCCTCTACAGAGCCGGGGTCCCTAAGCCTGGTATAGGGCAGGCCTGGAGAGCCTGTGGCCTTTCACGGGCCGCGTGGGTTCAAATCCCACCCCCGGCGAAGACTACACACAAATACCGGCGAAAAAGCGAACAATCAATGGTTAGTCTTGAAGAAGTTGTCGTCTTCTCTGTTTTTGCGGGGTTTTTAGGTGCCATCACTGGATTGGGTGGAGCCAGTATAACGACCCCTCTGCTCACATTACTCGGAGTCCCAATCAAGAACGCGATAGCAGCCGGTATGGTCGCCATAATCGCTACCTCAAGCGGTTCGTCAGCCTCGTACGTGAAAAAAGGCCTATCGAACATCAGGGCGGCGATGTTTCTCGAGATGTTCACGATTACGGGAGCAATAATCGGTGCAACTGTAACGACATTTATAGCCCCGAGACTGCTGTACTTATTTTTCGCAGGCTTTCTCCTAACATCATTCATAGGCATGCGCCGCTTCGCAGAGGAGTTGCCAAGAGAGGTTTCGCAAGACAGAATATCGAAATGGCTGGGCCTTTCAGACTCGTACTTCGACGAGCATCTCGGCAGGGAAGTCCATTACCGGCTGACTAACTCTTTACTCGGGGGCGCGGGCATGCTCGTGGCGGGAATCGCTGCGGGGATGCTCGGAATAGGCGCCGGGGCCTTCAAAGTATCTGTTCACGAACTAGTGCTAAAAATGCCGTCAAAAGTTTCGTCGGCAACGAGCAACTTAATCATCGGGATGACAGCTTTAGCTGGGGTAAGTGTCTACTTCAACTCCGGCTTGCTTTACTTGGATTTAGCAGCTCCGATGGCTGTGGGAACAACATTAGGCGCTATGGTCGGTTCAATTGTGCTAAGAAAATTAAGCAACCGGACCACCCGGGTTTTGTTTCTATTAGTTGTTCTGTACATAATGGTTCAGATGCTTTTGAAGGGGTTATTCGGATGAAAGTCGGTCGGCTTGAAAAATTTCTCGGAAATTTATTGCTTGCAGAGGTTTTGACAAGCCTAGCAGTACTAACTTTAGCTATATTTTTCTACGCCGTGGCGTTGGGAAGCGAAGTCGAGTTATCTGAGTCCTTCAGGGTGAGCTCGCCGACTTTTTTTGACTACGTCATGAACCTCGGCTCGAAGGGTTTGGGCCCAGAAGGTTTAATGACCGCCGGTTTGGTCATTCTAATTTTCACGCCGTACAGCCGGGTTTTGACGTCCATCGTATACTTCGCTGCAGAAAGAAACATCAAGTTCCTTCTCATAACGTTGTTCGTTTTCGCAGTATTGACAACAAGCCTGTTAACTCACTGACAACTGTAAAACCGGGTTGGGAGACCTTCTCACGGATGGAGGGATTTAGAAAAGCTCACAAACGTGAGCGAGGTGCCATAAAACTGACGGCTATGGGGAATTTGGTGTCTGAGCCCAACTGGATAAGGTTTGTCTGAAATCAGGAAGTTAAACCTCCGTCGACACTGTTTCGAAGCTTTTCTAGGTTCTCGGAATGGATTAGATGCTGGAGCTGAAAAGATGGAGCTCAACCTCGGCGAAAAATTCAACAGTTCCTGCGAAAAACGTAGTAAAATTACTGAAACAATAACATGGGCTCATCTATAAATACGAAAGTGAGGCGTATCGTGGCGAGTTCAGTTGACAACGTTGCTTGACTCGACGTTTAGGGAGGGGGAGCTGTTCCAACCCCTCAAGACGGATTTGAAGGTCGAGCTGGCCAGAAGGCTCGCCGATGCCGGAGTCAAGAGGGTTGAGCTTCCCGTCGACTATCCTCCACGAACAACCCGTGAGGACATCCAGCCTGTGGTCGAAGTGCTGGGCGACAGAGGCGTTGAAGTCGTGATGCACGGAAGGGCTGTCGAGCAGGATGTGGAGGCGGCTGCAAAGTACGATGCTTTCGGCGTGGCCCTCTACATATCTCCAACGAAGATCCACCGGGTTCACAAGCTTCACGGCATAACCTACGAGGAGGCTCTGGAAAGGCTGGCGGAATCTGTGAGAGCTGCGAGGAGGCATGGCTTCCGCTACGTGAGGGCGACCGTCGAGGATGCTTCGAGGTTCTACGTCGAGGGCGAGTTTGAGATGCTCGTCAACGCCGTGAACAACCTCGGCAGGGCTGGGGCGAGCCTCGTCAGCGTGCCTGACACTTCAGGGCTCTTATCCCCCCGAAAAGCAGCCGAGTTCATTCGCAGCCTCCAAAAATCCGTCGAAACACCCCTCGCAGCCCACTTCCACAACGACTACGGCATGGCCTCGTCCAACACAGTCCAATCGATACTCGAAGGAGTCGCGGAAGCCCACACCACGATAATGGGCGTGGGCGACAGGAACGGCATAGCCGACCTCTACGAGGTGGTGGCCACGCTTGAGGACATCCATGGCCTGAGCTTGGGCGTTGACAGAAGTGAGCTAGCCCCCCTGTACAGCTATTTCAGCAGGGCGACGGGTGTTAGGATTCCTTGGCGGCATCCTTTGTCGGAGGAAGCCAAGACGCTGAGGGCGGGAGTTCATCAAGCCATGGCTGTGGCTAAGCCGGAGGGATACATCCCCTCAAAAAAGCTGGAGCACGACTTCGGCACCCCCATCTTCCACGTGGGCATGTACACGAGCCACCGCCTCGTGGCCACGATTACAGGCATGGATTTCAACGACCCACGTGTCCGGGCTGCGACCGAAGCCCTCGCCAAGAAGTCGAGGGAGAAGAACGGGGGCTTAACCCTGGCCGAGCTTAGAGAAGTCCTGCGAGAAAGCCTAGGGGTCGAGGTAGACCCCCACGCCGTTGAAAAGTATCTAAGGGGGGAGAAGGTCTACCTGCTGGCCAAGCTAAACCCGCAGCTCGACCCGCAGCCCATCCTCAACCAGCTGCGTGGATGGGAGGACGTTGAGTCGGTGGACGAGGTCTACGGCGACGCCGACTTCGTGGTCGTCGGCAGGATGAGGATGATGGTCGACAACCTCGTCGATAGGTTTAGGAAAGAGTTCGGCAAATGGGTTGAGGACTTGAGAGTCCTTGTGGCCGACTAACCTCTAAGGATTGCTCTAAAGAAGACGCCTGCTTGACCAGCTTCTGCAGACCTTATCAAGTCGGTCACGCTCACTATGCCGACCACTTCCTCCCCCCTCACCACGACAAGCCGGCGTATCCTGTTCCTAGCCATCACCGCAGCCGCTTCATCCAAGTTTGTCTTCTCACCGACTACGATGACGGGGCTCGACATAATCTCGCCCACCTTAACACGCTTAGGCGACAGGCCGGCGGCAACGAGCCTCCTCACGATGTCCCTCTCGGTGACGATGCCGACAGGCTTATCGTCCCTCACGACCACGCAAGACCCGACTCCCCTCGAAGACATCAGAGAAGCAACCCTGTAAACGGTGTCGTCGGGGGATGCTGTGAGAACGTTTGCCGTCATCACGTCGCCAACAACTAGGCCCATGCATTTCCACCGTCAAAAGCCGTTAAAAAGGGCTTTCAAACGGTTTAAATCCTGCTGTACCTTCTCAGCCGTGGAATGAAGGTTCCGTCGACAATACAGACCTACTGCCCCAAATGCAACAGCCACACCAACCACAGCGTCTCCCTGTACAAGAAGGGGAAGGAGCGTTCGTTGGCCCTAGGCGCGAGAAGACACTCACGTGAGCTGAAGGGCTACGGAGGCCAGAAGTACCCTATCCAGAAGAAGAAGTCTAAGACGACGGAAAAGAAGACGCTGGTCCTGAAGTGTGTCAACTGCGGCCGGTCTGTGATGAGGCAGGGCATAAGGCTTAAGAAGCTTGAGCTGGTGAGGTAGCTTTGTCGGAGCCGGTTGAGAATTTCATACCCGCGCCCACCTCAAAGTTCCTAGTAGTGGTATGCAACGAATGCGGCAACAGGCTCACGGTCTTCGACTCGGCCAAAACAACCGTGAGATGCGGGGTCTGCGGAGCCGTTGTGGCTGAGCCGGTCGGCGGAAAAGCAAGAATATACGGGAAGAAGGAGAAAGTTCTTGAGTAAGACTCCGGAAGTAGGAGAGCTGGTTCTGGGGCGCATCCTCAGCGTGAAAGACTACGGCGCCTATGTTGAAGTGGAGGACTACAAGGGCTACGAGGGCTTCATCCACGTCTCCGAGGTGTCGCTGAAGTGGGTTCGCAACATCAGGGAACATCTGAAGGAAGGGCAGAAAACAGTCTTCAAAGTCATCCGAGTCAACCCAGACACCCTTCAGATAGACCTGTCTTTGAGACGTGTCTCTCAGAAAGAGAGGTTTGACAAACTTCTTGAAGTCAAGAAGAAGACAAAGGTTTTGAAGGTTCTAAAACTTTTGGAGGCTGCAGGGTACAAGGCCGTAGCCGAGCAGCTTTTAATGGCTTACCCCAACCTGACAACCCTGTACGACATTCTTGAAAAATTCGCCGCGGGAGAGCCGGTTCAAAAACTTTTCCCAGCGATTTCCGAGACGGAGCTCGAACACCTGAGGAGAGCCGTCGAGCAGGAGATCAAGGTTCATGAAGTCGAGATGAGGGTTGACCTCGTACTCCGATGCGATGGCCCTAAAGGGGTTGAGGCGATAAGGGCTGCTGCTGCCGAGGCTGAAAAAACAGCCGGGCCCTCAGAGGTTGTTGAGATAACTACGAAAGGCGCTCCGGTTTACTCGATGCTGGTCAAAGCTCCTTCTAGAGAGAGGGCCTCGGATCTGATGGCCAAGGCTTTCCAAGCATGCTCGGCCATCATGGCTGGGTACGGAGGTTGTGCACAGCTCAAAGAAGCTGGGAAGTAGTGTTCTCAACTTTCACGATAGAGAAGAGAAGCGAACGCCTCTTTACTATTACCGTTTTGTTCTCAACCTTGTGGTACTTTGCGTTGACCTCCACGTCCATGGGCAGAGGCTCTTGAGTGGCCTCCACATCAAGCACCCGAAGGTTGGGAGCAAAGTCGACGTGCCTCCCTTTCCCCAGCTTCACCTCAAGCCCGAAGATCTTGAACCCGTCAAGAGTCTCGGGAGGCTCCTCCAGCACCGTGACCCTATACTTATAAATCCTCGTCCTCTCGGAACGAGTTTTAGGAGCTTGTTTTGCCTTCATCACAGTCATGTTGGAAAAACCATAGGTATGATATAAGTTTCCGGGCAGCATGGCGATTACAGCCTCATCAACAGAAACAACGCCGTGGACAGGGCGAAAGACACGGCCCATAGTACTCTGCTCCATCTCAACACCTTCTCACCGTCCAGCGGGAAGATCGGAAGCAGGTTGAAGAAAGCCATGAAGCTGTTGACGGCGGCCAAGGCGTCTAGCAGCCACGACCCCAAAATCCGGGATAGAACTATGAACAACGCCGCTGAGGCCATGTTGAAAGCTGGGCCTGCCAAAGCGATCAAGCCCAAGTCTCGGAAGGTCTGGCGACCGGCTACGACTACGGCTCCAGGCATTATCACCTTGAATGGAACGGGCAGGACGGCCGTGAGCAGCGTGGCGAACAAGCCGGGTATAAAGAGCCTGAAAGAAGCCGAAAGCCCTCTCCGGACGGCTGTGATTTTGTGGGCCAGCTCATGTCCTATGAAGGAGGCTGCGAAGCCGGATATCAAGAATAGCATCGGAGGAGACTGAAGCGGCGGCCATCCGAGGAGGCTGAGGCCCGACAAGCAGACCGTTAAACAGGCCACAACCATGCTGAACAGCTCGTTGGAGAGTGGGGCTCGATAGCCTTTACCACTTACCATCCGAGGAGCCTCATAACTCCTTGAGGTAAGCTCCGCAGGGTTTCTCGCCAGCCGTCCTCCCCCGCATCCATGCTTCTCCGGAAGGCGGTGCTCTGGGCAGAACAATCCCGAGCAGTAGCTGCAGCGAAACGGTAGAAGCTCCTCCACCCCGCATACGTAGCAACGAGTCAACACCTTGGTTAGGCGGGTTTTATTTTTATATGTTGCTTAACATATCTACATCCGTGAGCGACTCCAAGTGGGATGAATTCTTCCGCCGGCTGGCCAAGGATATCGAGGACAGGATGAGGGAGGCTTTCGAATCTTCTACAACCTTTCTCGAAACACCGGTCGGGGACTACAGGACCCCGAAAATCGACTACACCGTCTCAGGACAAGAACTGTACGTCGCCGTCGAGATGCCAGGCTGCGATAAACAGAAGATAGACATCAGCGTCGACGACTCGACTATCACCATCGTCGGCGAATACATGACTCCTCCTCCAGCCTTCTCGAGACTCTACCCCTTCACGCACGGTAGGGGTTTCCGCCGAGTCGTAAGGCTTCCGAGACCTGTCGAACCCTCGAAGGTAGAGGCCCGCTACGAGGCGGGAGTGCTTCTCGTCAAAGCATCCATCGCAACGCCCAAGGGTGTGAAGGTAAGGGTCGAATAAATATAAACCACGCAACACACGGGTATTATCCGCGGAACTATAGCTCCTGAATAGCGTGGAAACCTTTTAAGAAGACGTCGAAGGACGACGGCTGTGAACACCCTAACAGCCTCTGCAGCAGGCTTGTCTACGCTGGTGCTGGCCGGCCTCGTCTTATCAAGCCTAGCCGGTCAGACAATCCCGCCGTCAAGCTTCCAGGTGTCGGTGCTGGCAGTCGTGCTGTCAAGCGTTTCAACCCTCCTAACACCCCTTTCCTCAGCCCTCGGCTTGGAGTCGACCCTAGCTCCCAGCGGGAACGCGGTGAAGCTTGGTCCAGCCCCGCTCCTGTCGTGGGCTGCCGCAGGCGTGGTGATGGGCCTACTTTCAAGGAGGGCCAAAACATCCATCCCGCCAGCCTTAATAACATCGTCGCTAGTCTACCTAGCCCTCATAGGGTTGTCGATGTACGTCCTGCCACGCCTGCCCGGGGCGGTGAACTGGGTGCACTACCTGTCATGGGTCTCGTCCACCATCCTCCTCGAAGGCCCTCTCGACTTCGTCCTAATCTTCCTAACGCCCGCAGCCTCCTCCCTGGTGACGGCTGGAGTCAAGGAGCTGATGACACCCAGGCCAGCTCCCCCGCAGCCTAGGAGAAGGTTTTGGGAGTGGGTTGAGGAGGAATAAAAAGAAAGAGGATTGGCTTAGAGGCTTATCCCGGTGAAGCCGACGGTGCTTCAGCAGGGCTGGGAGCGGCTGGTTTCTTAGCCCTCTTGGCCTTCTTGGCGGTCTTCTTCTTCGCTGCTTTCTTTGCCTTCCTCGCCATATTTCTTCACAATAATGTAGGTTTCGAGGGATAAAAAACTTTCTGAAAAAATTGCAGAAAAAGCACGTGCATAACTTTTTTTAGAGGAAACTGCGTGTTTTCGGCCATGGTATCGATGGCCGAGTTCAAGAGAATTGAGATGAGGGTCGGGAGAGTTGTCAAGGCTGATAGGGTTCCCAACTCCGACAAGCTCCTCAGGCTTGAGGTCGACTTCGGCGACACACGTAAACGGGTTATCACAGGCCTGGCTCAGCTCTACCCGCCCCAGCACTTTGAGGGCAGGTTGTTCGCCTTCGCAACAAACCTGGAGTCTAGGAAGATAAGGGGGGAGGTGTCGGAAGCCATGCTCCTGACAGCAGTCGAGGACGAAGACAAAGTAGTTCCCCTGGTCCCTGAGAGGGAAGTCAAAGAAGGAACCGCCGTGATGTAGCTCTATATATGCCGGAGTTCGGCTATTAGGCTGGATGAGGGTTCAATCGGCTGAGGTTGGCAAGCTGGCCGACGGGACGTCTGTCGAGCTTCTTGGATGGCTTAGGTCTAAAAGGCTGCACGGAAGGCTGATTTTCATAGACCTCCGAGACTCGACGGGGTTGGTTCAGGCCACGGTAAGAACACCCAACGTCTCCGAAGAGACCTTCAGCAGGGTTGCGGCGGCTGGCAGGGAGTCGGCGTTAAAGGTTTCTGGAATCGTTAGGCACGACCCGAGGGCTCCGGGCGGGGTCGAAGTAAGCTGCACAAGCGTCGAGGTCATTTCGCAGTCTCTCGGAGAGTATCCCCTAAAGAAAGGAGTAGGCCCCAGGGTCGTGAGCCAGAACAGGCATCTTGCAATAAGAGGGCCGAAGACAGCCGCCGTCCTACGTTTCCGGTCCAAGCTCATACACCACTTGAGAAGCTGGTTCGAGAGAGAGGGCTTCGTCGAAGTCCACTGCCCGACCTTCATAACGGCCGCCGTCGAGGGCGGGGCGACGCTTTTCCAAGTCGACTACTTCGGCAAGCCCGTCTACCTCACTCAGAGCGTCCAGTTCTACCAGGAGGCGGCTATATACTCGCTGGAGAAGGTCTACAGCGTCCAGCCCAGCTTCAGGGCTGAGAGGAGCAAGACCCGCCGGCACTTGACGGAGTTCTGGCACGTCGAGGGGGAGATGGCTTTTTCGGGGATTGAAGACCTCACCTGGGTTGTTGAGCGGCTTGTCTCGGAAGCATCCACAGCTGCTCTCCAGGACTCTGTCAACGAGCTCAGGCTTCTCGACAGGAAGGTCGACTACTCGATGCTGGAGCCTCCTTTCGAAAGGGTCAAGTATTCGGAGGCTCTCGACCTTTTGGAGAGGAAGGGTGTTTCGGTGATCTGGGGGTCAGACTTGGGGGCTGACGAGGAGAGGGTTCTTACGATGGAGTTCGACAAACCATTCTTCCTCACCCACTTTCCCAAGAAGGCGAAGGCTTTCTACCACAAGCCCGACCCGTCTAACAAGGAGCTCACCCTTTCAGCCGACCTCCTCGCCCCATCAGGCTACGGCGAGGTCGTGGGCGGCGGTCAGCGTATCCACGACTACGACGAGCTGCTGTCGAGGATTGAGGAGGAGGGGCTTGACGCGTCCGACTACTCCTGGTACCTAGATTTGAGGAAGTATGGGAGCGTGCCGCACAGCGGGTTTGGCCTTGGCTTGGAGAGGCTTGTCCAGTGGCTTCTGGGGCTCAAGAACATCAGGTCTGCCGCGATGTTTCCCCGGACGCCCACGAGAGTCTATCCATGAACGAGCCCTACGAGCCGGCTGAGGACAGCTTTCTGCTGGAGGACGTTGTAAGAGGTTTGGGTGGGGGAGGGCTGGCGGCGGAGGTCGGCTGCTCCACGGGCTACATCCTCAGGGTGCTGGCTGAGGAAGGGTTCGAAGCCGTCGGCACCGACATCGACTCAGCGGCCCTGAAGCAGGCTGTTGAAAGGCTTAAGAACCTACAGGGATGCGTGCACTTTGTCAACGCGAGCATCCTCCCCTTTCGCCCCAACGCTTTCGACGTTGTCGTAGCCAATCCTCCCTACCTGCCCGAGGAGCCGGAGTTCCACGACCCAGCTGTCCACGGAGGCCCGGAGGGCTGGGAGACGGCCGCAGAGGTCTTGAAGGCCGCTAGGGTTTGTCTGAAGGCTGGTGGTACAGCTGTTCTGTTGGCGTCGAACCTGTCGGGCGTCGACAAGCTGTTGAACTATGCTGAGGGGTTGGGGTTCAGGCTCGTGAAGAGGGTGGAATATAGTCTTTTCTTCGAAAGGTTGTACTGTTTTATATTGAGGCTGCACGGTTGAGCGGCTTGAAAGTGTTGCTTGCTTGAGCCGTGGCCGTCGTGAGCTTGGGTACAAAAGGGAGGTGGGCTGGCTCGGGTCCTTCGCCCTCGGCTACGGCGACGTCGGCCCCAACATCTTCATAGCCCTCGGCGCCATCACCCTCTTCGCCGGAGGAGCCTCTCCACTATCCTTCGCCGTCGCAGCCCTCCTCTACTCAGCCGTCGGGCTGATATACGCCGAGCTAGCCCCGGCCTATCCCTACGCCGGAGGAGTGCAAGTCTACTCCATGCGGGCTTTCAACAGCTTCGTAGGCTTCCTGTCCGGCTGGGCGATGCTACTAGCCTACGTCCTCTGCATCTCCCTTTTCTCCGTAGCGGCTGCGGGCTACCTCCGTCAACTAATCCCGGCTCTCCATACCCCGGAGATCCATTTTCTGGGTCTTCAAATCCCCTCCCTAGGGTTGTTGGCAGGGCTTCTCGCATCACTGCTCGTGGTGCTGAACATCATCGGCATAAAATACTCGTCGCTGATGGTGACAGCCCTTGTTTTCCTAGGGCTCTTCATAGAAGCCCTCGTACTGTCCACTGGTTTTCTCCTCAAATTCGACGCCCAGCTGCTGCTACGCCAGCTTTTCGTCTTAGGGTCGCCGATGCTTCATCGAGACGTCGCCTACTACCCAGCTCTATCTGTCGAGATGAACAACTTCCTGTACTCCATAACTCTAGCCATGGCCTCTTTCGTGGGGATAGAGTCGATTGCTCAGGCGGCTGAGGAGACTAGGAGGCCGCACTTCTCCATACCGAAGGCGACTAAGCTTGTTGTGCTGGTGGTCGTGTCGTCGGCTGTTCTTTTCCCCGTTCTGGCTGTAGGCTCGATGGAATGGACAGAGCTGGCCGAGTCTTACGAAAGCCCCGTCTACGTCTTGGTGAGCGGTTTTCCGTACGTAGCTCCCGTCCTCACTCCTTTGGTGGGCGTAGCGGCATTCGTCCTCTGCTACTCGAGCTCAAACACGGGGGTCGTAGGTGTTTCTAGGCTGACTGCGAGCATGGCTAAGTTCAACCTCCTACCGTCGTGGCTGAGGGTGATACATCCAAGGTTCAGGACACCAGTCCGCTCAATCGTAATCTTCGGAGCCGTCGGCGTTGTTCTTTCGGTTCTCGGCGACGTCCCGTTTCTGGCGAGCGTCTACGCCTTCGCAGCCGTCCTCAGCTACTTGACAATAGCGCCCACCTTCATCAAGCTCAAGAACGTCGACAAACACGTCTACTTTCCTTGGAGCCAGCCATTATGTATAAGGTGTGGAAGGGTTGTCGTCCCTCTGATAGGCTTGTTTGGAATGGTCGGGTTGACTGTTGTGTTTGTTCTGATGGTTGTTTTCCACGCCACAGGCAGGGTTCTGGCTCTTGTCTGGGTGGCTGCAGGGCTGACGTTCTACTTCGCCTACCGAAGGAAGATAGGGGCGGGTGTGTTCAGCACGAGTGAAGGACGCTTGGTTGAGCCTCTAGCCTACCGGATGAAGGTCGGTGTTCTCGTCAGGCCTTACGAGAACAGCCAAACCGTCCTCAGCTCGGTTGTCCACGCCTTCGACAAGAGATTTGACTTGAAGCTTGTAAGCATAGTTGAAACCTTGACGGGCGACCAAGTGGGTGTTGAGCATGTTAAGGAAGATGTGGAGAGGGAGTTGGAGAATCTCTGCAGACAGCTTAGACGCAGCGGCTACAACGCCGAATGCTTGGTCGAGGTGGGAGAGTTCGAGAAAGCAGTCTCAGCCATGATTGACGAGGGAATTTTTGACCTGGCCGCCTACATACAGCGTCGGCCTGAAAAGTCAACCTTCGAGAAAGGCCACGAGAAGAACATCCACAACCTTATAACCCGATACCCGGGGAGGATTCTATCGCTAAAGAGGGTTGGTGAGTGATGTCCGCTCCGGGAGTCAGGGCCATAATCCACATCTTCGCCGAGTCTAACTTGATAGAGAAGGTTGCGAAGAATATCAGCAAGCTTCCAGAGGTAATTGACGTCTACGAGGTGACGGGAGAGTTCGACCTTATTGTTCTGGTCGTGGCCAGAGACATAGCTAGCTTCAGGGATTTCCTCAAGGAGAAGATTTTGTCGGTTCACGGCGTCAAGAGCGCAGTAACGTCGATCGTGCTCTACACTCATAAAAAGGAAGGAGAGGAAACAGGCGAGTAGCTAGAAATCCTCTTCCTCTTCTTCCCATTCCTCCTCCTCGAAGTCTTCTTCTTCGAACTCTTCTTCGAACTCCTCTTCCTCTGCATGCTTGTATAGGTGTCCTTTCATTTCAATCACGGTTCGAAATAGCCGAGCCGCTTGGTTTTAAGGTTTTGGGCATCGATGCAACAGATATTAGATGACTCTAATGTGTCTCCATGGGGGATGAGGCTGCTGCCCCAGACTGAGCCGTGATGCAGGAAGAGCCATGCCGACCCCAAGCATCAGAGGCTGGGAGGTAGGTGAACCATGACGTCCATGTCTTTAGGTATGTTGGAGACGCCGGGCGGAGCTGTTATGAAGCCGTCAGCCCTCGAGGGTATGCTCATTCCGCTTGACTCGCCTAGGATCGGCTTGCATGTAAGGCTGTCTTCAAGCTCCTCCAACCTGACCCAGACGACCTTGACGAAGTCGATGAACTTCCTGAAGCTGACCCTCTCAGTCAGCCTTGCACCAACCCTCCGGTGGTAGAACCTAGGCTCCTGTCCCTGAAGCCGTCTAAGACAGGGGTAGGCGAGGAACATGAAGACGTTGAGCGTGGACATTATCAATCCCGGGAGCATCACAAGAGGTGTACCGTTGACAACGGCGAAGCCTCCGACCCTTCCGGGCTGAAGCGTCAACCCGTGGACGAAGACCTCAAAACTGCGGGCGGTGAGGGATGAGACGTCTCTCTCGCTTATCGAAGATCCTGCTATCGAGACTAGAATGTCTAGCTTACCCGAGTACTCGATTATTTTTCCGTGAATAGCTGCGGGGTTGTCCGGCACGATTCCCAGGTTTACGACGTGTGCTCCAGATGCTTCGGCAAGCTTGCTCACCACGTAGGAGTGCGTGTTCAGTATCTTGCCCGAAGAGGCCTCGTCGAAGCTGTCTGTAAGCTCGTCTCCGACAGCCATTATCCCCAATCTCGGCCTCCTAACTACTCTGACAGCTCTCAGCCCGAGCGAGGCCATCAAAACTAGGTCAGAAGCCTTGAGAACACGCCCTTTCCCGAAAAGCTCCTGCCCAGCCTCGACGTCAAAACCTCTACGGTCGACGTACTGCATCTTATCCACAGGGCTCCTCACAACTATAACGTCATCCTCCATCGCAACATCCTCCTGAGGAACAACGGCGTCAGCGCCTTCAGGCAGAAACCCACCCGTCAGTATCCTAGCGGCATCACCTGGCCCGAGCTTTATGGATGGAGGTCTGCCAGGCCTGCATTCGCCGACTACTTTGAGCCTTACGGGATTGTCTGCGGATGCTTTCTCGACAGAGGACGAGCTTACAGCGAAGCCGTCCATGTGGGACGAGTGGTGGGCTGGGAGGTCTCGTGGAGACCTTACGGATTCTGCAGCCACCCTTCCGAAGGCCTCGAAGACGTTGACTTCTTCAACCTCCTGCACAGGCTTTACGTAGCTGAGGAGTGTTCGCTGAGCCTCCCAAACGTCCGTGAACTTTTCGACTCTTCTGTACATACCTCAAACATGATCGAATAGCTTATATTTTAGCGAACCTTTTGCATCCCGGGTTGGACAACTTAACGTTCTACACTAAGGTCTCCGAGCTTTTGGCCGAGGGCAAGAAGTTCTGCATAGCCACGGTCGTCAAAACATTCGGACACACCTCGGGGAAAGTCGGCTCGAAGGCAATCATCCTAGAAGACGGAAAAGGCTTGTTCGGATGGGTTGGAGGAGGCTGCGTCGAGACCACCGTGATGCAGGAAGCCCTAAAGACCTTGAAGGAGGCCAAAGGCAGGACGATCTATTTGGAGATGGAGGACGAGCTCCGTGGAACGGGAGTGCCATGCGGAGGCTCGATGGAGGTTTACCTCGAACCGGTCCTGCCTAAGAAGCAGCTGCTTCTCGTGGGGCACGGCGAGATAGTCGAGAGCCTAGCGAAGCTAGGCAAGATGCTCGACTACAGAGTCGTGGTCGCAGACCCTGAGAACATGTTCAAGCGGGCCGACAAGGTAGACCAGTACAGCGTAGACCCGGACTTGACGGATGTAAGGGTTGACGAACGCACGGCAGCCGTGGTGTCGACGATGCACAAGCTAGACCACAAGTACATCAAGAAAGCCTTGGACGGCGGGGCGTGGTACGTCGGTCTCATAGCCAGCAAGAAGAGGGCCGGCATCGTAATAGAAACGCTTCTTAGGATGGGGCTCGACTCCAAACACCTCAGCAAGATCTCTTCACCCTGCGGCATCGACATAGGTGCGGAGAAGCCCGAGGAGATTGCCCTGAGCATAATGGCTGAAGTCCTCATGCTCGAGACTGGCGGTACTGCAAGACGTCTTCAGGAAGTTAAGAAGGTCGAGACAGAGGAGATACTGCGGGAGGCTACGGGTGAGCGTGTAGGCCCCGTCTGCTGACGGCTTGCGTCCTCCGGGTCATGGGCTGGAGGGATGGGCCGAAGTACTTTGTGAATCCTCGGACGTTCTTCAAAGCGTTCATACCGGCTAGAATGTCCACGTAAGGCAGGGCGGTCTCCATGCCTATGGTTCTAGGCTTGAAGCCAGGTTTGTCGGCATGAGGGTTCACCCAGATCAATCGCCCGACCATGGCCTTCAAGCTCCTCATAGCCCTGTCCAGCAGCTCGGGCTCGCCCGTGTCCCAGCCGTCGCTGACGATTATCAAAACCGTACCCCTGCTCACAATCCCGCGGTACTTCTCGATGAAGTTTAGCAGACAGCTGCCGATTCTGGTACCGCTACCCCAAATGTTTACATCTCTCGAGATGAGGTCGGAAGCCTTCTTAGGCCCAAAGTACTTGAGGAGGCTGCTTACTCGAAGAAGCTTCGTGCTGAAGACGAAGACCTCCACGGCCACGCTCTGACGTGCCAGCGAATACATAGACTGCATCAGAAACTCCGTGTAGGTGTCCATCGAGCCGCTTACGTCAAATATCGCAACTAGCTTGCATCTCGTAAGCTTTCTCCTCATCCTCAAAACCTTCATGACCTCGCCGTAGTTTCTCAGGCTCTGCCTCATCGTCGCGCCGAAATCCACGACGCCTTTGCTGCTCTTCTCGTACCTACGGCCGGGCATCAGCGCCAGCCTGCGCCGTAGTCTCTTCATCACCCTCTTGCTTTCACGGATGAACTCGATTGTCGGGATGGGCAGCTCCTTCCTCGTAAGGATCTCAACAGGGCTGTAGTAAGCCATCATAGCCTGGCGAGAGTCCCTGCCGCCGTCCCTGCTCCTTTCAAGAGTCTTCTGCCCGCTCCCACTCTCTCCCCCGGCCTCAGACTGCCTACGCTCGGCCGGCTTTTTCTTCAACGACATCATCTCCTCAAAAACCCTGTCAAACACCTCGTAGTCCTCAAGCCTTTTGACCATGCATAGCTTCATCACGTTCTTGAGTTCTTCAACGCTACCCAGCTTAACCAAGCCTAACGCCCTGTAGGCGTCTATCGTCTCAGAACTGCCGCACTTCACGCCGTATCCTCGGAGACGCTCTGCGACGTCAGTCACTAAGAATAGAACATCATCTTCAAACATCTCTAGAAGATCCCTGAATCTCTGATGACCCTCAGGTCGTCCTCGTTCTTTATCAAGCAGCTTAGAGTCGACTCTATCATAGAAGGGCTGAGGTCTGAAGCTCCGAGCACGTTCAAAGCATTAGCCCAGTCTATCGTCTCCGATATGCCGGGCTTCTTGTTGAGCTCGTTTATCTGGCGTATCTTTTGGACGAAGGCCACGACCTCGTCCGCCATCTTAGGCGAGAGCTGGGGCACTTTGAGCGACAAGATCCTCCTCTCCTTCTCGGGAGAGGGATAGGTCACGTAGAGGTACAGGCAACGCCTTCGCAGCCCGTCGCCGACCTCCCTCGTCCTGTTGGAAGTAATTATGACGACCGGCTTCTTCTTTGAAGATATTGTGCCGAGCTCAGGAATTGTTACTTGGAACTCTGCCAGAAACTCCAGCAGAAACCCCTCGAACTCTTCGTCGCTCCTGTCTATCTCGTCGATGAGTAGGACAGGAGGGTTGGGCCCCTCGTGGAGAAGCGTCGCAAGCAAAGGCCTCCGAAGAAGATACTTCTCGCTGAATATCTCGGCCGATATCTCCTCGGGTGTTTTCTTGTCTTCGAGCAGTCGTATGTTAATCAGCTGGCGTGGATAATCCCATTCGTAGAGAGCTTGTGAAGCCGTGATGCCCTCGTAGCACTGGAGGCGTATGAGGTCCGTGTCCAGCAGCTTGGCTAGGACCTTCGCCACCTCCGTCTTCCCGCATCCAGGCTCCCCTTCGATGAGGAGAGGTTTTTCGAGCTTGAGCGCCAAGTAAACGGACAGAGCAAGGGGTCTGTCGGCAACGTACAACTCCCTCTCCATAGCTTGGACCAGGCTTTCAGGCGTTAGATCCTTTAACAACTCCGGTGAATTCCGTTCTCATCTGTTAATTTATGTTTTGCATTTTTCGCCTGTTCAAAAACCTCGAAACGTTTTTAAGTAAGCCGCAACTTCAACAAAACCGATGATACCGAGGAAATTTGAGTACTTGGCTCCGACGACTCTCGCCCAAGCTGTTTCGTACCTCCGTAAGCACAAGGACGCTAAGGTCCTCAGCGGAGGAATGAGCCTCATACCGATGATGAAGCTCAGGCTCGTCTCACCCCAGTACATCGTTGACATTAACAACATCAAAGGGCTCAACTACATCAAGGACGGTGGGAAAGTTGTCCGGATAGGTGCTCTAGCACGGCACGCAGACATCGAGCACTCCCCGATAATCAAGAAGAAGCTCCCGCTATTAGCGGAGGCCGCTCCCCAGATAGCCGACATGCAGGTTAGAAACCTAGGAACCTTCCTGGGATCCCTCGCCCACGCAGACCCGGCCGCCGACTGGCCAGCGGCAGTCCTAGCCTTGGACGCCGAGCTCGTTGCTCAAGGTACCGCTAAGAGAAGGATCAAAGCTGTAAAGTTCTTCAAAGGCCCGTTCGAGACAGCACTCAAACCAACCGAGATACTTGTGGAGGCTGTGATGCCTGTTCCGATGGGTGCGAAGGTAGGCCAGGCATACCTTAAGTTTGAGAGGAAGGCCGGCGACTACGCGACTGTCGGCGTGGCGGCTTCTGCCGCTCTCGACGCCAATAACGTCGTTGATAAGGTTGGCATAGGTTTGACGGCGGTTGCTCCGGCGCCTTTCAGGGCGACGGAAGCTGAGGAGATTTTGGTCGGCCAGAAACCCACGAGGGATTTGGTGGAGAAGGCTGCGCAGGCGGCCGCCGACATGTCAGACCCCTCCTCTGACCTTAGAGGGTCAGCTGAGTACAAGCGTGAGATGGCTAAGGTTTTCACGAGGAGGGCTTTAAATAAAGCCTTTGAGAGGGCTGGTGTTGCGGTTTAGGTGATGAATGATGGCCGCCAAGAAAGGTTTGAAGCAAGCTGAGCCTTCGAAGAAATTGGTCACGGTTAACATCAACGGCGTCGACTACAGCTACGAGGTCGAGCCGAGGCTTCTACTCGTGCACTTCATAAGGGAGAATGCAGGGCTTACGGGAACTCACATAGGATGCGACACCACCAACTGCGGAGCCTGCACTGTTTTGATGCAGTTTGACGGAAAATGGAAGGCGGTCAAGTCGTGCACTTACTTCGCCGTACAGGCTAACGGGAAGAAGATCCTGACTATAGAGGGAATGGCGAAGGGTGATGAGCTCCATCCGTTGCAGAAAGCATTCTGGGAGCATCATGGCCTCCAGTGCGGCTACTGTACACCTGGCATGATAATGGCTTCCGCAGGGTATCTGATGATTAACCCTAACCCGACTGAGGAGGAGGTTAGGCACGGCATCTCGGGAAACCTGTGCCGCTGCACTGGATACGTCAACATAGTCAAGGCCATTCTGGCTGCTGCTGAAGAGATAAGGAGCTCGGGTAAGCCTGTAGTAGAGGTCTAGCTAGATGAAGATGGCTGACAAGTTCGTTGTCGCAGCAGACAGGGATACTGTTTGGAAGTTCATCACGGAGCCGGATAACTTCGTCAAGCTGATCCCCGACCTTCAGAAGTATGAGAAAGTTGATGCCACGAGCTTCAAGACCGTGTTCAAAATCGGTCTTGGAATGATTAAGGGCAGCCTGAACATGGCTTTCAAGTACGAAGAGCTGAGCCCGCCGACGAGCCTGAGGATCTCGGGAAAGGGCTCGGGGATGCAGAGCACGGCTGACCTCAGCCTCCAGCTACAGCTCAACCCCGTTGAGGGAGGCACCGAGGTTTCTTGGTCAGCCGACATGATTGTAGGAGGTCTCGTGGCCAGCGTCGGTAGCAGGCTCATGGAGTCGACTACGAAGGCGAAGGTCAAGGAGCTTGTCGAAGGCCTGAAGAAGGAGCTTGAGAAGCCTGCTAAGAAGAAGAAATAAACCTTACTCCGCATACATTTAAAACCGAGGTTTTCGGGATAACCGTGGAGACTCGATGCCAAGAGTTAAGAAGATATCGGAAGTAGTCGACATCCTAAGGAGCAAGGAGAACATAAGGAACATCGGCATCATAGCACATGTCGACCACGGCAAAACAACCACCTCCGACTCCCTGCTAGCCGCAGCCGGGCTTCTTTCGCCCTCGCTTGCCGGCAAGGCCCTCGCCCTAGACTACTTGGAGGAGGAGCAGCAGAGGCAGATGACCATCAAAGCCGCCAACGTCTCGCTGTACTATGAGACGAACGGCAAGCAGTACATCGTCAACCTAATCGACACCCCTGGACACGTCGACTTTTCAGGAAGGGTTACGAGGGCTCTGCGTGCCATAGACGGCGCCATAGTTGTGGTCGACGCTGTCGAGGGGGTTATGACTCAGACGGAGACTGTCATCCGTCAAGCTTTGAGCGAGAGGGTTAAGCCCGTCCTGTACATCAACAAGATAGACCGGCTCGTCAAGGAGCTCCGTCTACCTCCAGAACGGATTCAGGAGACCCTAACCAGGATCGTGAGGGACGTCAACGCCTTAATCGAGATGTACGGCGAGCCTGAGCAGCGTGAGAAATGGAAGATTAACTTCGCCGAAAACACCGTTGCGATCGGCAGCTCGAAGGACAGGTGGGGCTTCACCGTTAAGCAGGCTCAGGAGAAGGGGATCAAATTCGCCGACGTCATAGACGCCTTCTCCAGAGGAGATGTGGAGTGGCTTAGGCAGAAGACACCCCTTCACGAAGCTCTGCTGGAGATGGTTATATCGAAGCATCCGCCGCCGCATGTTGCCCAGAAATACAGGATATCCAAGATATGGAAGGGAGACCTCGAGAGCGAGGTCGGGCAGGCTATGCTGAACTGCGACGAAAACGGCCCCACCGTCATGGCTGTAACGGACGTTCGGGTTGACCCGCAGGCGGGCGTCGTTGCCACGGGCAGGCTCTTCAGCGGAACAGTCAACGAAGGCGACTCCGTCATCATAGTCGGGCGGAACATTTCGGGAAGAGTTCAGCAGGTCGGTGTTTACATGGGTCCGTCAAGGGAGATAGTCGGCAGCATTCCCGCAGGGAACATACCCGCGGTGCTGGGGCTGAACGACGTCCGTGCCGGCGATACGATAGGCTCCGTCGAAACAATACCGTTCGAGTCGCTAAAGTACGTCTCCGAACCAGTCGTGACGATCTCGGTCGAGCCGAAATACAGCAGAGACCTGCCCAAGCTCGTCGAGTTCCTTAACAAGCTGACCATCGAAGACCCGACTCTCGTCACCGTAGTAAGGCCGGAGACGGGCGAGTATCTGATAAGCGGTATGGGCACGCTCCACCTTGAGATAGCTCTTACGTGGATTCAGAAGGCAGGGCTGGAGGTTGTATCGGGCAAGCCCATCATACTATACAGGGAAGCGGTCCAGTCTAAGGGAAGAGAGTTTGAAGGCAAGTCTCCCAACCGCCACAACAGGATATACACGAGGGTCGAGCCTTTGGAGCCTGAGGTGGTCGAGCTCATCAGGAAAGGTGAGCTCTTCGACGAGATGGATAGGAAGCAAGTGGCGAAGCTTTTGAGAGAACATGGATGGGATGCCGAGGAGGCTAGGAACGTATGGGTGATAGACGGCCGTGGAAACATGCTCGTCGACGCAACCAAAGGCGCTCAGTACCTTCAGGAATCTAGGATGATGATAGTTGGAGGGTTCCAGCGTGTGATACAGGAAGGCCCGCTGGCTGCTGAAAACATGAGGGGCGTTAAGGCTGTCCTCACACAGGTGGAGCTCCACGAGGACCCTGTGCACAGAGGCTACGCTCAGATAGCTCCTGCTACGTGGAGAAGCCTATACGCAAGCGTTCTTTCTGCCTCGCCTGTTCTTCTGGAGCCGGTTCTCAAGATTGAGGCAAAGATTGCTCCCGAGTTCATGGGCGCAGTCACCTCAACCATAACAAGTAAGCGTGGAAGAGTAATCGACGTCAAACAGGCAGAATACGTGACCGTGGTGGTGGGCGAAATACCCGCGTCCGAGACCTTTGACCTCAGCGAGGCTATGCGCAGCGCCACTATGGGCAAAGCCTTCTGGGCCACCGAATTCAGCCAGTGGAAGCCTGTTCCATCGTCGCTAAGAGACAAGGTAATTCAGGAGATTAGGAAGAGGAAAGGGATGCCGCTGGAGGTTCCTACGATCGCTCAGTTCGTTGAGGAGGAGTAGTTTAGGACTTGGGCTTCTTCGTGGTCAAGGTCTCCCAAGCACTTTCGTCCTCCATCAATACTTTCATCTCCTCGAAGGAGAGCTTTTCGCCCTGAGACAGCTTCTCCAAAGCCTTACTCTTTACCTTCTCCTTCAACGCATACTCCCTTGTCCTCAGCGCAAGCTCCCTGTGTTTCTTGGCGTATTCCTGAAGCTCCACAAGCCGTGAGATGAGCAGAATCTCCTCAGCATCAGCCATCTGAGCCTTTTTCTTGGCTTCGAGATAAGCTTGATGGTAGGAGTCAGCCTCCGGCTTAAGCTCCTGAATCATCTCACGAACAGACTGAATAGCCTCCCTAGCCGTCTGAAGCTCCTCCCTCCTCATCCTGATAAGCTCCTTCAGGCTCTTCGACTGCTCAGCCAAAGGCCCCATCTGGCTGTTTATCTCACGCAGCTTCTCCGCAACCCCCTCCCTTTTCTGCACCTCCGCAAGAATGTTCGACAAGCTTCTAAGCTCCTCGTAAAGCCTTCTCTCCTCCTCAGGCCGGAGGATGTCGGTCTCAATCCGGTCTTCCAGCTCCCTCATCCTTCTCATCACCTCATGAGCCGTGTAGCCCTTGGCATTATCAGCGACCTGTTGAGAGAAAAGCTTCTCCTTCTCAGCTCTCATCTCTTTTATCTTGGCAACGACCTCGTCAAGCTTAGCTCTCAACTCAGCGATCTCGTTCCTGAGGCTGGATACTCTCTCGAGGTATGCGGCGTTCTTCTCCTTAATTTCCTTGATCCGCTCGTGTATCTTATCCCTCTTCTCGAGGTTCCTGCTGGCCTCCTCCTCGTACTCAGCTTTCTTCCTCCGAAGGTCTACCAGCCTCGACCTAATCTGGAAGATCTCCTCCTCAACGGCCGACACATAATCTTCGGTCATCTCAGCTCCATCTCCCCCTCGCCGTAAACTCTAGTCAGGGTTCCGAACAAGTCGTTGAACCCCTCTAGAGTCTTCGAAGAAACAGCTATCAGAGGAACGCTGTTAGAAATCTCCCAGACACTCGTGATGATTTCACGGGAGAGAGTTGTCTGAAGCTCGTTCATGGAGCCGGATGCATGGGCGTCGAAGGCCTCGGGAGACTCGTGCCATCTCAGAATTCGGGCCAAGTACCTAGCAGGTATTGCGTCGCATTTGCTGAGCACGTTTATCGCCGGCAGGGCGAGCGACACTACGGTAGAGGCGGAGAGGAAGAGTGATGCAGCGTAGTTCCTAGGATGGAAGCATATCGCTGCGTCCATCAAGAAGAGCAGCATCTTCTTACCATCGCATAGCTTTCGCGAGATTATCCTCCCCTCCTTCCTGAAAGCGAACAACTCAAGCTGGCCAGGAGTGTCAACCATCAGCCAGTCAGCCTTAGTCTCCTCTACAGCCGCCGCAAGGTCTTCTATGTTTCTCGCAGCCTCCCTAACAGACGCTATCAACGCACCGTTAGGTCCCAGGTTTCTGGAGGCCATCACCCTCTCGTAGTCGACGTACTCCCTCACGTCGACATCGGGGTCGTATGGAAGAGAAAGCGCAGCAGGGTCCAAGTTGACGGTTGCCGTAATCTGCTCCTGGTCTCTCAGCCACTCGGCGAATGCTCCGGTGAGCGAGGACTTCCCCGAGCCCGCAGTGCCAACCACGAAAGCCACATGCATCCCGCTCATCACTTACGTCAGAACTCCACCGACATCTCGATTAAGACGGTATTTAGACTTTGCCGCCACATAGTACAAATATTCCGCCGCATCCACACATCCTCCATGGCTAGTTACCTCAGAAGGCTTTCCGAGCTCGTCGGTCTCAGTGATAAATATACAACCATGCTGGAGGAGGCTGCAGCGAGGACTGTTGAGGAGCTGAAGAAGCTGCTGGAGGTTGTGGAGGATGACGAAACCCCCTTCTAGCATCGGCCTCAAACCTATAGTCGTGAAGGGTGATGACTACAGAAGAAGGTGGGAGAGGCAGTACGATGTAATCAGAAAGCTCAACGACCGCTACAAGGCCTACATCACTGTCTTCGAGAAACCCTTTGCGTCAAGCGGGTTCCGGGGGAAGATTCTACGTGGTGCGACCATAGCGGTCAAGGATGTTTTCCACGTCAAGGGATTTCCGACAACAGCTGGCTCAAAGCTGCTGAGCCGAAACGATTCAGAATCGACGGCACACGTGGTTGAGAGGCTGATGGCGCAGGGGGGAGTAGTCAACGGTAAAACCAACCTCCACGAGTTTGCGTTCGGGGTCTCGAACAGAAACCCACACTACGGAGACTGTTTAAACCCCTACGACACGGCCAGGGTTTCGGGAGGCTCCAGCGGAGGTTCAGCAGTCGCTGTCAGCCTAGGGATGTGCGACGCAGCTTTAGGCACGGACACTGCAGGCTCGGTGAGAATACCGGCGTCGTTCTGCGGGGTGGTCGGGTTCAAGCCTTCTAGAGGACTGCTTAGCACCAAAGGGCTGATCCCTTTGAGCTGGTCCCTCGACCACGTAGGGGTGCTGACGAAAAACGTCTGGGATGCAGCTCTGCTCACATCGTTGATGTCAGACCGTTTCGCAGAACCTCTCGACATCAAACCGCTCAGGCTTGAAAAGATAAGGCTGGGAATCCCACGAAACTATTTCCTCGACTACCTGCACGAAGACGTCGAGAGAAACTTCGAGGCAGCCGTCTCACGAGCCCAGTCGGAGGGATGCAGGGTTGTGAAGGTTTTTGTCGAAGAGCCTGAGGCAGCAGCTCGTTGCAGGTTCATCATAGTTCATTCGGAGGCGGCTGCCTACCACCTGAAGATCTCCAAAGCCCAGATGAGCCTTTACAGCGAGGACGTCAAGCAACGCATAGCCGCCGGCCTTGCCATACCCGCATCAGCATATCTTACAGCACTCCGGGCAAGGAAGAAACTAGCCTCGATGTTTCGGAAAATCTTCAAAGAATGCGACTTCCTAATCCTCCCCACGACCATAATTCCAGCCCACAGAATCGAGGACGAAGTAGTCGAGCTCGAGGGGGAATCTTTCGACGTCAGGACCGCTGTATTAAGGAACACTGAGCTTTTCAACCTCTACGGAACACCAGCCCTGAGCATTCCATCCGGCTTCACCGGCAACGGGCTTCCCACAGGGCTCCAGATTGTGGGAGACTTTTTGGACGACGTGAGGGTTTTGAGGCTGGGACTATCTCTGCAGAAACTTCTCAGCTCTTAGAGCTAAGCCACCACTCCAGATATTCTTGATGCTTCTTCTTACGCTTGTCCGACTCAAACTTGCTGTTGAACCTCTTCTCCCTCTCGACCAAAAGCTCCTGAGACGTGTAAGTACCGCCGCAAGCCTCGCAGACGTAGGTCTTGGTGTCCCTGTCGAAGACAAGCCTGCCGCCGCACTCGAAGCAGTAGGGCAACTTCTTTCCCCCTCAACCCATCCGAAGCCGTATATAGGTTTGTACGACGAGCCATAACCTCCGCTAACTTTATTTAATCCCCTCGTGGACTGAAACCATAGGTGCGTTGAAGCATGGCTTTAGGTATGACGGGAGCTTACGACAGAGCCATCACCGTCTTCTCGCCGCAGGGAAGACTCTACCAAGTCGAGTACGCTCTAGAGACTGTAAGGTCAGGTTCTACGGCGCTGTCGCTCATCCTAGACGAGGGAGTGGTCCTCGCGGTGGAGGAGCGTATGCACACTAAGCTCCAAAGCCCCGATTTTTCGTGGAAGATATTCCAGATCGACGAACACATAGGCGCGGCCACGGCCGGGCTTAACTCCGACGCACGGGTCTTGGTCGACAACGCAAGGGTCTACTCACAGACTCTAAGGCTTTCGTACGACGAGGAGCCGTTGGTTGAGGCGGTGGCGAGGAGAGTCGGCGATATAATGCAGATCTACACGCAGCATGCAGGCGTCAGGCCTTTCGGCACAGCCCTACTGATAGGAGGAGTGGACAAGACAGGCCCTAAACTATTCTACGTCGAGCCCAGCGGCCTTGTCCTCGAGTACAACGCATGGGCCATCGGTAGAGGTGCTGAGAAGGTCCGGGAGATCTTCGAGAACAACTATCGGCGGAGCATGTCTCTTCAGGAAGGTGTTGAAACGGCTTTGAAAGCCCTCGTCGAGTCTGTTGACAAAATCGAGGAGGGCTGGACTGTCCGTCTAGTTACGATACCTTCATCGACCAAGAAGTACACGATGACGCCGCAGGATAAGCTCCAGCCCATGCTCTCGGAGATGCTAAAGTCAAAGAAGCAGTAGACGGGCTAGACGATGCCTAAGCAAAAGGAAACATACACCATCGCTAGGCTTGGAAGAGGGGAGACCACTTTCGAGATCCTCGTAGACCCAGACCTAGCTCTACGCTACAAAATGGGTGAGAAGATCCCTGTGTCCAAGATGCTTGTTTACGAGGAGGTCTTCAAAGACTGGAGGAAGGGCATTCGGGCATCCGAGTCAGACCTCAGGAAGGCGTTCGGAGGCGTTGACGTGAAACAGATAGCTGAGAGGATAGTCTCCGAGGGAGAGGTTTTGATCACCGCCGACCAGCGTCGAAGGCTTATTGAGGAGAAGAAGAGGCAGATCATCGATTTTATCTCCAGGAACGCCATAGACCCTCGCACAAACACTCCCCACCCGCCTCAAAGGATTGAGCTCGCCCTCGAGCAGGTGGGGTTGACGGTTGACCCGTTCGCCGATGCTAAGCAGGAGGCCATGAAGGCTGTCGAGAAGCTCCGGAGGATCCTGCCTTTGAAGATAGGAAACATGAAAGTGGAGGTTAGGGTTGCGGGAGAGTTCATGGGCAAGGTCTACGGGTTGGTGAAGAACTCGGGCTCGATCATAGAGGAGGGCTGGCTCGGCGACGGGAGCTGGAGATGCTTGGCGGAGATACCTACGGGTCTTCACGCCGACTTGATAGACCGTCTCAACAAACTCTGCGGCGGAAGGGTTGAGGTAAGGCCGGTGAGCTGAATGCAGTACTTCAACGAGAATGACTTGGTTGTTCCGGGTCAGCTTCTCGCCGACAACGGGCGGCGAAGCGGTTACGGGACTTATACGAGAGACGGCAAGGTCTACGCCTGCCTGACTGGGCTGGTGAGGGTTTTCAACGACGTGGTGAGGATAATTCCGCTGAGCGGAAGATACAAGCCCCAGAAAGGAGACAGAGTTGTCGGAATAGTCTCGGACGTGAAGCCGAACATCATCGAGGTTGACATAAGCGGCGAGCTTATAGCGGTCATAAAACCTCCCGAGAGGGAGACAACACCTTTGAAGATCGACGTGGGCGACTGCATATATGCGGAAGTCAAGTCCGCGGGGATAAAGGGCACTATGCTGTCTTTGGAAGGACTGCAGAAGATCCCCGCGGGCATCCTCGTCAAGATCAACCCCGCCAAGATTCCTAGGCTCATCGGCAGGAAAGGGTCTATGGTTCAAATTCTAAGGAAAGAGTCTGGATGCGATTTCTGGGTAGGGAGGAACGGGTTGGTTGTTGTGAGCGGCCCCAACCCGGAGAGCGAGTTCGCCGCCGTTTCGGCTATAAACCTTGTTGAGCGAGAGGCTCACATGCCGGGCCTGACGGAGAAGGTTATTAACCTGCTTCGTGGGCTGAAGGGTGGTTCAGTTGAACAAACCTAGGCTTATAGACGAGAACGGCTTAAGAGTCGACGGTCGTAGGCCTGACGAGTTGCGTCCCGTGAAGATGGAGGTGGGTGTCCTTGAAAAGACAGACGGCTCGGCCTACGTAGAGGTCGGGGGGACCAGGATATACGCTGGAGTGATTGGACCCAAGGAGGTTCATCCCAAGCATCTCGAACTGCCTGACAGAGGTGTTCTCAACTGCAGGTATCACATGGCTTCTTTCAGCGTTGACGAGAGGAAGCCTCTCGGCATGACTAGGAGGGAGATAGAGCTGTCGAAGATCATAAGGGAGGCTTTGGAGACAGTCGTCCTGCTGGAAGAGTTCCCTAGGATGATGGTTGACATCTTCGTCGAGGTGATCCAGGCTGACGGCGGTACGAGGACTGCCGGAATTACGGCGGCTTCGCTCGCTCTCGCGGATGCGGGGATACCCATGACTGACATCATCTCAGCCACGGCTGTGGGGAAGGTGGAGGGCACTCTTGTCCTAGACATCAACGAGATAGAGGACAAGTATGGGGAGGCAGACATGCCCATAGCCATGGCGACTCAGCTCAACTCCATCGTACTGCTCCAGCTGAACGGAAGGATGACGGCCGACGAGGTTGACAGAGGGTTTGAGATGGCCCATTCAGCGATTAAAAAGTTGAGAGAGATGCAAGTGGAGGCTTTGAAGCGGAGGTACAGGGTTGAGCCGGAGGGGCTTGAAGCATGAGCCTAGGTGTGGAGAAGCGTGGCTACGCCATAAAGATAATGAAGAACAAGGTCTACGACCTGCTCAAAACAGGCAAGAGGATTGACGAGAGAGCGCTCGACCAGCTTAGGGAGATAAAGATAACACATCACGTCGTCGACAAGGCGGACGGCTCCGCCATAGTATCGCTCGGCAAGACGAAGATACTCACGGGAATAAAGGTGGAAGTTGGAACCCCCTACCCGGACAGGCCGAACGAGGGAGTTTTCACGGTCAACGCAGAGCTTCTGCCGTTAGCCTCGAAGACGTTCGAAGCAGGCCCGCCCGATGAGAGAGCCATCGAGCTGTCCCGAATAGTCGACCGATGCATAAGGGAGAGCCGTGCGATAGATGTTGAGAAGCTCGTGTTGATTGAGGGGCAGAAGGTCTACATGATTTACATAGACTGCTACGTGCTTGACTACGACGGAAACTACTTCGACGCAGCCGTTCTCTCCGCAGTCGCCGCTCTGATGACATGCACCATCCCCGTCTACAAGGTTGTCGACGGACGTGTCGAGCCCACAGCCGAGAGAACGAAACTCCCACTACGCACTATTCCCGTAAGCGTCTCGATGGCGCTCATCAAAGACAAGATAATCGTCGACCCTCTGCCAACAGAGGAAGAGATCGCGGATACTTTAGTCACCATAGGGTACGACTCTGACGGAGTTATTTCTGCGATTCAAAAGAGCTCGCCAGGTTTATTACCCGTCAGTATGTTCAGGGAGATGGTTAGGCTGGGTATGGTGAAGTCGGCTGAGGTCAGGAAGAAGCTTGAGGAGGCGGTGAGCCGTGGCGGGTAGCGTAGCTAAGGGTCTTGGAGCTAGGTATGGTTCGACTGTGCGGAAGAGATGGGCTGAGGTAGTGAGGTCAGCTAGGTCGGCTTACGTCTGCGAGCGGTGCGGAGCCAGGAAGGTTAGGAGGGTTTCCGTTGGGGTCTGGCAGTGTAGGGGATGCGGGTTCAAGTTCGCCGGGCAGGCCTATACGCCTAAGGTCGTGAAGTGAGATGACTGAGGTGGAGTTGGAGATGAAAGTCTACGTGGACGAAAACGCTGCGGACATAATGGCTAGGAGCGTCAAGCCCGAAAAATCCTCCATGAGGACACGAAGGTCCTTGGTTGAGTTAGATTCAGGAGGCGACTGCATCAGCGTCGTACTAAAGTCCCAAGATCTAGTGGCTGCGAGGGCTGCGTCGAACACGGTTGTCAGGCTTCTCAAAGCATCCTACGAAACGCTTGAGGCGGTGAGCGATGTCGAGTAGAGAGCTTCCCCCTAACGTGCAGCAGCAGCTTTTGAGGCTTCAACAGCTCCAGCAAAGCCTAGCTGTACTGTTGAACGAGAAGCAGAGGCTGGAGGCCGAGCTGGCCGAGGTTAGCACGGCTCTCGAAGAGGTCGGTAAGATGGCTGACGGGGCGGTGCTTTACAAGGCCGTAGGACCTGTCCTGATTCAGACGAGCAAGGAGAAGATGCTTGCGGAGCTCAACGAACGGAAGGAGCTTGCGGACACACGTCTCAAGGTTCTGGAGAGGCAGGAGGCTCGGGCAAGGAGCCAGATAGACACGCTTCAGAAGGAAATTCAGAAGCTCATCTCCGGAGGCCAGGTTCAGTAGTCGTTGAATAGGGTTTAAAGCTGCTGTTTACTGTTGAATCTGAGCGATGAGAGACCTGCTGATGATGAAGAAGCTCCACAGAGCGTTAGTCGACCTAACCAGGTCGAAACGTGTTCAAATACTTTCCCACTGGGGCGGGGACGCCGACTCCGTCGGCTCATCCTACGTTCTTTCTCGTCTGCTGACAAATAACTACGAATCGCTTGAGACGGGTTTCATGATACCCGAGGAGAAGTCTTCGCACGTCGAGGCCATCATGAACCATCTAGGGTTTGGAGAGAGCTATCTCTCCCGTCCGGACGTCTATCTGCTCGTCGACGTCGGCTCTCTCAACCAGCTAGGCTCGCTGAAGGACGATGTGTTGTCGTCGGGGAGTAAGATAATCACGATAGACCACCACCTTCCAGACGGGGCGGAAAAGCAGGACACCTGCTTCACTTCTCCAAATTATTTAGCGACGGCTGAGATTGTCTACGACCTCATGGAGTACTTGGGCATGAATGTTTCGGGCAAGGAAGCGGAGGCACTATTCCTGGGTATCTACTACGACACCGTAAGGCTAAGCGTGGCAGACAGAGAGTTGTCGGGCAAGGCAGCCAAGCTACTGAAAGTCGTCGACCCGGGCAGGCTCATAGGCCTGCTCGAGCCTAGCATGGAGGAAGCTGAGAGGATAGCCAGGCTCAAGGCTTTGCGGAGAACGGTGGTTTACAGGCTTGGAGAATGGTACTTGGCCGCGTCGAGCGTCAGCGCCTATCTCTCACCAGTAGCACGTGTGTTGATAAACTCAGGGGCGCACGTGGCAGTCGTCGCCTCCTACCAGAACGGTGTCTGCGTGCTTTCGATGCGCTCATCCTACGACTTCCAGAAATATACAAACGTGAGCCTTGGCGAGGACTTGGTCAAGCATCTACTTAGACGGTTCGAGGGCCATGGCGGAGGCCATGCCGGAGCAGCTAGGATAAATCTAAGGACAACCCCCGAAGAGGCGGTTAATGAGGTTGTCAAGGCTCTGTCGAAGCTACTGGGAGTGAACGCTGTTGAGCTGGCCGATTGAGAGATGAAGGTTGTTGAAGTGGAAAACCTTTCATTCACCTATGCGGGCGCAGCCAAGCCGGCGTTAACTGACGTAAGCCTGCAGGTGGAGGCCGGCGAGTTTGTGCTGATTGCGGGGCCTAGCGGGGGAGGCAAGTCCACTCTGTGCCGCTGCCTCAACGGGCTTGTGCCGCAGTTTTACGAAGGTGATTACCGGGGGAGGGTGGTCGTCGACGGCTTGGAGGCTGACAAGACCCCCATACACATCCTTTCTCAGCACGTCGGCATGGTCTTCCAAAACCCCCACAACCAGCTCTTCTCCCTATCCGTCGAATCAGACATAGCTTTCCCCCTCGAAAACCTAGGGATTCCAAGAGACGAGATCAAAAAACGTGTAGACGAAGTCCTCCAAATCATGAAGATAGAAGACCTGAGGGATAGGTCTCCGTTCGAGCTCTCCGGCGGCCAGCAGCAAAGGGTCGCCATCGCCTCGGTGCTGGCGATGCAGCCCAAGATAATCGTCATGGATGAGCCTACGTCTTACCTCGACCCCTTGTCCGCGACGAATTTGTTCAAAATGATTGACTACGTCCGTGAGAAGCTTGGGCTGACTGTTTTGCTGGTAGAACACAGAGTTGACCTAGCTGTGGCGAGGGCCAGCAGGATCCTGGTTGTCTCAAACGGGCAGGTTGTGTACAACGGCCCCCCTAGACAATTCTTCATGCAGCACAACCCTCATCTCTACGGCGTTTCTTTCCCGAAGGTTGTGAAGCTGAGCGCTGGGATGAAGAAGGCGTTGACTGAATGGAGCAAGGTCTGCGTCAGCCCTGAGGAGTTTGAACAAGAGGTGCGTAGGATTGGCCGTGGTTTTTGAGGGCGTTCACTACACTTATCCGTCGGGGGTCGAGGCGTTGAGAGGCGTAGACCTCGAGTTCAGGAAGGGGGAGCTGATAGCCTTGATGGGTGAGAACGGCTCCGGCAAAACCACTCTCCTCAAACACATGAACGGCCTACTCAAGCCATCCAAGGGCAGAGTGTTAGTCGAGGGAGTAGATACTTCAAAAGCCTCAGTCGCCCAGATCTCTATGAAGGTCGGCCTTGTTTTCCAAAACGCTGAAGACATGTTCTTCGAATCCTCAGTCTACGACGAGATGGCGTTCGCCCTGAAGAACTTCGGTTTCAGCGAGGAGAAGATCAGGCGGAGAGTCGAGTGGGCGCTGAAGTTTTTCGAGCTCGAAGACTATGAGAACAGGTCGCCGTTCCTCCTCAGCGGCGGGGAGAAGAAACGCCTCGCCATGGCGATAATAATGGCCTGGGGCCCTCCGGTGGTGTGCTTGGATGAACCGACGATCGGGCAGGACAGCCTCCAGAAGGAGAAGATGATGCATATGATTAGGATGCTCAACTCTCAGGGGAGGACGGTTGTTTTGGCTAGCCACGACGTAGAGTTTGTAGCCGAGCTGAAGCCTCGAGTAGTCCTTCTGTCCCGTGGAATGGTTCTGGCCGACGGGCCATGCGACGAAGTGCTCACAGACTTTTCCCTCATCGAGAAGGCATCGCTCACAGCCCCACAAGTTGTGGCGGTGCTGAAGAGGCTGGAGGACCTCGGCGTTGACTACCGGGTGCTGGACGTGGAGGACGCTGTCGAGAGCATTCTGAGGGTGTTTAGGAGATGAGCATCTTTGAAGGGCTTAGGTTCAGGCCGGGCGATAGTTTCATCCACAAGCTCGACCCGAGGGTGAAGCTGCTTACATCGCTGATGATACTGACGACCGCCGTAATCCACATAGACATCTTTTTGGTGGCTGCGTTGCTCGGAGCCGAGGCTATGCTCATACATTCGGCTCGTGTTCACCGGCTCTGGCTGAAGACACTCAGGGGAGCAGTACCACTGGCGGCCATCGTCTTCATAATCTCTTTCATCAGCCAGTACTCACGAGAGCCGTCGCTCCTAGTTTCCACCGGGTTCGCCCTAGCCTACTCGTTCAGGCTCGTCGTCTTCCTCTCCTCATTCTCCCTGTTCTTCCTAACAACTACCCCCGACGAGATGGCGCTCACGCTGCAGAAGATGAGGATGCCTTACGAGTATACTTTCGCCTTCGTCTCCGCCATAAGGTTCACGCCGGTGATGGCTGAGGAGCTCCGGAACGTCATGGACGCTCAGAGGGCTAGGGGGCTGGAGATCGACAAAGGACCTTTCATGAAGAGGATAAGAAACATGATACCCATATTGGTGCCGCTTCTTGTCAACGTGATAAGAAGGTCCTACGACTTGGCGGAGGCGATGGAGGTTAAGTGTTTCGGCGCCGCCAAGAAGAGGACAAGCCTCCGTGTGCTGAAGATGAAGCGGGCTGACGCCTTCTTCCTGCTCGTTGTCGCAGCATTATTCACGACCGCCGTGTCGGTCAAGTTGTTCGGGCTTGAGCCCGTGAAGATGATGCCGTTTCTCGGAAGATATTTCCCTGTCTAGCTGTAGGTTATAAGCTGCTTCTCCTCTAGAAGCTCCTGAAGCCTGCTCACAGCATCGTAGACATCTTTCTCGTACTTAGCCCCGGTGCAAACAAGCTTACCGCTTGCAAACATCAAAATCACTACCTTCGGGCTAACCATCCTGTATATCAGGCCCGGAAACTGCTCCGGCTCATACATAACGTTCTCCAGAGTCTCGGCAGCCTTCTCCAAGTCGATCCTCCCGTGGAGGTCGATGGAGGCGACTATGTTCTGGATCTCGATCTGAGGCTCCTCCTTGATGAGGAAACCCTCCTTCTTCAAAGCCTTCACGACTGTCTTGACAGCCCTTATCGACTCCTCCTCGCTTTTCGCACCCGTGCAGACCATCTTGCCGCTGCTGAAGATGAGAGTAGCGGTCTTGGGCTTGGCAAGCCTGAAGACGAGCCCTGGGAACTGAGCAGGCTTGTACTCGACGTCGGGGAAGGTTCTTTGAACCTGCGCAAGGTCCAGCCTCTGGAAGAGCGTGACGCTCGACACAACATTCTGTATCTCGACCTTTGGTGGGGGGCCTTTCGCCACGGGTTTTATGCTGTTTAAATACTTTATAAGGATTTAAATACCCACGAGACCGCCCAAGTCCTCAACAACCAGCGGAGTCTTGGCGGCCAGGGTTGAGAAGGCCCGTATAAACTTCCGCTTGGCCTCAGCCATGTCGACGCTCCGGCCTGTTAGTGCTTGGAGCGAAGTCATCGTCTCGCTGTCCATCCCGCAGGGCCTTATTCCCCTGAACTTGGCTAGGTCGGTGTTTATGTTGAGGGCTAGTCCGTGGTACGCGACCCAGTTCTTCAGCGCCATACCTATGGATGCTATCTTCCTGCCCCCGACCCATACGCCCGGCTTGCCTTGAACCCTCCCAGCTGACACGCCGTACTCCTTCAGCAGCATGATGACTGCTTCCTCTAGCAGCTTAACGAGGTCGCCCACTCCAAGACGGTTTTCATGAAGGCTGATTATAGGGTAGACGACGAGCTGGCCGGGGCCGTGGTAGGTTGCGTCCCCCCCTCTCTCAACCCTGTAGACCGGTAGAGACCTGTCGAGCACGTTTTCCTCAAGCCCTCTCCTGCCAAGAGTGTAGACGTCGTGATGCTCGAGAAGGAGAACGGTGTCGGGTATCTCGCCCGCCGACCTTCTCTCGACGAGGCGCAGCATAAGCTTGTGCGTCTCCAGATAATCGGCTAGACCGAGGTCTATGAAAACCAGCTTATTTGACGACATAGTGGACCGGCTTCCTGAGGAGGATGTGCAGCGCTTCTCCTACGGCCTCGGAGTAGGTTGGATGAATCTGGACGGCTTCAGCGGCCTGCTCTACCTTGGCGTGCATGGCCACGTAAGGCGTTATCGCAGACACCACGTCTGTTGCATGAGGCCCCACCACTACGGCTCCCGCCAAACATCCCTCGCCGTCTTCGAACAGCTTTACGAACCCGTCCTCTCCGTCGGCCACTGCTCTTCCCAGAGCGCTGTACGGGAAGCGGGCGCTTCTCAGCCCTTGGTCAGTTAGTCCGACTGAGGCCACTTCGGGGGTTGTGAAGACTCCGAACGGAATTACGTTGTCAAAGCATGTATCCAGTCCTGCGATCGATTCTGCCGCCACTATTCCCTGCCGCTGAGCCTTATGAGCTAGGAAGGGAGGGCCTGCAACGTCGCCAACCGCGTAGATGCCTTCGACGCTCGTCCTCATCCGGTCGTCCGTTTTCACGTACCCCTTGCCGTCATGCTCGACCCCCACCTCTTTCAAACGCCTCGCCCATTCTGTAGGCTTCTTACCCACAGCCACGAGCACGTAGTCATAGGTCTCGGCTTCTCCGTTGGTTAGAGAAACTTCCACACCGCGGTCGACGTACCTGTAAGAATCCACCGTCGTCTTGAGCAAAACCCTCACACCCATCCTCTCGAGGCTTCTCCTGAGTGCTCTGGCTGCGTCAGCGTCGAAGCCCGGCAAAAGCTGGTCCGTGAACTCCGCAACCACAACCTCTGAGCCTAGATGAGCGTAGACCGTCCCCAGCTCAAGCCCCACAGCCCCTCCGCCGACGACGAGAAGCCTCCTCGGAACCTCCCCGAGAAACAAGGCCCTCTTGTAGTCGATGATTCGACGGCCGTCGAAAGGAATGGAGGACAGGGACGCCGGCTCGGTTCCAGCAGCGACGACTACGTTTCTGGTCTCCAGAAGCTTTTCACCCTCGCTCGTCGAGACTTTGACGAGGCCCGGCTCCGGGACCTCGGCAACTCCCTTGTAGACGCTGACGCCGTACGACTTGAGCAGAAAGCCAATCCCCTGCCTGAGCCTCGAGACCACGGACCTTGTCTCTTGGACAACGGCGGCCATGTCCACTGAGTAGCTGGCCTCGACCAGTTTCTTACCCGACAGCTCACGGACGGCCCAGAGCTTCTTCGCGAGGGTAATTAGGTGCTTGCTGGGTATGCATCCGTAGTTGGTGCACTCGCCTCCAAGCTCCTCCTTCTCAACCAACGCAGCCCTCAACCCGAGCTGCGACAGCCTAATAGCTGAGACGTAGCCGCCTGGACCGCCTCCGACCACGACTGCGTCAAGCTTCATCCACAACCACCCTAGAAAGAAGCCGACCTCCTGACAGCCCTGAGTATTCTGTCCTCGTTCGGAAGGTAGTAATGCTCGTTGGCGAACGGGAATGGTGTGTCGAAACCGGCCACCCTCAGGACCGGAGCTTCGAGGTCGAGCAGAAGCCTCTCGGCTATGAAGGCGGCTATCTCTGCCCCGAACCCGCCTGTCTTGGGGGCCTCGTGTACTATGACGGGTCTTCCAGTCTTTTTGACGGTCTGTTCGACAGCGTCCTTGTCGAAAGGCAGGAGAGTCCGCAGGTCAACGACTTCGCAGTCAATCCCCTCCTTTTTCGCCTTCTCAGCCACGCTCAAGCAGTCGTGCACGGGTGCTGCGTAAGTTATCAGGGAGACGTCATGGCCCTCTTTAGCCACTCTAGCCTTGCCCAACGGAACCGTGTAATCACCCTCGGGAACCTCCTCCCTGAAAGTTCTGTATATTTTCTTAGGCTCGAAGAAGATAACCGGGTCTTCGTCTCTTATCGAGGACAACAGCAATCCTTTCGCATCGTACGGAGTTGAAGGCACAACTACCTTCAGCCCGGGTGTGTGGACGAAGTAGGCTTCGGGGCTCTGGCTGTGGAACATACCTCCTTTGACGCCTCCTCCGACGGGCGCCCTTACAACCATCGGAACCGAGAACTGCCCCCCTGTCCTGTACCTGATCTTGGCAACGTTCGAAACGATCTGGTCGAACCCTCCGAAGATAAAGTCTGCAAACTGGATCTCGGCGACTGGCCTTAACCCGTTCATGGCTAGTCCAGCCGCCACGCCGATTATGGCGGCCTCCGACAGAGGTGTGTCGATGACTCTTTCAGGCCCGAACAACTCGTAAAGCCCATCCGTTATCAGGAAGACGCCGCCCCGTCTTCCAACATCCTCCCCCAACACGACAACCCTCTCATCCCTCTGCATCTCCTCCCTCAAAGCCATGTTTAGAGCCTGAGCCATGTTAAGCAGAGGCACGACATCACCTCTCCAGCATGGAGCTTATGTAGAATTCACCGGCCCTGTACGAGCTGCGGACCAGAGGCCCGCACGCAGCATACTTGAACCCCATCTTCAACGCCTCGGTTCTGTAGTGGTCGAAGACAGATGGATGCACGTATTCCTTCACAGGCAGGTGTTTCATGGTAGGGCGTAGGTACTGTCCCACCGTGATAAAATCAACTCCCGCCGCACGCAGCTCCCTCATGGCTTCCAAAACCTCATCGACGGTCTCGCCAAGACCCACCATTATCGAGGATTTCGTATACATGCTCCCATCAACCTGCTTGACGGTCTTGAGCACTTGGAGAGACTGGTCAAAAGAAGCCCTGGCGTCTCTGACGAAGGGGCTTAGCCTTCTCACTGTCTCGACGTTGTGAGCCACCACGTCGGGTCTCGACTCCACAACCATCTCGATACAGCGTCGGTCCGCTCGGAAGTCGGGTATAAGAACTTCGACCAGTATCTTGCTGTTGACTTTCTTAATCGCCCTCACGGTTTCAGCATAGACCGACGCGCCACCGTCTGGGAGGTCGTCCCGGCAGACCGAGGTAAGCACAACATACTTCAGCCCGAGCTCGTCGACAGCCCTAGCAACGTTGTAAGGCTCGTTCGTGTCGACAAAACCGTATGGGTTGCCGGACTTTACTGCGCAAAACCTGCAGCTCCTGCTGCAGATGTCTCCGAGTATCATCACGGTAGCCGTTCCGCCGCCCCAGCATTCGCCGAGGTTGGGGCATAGGGCCTCTTCGCAGACAGTATGTAGCATATGCCTCCTCAAGACCTTCTTGACCTCTGAATACTGTCCGTGCCCGGGTATCGTAGTCTTGACCCATGAGGGTTTCTGGAGGGTCTGCATCGGCCAAGTCGTGTCAATATAAAATTTAAGCATATATCTACGTAGGTTAAAAAAATGACGGGTTGAAGAGAAGAGTCGACGAGAGGTCGGCGGGGGCCGTGGTCTTCTACGCGGAGGACGCAGGGGTGGAGTACCTGCTGCTCAAGTACGGGGCGGGGCACTGGGATTTTCCCAAGGGACACATAGAGAAGGACGAGTTGGAGATGGACGCCGTGCTGAGAGAGGTGAGGGAGGAGACGGGCCTCGACCGGATCGAGATAATCCAAGGCTTCAGGAAAACAATCAACTACATGTTCATGAAGGAGGGGAGGCTCGTAAGGAAAGAGGTCGTCTTCTACCTGGGCAGAGCCTTCACAAAAGCCATCGTCCTTTCACCCGAACACCTAGACTTCACATGGCTTCCGGTCGGCAAGGCGGTCGAGAGGCTTACTTTCAAAACAGCCAAGGACACGCTGCTTCAAGCCGACTCTTTCCTAAGGAGCCAGACGCACATACATATTTAAAACGCAGCGAGCTTAGCGGGTATAAAGATGAAGGCGACGGCTTTAACACTAACTATACTGATGCTGGCGTTCATCCAGGCGGCGCATGCTCAGGAACAGACTCAGACACTAACCGTCCGAGTCGTGGACCCAGACGGACTACCCAAGCCAGGCCTCACAGTTGTCGTGGAGGGCCCTGGCTTTAGGGAGACTTCTTCAACCAACGCCTCCGGGATCGCTGTATTCCGGCAAATTGTCCCAGGCTCTTACGAGCTTGTTCTACTGCTGCAGAACATCGAGCTTTTGAGGACGAGTATAAGGTATCCCGAAACTACGTTCATGGAGCTGCAGGCCCCCGTCAGCCGTCTATCCGTTAAAGTATCTGATTTAGCTGGCAGAGCCGTGGAGAACGTCTTCGTCACGCTGAACGCCCCCACCGGCGCAGTCTCCGTATCTCAGCGAACAAACGCAACCGGGCACGCTTTCTTCTCCGACGTCCCCTATTCCACTCTCAGCCGGATCGGGGGAGCATATTCTCTCCGAGTTTCGAAAGAGGGAGCAGTCGTTGCGCGGAGCAGTGTCGAGGTTTCGGCTGGAAGAGTGTTTCGCGAAGTAATAGCGGGTCTAGTTAACGTTAACTTCACGGTCGTGTTTCGAGACGGGCAGGAGGCGCCGGTCGACGCTGAGCTTGTTCTACGCGCTGGAAACTTCAGCCAATCCCTGTCGGTATCGCGTGGTGTTGCTTCTGTCAGACAGCTGCCGACCTCCACGGAAGTAGGAGCATACAACGCCTCTTTGTCTATCAGGCTTGGGGCTAGAAACGTAGTCGTCCATTCATCCTTCCTCACGCTCCAGTCTGACGCCAGCATATTTCTCAACGCCGACGTAGGCAAGCTTACAGTCAAGGTTCTCGACCCTGAGGGAAAACCTGTGAGAGGCGTTGGCATGCTCATCGGCACTAAGGAGCTTGGAAACTTCACGAGCGGCGTCACTAACGAAAACGGTCTGTACGACTTTGGCTTCCTTCCGCTTTCATCAAGGACGGGCGAGTACAACTTGTCTCTTTTCAGGGGGAGGACAAGGATTCAGGTCGAAAGTGTTGTGGTTGACCAGCGTGAAACCGTTAAAGAGGTTTATCTGAGGTTTCAACAAATCGCTGTAAACGTCTACGACGCCGGAGGAAGACCGTTGTCAGGAGCCGTTGTGACGATCACAGACCCGCAGACAGGCCGGTCAGCGAACGCAACAACAGCCAACGGAGCAAGCTTTCTAAACATCTTCCCAGGCTCCAACGAAATCCAGATAACATACCTGCAGAGAGAAGTCTTCAAACGAGCCGTTGAACTGTCCGGAGAACCTTTCACCATCAGGCTGCCCAACGTCAACTTCCCCATGTCTGTGAGAGTAGTCGACGCCCTAGGAGGATACGCCGAAGGCCTTAGGGTTGTGGTTAAGCTCGACGACGACATCGTCGTCGACAGACTGACGACGAGCCAGCCCATAAGCCTGGTGGTCGAGAAACCGTCGACGCTGACGGTCGACGTTTACAGGGGTGCGGAGCTCCTGGCGAGGGAAAGGGTTTTGGCGGCTGGCTCCGGGAGTGTGGACGTTAGGCTTTTGGCTTATGTCTACGTAGGAGGGGGGTTGGTTGCTGTGGACGTCGTTGTCTCTGCCTTATTGACGGCCGTCCTCGCTGCCTTGTCTCTGGCGTTGGTTTACAGGCTGCGGCTAGCTAGGCAACGTTAATATAAAACCACGCTGGACAAGTGGTAAAGTGGGGTTCAGAATTGGCTAACTGGACCTTGAGCAAAGACCCGACACCGATATGCAACCCGCTTTGCAGGTTTTTCAGGTGCGCTAAAAAAGTCCTCGACTACAGGAGAGACCCGCCGTGGTGCAACTGGGTTGACGCTCCCTGCATAGGATACCAGTGTCCCTACGCCCAGTGCAACCAGATGAAGCTTCTGCCCGACGGCAGGTGCGGGCTTTTCGTCAAGAGGAAGACGGTCGAGGACGTCCAAGTAGTCAACATGCAACCGACGCCAGTCGCAAGAGCTCGAAAGAAGCTGGACAAGCTGGGGCTGTGAGGATCCTTAATTGAACAGAGTCGAGATAATACCTGTGAAAGGGATTCCTGTCGTCGAGGAGGGATGCAGCGTCGGCGAAGCCATTCTAGAAGCGTTGACTAGGTCTGGCGAGAGGCTGGTAGACGGCGACGTCGTGGTCGTGGCTCATTCAATCATATCCCGCAGCGAAGGCTGCAGGGTTAAGCTTTCAGAAGTCGAGCCATCCGCATTAGCCATGAAGCTTGCCGAGACGATGGGAAAGGACCCAAGACACGTGGAGATTGTTCTCAGGAACAGCAGGAGGGTAGTCAGGATGGGGAATGGCGTCATCGTCTGCGAGACCGAGCACGGGTTTATCTGTGCCAACGCTGGAGTCGACGCATCCAACTCGGGAGGGCCCGACCACGTCATAACCCTACCCAAAAACCCCGACGAGTCTGCCGAAAGGATCCGAAATGAAATCAAGAGATTGGCGAACGTCGACGTCGCAGTAGTCGTAAGCGACACCTTCGGAAGGCCTTTTAGGAAGGGAGCGGTAAACGTCGCTATCGGGTGCAGCGGAATCAACCCCTTGAGGGACAGAAGGGGCGAGAAAGACCTCTTCGGCAGGACGCTCGTCTCAAAGGTCATAGCAATAGCTGACGAGCTTGCTTCGGCGGCCGAGCTCGTGATGGGGGAGGGAGACGAAGGCATCCCGGCTGCCGTCATACGTGGTTATGCTTACGACAGGACAAGCATCCCGGCCAGGGCCGTGGTGAGGGACGAAGCAGAGGACTTGTTCCGGTGAATTGGGGTGAAGAAGATGGGTTCAGGCGACGTCGTGAAAGCGTTGAGAGCCGTGGAGATGGGAGCCGACCCCCAGAAGGTGGTTAGAGAGCTTGACTGGAGGGGGATGGAGGAGTTTGTCGCCTCAGCGTGCAGGGAGGCGGGTATGAAGTGTTCAACGGACGTCCGTCTCATGGATGGTAGGCGGAGAGTGCAGATCGACGTGGTGGCTGCAACTCCGAGCCTCTGCCTCGTGGTTGACTGCAAAAGATGGCGGAAGCCTCTGAAGGGGAGGGTTCTCCAGACAACGGTTTTGAAAGAGGTTGCGAGGACGGAGATCTTAGCCGATAAATTCCAAGCCCTTCATCCGGGAAACAACCCAGTCTTCTTCATACCGGTGATAATGGCTCTGTACTCCGACAACATCCAGCCCGTGTCGGGAGTCTTCGTCCTGTCGGTCGACAAGCTGACAGGCCTTCTCCGAACCCCAGAAAATCTTCTAAACGGTGCGGCAATAGTTAGGAAGATGAGCCCGGGGTGGACTCGCATCCTAGAAAGCTACAACTTATATCAAAGTAGGTCCATGAAAAAACAGTTTGGACAGGCTGTGGGCGCCTTGGAGGATGAACTACATAAAAACCGCTAAGGAAACGGCTGAATGTATCTTCTGCGAGGCGGCCAAAACATCCGACGATGCTTCAAAGTACGTGGTTCACCGTGGGGAAAAGTCGCTAATCATCATGAACCTCTACCCATACAACAACGGTCATCTGATGGTCTCCCCATACCGGCACATTCCAAGCATACTGGAGATGGATGATAACGAAATGCTGGACGTGATGAGGCTCCTGAAGATGGCTGTAGTACTGGTCAGGAAAGCTTTGAACCCGGAGGCCTTCAACATAGGGGTTAACATAGGCAAGTATGCGGGCGCCGGTATAGAGGACCACATCCATTTCCACGTTGTGCCACGCTGGAGAGGAGATACAAACTTCATGACAACGCTTTCCAACACAAGGGTCTTGCCGGAGACGGTAGACCAGACGTACAAGAGGCTGTTGGAGGCTAAGCAGTAGCCAGCCTTTCAGCCACCTGCTTGTAGTAAGTAGAGGAAGTGTTCGCCAGCAACACAACCCTGCTAACATCATCCTCGACCACCTTGGAGTAGGCTAGAAGACCTCCCAGCTCGTCGGCGAACAACCTCAACTCCTCCAGAGAAGGCATGTTCTCCCTCTTGAGCCGTTTCTGCGACTCTCCTACGTGCGTGTAGCCCTTGCACTCGACGAAGTCGGGGGAAGCCATCTTGACCAGCTCGGAGTACTTTTCAGGCGAATGCATGTTCACATCCTTCACGAGCGTCAGCCTTATGACCTTCCTGCACGAAAACCTGCTCATCAACTCAAGAGACTTAAGCAACCTCTCCCAACTGTCCGGGACCAAGGGCTTGCTAGCCCGGAAATGTGTTTCCTTGTCGGGCCCATACAAGCTTATGTACAGGGAAGTAGGCTGAGCCTTCTCCAGAAGCTCCTCAAGCCTTTCCGGCATCGTGCCGTTGCTGACCAAGAACGTCGTCATGCCCCGACGCGTAGCTTCCGCGATCAACTCAGCTAGGTAGGGATAGATGGTAGGCTCACCGTCCAGCGATATCGCCATGTGCTTAGGCTCCATAGCTTCCTCGAACCTCTCCCTAGAGACCTTAGGGTTTCCTCCGAAGCCTGAGAGAAGCTGCCGGTGTTCCTCGACCACTTTGTCGAGGATCTGGCGTGGGTCGTCCCATTCTCCGTCGAAGGGCTGAACCCTGTTCAGAGTGTGGAAGCGCCAGCAGAAGACGCACATCATGTTGCAGTACTGAACAGAAGGAGTCATCTGGATGCATCTATGGCTGTCTATGCCGTACCAGCTTTTGTAGCAGAGCTTACCACCCTTGAGGGCTGACTTGGTCCAGTGGCAGACCTTAACTGCTGAATGCCTTCCGACGACCCTGTAGCCGGCCTGCTCAAATTTCTGGGCAAGCTTGACCTCCTTCCTCACAGGCTTTCCGATTTCTTTCAGCGGAATCGTCTGAGCCAATCCTCAACACCTTAGTTAAACCCATCCCTTAAATTTTTCCATCAACACCTAAATTGATGAAACTATCCGTCGTCGGCGCACTCACCGTAGACTTGATAGGGAGCAAGCCCGTCGTCGGCGGCCCTCCGTGGTACGCTGGCCTCGCAGCACATACATGCGGAGCAACGGTCTCCCTCATCTCGGCGGTTGGCGAAGACTTTCCGGAATACTTTCTCGAAAAGATTGTCGAGGCAGGGCTGGATACGTCGGGCGTCCGTATAGTGGAGGGAGCCAGGACCTATTCTTTCAAGCCGGTGTTCACGGAGTACGGAAGAAGGTTGAAGCTAGTTTCCTTGGGCCCTAGAATATCTCTGGAGCAGCTGGAAGAGTTGGACGCCGACGCCGTCATACTCTCGCCTGTCTTCAGAGAGCTTGAGCTAGAGCATCTTGAAATTGTCAGGAGGCGTGTAGGACACCTTACCGTAGACCTTCAAGGGTTTTTGAGAGAGGCCGGCGATGTCGGTGAAATCTACCTGAATCCACTCAAAGACACCAGCATACTGAAGCATGCTGAAGTTGTCCACTGTTCGGAGGAGGAAGCCCTGGCCATATCCATGAAAAACAATCCCTACGAAGCGCTCAGGTACATGAACCAGCACGGCGTTGAAAAATGTCTGGTGGGAGTTGAGAACGGCCTCTACGTGATGAACGGAGACAGCGTTATTTTCATCCAGGTTGTCGCCCCCCAAAGCGTCGAGGACACAACGGGTGCGGGAGACGTTCTGACCGGGGCTTTCACCGCCCTCGCCTGTCAAGGCTCTTCGACTGAAGAATCAGCGGTCCGGGCTCTGGAGTTGGTGAGGCAGTCGCTGAACCATCCTCCCCCCTTCAGGGTTCCTGAGAGGATTACGCAGTCGAAGCCTCTCTGCCGGGTTGTCTGGCGGAAGTCTGTCGGCTAGATCTCCTAGCCTTCGTCAGCATCCTCTTCGCCTTCGCGGTGAGAGCTGGATATTTTTCGTTCAGGGCTGACTCAACGATGGTGGCCAGTTCGTCGCTTATGCTGTACCGTGGTATTACGCTTTTCCTGTAGTTCAAGATTCCGCTGGCTAGGGGCGAGTAGAACGCTAGCCTCGGCTGCTTGAGGGCTTGTTTGACGGCGGCTTTGAGTATCTTCTCGTCCACAGGCTCTTGCCTCTTTTTCATGTGTTTATCGTTGATGTTTAACCTTTTAACTTTTTACTATAGTGCAGACATACTGTTCATGTTCGAAAAATCGAACAATTTATATTACCAACGCTCAACACAATGCAGACCGCAATCAAATCTACGTTGCGATAACCAGCCCGCAGCAACTCAAGACGTTTTGAATTAGACTTCTGTCCACGCCCTTAATCCGGGGCCTGACACCTATTGGGTAGGCTAAACCCCGTCGAGTTAAGCTAATCGGGGGAGGTATCGGACAGATGGATGAATAGCTCAACAGGTGTTGAGTTTAGCTGGTTGAGATGCAGCTTGTGATTGTTCGAAAAATAAAACAGGGAAAAATTGGAAAGCTAAAACATCGAGTTAAAAGTTAAAAGGTTTACTCGGAAGACCTGTCCGCGACATGCTTGACAACTTTTTCTGGACACAGCCGGTTAACAACGTAATCAAACCCTTTATCGGGGTCGCTGTCCTCTCCGCAGGTGTATATGTCTACGGTCGCATACCTGTACTGCTTCCAAGTGTGGACGGCAATGTGGCTCTCCTTAACCAAAGCTATCACGGACACTCCTCCCTTCTCTCCTCCAAACCTCCAGGACCTTAAGGACACCAACGTCATCTTGGACAAGTTCACAGCATCTAGCACAACCTGCCGCACAAGCTTCTGGTCTCCAAGCACTTCCACGGGACATCCGTACAGGTTTCCGAAGACGTGCTTCCCGACGATCTGCTTATGCACCGTTCTACTCTGGAGCATTTTCTTCTCTACTAACCTCGCAAAAGTGCACAAAATCATGACATATAAATCATTTTATCCATCTTCATGCATCATCAAAAAAATCACCATTTTTTGTCGTGCAACTATTTTTTTTACCGCAAAAATACGCCAACGTACGCCGAAGCCGGCTGGTGTAAAAATTGGCCACGAAAAGCAAATAAAACAGATCGAACTCGTTTGGGGAGATGAAGGTTCCGAGGACGGGGGTCTATCTGAAGGATGAGCTTGAGTTAGGGTCGTTGATGAACGCTGTTCTGAGACTTGTGTCCGACGGCTCCTGTGGAGCGTGTGCTTTCTTCGTGGGCGTTGTCAAGAAACGGGGGCGTGGGCCTGTCGAGGTCGAGACTCTTATGATGGAATCTTACAGGGAGCATGCGGACAAAGCGCTAAACAGGATATGTGAAGAGGTGAGAGCCGAGTATGGCTTGGTTTTCGTTGGAGTTTGGCATCTGATCGGCGAGTTCAGGCTAGGGGAGCCTGTGGTGCTTGTTGCGGCGGCTGGAGAGAGCAGGGAGGAGGTCTTCACCGGTCTTAGGAGGGCTGTCGAACGCTACAAGAGAGAGCCTGCCCTCTTCAAGAAAGAAGTCTACGTCGACGGTAGCTCTTCATGGATCGAGGGAGCATGAGGGTCTCAACAAAATACTTTGCATTCATCCGGGAAAGGCTGGGACGGGACTCTGAAGTCTTCGAGATGGACGAGGGCTCGACTGTCGAGGACTTCATCCAACTAGTTAGGCGGCTGTACGGCGACAAGCTGAAGGAAGTCTTCGAAGGGCCTTCTCTCAGACCTGGCTGCGCTCTCGCCGTCAACGGCGAAACCCTGGAACGTTTACGCTGGAAAACAACCACGCTGAGGGAAGGAGACGTAGTGGTGATACTCCCCCCTATCGCCGGAGGGGTCATCTGAAGCTGGGGAGCCTCACACCCCTCTGTCCTTGGTACTTGCCGCTGTAAGGTTTCTCGACGATGGACGAAAGCCTTGCGAAGACGACGTGCAGGAACCTGTCTCCGCTGTACAGTCGTACGGGGAAGTCTCCGCCCACTATCTCGATGGTGAGCTCTCCCTCGAAATTTGCGTCTATTATTGTTGGAGGAATCGTCAATCCTATCCTTGCGTAGCTGCTTCGGAGGTTGACGAACCCCATCAGGTCCTTGGGGAGTGCTAGGTACTCTAGCGTGTGGAGGAGGACGTGCTCTTTGGGGTTTACGACGAAAGAGTCGCCTTCCTCGAAGTGGTAGAAGTCTTTGGCAGACGAGTTTCTCGTGTCGAAGACTTGGTTGTTTTTGTTGAAGCGGGCGACTTGACGCCCTATCCTGAGGTCGAGCCCGTTCTCCCTCACTACGTCTTCGTCGAAAGGCTGGATCCTGATCCTGCCGCTCCTGATGTAATTCCACAGGTCGAAGTCAGACAGTATCATCGATGGTGGTGGTGTAGACTTCTTTATATCTCTATGACGGTCATGTCCCTAGCTACTACGATGTTTTCTGCTCCACATCCCTCGAGAGCTGTCTCGAGGCGTTTCTCAGCACCCTCCCACGCAGGGTACAGATGCGTCGCCACGATTGTTTTAGGCCTTATCGTCTTGACGAGCTTGGCCAGCTGTTTCTCGGAGGTGTGCTTGCCGAGCATTACCTCCTCGGGGAAGCTGCATTCATGGATCAAGACGTCGCATCCCTTGGCCAGTTTGACAAGCCTTGCGTCTGGCGTAGTGTCCCCGGAGAACACCACGGAGCGATGCTCCGCCTCGAAACGGTAGGCCAGCCCTTCAAAGTGCTCGACCTCCGCAGCAACAGCTCTGAATCCATCAGCCTCCCACACCCCACCATCCCCCAGCTCGGCTGTTGCCGTGTATCTCGTGCAGCCCATGGTTCTGCTCAAGTACGGGAAAGCCTCTTCGGCGATGACGTGCACGAGTTGGGAGAGGCCCTTAGGCCCCACCAGGTTTAGTTTTTCGGGTGAGGTGCTGGGCTTTCCGTCCGGCCCGTAGGCCCATAGCATCAAGAGGGGAGGAAGGTCGGCTACATGGTCTAGGTGGAAGTGGGTGATGAAGTAGGCGTTAAGGCTTTTCGGGGAGACACGGAGGCGTCTCAGCTTCTCCAAGTATCCCGGCCCAGGGTCAACCCCGATCCTCAGCGACTCTGTCTCGACAAGAAGCCCGCTTCCAAATCTTTCAGGCGAAGGCACTATGCTGCCGGACCCTAGCACGACTATCCTCATCAGGATCCTCCCCTAGCTATGTGAACCACGTGTGGCATCTCGCTGCCGAAAAGCTCCAGCGCCAACTCAACGGCCTCGGGAGACCCAGGGAGAGCCATCACAAGCTTGCCCCTAGCTACTCCGGCTAAAGTCCTTGACAGGGCTGCAGCTGCGCCGACGACCTTGAAGCTCTCGGTCCTGAAAATCTCGCCCCAGCCCTCCAGCTCCTTGTCGAGCAGAGGCCTGAGCGCTTCCACGGTTACATCTCTAGGGGAAATACCCGTCCCCCCGGTTATCACGACTGCGTCAAATGGTTCATCCAAGGCCTTGACGACTGCTGTGCGGATCATCCAGACATCGTCGTTGACAACCCCCATGTACTCGACTTCATGCCCCAGCTTAGACAGCTTCTCGACCGCCTTCATGCCCGACTCGTCTGTGTAAGGTTCTCCGCCGACTTTCTTGTAGTATCTCGAGCTGCTGGCTGTAAGGACGGCTATTCTGAGTTTTTCAGGGCTGTTCCTTCTATGGTGTTGATGGGGCTTCAACAGACTTCACCTTGGAGACGACTCGGACTCCGTATATTTCTGTGGTCGGATACTGGCCTTCAGCATCCTTCTCGTACTGCTTGACAACATCCCATATGTTGAGGAGAGCCGCCGCCACGGCTGTGAGAGCCTCCATCTCAACGCCTGTCTTCTCATGCGCCACGACCTTCACAGCAACCTCCACAAAATCCTCGCCAACCTTCTCCAAGACCTCCACGTGCTCCAGCTTCAACGGATGGCATAGAGGCAGTAAAACAGGAGTCTGCTTAGCCCCTACAACTGCCCCAACACGAGCCAGCTGCAGTGCGTCGCCCTTCTCGGTAGACGACTGCCTAATCCGGTCGACGGTTTCAGGCTTGAGCTTTATCCTGCCGACGGCCCAGGCCTCACGCCTCACCGCAGACTTTCCCGAGACGTCAGCCTGCCGAATGCTCAAACAACCACCAGGGCAATAAATCGGCCGAAGTAGATAAACAAGCCTCTCCTACACTCTTCTTCCTCGTCTACCGCCCCTCTTCCTTACGCTGTCATGCGGTACGGGTGTGACGTCTTCAATACGGCCTATCGCTACACCCGACCTCGCGATAGTTCTTATGGCTGCCTGCGTCGCCGGCCCCGGAGTCCTAGACTTGACGCCTCCAGGGGCTCTTACGAGGATGTGGACGGCGTTGATTCCAGCCGCCTTTGCCTGTTCCATGACAAACATCGCAGCCCTCATCCCAGCATAAGGCGTAGGCTCAAGCCTGCCGGCGTCGACGAACATCCCTCCAGAGGCCCTCGCTATCGTCTCGCCGCCCGTCAAGTCGGTTAGATGGACGATGATGTTGTTGTATGAAGAGTAGATGTGGACCACACCCCACCGGAGTTGGCTCCTCTGCTCAGCAGACTGTTTTTGCTCAGAGTCTTCCATGGTCAATCACCCGAGGCTTTGGGCGTGGCCGGTATGGAGAGCTTGATCGACTCTTCCTCACCGCGCAGGACTTGGTAGCTAGGTGCCTTAACTTTTCGCTCACCTACGAATACTTTGCCGTGGGTTATGAGCTGCCTAGCATGGTGCACGGTCTTCGCTAGGCCGATCCTGTACACCATCGTCTGCAGCCTTCTCTCGAGCAGGTCTCTGACGCTGAGACGGAGAACGTCGTCGAGGGTGGCTTGCTGGGGAAGAAGACCCAGCCTGTAGAGCCTCCCCATGAGCTTAGCCTCCTCCTCAACCCTCCGCTGCCCAACGGCTGTATAGAGAGACCTAGCCATGGAGCGGTACTTCCTCAGCTGGCTGGAAGCACGCCAAATCTCCCTCTTGTTCCTCAAACCGTAATCGCCCATCAGCTTAAGCTCCTCGTCAATCCTCTCCTTCCTCCAAGGATGCCCCGGAGTTTCGTACTTCTTCTTAATCCTCTTAGGGTCTCCCATTCTTCAACAAACCCGGCACAACCATGATATAAACATCGTCGTCTGTTTCCGACGCTGGGGCGTCTTCAGACAATCTTTAAATAACCTAGTCATCCAGATGCAGGCATGGAGGAGCACGACGTCATAGTCGTCGGCGGCGGCCCGGCTGGTGTCTCTGCCGCCAAGGCTGCTGCCGCCGGGGATGTCGACGTTCTTCTGCTGGAGAAGTATCCGACGATTATGGCTAACAAGCCTTGCGGCGAGGCTGTGAGCAAGGAGACTCTGGCTACCGCTGGAGTCAAACCTTCTCCACGCATCGTCATGCATGAAGCCTACGCCTTGGTGTACTCACCAAGCCTAATCGAGGTGAAGATTCCCCAGATAGGCTACAACATCAACAAGTCTCTGTTCATTCAGGAGATAGCTGCTCAGGCCGCTGAGTTCGGCGCCGACATCCATGTAAGGGAGGAGGTCTCGGGAGTCAAGAGGGAGGACTCGACTATGGTTGTCAAGACGAACCGGGATACTTACAAGGCTAAGGTTGTGATCGGCGCCGACGGCTACAACTCGACCGTAGCTAGGAGTCTTGGAGTGGTTGAGAGGCCCGAGCCGATACCCACGGTGCAGTACATCATGGCCAACTGCAGGCTCCGACACCCCGATGCCGTGCGCTTCTACCTAGGAAACAAACTGGCCCCGGGAGGCTATGCATGGATATTCCCGCGAAGCGAGAAACTGGCAGAGGTCGGGATAGGCGTCAGGGGCGGAGTGGCGAAAGAGTACCTCGACGCTTTCGTCAAAAAGTTTAGCGAAGAGCTGGGCGGCGGCAGGATAATCGACTACAGGGGAGCACCCGTGCCCATCGGCGGCGTGATCTCGGACAGCGTTTTCGACGGAGTGATGCTCGTCGGCGACGCAGCAGGCCACGTCATACCGCTCACAGGGGCTGGAATTCATTCGTCGGTCTCTGCGGGTCTTGCTGCGGGCCGTGTTGCGGCTGAAGCCGTGAAAGACGGGGATGTTTCTAAGCAACGGCTCTCGCAATTCTACAAGCTGTATGAAAACTGGCTGACTAGGATCAACAAGAGCCTTAAGGCCATGAGGGCTGTTGAGAAGCTCTCGGACGAGGACTTGGACACTCTAGCTAGGATCTTTCAAGCAGACGACATCCTCGACCTCGCCAACGGTCTTGAACTAGGCCGTGCAGCTAGGAAGCTTCTATCGCATCCTGTCCTAGCCGTCAAGCTTGCCCGCCAGCTTCTATGAAGACTAGTGAGTGGTGGGCAACTGACTTGAGGAAGTGGTTCACGTAGATGTTCTCGTTGGGTGCATGCAGCCTCGACCCAGGATGAGCGAGGGATGAGAGCATAGCGGTGGGTATTCCGGCTTTCTTGAAGTGGTAAAGGGGGCCTGTCCCAAACATGTTGGGTAGAAGGACTGGCTTCCTGCCGTATACTTTCTCCGCCGCCTTCAGGGCTGCCTTCACTAATGGCTCGTCGGGGCTTGTCCTAGCAGGATGAGCTTTGGAGTGGACGATTATCTCGACACCTGGCAGGATTTTCTTCAAGCTCTTCAAGATCTTGTCAGGGTCTTGGTTTGGGACGAGCCTGAAATCTATCTTGACTGAGGACGTCGACGGAGTGATGGTTTTGGAGCCGGGGCCCGTGTAGCCGGATACGAATCCTGCTATGTTGCAAGTCGGCTGGAAAACAAGCCTCTCGACGATCTCATGTCTTCGGGCTGTGAGCTTCTTCACCCCGAGTGCAGCAGCTAGCCGTGCTGGCGAGGATCTGGCACCGGCCATCATAAGCCTTTCACGCTTATTTGGTTTGAGCACGTCGTCGTAGAACCCAGGGATATTTATCCGGCCGTTCTTGTCTTTGAGGCTCAAAACAATCCTAGCAAGCTTCTCGGCGGCGTTCTCAACCACCGGTGAGTACATCGAGTGGGCGTCGGCCTCACCAGTCCTCAGCCTGAGCTCGACGTAGAGCATTCCCTTCACACCCAGATAGAATGTTGGGACGTCGTCGACAACTTCTCCTCCCTCCCACATACATCCGACTACGTCCCTGAAACGGTGAAGGTTTTGCCCTACAAGCTCCTGGATAGAGGGGCTGCCTACCTCTTCCTCTCCCTCCAACAACCACTTGACCGTTATAGGCGTCTCGCCCAAAACCTTCTCAACAACCCTCACAGCCCCCAGCCTTGCGATTATCTCAGCCTTGTTGTCCGCGACACCCCTTCCGTACAGCATCCCATCCCTCTCAACGAGTTTGAAAGGGTCTGTCTTCCATTCTTCCAGAGGTTCGGGTGGCTGCACGTCGTAGTGGTTGTAAAGCAGCAGGGACCTCCTCCCTCCCCTCAACTCGGCGTAGACTGCAGGCCTGCCGGTCTTCGTGTCAAGGACTGAGACCGTGAACCCATGTTCCTCGAGAAGCTTCTCAAGATATGCTACGGATTCGGTCAATCCCTCCATCCTGGCTGAGACGCTGCGGATGGATATGAAGTCTGAGAGCGTCGACATCAAGTACTTCCTCTCAGCGGACACTTGGTCGTTGACTCTTGCCAGAACGTCTTCCATGCCGCCTGTTCCAGAGACGAACCTTATTATTTTAGATTATCATACATCCAGCCCGGTATGGCGGAGTTCGTCGTCCCAGAGGCCGTGCCCGTGAGGCTCAGCAGAGCTGACACGGCGGTCGTAGTCGTCGACATGCAGAACGACTTCTGCCACCCTAAGGGCAGTCTGTTCGTCCCCACCTCACCGGAGACGATTCCACGCATACGCAGCCTGCTGGACAAGTTTAGAAGGTCTGGGGCTAGGGTTTTCTACACCCAGGACTGGCATGGCAAGGATGACCCTGAGTTCTCGATATGGGGGGTGCATGCCTTGGAGGGAACCTGGGGAGCCGAGATAGTCGACGAGCTCAAGCCTTTCCCCGGCGAGGTCGTCGTGAAGAAGCTGAGGTACGACGGGTTCTACGGAACAGCCTTTGACCACTACCTCTCCATGCACGGTGTCAAGAACCTAGTGGTCGTCGGGACCGTGGCCAACATCTGCGTCCTCCACACGGCTGGAAGCGCCGCCCTCCGCTGGATCAAGATATTCGTGCCCGTAGACTGCGTTTCAGCCCTTACAGAGTTCGACTTGAAGGCGGCCTTCAGGCAGATAACGTTTCTCTACCGGGGGACTCTAACCCGGTCGGACCTAGTTGAGATAGCATGAAGAAGACAAGGCCTCTGCCTTATCTAGCGGACGAGGGGATGATAAAGAGCGGCTACTCCACCGACGTCTATTTCAGGAGAACGAAGACGGTGCTCGAGCATTCTGAGGAGTTCAACGTCAGGGTCGTCGCCGAGGTTCACTCCTACTCCCTGCCGGAGGGAGCTGGCTGGGCTGTGCTGACGGGGTTGGAGGAGGTTGCCTGGCTGCTGGAAGGCCTTCCCGTGAACGTCTACGCCGTCGAGGAGGGAACCTTGTTCACCGAGATGATGCCCGTTCTCAGCGTCGAGGGGAGGTACGGCGATTTCGGCGTCTACGAGCCGTCAATCCTCGGCTTCCTACGCCACGCAACGAGCATAGCCACGAAGGCCGCTCAGGTTAAGCTGACGGCTGGAGACAAGCCCGTGCTTTTCTTTGGAATCCGATGCGTCCACCCAGCCATAACCCCCATGGTCGACAGAGCTGCGTACGTAGGTGGCTGCGACGCGGTCTCTGGAGTTGTTGGTGCTGAGATGGCTGGGCTGAAGCCGATGGGAACCATGCCCCATGCGCTGATACTGTCGGTAGGCGATGCGGCGAAAGCTTGGCTCCTGTTCCACAGGACCGCCCCACCGGAAGTCCCCCGGATAGCTCTCGTCGACACCTTCTCCGACGAGAGGTTTGAAGCCTTGCTGGCAGCCAGGACGCTTGCAGAAGACCTTGACGGAGTGAGGATTGACACACCCCGCTCGAGGAGAGGAGACATCAAACGAATAGTGGAGGAGGTTAGATGGACTCTCGACATAAACGGCTACAGGCATGTGAAAATTTTTGTAAGCGGTGGGCTGGATGAGCGTAGGATAAGCGAGCTTAGGGACTTGGTTGACGGTTTCGGCGTCGGGACGTCTATTGCATTCCCGCCCTCCGTAGACCTTTCTCTCGACATAGTCGAGCGGGAGGGGGTTGCTTTCTCGAAGAGGGGGAAGCTGCCGGGCCGGAAACAGGTGTACAGATGCGCCAACTATCATGACGTCGTTACGGCGTGGAGCAAGGTGTTTGATAGGTGTCCTGTCTGCATGTCGAGCGTCAGGCCCCTGCTCACACCGTTGATAGAGCATGGCCGGGTGGTGAGGGAGACTCCGCCTCCAAGGGATGTTCGGAGCTACGTGCTCAAGCAGTTGGACGAGACTAAGGGTCAGCTGAAGCCCGCTACGCTCCGCCTATGATGCCTCCCCTGCTTATCTTACGCAAGTCCAACACTTTCTCGACTTCTTCCCGGCTTAAGATGCCCTCTTCGAGGAGAACCTGCTTGATTGACTTGTTCTCGGCCAGCATCTTCTTCGCAGCCTTGGCGGCGGCGTCGTAGCCTATTACGGGAGCGACCACCGTCACTAGCGCTGGGCTTGACTCTGCAAGCGCCCTCGCCCTCTCGATGTTCACCCTGATACCCGCCACGCACTTGAGAGCTAGGTTTGTGCAGGTGTTTGAAAGTATTTCGACTTGTTCAATCAAGTCATAAGCTATCAGGGGGAGACCCATGTTCAGCTCAAGCTCGCCAAGCCTGCAAGCCTCTTCCACTGCTCTGTCGTATCCGATTACTTGAGCGGCTGCGAGCATCGCCGACTCGACGATGACGGGGTTTACTTTTCCAGGCATTATGGAGGACCCTGGCTGGACAGCGGGAAGCTCTATCTCGTTGATGCCTGTGTTTGGTCCTGAGGAAAGGATTCGAAGGTCGTTGCATATCTTCAGCAGAGAGACGGCGACGCTCCTGAAGGACGCAGAGGCTTCAAGGCAACAGTCTCTACTACCCATCGCCTCGAAACGGTTTTCAGCGACACTGAAATCGATTCCCGTCTTCTCCCGGAGCCGGTCGACAACGAGTTTCGCAAAGTCCGGATGAGCGTTGAGACCTGTGCCCACAGCCGTGCCCCCTATCGGCAGCTCGAGAAGGCTGTCGAAAGCCTTCAAGACTCTTTGACGGCTTTTCTTTATCATCGCCGCGTATCCTGAAAATTCCTGGCCAAAGGTCATGGGGACGGCGTCTTGGAAATGTGTCCTGCCAGGCTTGACGATGTCCCTGTATTCCTCGGCCTTCTTGGCAAGCGTGGATTCTAGGAGGTCGAGAGATTTGAGGAGTTTTTCCCTGATGAGTATGGCTGCCGAGATGTTTATGGCTGTTGGTATCACGTCGTTGGTTGACTGCCCCATGTTGACGTGGTCGTTGGGATGTATGAGTTTTTTATCTCCTCTGCTGGCTCCCAGTATCTCGAGGGCCCTGTTGGCTATCACCTCGTTGGCGTTCATGTTGGTCGACGTGCCGGAGCCGGTCTGGAAAACATCCACCACAAACTCCTTGTCGTGAAGACCTTCCGCAACCTCCAAAGCCGCCTTCGAAATAGCCTCCCCTATCCTCCTGTCCAGCAACCCCAGAGCCATGTTCGCCTCCGCTGCAGCATGCTTGACCAGGCCGAGAGCCTTGATGAAAGCTCTCTGAAACCTGTACCGAGAGATGGGAAAATTTTCAACAGCCCGGGCTGTCTGCGCTCCGTACAGGGCTTCTGCAGGAACCTTCATCTCCCCAAGCGTGTCGAACTCAGACCTCAGAGCCATGACTCTAAATCGTCCCACCATCATTTATACTAGACTAGCTCCGTCTCTTCCAAGGCCTTCAGTACATCCCTTCTTGTTGGTTTGAGGTGGTGGAGGATAGTGTATCTTTCCCTACGGATCTCGGGGGCCCGATGAACGGCTTCGACGAACAGGTCTGCGTCGACGTTTATGTGTTCTAGCTTGTGGTGGGCTCCCATGGCGGCTAGGCTTTCCCGAATCCTCCTCCACCTGCCACGCTGCAGGTAGGATGTGAATATAGTCGCTACACCGCATCGCTCGCCGTGCAGAGCAGGCCTGTCCATCAGCATCTCGAGTGAATGCGCTATGAGGTGCTCGCTTCCGCTGCATGGCCTGCTGCTTCCAGCAACCCCCATGGCTACTCCAGCGCTTATCAACGCCTCGACAACCGTCCTAACCCCCTCCAACAAACCCTCCGCAACGAGCCTCGTCGATTTCATGACGACTGTGGAGCTCAGGTAAGCCAGATGAGCCGCATACCTGCCGTAATACTCGCCCGAGACCCTGTGAGACAGCCACCAATCTCTCACAGCGCTCTGCTTGGCAACCAAGTCGCCGCAGCCGCTCAGTAAGTATCTCCGGGGAGCGAGGCTGATGACGTCCATGTCTGCAAACACCTCGGAGGGCATTACCGACTTTCTTGAGTAGGCTTGCCCGTCCCGTCTGAAGGAAGTCATAGGGCTCGCTATGCCGTCGTGGGACGCGACAGTCGGAGCGCTGAAGAACGGCTTTCCAGAGACCTCGGCAAGGGTTTTCGAGACGTCGCCGACCCTGCCTCCGCCCACGCCCAGAACGACGTCAGCCTGCTTAGCACGTCTAACAGCGTCTTCAAACTCCTCGACCACGTCGTCGACAACAAGCGTCTCAACCTCGACATCACCGCCGCAAGCTTCAACAATCCTAGAGCCGTAAAGCCTGTAGGGCGTCCTGCTAGTAGTCATCACAGCCCTCCTGAAACCGTTCTTTAACAGCCGCTCCGCCAGAACATACTCCAACCCCCTCCCAACTACGACATAGCGGGGCAGCTCCATCTCGTGTTTCTCCATCGTCAGAACCCGGCCGGCTCCTGTTTATAAACATCCGTCTACCTGTTCATACATGTTCCCTCCATGCGAGATGATGGCGAAGTTCTTCCTGCCAGCCGTCAGGGGCATCGTCGTCCACCGGCTTAGGCGGAAGGGGGTTGGACAGCCCACGATAGCCAGGCTTGTGGGCACGACTCAGCCGGCGGTGAGCCAGATTCTCGCCAAGGGGGAGGACAAGTACTTTAGAGTTCTTGAGAACATGGGTGTAGAGAGGGGCGAGGCTTTGATGCTTGTAGACACGCTCGTCGACGTTCTTCATGAGAGCCCTGCCCACGCGGCTGGCGTGCTTTACTCCTACTGGCGTTCTCTTCTTTCGGAGGGTAGGCTCTGCGCCTTCCACAGGAGTATCTATCCACAGCTGGCTGACTGCGAGATATGCATGAGCCTGGATGCCGATGCTATGGTGGACGGGGACAGGATGAACGTTCTCAGGAAGCTGGAGGGAGCTGTCAAACGGTTGGAAGAGTCTCCGGGCATATACAGGCTGATCCCGGAAGTTGGCTCAAACTTGGTGTACAGTTTGAAGAACGCCGTGTCCATCAACGAGGTCGCCGGAGTAGCCGGCAGGATCGTGTCCGTCAACAAACGCGTCAAGTCAGTAGGGCGTCCTACTATGGGAGGCTCTAAACATCTAGCCAGCGTTCTCCTCCGCGCAAGGGAGGTCGACCCATCCATAAGGTCAGCCATAAACATTAAGCACAGCCCGGAGGTGGAGGAGGCGTTGAAGAGCCTCGGGGTTCAGGCTGTCTCGGTAGGGCCTCGAGCCAGGCCTCTGACTGAGCAGGACATACTGGACGACGTCAAGAGATGCTTGGAGGGCGGTGAGTGTAGGGCGGTTCTGCACGGAGGAGGGGTTGGGTACGAGCCGATAACCTACATCTTTGGAAAAACACCCGAAGAGGTTGTTGAGATAGTGCTGAAGCTAGTCGGCCGGGTTGTTCAACCCTAGTCGCAGACCTTGCAGGAGTCGACGTCTATCTCCGGCTCGATCTTTTTGTGAATCTCGCACAGTATCCTGTTCGAACGAATGCTTTTGACAGCGGCGTTTATCCTCCGAGCCACCTCCTCCTTCGGCTCCTTCCGCAGAATGGCTTCGATAACCTCGTCAGCCCACTTGTTCAGCTCCTCGTTTCTCTCCCACTCGGCGGACCAGCCTCTGACGCCCCTCAAGTAGTTGCTCACCGCCGCCTGAGTTATTCCGAGCACGTTAGCCACCTGCTCCTGCGTAAACTTCTTCCCGTAGACAAGCTTCTTGGCGATTAGAGCCCTGATTAGAGGTATCGTGACCTTAGACTCTATCTCCGCAGGTAGCAGCAACCCCAGCATGTTGTATGATTTTCGGTATATAAACACTTGCCAGCTAAACCCTGACCACTTCCACATCCATTCTCGCCAGAGTTTTCAGGAGTGCTTGACGATGGTCAGACTTGAGCCCGTCCCAGTCAACCAAAGCCGTCCTCGGCTTTTCAACGGTCTTCGAGAAAGCTTGTTCGACAAGGTCCTCGGTCAGCGGGAACACGTGCTTGGAGGCGATGTGGCCGACGGCGAACCTGCCTTCAAAGACCGGCATTAGGAAGTTTGGGGCATAATGTCCTCCTCCGAACCCTACTGCGCACGACTCTGGGAGGTTGCCTTTGTCCCTGCAGAGCTTTAGGCAGGCGTCCGCCGCAGCCTCGGCCATCCTTTGGTCTCTCCAGCTGTCCGGTGAAGAACCTATCTCGACGAAGACGAGAGGCTTCTCCGAGTACGGTCCGTGGTGGGTGGCCTCAAGCCCGACAACTACATCACGCAGCCCGAGCTCCTCCGCTGATGAGCGTAATGCATGAACAGCTGTGTAGACTGCTCTGGCGGAGGTCATCGAGAGCTTTGACGGAAGGCCGCCGAACTCAGCCTTATCCCTCCAGTTTCCGGTAGAATGAACCAACAAGCAACGACGACCTGACTCCGAGACATGGCGGGAGGCAACTACGATAAGGTCGGCGGCAGTCTCACCGATGTATTGGTCTGCATAAAGAGCTGGCTGGTCGAGTACACGGGCTTCAACCCCGCCGCCCACGTACAGAGACGCCTCCATTCCCTGCTCGAATCCATGAAGCTCCCTCAGAACTTTGAGGACGTTCATCGCGGCGACGTCCTCCGAAGAGACTAGGATGACAGCCTTCAACCCTGCAACGCTGCCATTACTCGTTTATATAGGGATGTACTCGACGAGCTGTTGTTGCTGAAGCCGAGGAAGCTGAGACTCTTGGCTGGATGGGAGGCGAGACGGGTCATCGGGCTGAGGTCTTCAGCAACGGAGGCCTCAGTGTCGCTTGACTTGGGGCTGTCAACTACTCTTTGCAAGCTTACTTCCGAGGCCCTTGTTATGAAAGATGTTTCCGTTGGCTGGAATGAATTGGAGAGGATGGCTGATACCCCCGAGGATGTCTACGTTCTTGGGGGTAGAGTACGCAGGCTGGGCTGGTTCGACCAGCGATACTACCGCCTAGTCCTCCCGAAGTGGGGCCACGCACCGACTGTTGAGATTGACGGCATAAGAATGCACCGAACAGTGGACGTGCCGCCAGAGGCGGACGCCGCCCAGAAGGTCCAGCTATTCGCAAGCCTCAGGAACAAGTCTGTTCTAGATGTCTGCACAGGTCTGGGCTACACTTCGACGGCTTTGCTGAAAAGAGGCGTCGCAAGGGTTATAACCGTGGAGAAAGACTTTAACGTGCTGAGGATGGCCTCCTACAACCCATGGTCCAGAGCCCTGTTCAGCGACGAAAGAGTAGACGTCGTCAACGCCGACGCATTCGACTTTCTCTCCAGATGCAACGAAACTTTCGACTGCGTCGTCCACGACCCTCCGACCATTAGAATGGTTGGAGAGCTGTACTCTCTCGAGTTCTACTGCATGGTCGCCAGCGTCCTTAAGAAGGGGGGATGCTTGGTTCATTACGTCGGCCAGCCGGGTTTTACCCGTGGCCAGAGGGTCTACGTCGGAGTGATGGAGAGGTTGAGGAGAGCAGGGTTCAGACCGCAATACGTAGATAAAGTCCGTTGCGTGAGAGCTGTTAAGGTATAACAAATAGCTTGAGGATTGTCTGCGGGTAATGAGCGACGGGAGGCTGATAGGTCTCGGTACGTGGCTGGACAACCTTGCCTGGAAGATCGTAGAGCGTGAAAAAGCCCTGGGCAGAGACCTTAGCCTGCTAAGGACTGAGGCCGGCATCGCCGCATCAGGCTTCGTCCACATAGGCAGCATGTCTGACTCGGTGAGGGCCTACGCCGTCTCGCTGGCCTTGAAAAACCTTGGATACAATTCGGAGATGATTCAGTTCGCCGACGACATGGATGGGTTGCGCAGCGTTCCAGCCGAGATACCTCAGCCCTACGAGAAGTACCTGCTCCAGCCTGTCTCCCTCATACCAGACCCCTTTGGATGCCATGAATCCTACGCAGTCCACATGGAGGACCAGCTCCTCGACGCCCTGTCTAAAACAGGCGTTGAGGCTAGGCTGTACAGAGGATACGTAGTTTACGGAAACGGAACACTGAAGAACGAGATTACCGCCATACTGAAGAACTGGACGACGATAGGCGAGAAGATAGCTGAGACAACGGGTCAGAGGAAATTCACGCAGACGCTTCCCTACTTCCCTCTCTGCAATTCATGCGGGAGGATATACACCACTCAGGCACAGTCCTTCGACCACTCGACTGGCCGTGTCCACTACGTATGCAGGGGGGTTGAGATCAAGAAGCGCTGGCATCAGGGCTGCGGCTACGAGGGAGAGGCCGACGTCTCTAAGGCTGAGGGGAAGCTGTCGTGGAAGGTCGAGTGGGCGGCCAGATGGGCTGCTCTAGACGTGAGGTTCGAAGCGTACGGCAAAGACCTCGCCGACTCGGTCAAGGTCAACGACTGGGTGTGTGCAAACGTCCTCAACAGACCGCCTCCCTACCATGTCCAGTACGAGCTGTTCCTCGACGAATCCAAGAGGAAGATCTCGAAGTCCAGAGGAGTTTCAGTTTTCACACCCCACACATGGTACAGATACGGTACTCCGCAGAGCCTCGTTCTACTTCTTCTCAAAAGAATGAGGGGGACCCGAGTCATTTCCCACAGGCTGATCCCTGCGTTGATGAACGAGCTTGACCGGCTCGCCGAGCAACACTACTCTAGAACGGGAGACCCGAGGAAGACAGGGCTCTACGTCTACGCCTATTTCCTACACCCGCCTACGAAAAGGCCCAACATCATACCCTACAACCTACTCGTCTTCCTGTCCTCCATAGCGCCCGAAGGGAAAGAGAAGGACTTCATCGTGTCGAGGCTTGAACGCTACGGCTACAAAGTCGACGAACAAGCGTTGGAGAGAATAACCATGGCACTCAACTACTACAAATCCTTCGGCCAGCCATCCATCGAGCACGTAAAAATCGACGAGGCTGTAAAACCAGCAGTCGCCGAGGTCGCGGAGATGATAAAACAAGCCAAGGAAGCCGAGCAGCTCCAGTCCGCCGTCTTCGAGACAGCCAGACGCCACGGTCTCAAGCCGCAGCAGCTTTTCCAGCAGCTTTACAGAATACTTCTGGGACAGGACAGCGGGCCTAGGTTAGGGACGTTCGTCGTCGAGGACCTGGGCGCGGAGAGGGCTTACGAGATGATAGCCCGCTGCCTAGCCTAAGACTTATATACGGCGTGGAACATCTAAACCCACCAAGAAGAGTGAAGAAAGAAGTTGAGCGAACTCGTTAAGATTGGAAGCCTAACCCCTCGCTCGAGGGGTGTGAACCTCGTTGCCAAAATCGTCGAAAAGCCGGAGCCAAGGGTTGTGTCATCGCAGTACGACCAGTCGGAGCACAGGCTTACCGAGGCTTTGATAGCTGACGAGACAGGAGCCATAACGCTGGTGCTGTGGGATGAGAACATAGACACGGTTAACGAAGGAGATGCAGTAAAGGTTACTAACGGTTTCATCAAGCTCTTCAAAGGCCGCATGCAGCTAAACCTGGGAAGGTTCGGAAAGATCGAGCCAGCTGACGTCCAGATAGACGAAGTAAACACCGAGAACAACCTGTCGCAGAAAGAGAGCTTCTCCGAGGAGCGCAGGGAGAGAGGAGGTTTCAGGTCTAGAGGTTTCCAGAGGCGCAGGCCCTTCAGGTAGGTTCCTCTGGCTCCACGACAAAAACCCCATCCTCCCGTCCAATTATTTTAACAATTTTTCCCTCTTCAACGGTCTTCACCGCTTTCGCACGCCAGTACTCTCCCTCTAGTATTATGTAGCCAACTCTTCCAGCCTCTATCCTCTCAACAGCTCTTGCACGCTTCGCAGATATCTCTACAGGTTTTCGTCTCTGAGCTTTGTAGGACTTGTATCCCAGGAAGCCGAGGAAAGCAGCCATGAACAAAGCCAGCATCATCACCGTCGTCTGCAGTTGAGTAAACCACTCCTGAGCGACGAACGCGGGAGTGGGAGAGTAGCCCCCTATCAGTATCACGCCTAGACTTAAGGCGAGTATTCCGCCGATTCCAACTATTCCGAACCCGGGCGACAGCAGCTCATACAGCAGCAGAACAGCACCGACTACCACCAGCAACGCCCCTGCTATGTTTATGTTCAGCCCCTGCCCCACCAACCCCAAGATGACGAGCAGAATACCCGCCACCTCGCCTCCCCATCCAGGGCTTGACAATCCGAAGACGACCAGCAATATTCCAAGAGTGATCAGGACGCTTGACAAAAGCGGGTCCGACAGCATCGAAACTATCGTAGCGGTCAAGCTTGGGCTTTTCCTGACTACGCTGGCGCCCTTCAAGTTCAAAACCCTCTCACCCCAGAACGTCATGACCGTCTTTCCGTCAGCCTGCTCAAACAGCTCGTCCACGCTGTTGGCTACAGCCTCGACCAACCCAGCCTCCAACGCAGACTGCGGGTTGAAGTTTTTGTTCTCCAGAACTATCTTCACAGCCTCCTCCCTGTTCCGTCCGTTGGCCTCGGCAAGCGAGCCCATCTTCTCGGCGAAGAAGTTCAGCACCTTCGAATCGGTCACAGGCTCTCCACCTGCAACCGGCTGGGCTGAGCCTATCAGCGTACCCGGAGACATGGCGGCGAAGTTCGAGGCCATCAGTATGTATGTTCCTGCCGACATGGCTTTTCCACCAACAGGGTAAACAAACCCTATTACTGGGACAGGAGAACGCTGTATCAATTCTACAATCCTGAGCATAGCATCAGCCTGCCCTCCCAGAGTGTCAATCGTGACTAATACCGCAGAATACCTCGAGGCCTCGGAGAACGCCTCCTCGACGTAGGCCGCTGTGCCGGGCGAAATGTATCCGTTGACCTCGACCCACAACACTGTCGAGGGCTGGGCAGCCGCTGTCTGGAAGACTCCGACTAGGATTATTAAAGCGAGTAAATTCATTCCTGCTTCTTGACTAGTCCTAAAACAGTTCCCAGCTCTCTGGACGCTGACTCTGTCACGACTATCATGTTCTTCTCCCTCGCTATCTCGCTCCACGTCTGAAGCTCCCTGAGACGTAGGGCTATGGGGTGTTTGGCGTAGTAGTCGGCGGCTTGAGCCATTTTCTCAGCGGCCATCAGCTCACCCTCGGCGGCTATGATCCTGCTACGCCTCTCCCTCTCCGCCTCCGCCTGCTTCGCTATGGCTCTCTGCATCATCTCAGGAATCACGACATCCCTTAAAGCAACGGTCGTTACTTTGATTCCCCACGGCTCCGTTGCTTCGTCGAGTATCTGCTGAAGCCTCTTGTTCAGCTCATCCCTACGTGTCAAGAGGTCGTCTAGCTCAACCTGACCTATAACATCCCGCAGAGTCGTCTGAGCAAGAAGAGCAGACGCCGTGAAATAATCCTTAACCTTGACAACAGCCATCTGAGGGTCCGTGACTCTGAAGTAGACAATAGCGTCGACGTCAACCGTCACGTTGTCCTTCGTGATTATCCGCTGCTTAGGGACGTCGAAGGTCACCAGCCGGAGGTCGATTATCTTACGCCTGTCTATTATCGGCAGTATGATTACCACTCCCGGGCCCTTGATGCCTATCAACCTTCCTAGACGGAAGATCACCGCTCTCTCGTACTCGGTGACGACTTTGATGGAAGAAGAGAGGATTATCAGCAGCAGAATTATAATGAAGAAGAGGGGCACCACTGACTCCGCACCCAGCACAGCCGGCAGCAACGCCACCTTAAACAACAACACCATGGCTAGTACACCGCAAATGATTATGCCGAGTATTTATTTAAAACTTCACTACTCATGTACGACTCGAAGATGCTTGAGACCATTACGCTCGGACGACGGTTGGTCTGGGTAGACTTATACTCTTAAATCATTGTTTGTTGTATTAAGGGATTAATGGACGAGAACTTGGAGGCCGGCGGTGGAGTGGGTAAGGATGATGGGGGGGAGATGAATGAGGTTATCGCCGCCTATAAGGAGATGGGGTTGTCTCCCCAGCAGTTCAAGAGGTATGTGAAGGCTGCGCTGAAGCTTCGCGAGCTGGAGAGGGCCCATGGAAAAAACTACTCCGCTCTGGTTAAGGATTATGAGAAGAAATTCCGTGAGAGTGTTAAGCTCGAGTACGCCATCAGCGAGCTGCTGGAGAAGAGGAGAAGAATTGAGGAGGACTTGAAGATTTACCTAGAGCAGCACAAGCTAACGCTCGAGACCGTCAACAGGGTTGCGAACCTGATGAAAACGCTTGAACAGTACTCCGTCGACGTCAACAACCTCGAGCAGATAGTCAGAGCCGCTGTGAAGATGACCACTTCAGGCCTAAATGTCAAGGAGCTGTTTGAAAAATTCGCACGCCTAGATGAAGTCGAGTCGAAAATATTAGAAGCCAACAACATGCTTCAGCAGAAGGAGCTGAAGCTCAGCCAAGTCGAGGAAGAGCTCAACGCAAAGCAGGACAGGCTAAAACAACTATCTCAATCGCTGCCTGAAATTGAAGACCTTGAACAACTTCTCGAAAAGCTTAGACAATCGGTGGCTGAGCTGGAGAGCAGGCATGAAGTTCTTTCTAGGAAGATTGAGGAACTCGCTAAGGAGTATGAGGTGCTCGTTGGTTTCAGGGGAAGTGCTGATGATGTTCTGAAGGCCATCGAGGAGAAGAAGGCCGAGTTGAGGAAGTTGGAAGAGGAGGTTGAGAAGAGAAGGGAGATAGTAGATGTTTTGGAGGACGAGGCAGCATCGGCCCGATCCCTGATGATGCTTCTCCAGAGTCCTGAGCTAGTGAAGAGAGAAGACTTGGAGGCGTTGTCCAAGCAGTTCGCAAACATCGCCAAGGTGAAGGCTGGTGAAATCCAAATGCTTAAACCACTGGAGCAGTCGCTTGTGGAGAACGTCAGAAAGAAAGTCGTCGAGTTTGTGATGCCCGCTATAAAGAACGACCTGATTCCTAAATGGGTTTTCGAAAAGCTGGAGAAGGAGTTTAAAGAAGTCGTTGCCAAGAAGTCTCAGCTTGAGGAGGAGAACGAGAGGCTGAGGGCGGAGCTAAACCGTGTCAGCGGTGTCAAGCAGCCTGCCCCAGAGCCAGCAGCACCTCAATCCCCCGTCTTCTTCAAGCTGAAGAACAAAGGCATCTTGCTCAACGACGACAGCGGCACGAGAGTGAAGCTTAAATGCCCTTACTGCCAGTCGATAAACCTTCTAGTTCTCCCATCTAAAACCGAGCTTGAGCTAGCCATATCCGATAAAGAAATGCTGCAGACGACATGCTTCTCATGCAGTAAAATGGTGATGGTTGACCCGGCATACATTTATGAAAGGTTTTACAGGGTTTGACAAAAATGAAAGAAGTGAACCCTGTGGTGAAGATGCTGAAGTGGAAGACGCGGCTTTTGACCGAGGACGAGATCGTGCAGGTGCTGGCGGCAATCGCCACGATGAGTAAAACCACCTTCAGCCTCACAGACTTGACTGAACGTTTACACGAATCTGTTTCGAGGAATGAAAGAAAGCGTAGAAGCGTTTCCACATTCCTCTCCAACCTTGTTGAGATTGGGTATTTGTCTAAGCCTTCGGAGAGGAAATGGGTCAAGAACTCAGCTACTTTCAGCAGGTATCTGAGTCCGCTGTTGATCGAGCTGAACGAGATCGAGAAGAACCCGCCTGTCGCGGAGAAGCAGGAGAAGAAGATAATACATCTTGAAGACGGGCGTTGAATGTATGGCTCGAAAACCCTCCAACCCCAACTCCCCAAGGTATAGGGCGCGGTTGGGCTACGAAGGTGAGTACAGCCTGCTGAGAAAGTTCGTTGAGGTCGGGGAGGATGGTTTCTACGCCATAAGGACTCCGGGAAGCGGCTCGGGTAAGATGGCTAAGCCCGACATGCTGGCCGTTGACGGGGGGGAGTTGATAGCTGTCGAGGTGAAAAGCAGCAGCAAATCATACGCCATGCTGAACAGCGAGCAGGTCTCTAGGCTGATGGAGTTTGTAAAGAAGTTTGAAGTAAAATGCCCTCACTGCGGCGAGAGGATACACCCAAGGCCCGTCGCCGCTATAAGGTTTGTCGGAAGGGGTTGGAGGTTTGTCGACCTCTCAAAACACAGCCCGGACAAAGGGTTGATAGTTAGGTGGGACGGTGATGGCTGAGGAGGTTGACGAGCTCGACAAGAAGATATTGTCTATCCTCTACGAGGATGGACGAGCCTCTTTTGCCGACATAGGGAGGAAGCTGGGAGTCAGCGAAAACACGGTTCGTTTCAGGTTTAACAGGCTAGTCCGCAGCGGTGTAATCCGCCGTATCACTGCCCTTGTGGACCATTCTAAGCTTGGGCTGAAGAATTCAGCTGCTTTGATGATTAAGATCGAGCCTTCCGAGCTGGATAATGTTCTTGAGGAGCTGAAAGCCATGAGGGAGGTTTATAACATCTACCAGCTTTCAGGAGACTATGACGCGATCGCAGTCGTCGTCGGCTACGATTTAAACCACGTCAGGGAGGTTGTTGATAGGATAAAGAAGCTCAAAGGTGTTTCAGCGGTGAACACGTATGTCACGCTGAGAGTTGTCAAGGCTGACACTAGGTACGTCTATGTGTGAAAAACAGTAAAATCCTCGGCGTTAAGGATTTATTGGATGTACAGGCCTCTTGAAGCTGTTTACAGGCATGACCGTGAAAGGCCAAGGTATCTCAGCCTGTTGGCAAGCGACAACGTCCTCAGCCCGGCCGTCAGAAGAGCTCTCTCGTCAGACATGGCCTCCCGCTATGCGTTCAGGCCAGAATTCTACTCAGGCACGTCGATGATGCATGAAGTCTGGAGCGCTGCCGAGGACTTGGCTAAGAGTGTATTCCGCTGCGACTTCGTCAGCGTAGCTCCTCTCTCCGGTCATCTGGCCTTGATGCAGGCTTTGTACGTTGTCGCAGGTAGGGGAGGTAAGGTCGCGTCGGTCGACCCCTCGGTTGGCGGATACCCCGGCTTGATGAAGGATAAGATTGTTGAAGTTTTCGGCTACCGTGTTCATTTTCTCCCGTACAAAGGGTTTCACCTAGACTTGGAAGAGTGTCTCAGAATTGTTGAGAGGGAGAGGCCGGATGCCGTGGTGTTGGGGGCGAGTTTATTTCTTTACCCGATGCCGGTGAAAGAGTTGTCGGAGGCTGTCCACTCATACGGAGGCAGGGTTGTTTACGACGGCTCTCACGTCCTAGGGCTGATAGCGGGCGGTTTGTTCCAGAAACCTCTCGAAGAAGGAGCTGACATCCTGCTCGGGTCGACTCACAAATCATTCTTCGGCCCCCAAGGAGGAATTATACTCACCAATGACGAAAAAATCGCCAGAGCGGTGGAGGAAACGACTTTCCACAAGTTTGTAGATAACATTCACTTCAACAGGGTTGCAGGGCTGGCCGTAGCCTTAGAAGAGATGAAACGCAACGGTCGGGCCTACGCAGAAAGAGTGGTGAGCAACGCGTCAGAGCTGGCTTCGTCTCTCGATAAGTATGGGGTCAGGCCTTTCAAGGACTCGAGTGGATACACAAAATCACACCAAGTTTACATACCTTGCACCGAGCAGGATGGAGTGAGGATGAGGGATGTTCTGGAGAAGTCTAAGATACTTGTGGACATAGCTGTGAGGATGGGGACTTCCGAGGTTTCCAGAAGGGGTATGGGTTTGAAGCAGATGTCGAGGGCAGCCCGGCTTTGTAAGAGAGCCTTGGAGGGGGAGAATGTCTCGGCTGAGGTTGTTGAGTTGGTTAGAAGGTTTCAAAGAATACGCTACACCTAGGTGGGGGATGTGAAGGGGAGGGCTGTCGCTCATCCGATGGAGGGGCTTGTAAAGTACCACGGTCTCAGGGACTGGAGGCTTAGAATACCCTACCATGACAGCATCTCGGTCAACCTCGGCGCGTTCACGACGACTACTGAGGTTGAGTTCGGCGATTTCGGCGAGAGCACGGCAGTCATCAACGGCGTCAGGGTCTCGGGGAGGGAGCTTCAGCGCATCCAAACCGTTGTAGAGTACGTCATGAAGCTTGCGGGGTTTGAGGCCGACTTCCGAGTTGTTTCAAACAATTCGATACCCCTAGGAAGGGTGAAGGGTCTTGGGTTCTCGTCATCCGGAGGGGCTGCGCTAGCCGTCGCCTCCTTCAAAGCGGCTAGCCTAGACAAGCGGTACGGATGGGACATGCGTCTTCTGTCGAGGATTGCGCGGAGGCTGGCGGGTTCGGCCTGCAGGAGCGTCGTAGGCAACTACTCCAGATGGTACGCAGGCAGCTCTGACGAAGATTCTTACGCTGTCTGTTTCGCAGACGAGAAAAACCTCCCGCTCAAAGTGGTGGTTGTGCCGTTAAACGCCGAGTTCTCGACCGAGGAAGCTCACTCGGAGGCCGAGCGATCCACTCTCTTCGACGCCCGTGTTAAAAACGCTCAGCAGAGATGCGAGGTGATGGAGAAAGCCATAGTAAACGGAGACTTCAGGACTTTCGGCGAGTTGAAGGAACTGGACACGATAGAGCTGCACGCGGCCACGGCCACAGGCCTTAGAAGGCTGATACTTGCGTCAGTTGACAGCATGAGAATAATTAACGAGGTTATGCGGCTGAGGAGGGAGGGGGTAGAATGCTACTACTCGATGCAGACGGGGCCCACCGTCTTCATAAACACCCATCCCGAGGACGCCCAGTATGTCTCCAGCAGGGTGGAGGACATTGGGTTCAAGCCATGGGTTTCGGGAGTCGGAGGTCCGGCCCGTGCCGAGTGAAGTTATTAAGCAGCTTGATCCAGTAAAAAGCCGTAAAAATGGTTGAAATATCTGAGGAAGATATTCCGTTCTTCGCGGAGGTCACTGCGGGCGGTCGGATAACCATCCCTGAAGAGATAAGAAAAATCTTCGAGATCAAGGACGGCGACTCGCTGCTCTGCAAAATCAGGATCGTCAAGAAGAAGACGCAACATGCCTCAACATCATAGCCTGAGTCCGAAGGCAGCTGCCAGCCTTTCGAATTTTTTAAACTCGGAAAGATAATGCACGCCTTTCTCGGTGATGACGTATGACAGCTCTGACCCCTCATGCTTTTTGACCAACCCTTTCTCCAACAGCAGCGAGAGGTATTTCGTCAAACGGTCGTAGGAGAGGTTGGCGTCCAACATAATCCTCGTAGGCTTAGCCAGGCCTTGCGAAGATATGGACTCGAGTATGTCCGAGTATATTCTAGCCTTCGACCTATAGTCTTTCACCATGTTTCAGCACCGTCGAAACCCCTGTCAGGAAGAGAATGAATGACAGCATCTGGGTGAAGTGGGCTAGGAGGTAGAAGTTTAGCGACAGGGGTGTTGCTATGAAGAGTAGGTGGCTGGTGAACAGGAAAATGAAGCCTGCTGTTCCGTAGCCAGCTTGTTTGTCTCGTGTGGTTGTGGCCAGCTGGTAGACTATGAAAGCGAGTATCGTTGCAGACACGGCTTCGAAGAACGGGTTATAGATCAGGGATACGGGGGCGAGTAGGTGCAGGCCTCCGTTTCTCTTCAACGGGTAGGCGGCGTATAGGTACAGGAAAACGACGTAGGACACCAGCCGTATGAGCGAGTAGATTGTCTCCTGAAGCTCGAGAACAAAGAAAAACCGGGCCCTGAGGTATGGCGGAGACGATGCGGATGAGAAAGCTAGGCTGACCAAGACTATACGCAGAAGCATGGCTGAAGCCATTAGAAAAAAGCCCAAAGAGAACAGCAGTAAGGTTCTAGACCCTACCTTCCTCCAGGCAAGGAAGGAGATGGAGGCTATGGCTAGGCTTAAGATGAAACTAACGGCTTCGAAAAGAATGTCCAGCCTAACGATCGCCGGAACCATCAATCCGCTCAGTTAAGCGGTGCGTCGTTATAAAAAATTATGGGGGGTTGTTTACATTCGTGGTCCTGCCGGCGGCTGATGATGGACAGCCGAGGCCTCAACGCCTGTGGTTAGGTCCGTGATGATCTTGACTATCTGGATGGTTATCGTAGCTCCACGTTGGTTTGTGTGCGAAACCGTCAGGACGACAAGCCTCACGTTGTCGCCTATGTTGATGTCGTCGTCGGCGAACAGCCTGAACCAAGTCTTATTTTCCCCTCGGACAGACCACAACCGTGGCGCCGCCAGCCTAAGTTCCTGACCATCGGACCTCACGACGACCAACCCGTAGTCTGCGTCGACGACGGCGCCTTCAACGATGCTCTCTGTCGTTGTTGTGTTGCCCATCAAAGGCCCTCCTCTTCCACGCCCCACTCCGTGCACCGGAGAAGGGTTTAGAGCGTTTACCGCTGAAACCCCGGCCACCAAGGCGGCCAAGACCGCCAGCAGAACCGTTGCGGCAACTAGTCTTTTCATGGTTCCTCAGCTACCTAATAGAGCGGTTAAGATATATATGAGATGCATGATTGGTCTATTGTCGAAGGTTAAACTAGGAACTCCTTGAGTATTTCGTTGATTGATGCGAGCGGGCGTCCGTCGGGCGATGCTATCGGCTGTTTTGCAGGCGGGTTCGAGAAGTAATCTCTAATGGTTTCTGTTATCCTGTCCTCGTAGCTCGGTATGAACTGGTTCCTGTAGAATAATCCGACCGGTATTCTGTCGCCCCACTCGAACGACTTTTCTATCGCCTTCAACTTCTTCAGGTTCATCTCCTCCATGTCCGCTGACTTAACCTCACCGTCATAGCCCTCGTCCTCAAGCTTGTATATCCTTGGCAACGGCTTCCCCTCGACAACCCTGTCCTCTCCGGCGAACCATTCTTTCGTCGTTATGTCGTTGTAAGTTGGGCATGGCTGGAGAACATTTATGAAAGCCGACCCTCTGTGCTGGATTCCCATCTTTATCAGCTCCTTGAGATGCTTGGTGTCGTATGCGTATCCCCTTGCCACGAAAGTGTAGCCCGCCACCACCGCTATGGCTATCGGGTTGATGGAGTCGTTGATGTTGGGCTTGGGCAGAGACTTTGTCTTCAACCCCCTAGCAAGCGTTGGAGAGGCTTGACCCTTAGTCAAGCCGTAAACACCGTTGTCGAAGACGATGTAGGTTATGTCAACGTTCCTCCGACCGCTGTTCACGAAATGGCCCGCCCCTATGCCGAGGCCGTCCCCGTCTCCTCCGACTGCGAGAACTGTCAGCTCAGGGTTGCTCAGCTTGGCCCCTATAGCGAAGGGCAACACCCTGCCGTGGAGGGTGTGGATTCCGTACGCGTTGATGTAGTGGGGTGTTTTTCCAGAGCATCCTATGCCCGAGAAAACCGCTACCTTGTGGGGAGGTATCTGAAGGTCGGCTAGCGCCATCTGTATCGACGAAAGTATTCCAAAGTCTCCGCATCCCGGGCACCAGTCGTTGTGTACTGTTGTGCGGTACGAAACCATGGACAGTCGAGTAGCCATGTATCTCAGCCTCCGCTCCTTTTCACTATTCTCGGAGGACTGTGTATCACAGCCTCCTTAAGACCGTCCCTGATTTCGGAGAACGAGAACGGCCTGCCGTTGTACTTGCATATGAGGTGGTCTGCCTGCATGCCTGTCCGAGCCCTCAGTAGAATGGACAACTGTCCTGTGTAGTTTTGCTCTATGCATATCACTTTCTTGTAGGATGGGATGAGGTTCTGCAGGAACCTGGTCGGGAACGGGTTTAGGATCTTGACTTGTGCGAAGGCAAACTTCATGCCTTCTGACTCGAGGTGTTCCACGGCGTCGATGATAGCTCCTTTTGTCGAACCCCAGCTGAGAATCAGGTAGGGTGCGTCATGGTCTCCGTACAGCGAAACCCTCTCGCTGTCGGGTATCTCAGCGTCGGCTATCTCCAGCTTCTTCATCCTCTTTTCCATCATCTTTTCCCTAGTGGTCGGCTCCTCAGTTATGTGGCCTAGCTCGTCGTGCTCATCGCCCGTGTTCCAGAATATTCCGTTCTCAGCCCCCATCAAGGTTCTGGGAGATATGCCGTCCTCAGTCAGCTTGAAACGCTTGTAAACTCCCAGAGAGCTGTCCCAAGAATCAAGCAGCTTCCCTCTGTCTAATCTCACCCTGCTGACGTCGAAGATGTTAACGGTCATGGTGCTGTTGGCCAGCGCCTTGTCAAGAATGTGAACGACCGGCGTCTGGTATTTCTCCGCATAGTTAAAGGCCTTGGCGACGTCATAGAAAGCCTCCTCTATGTCTCCCGAGGCGAGAACGATTCTCGGAAACTCGCCGTGCCCTCCGAATATTGAGAAAAGAAGCTCTCCCTGCTCGTGTCTCGTGGGAAGGCCTGTGCTCGGGCCTCCTCTCTGGTAGAGTGTGATCACTACAGGAACCTCGTTCATTCCAGCCCATCCCATGCCTTCAGCCATCAAGTCGAACCCCGGGCCCGAGGTCGCTGTGGAAGCCCTTGCGCCTGCGAGAGCGGCTCCTGAAACCATGTTGATGGCGGCTATCTCGTCCTCTGTCTGGACCACCACGATCGAGCCATGTCCGTTAAGCTCCTCCATCTCCCTGACGTGAGGATAGTCCTCCGTCATGTCGAAAACTTGATGGTCTTCGAGGTAGACGCTCTCGTCGCTGGCCGGAGTAATGGGATAGTAAGTTTGGAACCTGCATCCAGCAACTATCTTCCCCAGCGCAACGGCCGACGTCCCGGAGATGAACAGCTTCGGTGTTTTCTGCCTTGCCTCCACACGGTATGGAAACTCAGCTGAGAAGGTTTTCTGAGCATAATCGCTCACGACCTCGGCGGCTGTCAAGTTGGCCTTCACGACCTTAGCCTTGGCTCGAAAGACTTGTGTAAGAGCCTCCTCAAGATATTTGAGCGGGATGTTGAGCAAGGTAAGGGATACTCCAACAGCCATCGTGTTGGTCATCCTAGTGAGGGCGCTCAACTGTTTCTCACCAGTAAGCTCACCAACCTTCTTGAGCAGCTCTAGGTAGGGAATCGGATACAGCCGCACGCCGTTCTTGCGAGCCACTTCCAGCACATCGCCCACGGTCTCGCCCAACCCTTCCCTCGAAAGCCGGGCACGTATTCTCTCGAGGACAACCTTCTCGAGGGTAGGTATGGTTGAGATCTTCTCTTCGACGGCCATCGAGTCGTAGATTATGCCACCCCCTCCTACGACCTCCCAGGCGTGTCTGACAACCGTCTCGGAGTCGAACGTCGCGAGAAGATGAACCTCATCCATGTGGGAGCGGACCGGGTAGTCGGACAGGACGAGTGAAAAGTAGCTGTGTTCTCCCTTGATGTTTGAATAATATTCTCTCTTTCCGAAAACGTACAAGCCGTAGATAGCGGCCGCTCTGGCTAGGACGTTCGCGGAGGAGTCTACGCCCGTGCCCTGCGCTCCGCCAATCATCCAAGAGATCTTAGTTGGAGCCATTCGCATTAATAGGCTCTTTGCTTTATTTAACTATGATTAGAAAACAAACTGTTTGAATGAATTATTCCACTCTCACCTTCTCGCCCTTCATCCTGCCCGCCTGCTTCTTCACCAAAGACACGGACAGGACGCCGTTATTGTACTCGGCCCTAGCGCCAGACGTCTCCACCTCTGTGGGTAGGCTCACCTCCTTGTAGTACTTCCTCGCCTCCGTATCAACCCTTATCGTCAGTTTTTTCTCCTCGAGCATGAGGTCTATGTCCTCCTTCTTTACGCCGGGAAGCTCGGCAACCACCTTGACAGTCTTGTCGTCCTCGATGATGTCTACCAAAGGCTCCCTCTCAGCCTTCACCTCTAAACCTTTGGGCAAGGCGGCTGGAGATATGTTTCCAAACTGACGTATGATTGGCTTTCCTTCAGGCCCTATAGTTATTGAGTAGCCGTAAACGAACGGACCATACTCTCTCCTTACTCCCGTCGGAGTCCTAGTCTCCCTCACAAGCTCACGGGGCAGAGAGTCCATCATCCTCCTGATCTCCTCCAAGAACCCACGCTGCATCTCCTCGAACATAGCCTCAAACTCTTCGAAGAAGCTTGAAGGCCGTCTCCGCCTTCTTCCAAACCACCAGTCGTCAGACATTCTGAATGAGAACAGGTTTAAGTAGTATAAATTGTTTGCGTCTCTTCTAGGGTTGAACCAAGCGATAATTGTTGCCGGAGCCCTCGTGTTCGTTGCTGCTTGGCTGTACGTATTTTTGAAGAAAATCGAGGCCTTGAACAGTCTGGACGACCTCGACTCCCAAACTAGGGTTCCTAAGACAGTTGTCTCAGTCGTGGTTCCTGCCAGGAATGAGGAGAAGACCATAGCCGGCTGCGTCGAGTCGCTTCTCTCCCAGAGAGGCGTTTCAGTCGAGGTCATCGTCGTCGACGACAACTCTTCGGACCAGACCTTGAGAATTACTCAGATGTATTCGGATAGGGGAGTGAAGTCTGTCAAGAGCGGTTCACCGCCTGAGGGATGGGTTGGGAAGACATGGGCATGCGAGGTAGGCTACCGCCATTCATCCGGCGACTGGCTTCTCTTTACAGATGCCGACACTCATTTCTCGGAGGATGTTATAGCCCTGGCTTTGTCGAAGGCTGAGGAGAAACAGGCCGAGCTGATAACTCTGTACCCTAGGCTGAGGTTCAACAGCGTCCTCCACAAGCTCACCATGCCTATTTTGCTCACAGGCCTGTACGTGCTAGGTAAGCCCCACATGTTCCAGACTGGAAGGGCTGCTTTCGCTTTCGGCAGCTTCATCCTCATCAAGAGAGAAGCCTACGAGAAGGTCGGCGGACATAGAGCTGTTAGGAACGCCCTTCTTGAGGATAGGGCTCTTGCGTTGAGAGCTTTGAAGGCAGGTCTAAGGGTTTCGTTCGCCAAGGCTTTCAACAAGCTAACCTCCTCGTGGAACGACGACTCGAAGTCTCTATGGAATGGCATGCTGAGAGTGTTCATACCACTAATGCTGAACCGCTCAATCAAGCAAAAAGCACCCTACATAATCCTCACATCCTTATGCTTAGCCATACCGATAGTTATTCTGCTGTCGGGAAACCTGCCAGCCTTTCTAGCAGGATACCTTGCCGCAAGCCTAGCCTTAGGCCATGAAGCGAGGCTCCATTCATCCCGTTTCGTCTACGGCTTCCTCTGGTATCTAGGAGCGGTCGCCGTCTCAGCGGCCTTGCTCACAGCTGTCGTAAAGACGGCTGGAATGCCCTCGGTCAAATGGCGTGGTAGAAACTACTTGTTGGGGATGGGCGATATGCATGAGGTCGTTGTTAAAGTTTGCTAAGGTAGATGATGCTTTCTCGAGTCTCCCCTATCTTGACAACCCTCCGCGTGGTTGCAGCTCTCTTGTTCACTGCTATGATCCTGTCGACTGTAAAACCTGTCTCATCAGCTAGGGCGGCCAGCTCGACGTCGGTCTCAATAACCTGCTGGGGGAAAACACCACCACCAACCACGACCACAGCTCTTCCCCCGTACTTGAGAACACGGTAAAGCTCTCTCAAAGCCATGCCCATGTCCTCGAAGTAGAGATGAGCGGCTGGAGGAACTTCCCCGGAGTAGCGGGAGAATTCCAAGCCTTCAAACCTTACGCCGATGTAAGACCTGAGAGAGGAATGCGGTTCGTTGGGAAAGAAGAGCTCGTACTCGGGCCAGTAGCACTCCGTGTACTCGATCTTGTTCAAGTAAGGAGGAGAGGTAATCACCAAGTCGATGGACTCGTCCTGTATAAAGTCTAGGCGTCGCGCGTCCCCAAGGACAACATTTGACTCGACGTTTTCCAGCAAGGATTTTTCAACGTCCTTTATCATCATGCTCAACACACGTCGGAGTGCTTTTCGCAGAGAGGGTATTCTCGGCTTATTCTTCACGGCCTTTACTACGCTGCCATCTCGGTAAATGTAGGAGGATTTTTCAGCGGCTACGATGAGAGCCAGCTTCACAAACCTACGGTACTTGTCGTCCGGCATGTCTTCTAAAACTTTTTTGAAGAAGAAGACGTCTTCTAAGACAGGCTTGGGATAGAGCTTTCGGATGAACGGGCTGGCTCTGTACTCCGTTTTTATGAATTTAACCGACATTACCTCGTCCCTGCGACGCCTGAGTACGTCGACGTCGTAGTCTTGAAGCTTCACGTCTGCTATGAACTGGAAGAGAGGTGAAATTTCAACGCCTATCGACGGAACCCCCATCTCACGGCAGGTAAGAGGTGTAGTGCCCACGCCGGCGAAGGGGTCGAGGACCACGTGGTTCCTACCAGCCCCATGGCTTGAGAGCGTGATCTCAACGAACCTGCTCGAGAAACCTTCCTTGAAGAAAAAACCATCGATGCCTGGGCTTGTGCTTGTTGAGTTTGAAAGTAACGAGCTCGCCCAAGTCGTACCGCTCCTCTATCGTCAACTTTCTCATCGAGAGAACACCTTCTCGACCACTTTCCTCATGAACAGATGCAGGTCTGCTGGACCACGGGAAGTTATCAAGTTGCGGTCCTCGACGACTGGCTTGTCCTCGTAGAGGGCGCCGGCGTTCTCCACATCGTCCTTGACAGCGGGCGAACACGTTAGCTTGAAGCCTTTAATTACTTTAGCCGATATCAGGAGTTGAGGACCGTGGCATATTGCTGCAACGGGCTTACCTGAGTTGAAGAATTCTCTGACGAACTCGACGACTCTGGCATTCCTCCTCAGCCTGTCCGGAGCCCATCCGCCTGGAATTATCAGTAAATCATACTCGTTGGGGTTGGCGTCCTCTATCCTTTTGTCAGCTGAAGCGGGTATGCCGTGCTTCCCCTTGTAAGAAGACTTTTCTGGCCCGACGAGGTCCACGTCGAAACCTTCCTCCCTCAGCCGTATGACGGGGTAAAACAGCTCGAGGTCCTCGAACTCTGGCCCCACCAGAACACAGGCCTTCAAACCATCTAAAAAGGCGAGAAGCTCAGCTTTATGTCTGCAGGTTTACACAAACGTATGTTTATATTGCCCTGCTATGTTAGATTTAGCGATGGCTACAGTTGAGCAAGTGATGGAGGCGCTGAAAAACTGCTACGACCCGGAGATCCCCGTTAACATAGTCGACCTTGGGCTCGTATACGACGTCAAAATAGTCGACGATAAGACTGTCTACGTGAGGATGACGTTGACCGCTCCTGGTTGTCCAGTAGGTGCTTTCGTGGCTGAGCAGGTGAAGGAGGCCGTCACCACCTTGGTTGAGGGAGTCGAGCGTGTCGACGTCGAGCTGGTTTTCGACCCGCCGTGGACGCCTGACAGAATGAGCGAGGACGCCAAAGCGGCTTTAGGGTTTGTCTAGGTCGCAGCAGGCTGAAGACGCCGTTATAGAACCCTGCTGGAAGCTATCTATTTTCCCGGTAAGGCTGGGAGGTAAAATCCCTTAAATTCACGTTATCAAGATTCAGGAACCATGCCCCTTAATCCCACCATTCAGGAAAAGAACTGGAGCCCGGCGTTGGAGAAGGAGGTCTTTGAACGCTGGGAGAGAGAAGACATTTACGCCTTCAGCAGAAGGTCTCGCAAGAAGAAGTTCATCATCGACACTCCTCCGCCTTACCCGTCGGGACGGCCTTGGCACATAGGTGCAGCAGCCCAGTACAGCCAGATAGACATGATAGCTCGAACCGCTAGGATGACGGGGTACATGACCCTTTTCCCCATAGGTATAGACCGGAACGGGTTGCCTGTGGAGATGTACACCGAGAAAAGGTACGGCATCTCCATACACAAGACGCCGCGTGAGAAATTCATCGAGCTCTGCTCAACCTCTTTGGATGAGCTTGAGGAGGAGATGATTTCAATCATGAGAAGGATGGGGTTGAGCGGTGATTTTAAAAACAGGTACAGGACTGACTCGCCTGAGTATAGGCGTCTGACTCAAGCTACGTTCGTGAAGCTATGGAAGAGAGGGATGATATACAGAGCCACTAGGCCGAACAACTATTGCCACGTCTGCGGAACCACGATAGCTGACGCGGAGGTGGACCACGAGCCGATGCCCTCAAAACTGCACTACATCAAGTTCAACCTCGCTGAGGGCGGAGATATAACCATAGCCACTACAAGGCCGGAGCTCATACCTGCCTGTAGGGCCGTGATAGTCAACCCTGCAGACGAGAGATACAAAGGCCTGCACGGAGCTAAAGCCATAACACCGGTCTTCGGTGATGCCGTTGAAATCATACCACGTCCTGAGGCGAAGCCTGACTACGGTTCCGGTGCGTTGATGGTTTGCAGCTACGGCGACTACACGGATGTACGTCTCTTCAGAGAGCTGAAGCTGCCTGAACGCATAGTCATGAACCTAGATGGTAGGATGAACGAGAACGCTGGTTTTCTGGCTGGGTTGAAGGTGGAGGAAGCCCGGGAGAGAATGGTTGATAAACTCGCTGAACTGAAGCGGTTAGTAAAGTCCGAGAACATAACTCACATGACGCCTGTCTGCGAAAGAAGCAAGACCCCGATAGAGATCATCCCAATGGAAGAATACTACCTGAAGCAGCTCGACTACGTCGAGGAGCTGAAGAGACTAGCCTACAAAATGGAGTTTCATCCAGAGCCTTCTAGGCAGCTGTTGATTAACTGGATAAACTCCCTTACCATCGACTGGCCTATATCTAGGAGGAGGGTCTACGCTACTGAGATACCTGTCTGGTACTGCAAGGGATGTGGAGAGACATACGTTGCCGACGACGGGAACTATCACAGGCCTTGGAAGGAGAATCCTCCAGTCAAGGCTTGCTCTAAGTGCGGTTCGACGCAGTTTGTCGGAGACGAGAGAACGTTTGACACTTGGATGGACTCGAGCATCACCCCGTTGTTCATAATAAGCGACAGGGAAACAGGAAAGATCTCCTGGAATCTTTATCCGGCTACGATAAGGCCTCAGGGAAAGGACATCGTGAGGACGTGGCTTTTCTACACTGTTCTACGCTGCTATCTGTTGACCGGGAAAGAGCCCTTCAGGAAGGTCTGGCTTGGAGGTCTTGGCCTAGACGAACACGGGGAGAAGATGAGCAAAAGCCGTGGCAACGTAATAGACCCGGTTCCTATCCTCGAAAAGTACGGGGCGGACTGCTTCAGGTTCTGGAGCGCTCAAGAGGCAAGCTTGGGGGAAGACTTTAGGATATCGGAGGCAAGGATCGCTGGAGCTGGAAAGTTTCTTTCAAAGCTCTGGAACCTAGGACGGTATGTGTCGATGTTCCCTGTACCTAAGAGAGCAGCTCCGCAGCCTTCAGACCGATGGATACTTTCCGAGCTGTCCCGCACAATCGAAGTCTGCCTCCAAGGATACAGAGAGTTCAACTTCTTCATCCCAGCCAACGAGGTCAGGAGGTTTGTATGGAACATCTACGCACCACACTACGTCGAGATGGTCAAGCCTAGAGCCTATGGGGACGGCTTCGACGAGGAGGAGAGGAAGGCAGCTCTCTACACTCTGCACGCAGTATTCAAAAACGTGCTCCTACTGCTCGCTCCCATCACTCCCTTCATAACCGACTACCTCTGGACAAAGCTATACGGCAGCAAAAGCATTCATCTTGAGAAGTTTCCAAAGCCAGTTTGGAGCAAAGACTACGCCGCCTACACATCCAAGATAATAGAGTTCAACTCCATGGTTTGGTCGTTCAAGAAAAGCCTTGGAATATCGCTGAAGGATGAAGTTGAGATGACTCTGCCTGCTGAGCTTAAGCTTTTCGAGAAGGACTTGAAAGCCATGCACAGGCTGAAAACTTGATGCAAAAAAATCCCGAGCTTACAGTCGGGGCATTCATACTAGACCGCAGGGACAACCTCTTGCTCGTGGTGAGCCATAAGTGGGGCTACCTCTATTCAATACCCGGGGGACACGTAAATTATGGAGAGAAAATCTTCGACGCCGTTGTGAGAGAGGCGAGGGAGGAGGTCGGCATCAAAGTCAAACCTGAGAGAGTTATGGCTTTCCAAGAGGTCTGCAACCCCGACCAGTTTTATAAAAAGGGTAGGCACTTCATCTTCGTTGACGTCCTCTGCAGAGCTCTTTCGACGGATGTTAGGGCTGACTACCGCGAGATTCATGGATACGTGTGGACCGAGCCGAGGAAGTCGCTGCAGTTGCCTCTGGAAAAATACACGAGGAGGCTTGTCCAACACTATCTCAGCAGCATGCCTACTATTCATCCGAAGTTCTTCTCAGAACCTTGCCGACCAAGACGAACGTCATCAAAAGTATGAACCCGACCGTCGTGGTGAACAGCTCAAACTCCCTGTTCCAAAAACCCGGTATCGCTATCTGGAAAGATAGGGAGCTAGCCGAACCGATTATCACGACCTTCGTCGACCAGTTGGGTATGTACAAAACGATTTGAAGACCCCTGCCTGTTAATGCTAGAAAGTATTTTGGCTCCGGCGAGTCTCCGGTGAGGATCTCTGTTATGCTTTGAGAAAGAACGGCTGGGGTGCCGTCGACCCTTATCGAGATGTCTCGTGGCAGATAGTTTTTCATGAAGTCTTTGTCTACATCGATTATCACAATCTTTCCAGCTGTTTCTTTTGTGCTGGACAGCACGAGCCTCACATGGTTTTGTTCGAAGGAATGGCTGAGGACGGCTACATCGTATTCTGTTTTCTCGAGCTGGAGTTTGTTCGACTGCCTGCTGAGCGAAAGCACGGCACCTATTGCTTTGTTCTCGCCCAGAAGAACGGTTTTCTCCGAGGCTGGCTCAACATTCCTCGTGGTCTCCTTCTGTATGATGATGGTGCTTCCGAGGCTTATGAAGGCGTTCTTCGAAACGACCACCGTGTTGTTGGAGTACCGGAACCTTTCCTCGGTCATGAAGACTCTCACAACCTCGTTCGCCGTCGACAGCGACGCTATGCTTGTCTCAGTTTCTTCACCTCCAGCGTCTGCACTACGGACAACCTTCAAGTTAATCGGCTTTCCTTCAAAAACACCCCGAACGCTGTCGACGAGGACCTGTGCCTTCGGCAGCAAGTCTGAATGCACGTCCTGAATGTCTTTCAGGGCCTGTTCGACGAGCTGCTCAGAAACGTCTAGTAATACTGCGGAGAAGCCGGTGGAGATTGGTCTGAAGTAGTGGATAAGGCTCAGCAGGTTGTATGCCTTCACAGCCTTCTGCCGGTCTTGCTCGAGGGTTGCGGAAACCAGTGTTAGCTGGCGGTGAATCTTCTCAAGAGTAATGCCTGACTCCAGCATGCCGGACCCTTGCTGTTTTACAGCGACCTCAATCTCGGAGACTTTATTCTCGAAAACTTGGGTGTCTAAGCCGCTTGATTTGAGCTTCTGGATGAGGGTCTTCACAGCTTCGACCCTAGCAGCTAAGCTTGGGTCTGCATTCTGGGAGAGTGCGGTGGGAAGAAGCACCGTAGTGGTTATCAGCATCAATGCCACGGCCATGGTTGTCGGTTGATGAGGTGCCAACTCTTTGCATTCAACGTTGGGCTGTTATTTATTGGATTTACAGTCTAATTAGTTAGAAAGCAACGGTTTATAGGTATGCTGTTCGAAGTTAGAGAGGACCTATGGCGGCGGAAGAAAACCCGAATCTAGTTACGGTGTCTAAAAACCTAGAACCGAAAAACGAGAAGCTGCTTTTTTATACTTTGTTAAAAAACCCCATCCGTAGGCAGATAATAACCCTTTTGAAGGAGAACGGACCTATGGCAGCCACAGACCTTAAGCAGCTGCTGGGCATTAGCGTGGGAACTCTCTACTATCATCTAGAGTTTATGCAGCCTTTTGTCGTCAAGACTTCCAAGCGGAAGTACACGCTGAGCGAGAAGGGGTTTAGGCTTGTCGAGTCCATGAGGGTTTCGGACTACTTGGCCGAGTCGAGCGTTGGGGGGCTTCAGGGCCCTAGGAGGCTTCTTCTGATGTTCACGCTGAACCCCCTGCTGGATAAGGTCCAGATGTCCAGAGCCACTATGGTACCCGTGGCTTTTCTATCATCAATCATTTACGTAGTTTTTTCGTGGAGGCTGTCGAACAGCCAGATCCTCCTACATTTCAGGCCTATGTCGTCTCCTGAAGTCGCACTGCTAGCATCCACGCTCAACATCTTCCTCCTGATGGCTTTGCTAATGGCCGCCGGATTCTTGGCTTCTCTGCGGCTCGGCGGCGAATCGGCCATCGCCTTAACCCTTCCAATAGCCCTCACGCCGTCCAACATTCTGTTAACATACTTCACGATTATATCGGGGTTCGGAGTGGCGTCTTCAGCCATGTTTGCATCGATAACCAGCTGGGTCTATCTTGCGCTCCACGTGTGGCAGATGGCTGCAATCTCGGCTGTGTTGGTGAGCTCCAAGGGAGTTTCATGGGAGAGGGCTGTCGTGGTGTCGGCGGCTATTTCCTACGTCAGCCTGTTTATATCTGAGCGTTTCTGACAAGAGGCAAGAAGCATGAGTCGAAAAATTAGACTCTACGCCGTGCTGACGAAGCCGAAGATAACTTTCCTAAACCTGCTTACTGGGCTCGTGTCCTACTTCCTCGCAGGTGGAGGGCCGCAGGGAGCACTGCACCTTTCCGTCGCAGGGTATCTCTCTGTCGGAGGAGCCAGCGCCATCAACCACTTTCTAGACGTGGACATCGACTCCAAGATGGGCAGGACATCCAGAAGACCTCTTCCATCCGGCCGTCTAAACCCACGCAACGCCCTTGTCTTCGGCTTAGCGCTCACAACAGCCTCAGCGGTCTATTCGCTGTTGTTCATCAACGTGCTCACGACGTCCTTTATGCTCATGGGCGTCCTAGTCTACGTCTTCGTCTACACCCTATGGCTGAAGAGAAGGTCTGTCTGGAACATCGTCATCGGAGGCGCTGCTGGGAGCTGCTCGCCCCTGGCTGGATGGGCTGCAGCCGGTGCTGACTTCACAGTAGTTCCAGCTCTGCTAGCCTTGGTGGTCTTCCTCTGGACGCCGGGGCATTTTTGGGCCCTTGCAATAAGAGCCGCCGAGGACTATAGGTCGGCGGGCCTGCCGATGCTTCCTGTCAAGCATGGATTTCTGCCGACAGCGAAAGCCATCCTAGCCTCCAACCTGCTGTCCGTCATGGCTGCGCTTTTGCTGACGCCCTTCGTATCAACACCCTTAGCCTACCTTGCTTTAGTGGTTCCGTCCTCAGCGTGGCTTCTGCACGAAAACCTAAAAACTATAAAGTATCAGTCTAAAGCCCACGCGTGGAACGCATTCAAGGCCTCGAGTCCGTGGCTCTCAGTCGTGTTCGCCGCTCTTCTTCTAGCTTGGATCTAATACGACGGGGAGGTCTGAACTGCTCCAGTAAACGGCTCCCGAGGAATCCATGAAGGTTTTGACCGCTCGCACGTCGACTCCAGCGTGAGCAGCCTTGATGAGAAGTTTTCTGACCAGCGGGTCTGCCTCGTCGCATGGAGTGAAAAACTCAGCTAGGGGGTGAGCGGCCACGAACACTATCTTCGCGCTATGCTTCTCGGCTAGGGCTGTGATGAGCTTTATGTGTTTTCGTCCACGCTCGGAGACTGTGTCAGGGTACATGGCTCCGCCCGAGTTGTTCATGTAAACAGCTGACTTGAGCTCTAAATACACAGAACCCCCAGCTGGGTCTTCGAAGACGTAGTCAACCCTGCTTCCGCCCACGACGGCCTCTCTGCCTTTAAGCCTAAAATCTCCAAGCCATGGAATCAGCCTCTGACGAAACGCCTCCTCAAAAGCATATGTCTGCGTCCACGTATCTATGACGGCAACTCCGCCAGCGACGACAACGCCCACAAGCCTCCCAGCCGTTTTAGCCGTTCTTCTTTTCAGGTAGACGACTTCTATGCCGCGGCGTAGTAGGTCGTGAAGCCTACCCGTGTTGGTGAGATGAAGCGGCAGAACCCTTTCCCCGCTCCTGACCCTGACAGAAAACCTGTTAACCCTCTCAAGAAAGAACGCCTTCTCTACTCTAAGCTTGATTAAAGGCTTCAACCTATCGTTCGTCGATGGAAACGTATTTCCTAGGTTCGGGCCCTACGTAAACCGCTCGTGGCCTGATAAGCCTGTTGTCCTCCCAGTACTCGAGAACGTGAGCGATCCATCCCACGGACCTTGCAGCTGCGAATATGGGAGTGAATAACTCTTTTTCAAGCCCGAGGAGTGTGAAGACCGGGCCAGAGTAGAGGTCTATGTTTGGAAATATCATCTTAGAGCCCAGCTCCTTTATCATCACGTCCTCTACCCTGTTAGCTATCTCCAGAAGCCTCCTATCTCCCTTGACCTCGGAGAGCTTCTCCAAATAAGACTTGAAGATAACCGCCCTCGGGTCGAACGTCTTGTAGACGCGGTGGCCGAAACCCATAATCTTCCTCTTAGACCCGAGCTCCCTCAAAACATACTGCTGAGCTTCCTCAGGCGATTTGATCGACATCAGCATCTCCAAAGCACGCTCGTTAGCTCCCCCGTGCAGAGGGCCCTTCAAAGCACCTATTCCAGCAGACACCGCCGAGTAGAGGTCGGACAGCGTTGAGGCTACGACAAGGGCGGCTGTCGAGGAGGCTGGCAGCTCATGCTCTGCGTGGAGGATGAAGGCGACATCCATTATCTTGGATTCTAGGCTGCCGGGTTTTCTTCCAGTAGCCATGTAGAGGAAGTTCGATGAATGCGGTAGCCGTGGGTCGGGTTCAACTGGCTCAAGACCCATGCTGAGGCGGTAAAGGCCCGTGGCTAGAGTTGCTATCTTAGATATTATCCGCACGGCCGTCCTCATCCTTGAATTCTTGTCGACGTTTTCTGCTTCCTCGTCGTAGAGCGCAATCAGGTCAACGCCGAGCTTTAGCTTGTTCATCAACGAGGCTTCTGCCGGCAATCTCCTCAACACCTCCCATACTTCGGGGTGCAGTCTCCTCTCTTCGACAAGCTTGCTGGTGAAATCAGCCAGCTCCGACCTCGAAGGAAGCCTGTGGTTCAGAAGGAGGAAACAAACCTCTTCATACGTGGATTTCTCCGCGAGCTCCTCGACAGAATACCCGACGTAGTAAAGCTTTCCCCTCTCACCGTCAATAGTAGAGATGACAGTCTCCTTGATGGGTAAATTGTCCAACCCTTTGTAGACTCCCGAAACGCTCACGTTGTCTCAGTTAAAAATCACAATAAATAGATGTTCAGCCCTTCCCGCCTATCTTTTGATATATCATCTCCTTGACTCGTCTTCTGAGCATCTTACCGACGAGAGACTTTGGCAGCTCGCTGAAGACGATGAACTCGGAGGGTTGCTTGTATTCGGCGAGCTTCGCCCTGCAAGTTTCTCGCAGTTTATCAAGCTCCACGCGCTCGTCGGCCCCTGGCTTGAGAACAACAGCCGCCACAATTCTCTCACCAGCAACTTCGTCCTTGATCCCTACCACCGAGGCCTCCTTGACCGACTCGCTTTGATAAAGAACCCTCTCAACCTCTGCCGGAAAAACTGTAAACCCTTTGTGCTTGATGACATCCTTCGCCCTCTCCACGAAGTAGAAGTAGCCCTCTTCATCCATCCAAACCAAGTCGCCTGTCATCAACCACCGTCTGCCGGCCTCCATCACGAAGACGCTCGAGTCATCATTCAAGTAGCTCTTCATCACCTGGGGCCCGGAAACGACAAGCTCCCCGACCTCTCCAGGCGGTAGGAATTTCTTCGTAGTTGGGTCTAGGACCGCCGCCAAAGTGGATGGGATAGGTATTCCGAACGAGCCTTTCTTGACCCTGTCGGGCGGGTTTACGTGGGTGACGGGAGATGCTTCAGTGAGCCCGTAGCCCTCGACTATCTTTCTGCCGAAAGTTCTCTCGAACTCCTCGGCTACTTCAGGCGGCAGCATGTCCGCTCCAGATATTACTAGCTTCAGCTTAGGATACTTGAATTCAGCGGCTCGGAGTTGTCTCATCATGATGTTGAACAGGGTGGGAACTCCTGGCAGTATGGTTACGGCGTATTTCTCAACATCTTCCATGAACTTCTCGAGCTCTAGCCTCGGAAAGATTATCAGCTTGTTGCCCTTGTTGAGCCCAGCTCCGAGTATTACTGTCTGCCCGTAAATGTGGTAGAAAGGTAATAGTGCTGCAAAGGTTTCTCCAGCTTCGACTATGTAGGGTCTGATGAACTCGTACATCTGCACTATGTTTGACAATATGTTGTGATGAGTTAGGACGACGGCTTTAGGAAGGCCCGTTGTTCCTCCAGTGAACTGGAGCGAGGCCGTGTCTTTCTCTGGGTTGATGTCGACAGTTGTCTCCTCCTCAGGGGTTTCCAAGGCCTCCCTGTAAGCCTTGACGGCATCGTGCTTGGGAATGTTCTTCGAAGGTATCCTCCTCAACAGTTTTCCCAAAGTTCTCTTGAACCCGGGTAGATGGTCGGCGATGTTGGAGACGATTACATGGCGTAGCTGTGTGCCAGGCACAGCTGTCATCACGTTATCTATGAACAAGTCGAGACAAACTATTGCTGATGCGGAGGAGACAGAGCAGTATTGCTGTATTTCGGTGGCTGTGCTCAGCGGGTTTATCGGAACAACTGTGGCCCCCGTCTTGAGAACTCCGTAGTATGATACGATGAACTGGACGCTGTTCGGAAGGAGAATAACTACTCTGCTTCCCTTTCCGATTCCCAGCTTGGAGATAAAGGCTGCAAACCTTCTGACATACTTGCTGAGCTCCTCGAAAGTGAACTGCGTGTCGAGGAAGACTGCGGCTACTTTATCCCTGTATTCTGAGCAGTTCGCCTCAAAAAAGTCCGGCAGAGAAGCTTTCGGTGCCGTGATGTTGCTGTTTACAGACTTGTCGTAAAACCTTGTCCAAGGCCTGCTCAAAACGAACTCAAGCCCATCCATGTGGAATAATTGTGTAAAAACACTTAAAAGGATTTTCCATCCTCTTTATTGCATGGTGGAGATAGTCTACAGCCCGCTTAAGGAGATAGTGGTGCTGGAGTACATCAAGTATCCGACAGCTGACGAGCTGATCCGGAACATGCTTCTGCCGCCGGGTCAGCCGGCTGTTCTGTACTGGGCGGACGGCGTTGTTTTTCTGCCTATACCTCTAGCATCGAACAACACGAAGGTGGTTGAAGAGTTGATGAGCGGAAGAGTTTACTGGATGAGCGTTTCTTTCGCTCCTCTGCCGAACTATACCCAGATGCTGAGCGCTGAGAAGGGCCCTGAAGCCTTGGTCATCAACGTTTCCAGAAGCCCAACTTTCTCAGCTGTTGCGAAATGGCTGAAGCAGCGTCTAGCCTCCGAGCCCTAGGTCTAGAACATAATGCCACATCCTAGCCGAGTAGGTCTTGACAACCCTCCACGCCACTAGCTTCAGCTCCCTACCCACCTCACGCGCCAAGACCTGGCAGCGGCTGAAGAGTTCAGCCCATCCGTCGAGTGGTTTAGCCAGCTCGTGCAAGTGAATGACGGCTTCGGATTTGGCTATGTCGAGCGCGGTTGGGAGGTAGTTGAGGGTTCCGTTCAAGTATCCCATTATTATCCGGTCGGCTGCTTCTCTCAAGCCGTGTTTTGCGGCGTTGCGGCAGTCGTCGCAGAACGGCTTCACTCTGTCCTCAACCTTGTTAAGGCTTATGTTCTGCAGCAGGTAGTCGTAGGCGTGAGGGTTGACTTCGAAGGAATAGACTTGCTCTGCTCTGGATTTTGCCGCTGGAATCGTGAACTGCCCGACTCCCGCAAACATGTCGACTATTGTCTCGCCTTCTCTGGGAAGCTTCATCATCCTAAGCCGCTCGAAGCTGTTCCCCAGAGAGAACATCAACCGTGAAGCGTCAAGCTTGAACACCATGCCATTCTCCCTGTGAACCGTCTCGGCGGAAGACTCGCCAAAAACACCTCTCACACGTGGAGTCCTTAGCTGGCCTTCGACGCCGTCGATGAGCACAACCGTCTTCACCTTAGGTCCTTTAGCTAGCAGGCCCTCGGCGTACTTTTCAGGGCTGCCGACGAAGCCGGGCGGAAGCCTCACTAGAGCTACATGGCCGAGGTATTTTATGGAGGGCTTTGTCATCCCTGCTCATGTTTGGGCTGGGCAGGGTTTAAGCCTTAATAAATGAAGCCATGTCATCCAGAGCCGTGAGCGGGGATCAGAAGAAGCAGGAGCGGAAGAAGCCGGCTGAGAAGAAGAAGGAGGAGCCTGTGGAGAAGGGTGTTCTCAGGGTTGTGCTGCCGTCCGATGAGGAGGTCAAGGGTGCTCTGGCTGGGCTGAAGGTCGTCACCCCGTCCATTCTGGCTGAGCGTCTGAAGGTGAGGGTATCCATAGCCAAGGCCGTCCTCAAAGAGTTCGTTTCTAGGGGTTTAATCCGGGAGGTTGTAGGCGTAAACCGCATAAGAATCTACGAGCCGCTTCTCAAGACCGCGGCAGCTCCCACACCCCAAGCATCAACCGAGGCTGAAGCTAAGCCCAAGAAGGCTAAGAAGTCCTCAAAGAAACCTTCATCCGAGAGCCAACCCTAGCCTTTTCCAACACAGAGTAGCGCTTGCCGACGGATCCGATCTTTAGAGTCTGGGATCGAGGCACGTGCTCCGCCAAAGCTACGCCGAACACGCCTTCAGGCGACCAGTAGAAGATGTCGCCGGCCGCAAGCATGCTGCTGGATTTCTCCACGCCTCTATGGACTTCTGTGATGATGTAGACTGCTGCGGGCCATCGGGCCACGAAACCCTCGAGGGGAAGACGTTTTACGATCTCCTCGACGGTGAGGGGTGCGGCGAACCTGTGTAGCTCACCCTCAACGTCGGTTAGCCCCTCAACCCTTATGATTATCGGAAGCCTGGCACCAGTCACTCGCCGAACAGCTCTAGAGCTCCCGCGTAATTTGCCAATATAGGCATTACGTCCACTCCTCTAATTCTACCCAGCCCTCCACGGCTGCATGAAACTTCGTTGAAAGAGTTAACCATGTCGCCCCTTACCTGCGGACCCCAGACCAGCAGCGGAACCGGGTCTCCCCGATGCTCCCCCAACTCCGACGGAGTCGTGTGGTCTCCGGTGACGGCTAGATGTGCTCCGTCGGGAAGCTCCTCCACCATTTTCTTCAAAGCTTCCGACACCTTCTTTATCATCATCACTTTTTCGGCGGGCTTTTTGTCATGGCTCAACGTATCGGTGGCTTTTACGTGGAGAAGGACAAAGTCGTGGGTTTTGAGGTGCTCCAGCACAGCCGCAGCCTTGCCTAGTAGGTTTGTGTTGACGGTTCCCGTAGCCCCCTCGACACGGGCTACGTCCAACCCTGCCGCCTTGCAGACGCCCTTGTACAGAGCACCTCCAGCGACAACAGCTCCCCGCATGCCGTACTTCGACTTGAAGCTCGGAAGGTCTGGCTTAACGCCCGCTCCCCGAGTAAGTATGAAGTTGGCGGGAGGAAGGCCAAGCTCAACCCTTCTCAGGTTTATTGGATGAGTTGCCAGTATCTTTCTTGCCTCTGTCAGATACCTCGTAAGGACTTCGGCCGTGAATTTTGCTTCTCTGCTTTCGTCAAGCGGCTTGGGCATGGCGACGACAGTCCCCGTGCTGTGCGGGTCTACGTTCGAAACTCTGTGAGACAGCCCGTCGGCCCGTAGGAGTAGGACGCCCCTGTGTTCAACGGTGTGTTTGAACAAGACTTTCACGCCCTCAACTTCCATCTCTCCAACCGACTCGGCCAGCCTTCCGGCCTCCTCCGATGATATTCTTCCAGCCCTTCGGTCAACGAGCACCAAGCCAGAGTCGACTGTGCCAAAATTACACCTGAACGCAACATCACCTTTCTCGAGGTCTAGACCAGCTCCCAAAGCCTCGAAAGGCCCACGGCCCGTGTAGTATTTGTGAGGGTCGTAGCCCAGCAAAGCTAGGTGTCCTGTGTCGCTTCCGTTGGGAACCCCAGGGGAAACAACGTCCACTATTCCAGTCTCGCCCTCAGCAGCAAGCCTGTCGAACAAAGAAGGGCTGGCAGCCTGGAGAGGTGTTAGCCCGTTCAAGGATCTGCATCTCCGGTCCCCTAGACCGTCGAGAACAATCAAGACCGCCTTCATCGACACGGTGTGAGCTTGCCGAGGCTATTAGTTTTTATAATTCCCCGCAGCCATGAACTAGGAGCGGAGGTTTGAAAGAGTCTCGCTACGTGTACTTAGAGGACTTGCCTGGGGTGAGCAAACATCTAGCGGAAAAGCTTAAGGAGATGGGGTACACGACCGTTGAGTCTGTCGCAACTGCCACGGTGGCTGAGCTTGTTGCAGCTGGGTTCGACGAGAAGCAGGCATCGCAAGTAATCTCGACCGCGAGAGAGTGCATCGAGATAACGTGGGTGACTGCAAAGGAGTTGGCCGACCTCAAGACCTCGATAGGCCGCATCAGTACGGGAAGCATGAGGCTAGACATGCTGCTCGGCGGGGGCGTTGAGACGCAGGCGATAACAGAGTTCTTCGGAGAGTTCGGCACGGGCAAGTCCCAGATATGCCACCAGCTAGCCGTAAACGTTCAGCTACCAGTAAGGCGCGGAGGACTCGACGGGTCTGCGCTCTACATAGACACCGAGAACACATTCAGGCCTGAAAGAATAGTATCGATGGCCAAACATTTAGGGCTCGAACCCGACGAGGTCATGGAGCGGATAATATACTCAGAAGCCTACACAAGCGACCATCAAATGATTCTAATAGAGAAGTCTGACAAACTCATCAAGGAGAAAAACGTTAAACTAATCATAATCGACTCGTTGACAGCTCACTTCAGGAGCGAATATCTTGGAAGGCAGATGCTTCCTGAAAGGCAGCAGAAGCTGAACAAACACATGCATCGCATCGTTAGGCTGGCCAGAGCCTTCAACGCCGCCGCCGTGGCCACAAACCAGGTGATGGCGAGGCCCGACGACATCTTCAGCAGCTCGGCTGTTTATCCAATAGGAGGCCACATCGTCGGCCACACCAGCCACAACAGAGTTTTGCTCCGCAAGGTATCTGGCAGGAGGACGAGGATAGCTCGGCTGGTCTCGAGCCCCTACCTGCCTGAGGGAGAGGCGGTTTTCCAGATAACTGAGAACGGCGTCGAAGACGTTGAGGAAGGTGGATGATGATGGTAGTCTCGGCCAAGGAGACCTTCGAGTTCTTGGATGTTCTGTTCAGGAACAAGCTTACCGAGGCTGAGAAGTATCTTACACAACTGGAGGAGAAGCACCCCGACGACACGAGGTACATCCACGCCCTCAAGGGTTTGTACCATTCCTACGTCGGTGAAGACAGAGACTCCCTGCTCTACATGCTTTTTCTTAACGAGGAGTATAGGAGGAGGAAGGGTGATGTCAAAAGGTCCATGGAGGGTCTATCACAGATCCTTGGAAAGGAGGACAGGTTCTTCCATGCGTGGCGGCATGTGATAGAGGCTGTCGACAAGCTTCCCAAGCCGGCGAAAATAACCGCTACGCAAGAAGGTTGAAGAACATAAGCCAAGTTAGAAGGTAAACACCCGCGTACCCTCCAGCCCCGTTTAGGTAGGACTGTCTTCTCCGAACCTTCATGCCGCCCATCCTCCAGATAATCTCAGCTAGGGTTATGTAAATGACAACAGCCGTGAACAAAAAAACGTAGGTGTACAGAGCGGAGTCGAGAGCTAGAGCCCCATATGCCGAGATGTATCCGTAGGCTACGGCTGTAATAACTTTCACCCAGTAGACGTAGTCGAAGCCCAAGCTCCTCCGTTCTCCTCGAGAAAACGCTAATTTAAGGTTGGCAGGTCAACAGTTTTTACCGAGCAGAGCCGTTGCCTTAGATGGATGCTCACGTCAGCTGAGCTCACGGTCGTCGTGAAAGAGCTCAAAAACCTCGTCGAGGATGCCTACGTTAAAAACGTTTACCAGACAGAGGAGAAAACACTAGTCTTCAAGCTTCACAAGCCGGAGCTCCAGTCGTTCGAACTTTTGGTCGCAGCAGGGAAGATGATTACTTACACGGCTACTCCGTATCCCAAGCCAGCCGAACCGCCGGCCAACATCCTCCAGCTTAGGAGGATGGTCGGAGGCCTAAAAATAACTGCGTTGAGCCAGCGTGGGTCCGAGAGGATTGTGGAACTTGCGTACGACAGAGAGGGTCTTAGGCTCGTGGCGGAGCTCATGCCTCCCGGCGGTGTCTTCATAATCAATGACGATACCGTGGTCTGGCTTCTCGAGCCTGTCAAGTCTTCCGCACGAACAATAGTCAAGGGGACTTCCTACAAACCACCCGCTGAAAAGTTCGCCCTAATCCCTTCGATGAACCCTTCTGAGCATTTACACATGCTCAACCCGAGTTCGCCCGTTGTTGCATCTCTTTCTAGAGACCTAGGTCTGGGGGGGAAGTACGCGGAAGAGGTTCTGTACAGGGCTGGCGTCGAGAAGAGGAAGAAGACGTCCAGCCTAGTTGAGGAGGAGAAGAACAGGATCGGAGAGGCATTGAAGGAGCTTTTCGAGGAGATGACCAAGCCCCGACCACGAGTCTACAAGCGTGGGCTGGAGAAGGTGCCCAGCCCCGTCGAGCTGAAGTCCCTCCATGAACTCGATTTCGAGGAAAAAACCAGCTTCAGCCAGGCCGTTTTGGAGGCTTACATAAACGAAGTTGGCAGAAGACGGATGGAGTCGGAGAAGCAATCCATCCAGCAGCAGGTAGAAGCTTTGGAGAGGGAGAGGAGGGACAAGCTTTTCGCAATCGATAAGCTAAGGAGAAGGATAGACGATTTAGAGAACTTTATCAACAGAACTAAGCCGTTGACCTACATGCTGGAAGACCTGTGGAAAGCTCCTAAGGAAGAGGTTGAACAAGTCTGTGCGTCAACGGGATGCAGGGCTGAACTGGATGACAAAACGCTAACGCTTCAGATGGGAGAACTGAGGCTTGTATTGAGGCGCACCTCCTCGATACATAGAGAGCTTGGAAAGCTGTACGACGAGCTTAAAACCCTCAAAAACTCCTTGGAAAAGCTTTCAGCCGAGGTTGAGAACATCGACGATAGGGTTAGACGCCTTGCTTCTGGCAGTGAGTTGGTTGAGCTGGAGAAGCACTTGCCCAAGCCTACGCCCCGAATGCAGGTCAGGCCCTTCAGAGAGTTCACGACCTCCGGCGGTTTTCTAGTTATGTCGGGCAGAGACAGCAGGTCGAACATAAAGTTGCTCAAGCAACACCTAGCCGGGAACGATGTCGTGTTCCATACAGAGGTGGCGGGGTCGCCGGCGACGGTCCTGAAGGACGGGGGGAGAGCCTCTGAAGCAGACACAATGGAGGCAGCCCAGTTCACCGCCTCCTACAGCAGAGCTTGGAGGGAGATGTTCTCAAACGCATCGGTTTACTACGTGGCGGCTGACCAAGTCTCCTTCACCCCGCCCACCGGCCAGTTCCTGCCGAAGGGTTCTTTCATGGTCTACGGCCAGAGAAGATATGTCTCTGCCGAGCTTAGGCTTGCGGCTGTCCAGACGGATAAAGGCTTTGCGGTTGTTCCCTACCTAACGGGTCTCCGGTCGGGGCGTAGTTTCGTCGAGCTGAGGCCGGGAGGGACGTTGGCTAGAGACGCTGCTATTAAGGTTTTCAAGCTGATGAACGCAACACCTTCAAAGGAGGAGGCCGAAATGCTTGCAGCCCAGATACCTTTCGGACGTTGCTCGGTGTATTATTTGGACAAGCTTATTAGTCGTTAATTGTCATAAGTAGTTTGGGGGAAGATGGTAAAGCCGACAGCCCTTTTCGACGAGGTCAGGGTTAGAGACGTGATGTCGAGCCCGGTCATCGAGGCGAGCGACTCGGCGACGATAGTTGAGGTGGCTGGGTTGATGAGGAAGTACGGCATAGGCAGCATAGTCATAACTTCGAACGGGAAGCCGTTAGGAATCATCACGAAGACAGACGTAGTCTGCCAAGTTGTGGCCAACGGCAGCGACCCCAACAAGGTGAGGGCTAGGGATATCATGACCACGCCTCTCCAGACGATCGAGCCCGACGTGTTGATCGAGGATGCTTTGAGCAAGATGAATCGTCTCAAGCTCAGCAGGCTTGCGGTGGTCTACAAGGAGAAGCTCGTCGGAGTAGTCACAATCAAGGACATTCTCCAAGTCACCCCCGAGATTTTGTCTATCGTGAGGGAAAAGCTAAAGATCGGCGGAGCTGCTGCATACCCGTCTTCAAACCCCGTCGAAGGGTACTGTGATTCCTGTGGTGAGTGGTCGGACCTTTTGGTGAGGGTTGAGGACCAGCTTCTGTGCGAGGAATGCCGGATGGAGCTCGAGGGGAAGGGGAAGTTCAGCGCTCCGGAATGAAGTTCATCCTCGACACGATGCTCGGCCATCTAGTGACCTGGCTGAGGCTTTTGGGATACGACACTCTGTACAACGATAACCTCTCCGACGAGGAGCTCATAGAAGCCGCTAGGAGGGAGGAGAGGATATTAGTCACGAGGGACAGGGAGCTGGCTCAAAGGGCTGTCAAAAACTCGGTGAGGAACGTTCTACTAAACTCTAACGACGTAGTCCAGTCGCTCAAAAAAATACAGTCCGAGACAGGTATAAAACTCGTCTTCAACATGGATAACAGCCGCTGCCCCGAATGCAACACGCTGCTGGATAGGTCGTCGACGCAGCCTCCTGAATGGGTGTGCGGGTTCTGCGGTAAGCGCTACTGGGTTGGAGGACACTGGAGAAACATTAGTAAGACGCTTGAGCAGCTTCTAACCTAGTGCGAAGATGGACCTGGAAGAAGGCGCTCTGCTCGTCTCCGTAGCCCGAAGAGCCGTAGAACACTATTTTGCGACGGAAAAGCTTTACAGGCCCGGAGGTCGTGGCTCGTCTGAGAAGAGAGGAGTGTTCGTCTCGATATACACCCATCCAGCCAAGGACCTGCGTGGATGCATAGGCTTTGTCAAGCCGGATATGCCGCTGGATGAGGCCACGGCTAGGGCTGCTCTCGCAGCTGCCTTCGACGACCCGAGGTTTCCGCCGATTACGCCTGAGGAGCTTCCTAGGGTCGTGTTCGAGGTCAGCGTGCTTACGCCTCCCGTGCCGGTTGACACCGAGTCGAGGCAGGAATTGCCGGTTAAGATAGAGGTGGGTAAGGATGGGCTGATCTTGGAAACCCCCTACGGCTCTGGCTTGCTTCTCCCCCAAGTGCCAGTCGAGTACGGCTGGAACGCTGAAGAATACCTGTCCCATCTGTGTGTCAAAGCTGGTCTCAACCCAACTTACTGGGTTTACGGTAAGATGCGTCTAAGCAAGTTTAGGGCTGAGGTTTTCTCGGAGGTTGAGCCCGGGGGGGCCGTGGTGCGTAGACAGTAATGTTTATCCATGTAGCCGTGTGCGGCATCGGGCTAGGGCATGCATCCAGGAGCTTAGTCGTGGCGAGGGAGTTGATGAGAAGGGGGCATGGAGTCTCGTTCTCGGCGTACGGGCAGGCCGTCCCCTACTTGGAGCGGATGGGGTTCTCACCCTCAAGAGTTCCCGGAGTCAGGTATGGAGTGGGAGAGGACGGCGTAGTCAGCGTGAAGAAGACGATTAAGGAAAACATCACTCTTCCAGCACGTCTCCTGACACAGGTTGGCGCAGAAGTCGTGAACATCTCCGAGACAGGAGCAGACTGCGTAGTCTCAGACACCAGAGCCTCCGCCGTAGCGGCCGCCAAGTTGATGAACAAGCCTGTAGCCACAATACTCAACCAGTACAACCTTCTGCTGGAGACCCGGAGGCACAGAAGAGCTGCGAGGCTTATCGAGCCAGCCCTCCAAGCGGCTCAGCTCGTCTGGGACTCGTCGGACGTAATAATCGTGCCCGACCTACCGCCGCCCGACACCATTTCCGAAGCAACTCTCAACTTCCCTCAAAAAGTCGTTGACAGAGTTTTATACGTGGGCCCGTTGGTCGACCAGCCGACCTCCTCAGAGCCGGAGATGATGCGTATAAGGAGGGAATACGGCGGCTCTGAGAAACCTCTTGTCCTGATAAACGTCAGCGGCGGGTTGGAGGAGAAGAGAAGGCTTGTCGAAAAGTTCTTAGAGATAGCCCCTAGACTGAGCAGCAGGTTCAGCTACGTCCTCTCAACGGCTCAGCCCGGTCTTGGCGAATCTTTCAGAGTAGGGCCTATCTATGTATCTAGCTGGGTTGACGACCTCGACAGCTTGATGATCGCCGCGGACTTGGTGGTGGGGAGAAGCGGCCTGACGCTCATCACAAAATGCATGGCTTACGGTAAGAAGATGCTGCTGATCCCCACGCCTCAACACGGAGAACAGACCGCTAATGCTTTGAAGGCGAGGGGGCTTGGTTTCGCCGAGCTTTTGGAGCAGGATAGGCTGAACGCTTCGGTGTTCGAGTCCATCGTCTCAGAAGTTCTTTCGAACGACCTCATGGGCCGTGCCGCAGAAACTCTGCAGAGGAGGGTTTGGGAGTTGGGCGGAGCTAGGCGTGCAGCCGAGGCCGTCGAGAGGCTTGTATTAAACCTTTCGTAGAAGCGTTAATTTAGGACGAACCCAATCACACAAGCGTATGGGGCAACAGCCGAAAAACTTCCCCCTCGACGCCCGGCTAGGAACCGTCCTAGGCCTCCTCGAGCTCGTCGTCGCGTATGGAGGGAAAGCTGACCTAGCTTTCATAGCCCGAGAGCTCCAGATGGAAGTCGACGAGATACTTCCCGCCTCGACGGCGGCGGAGATGCTGGGCGTACTCGAGATTCATGACGGCGAAGGCGTTGCCACCCAGCTAGGGATTAAAGTAAGCAAAAGCCTGTCGAAAGGGAAGAAGAGGATTTTGAAGGAGCAAGTCCCCAACCTAGAGCCTTTCTCAACTGCGTTGAATTTGGCTAGAGATAGACCGAGGGGCTTCAGCATAGACGACTTGGTAAACCATCTGTCCAACGACCCCAACCTCGTCCAATACACAGAGGACGCGGAGAAACTACGTGAACTACTTATGGACTGGATGATCTACACGGAGCTGCTGAGCTACGACGGGAATTCTGGGCTTTTCAAGCTAAGAGCTCGTAAGACCGTTTAACTCATCAACGTGAAGATCTGGTCGACGTACTCATAAAACAGGGGACTTCTCCTGTCCCGTGGCTTCTCCAGCAAAATCCTTATCTCGCCCTTGACCTCGGCGGGCCTACCGCTCAGCACTACAACCCTGTCGCTCAGTTCAACAATCTCCTCGACGTTGTGGGACACCAGAAGAACAGAGGAAGGAGGAAGGGTTTCATGCGCACGCAGCATGTCGATCTCACGCCGCAGCGACACGGCCGTGAGGGGGTCGACGTTGCTGAACGGCTCATCCATCAACAGCACGTCCGGGTTAGTGACTAAAGCCCTCGCAAGAACAACCCTCTGCTTCATGCCGCCGCTCAGCTCGCCCGGGTAAACATACTCAAAACCCGACAAACCAACCATGTCAAGATAGGACCTCGCTCTTTCAACAGCTTCCTGCTTCGAGAGCTCTTTAAACCGTTTAAGGGCTAAGACAACGTTCTCGAGAACCGTCAGCCATGGAAAAAGGGCTGGTTCCTGGAAGACGAGGGATATAGCAGGCGTCGGGCCGTTCAGCGGCTTCGACTTGTACAAGACTTTTCCCGAGGTTGGCTTTACCAGACCAGCCATGATCTTGAGAAGCGTAGTCTTGCCTGAGCCACTCTGCCCGACGACACCCAAGAACTCGCCGTAGTAAAGGTTGATGTTCATGTTCTTTAGAACATCTATGTTCATGCCTTTCCTAGTGTAAAAACTATGCGAGACGTCTACAACGCTAATTATTGGCTCGCTCACACGCCTCCACCGCCTTCCATCCGCTACTTCTCAACCTCTTCTTGAATTTTAAGACGTGAGATAACAACATCGTAGAGCCTCTTCCAGAAAAGCCTGTTCATCAAGACTATCAGGCTGGACATTACAGTTATGACGACGATGCTGCCCACCAAATTCCCCCCATACGTCATCAGCGACAAAAGCTTACCCAGACCAGGCAAATCCGTCTCAGCAACAACGTCGCCGAGCACAAGCCTCTCCGAAACCACTAGGCTGTTCCAAGCACCGCCAGCAGCTGTGATGCAGCCTGTGACTAGCGGCGGAAGCGCCCTAGGCATGTAAACATTCCTAATCCTGTCCAGCGTCTTAAGACCCAGAAGCTCCGTCAACTCCAGCTCATTCTTAGGGATGTTCTTGACTCCCGCGTAGACTTGAAAGAAAACATAGTACTGCGTGGCTGCTATAGTCATCAGGAAAGCTCTCAGCTCAGGCTGGCCGGCCAGCTGGCTGGCGAAGACGGGGTATACCACCGTGACCGGTATCGAGGCAAGTATCTGAATGAAGGTTGTCGCTGTGGCTGAAAGCCTCTCCCTTCTCGCTATGAAGATAGCTGTCGGGACGCTCCAAGCCACTGAAAAAGACACGGCGGCTGCTACGCGTCCGAGCGAGTAAAGCGAGGAGACGGCAAGGTTCTCCAGCCCGACTTCGTTGACTTCCCGCGCTAAGAAGGAAAACCTGGCCAGCAGCTCCTCTCCTCGAGATATGAGCAGAGCTATCAGCAGCCCCCCTAGAAGGAAGAAGAGGACGCCTCTGGCCAGGGACGTGGACAGGGAGACACGTCTCGTAAGCTGTTCGATGGCCTTGTTGTACTCGAAGAAGATGAGATGAGATGGTTGGTAGACGGTTCTGAACGCGGGCCCTAAAACCCGCCTTACAAAGTTTACGTATCGTTGCATCTCTTTACGTGGTTTTCTCCTAGGCTCAGTAAGCTGCGTTAGGGGGAGGAAGACGAAGAACGTCGTTATCAAAGTCGCCAAAACAAGCATGAACAGGGTTATCAAAACACCTACCGTGTCGCCTTCAACCGTGTACCTTGAGACAACCGTTCCTAGTCCAAACAACTCCGTCTCAGTCTCGCCGAAAGTGAGTATCTCGCTCCCGACGAGGAAGAAAATGCCGTTAGCCCAGGAAGGCTGGAGGTTGTACAATACACGTGGAAGAGTTGCTGGAACATAAAGATACCTAAACTTCTCGAACCAACTGATTCCGAGAAACCGAGCCGTGTCGAGAAGCTCTGACTTGATCAGCCTTGTTCCTTCGTATACTGCGAAAGTGATGTTCCAGACTTGGCTCGTGAAGATTAGGAAGATTGCAGCCATCTCAGCCCCTATTACCGGGAAGATTGTGTAGAACAGCATTATGGCTACTGGGAAGAAGCCCAGGATAGGGATTGACTGAAGCACGTCCAGCACGGGTATGGCTATTCTTTCAAAAAACTTGCTGGTTCCCGCCAAGGTTCCTACCAGGAACGAGAACAGGACAGAGAAGGCGAGGGCTATACCCATCCGTGCCCAAGACGCGGCCACAGCCGCTGATGATGTTGCAACGTAAGCCAAGACGTCCAAAGACGACTAACCGTTCGAAAGCCATCGTTTAAATGTGGCGATGGGCTTCGCCGAACATTTGTCTTACAAAATACATGGGGAGATGCTGAAGAAGCTGTTTGTAAGGTGTTTCAGGTATTATGGGGTTTGACGCTAAGTTGATGGAAGACTTTAGCTTTTCAACCATCTGTTTCTTCATAAACTCCTCGCCAGGATTTAGGGGAGCTACTGCTCTAAAAACTCCCTTAGTGTTTCCAGTCTTGGAGGCGAGAACCAGTTGCAGAAATCTATCCCTCATCTCCTGCACGACGTACAGGGCTCTGCCCATTCTCTTTTTGACGTATAGTTCCTCGAAATCGTCGGCAAGCTGGTAGACCGTCCCAACCTCTAGGCCGTACCTTCTCATCAGCTCGATCTGCTCAGGGCTGGCGCCCGCTAGTAAAGCACCGGCGTGTGCTGCGGCTTCGAACAGGGATGCAGTCTTCTCCCTTATCATGAACATGTACAGCCGCTCGGTGAGGACAGACCTGTTCAGCACTTCGTCCAGAATACCCTTCGAAGCCCTCTCCCACGCATCAAGAAATATCCGAGCCATCTCAACTCCTATGTCCAGCACTATCTCGAAAGCAAAGTTTATGATACGGTGACCCTGAAGAACAGCCTTGCCCATGCCTATCTGAGCCCAGAGAGTTTTACCACCCCTACGGTTCTTGTCCAAGTCGATTATGTCGTCGTGGACGAGGCTTGCGCTGTGAGCCAGCTCTAGCGCCACAGCCACGTCTAGAGCTTTCTGGTATTCCTTTCCTCCCAGAGCTTTGAATACCGTGAGGAGAAGGATAGGCCTGAGCCTCTTGCCTCCCGAAACAGCTCTCTCGATCAAAAACCTGTCGGACCTTCCCGATATTTTGTCCAGAAGGTTTTTCTCCAAATCCGATTTTAACCCGATGAGGATGTTGTCGAGCGGTGTTCTCTCTAGGACCGTGTTCATCCAGCAACGTGAATGATGAAGACTGTATTATATTTTTAGCTGGTTAAAGATGTTGAGCTATACGTGTTTCGAGCATACGCTTAGGTACGGCGCCCACAACCATGTCTACGGGCTTACCTTTCTTGAAGAACATCAACGTGGGGATACTCATTATGCCGAACATGGCCGCAGTTCTTGGGTTTTCGTCGACGTTGAGTTTTCCAAACACAACCCTGCCTGAGTACTGCCTAGCCAGCTCCTTCACCACGGGGGCTATAGCCCTGCACGGAGCGCACCACTCCGCCCAAAAATCAACCACCACAAACTCGTGCCTTGAAACAAAGTCGTCAAAGCTGAGGTCGGTGAGCTCGACGGGCTCGGAGACGGGTTGCTGTGCCGCGGGCGGCCTGCTTGAAAGCATCTCAGCGAGCTTGCGCATCTTTATCCGCTCCAGCTCATCATCTCCGGACATAGTTCTAACTTTTCATGTTCAGTTAATAAGTCTTGGGTCAAAACAATTAATAACTCGCGAGAAAAATCCTCCGACGTTGACTGAGGAGGAAGAGATTTCAGCCATAGTTGTGGCCTTCGACGGCGACGACTGCATAGTTTCGCCAACCTCGCCACTCGAATCAACAATTCTGCAGAAGCTCGTGGGCTCCAAGGTCCTCTACGAAGACTTCAAAGGCGATTTATGGGAGGGCGTGGTGACTGGGGTTTATGAAGCCGATAACCTAGTAGTCAGGTTTTCCGAAGAAGCCATCTCCCAAGGAGGGCCCTCCGGGCTCGGTCAGGGAAGCCTCGTGAAAATCTACCCAAGCCGATAACCTTATCAACACAACCCCAAACATCATTCCATGAGACTTTAGCAGACCTTATGTCTCTAAAGGGAAGGAAGGCGTTGGCTACAGGTTCAGCTTTGGTAGTGCGGTTGCTTTTAGGCTTGCTGATGCTGGTGCTGACATGGTTCTCGTCGACGGCAACGAGAAAGGTGTGAGAGACGTTGCGGAGAGGATCAAGAAACGCTTGGGCGATGTAGTTTTCCTGTCTAGTAGGCATGAAATTGAAGAGCTATGGAAAGGCATTTCCGACGGCGTGCCTGACGTTTTGGGCAACAACGTAGGCACATACTAGTTCATTGTCGGCGAGCCATTCCTTGAAAGAACGATGTCAATCAACCTCAAGTCAGCCTCCTACATGTGTAAGCACATGTTAAGGGAGGTGTCATAACTAACATAAGCTCCGTCGAGTCGCTGCTCCATCTCGTAAAAGGCTTGACACACCAGCATAAGCAAGATAGGTCTCGTAGCTCTAACTCGTTCGCTTGCCCGTTAATAAGACCCGGAAGGATACCGCGTAAACGCAGTCATGTCTGGAGGTTTATGCACACCCCGGACCGTCAGGCGGGGGAACGAAGCCATAAAGACCCTATTCACCGGCTGTCGGTTCGTCTCAGGAATTCGGCTCCGCAGGCTTGGATAGCCTGACGAAGTCCCTCGTGTGGTTTTGTTTCCGGCGTCAGACCTCTCAAGATACGTCGACGGAGGATTCCTCACGGATTGATGGATGCTCCGGCCGGGATTTGAACCCGGGTCGCCGGCTCGAAAGGCCGGTATACTTGACCGGACTATACTACCGGAGCTTGCTTCAGCTTCTCCAGCCCGCTTGATAATTTAAATCTTTGGCGTGGAAAGCCTCCCGGGTCATGCTGTGAAAATCGTTTTTAATAGGTTAGACGTTAAATGGCTATGCCTTTGTTCAAACGCACGCTGAAGTACTCTCCCCTGAAGGCTGGGGACTTGATGTCGAGGCCTCCGATCTCTGTCGATGAGGAGGCCAGCATAGACGACGTTGCGAGGGTGATGTGGGAGAAGGGGGTTGGGAGCGTGTTGATCGTCGACCGTGAGAGCAAGCTCGTCGGCATAATAACGGAGAGGGACATCCTCTACGCTGCCTCGCACTTTATGCTGGGCAGGGATGTGAAAGCGAAGTCTTTGATGACGAGGAATATAGTCACAGCTTCCGTCGACGACTTGGTTGCGTCGGTGGTTGAGAAGATGAAGGACTTCAACATCCGGCACATTCCTGTCGTGGATTCAGAGGGGAGGCCTCTAGGGGTTATATCTTCGAGGGACATTCTCGACTTCGGCGTTGGGTTGCTCAGCCTTTTCGTGGGCTCAATCTAGCTTTGGAAAGCAGGCCAAGTAGTTCGAGACGCTGGTGCCGCTTAAAAGTTTATGGTAGGGTTTCACTAGTTCGTCCATCGGGCAGACGGCGCCGGCGTGTTTTCCAGTCGGTACGGGTTCTTCAAGAAATTTCTTAGGCAGAACGTCTGAGGATTCGTCAAACCCGTACAGTCTGTTCAAGTAGCGTTCCAAAGCTAGGACACGGAGTCCAGTTTCGTGAAACAACTCTTCCCCGACCTCGCAGCCGTAAAGGGCGGACAGGCCTTCAACGTAGTCTTTAGGGGTGAAGGCGATCCTTGAGAACGCGCAGACTCCAAGCGAGTCCAAGGCAGCTACTTCGGCTTGTTTCCTGTAAACCCGGAGAGCCAGCTCCTCCTGAGAAGAAGCCCCAGCGAAGACGCTCTGCAGCCCGATCTTCTCGAAGCTCTTGACAAGGCTAGGGTAGACCCAGACGTGCACACCTCCGCCGAAGGCCTCGACGGCGTTTATCAACCCCCACGCATGCTCGACACGTGGGTCGGCGTTCTGGATGCTGACGTTCTTCACCGTGGGCGCCGCATACTCGTTGTTGAAGACCTTGGCTGTTTGGTAGGCTCCGCCGGCGAGAACGTCGCCCAACCCCTCCCTCCTAGCGGTGAGCTCGATTAATGAGGCCATGTTTTTGAAATCACCCCATGGAAGCTGGTAGTCCACGTACCCGTTCTCACTCAGGTCGGCGTAAACAGCGAGAACGTTGCCCATCTCTATAGGGTCGATTCCTGCATCGTAGCACAGCTGGGTAAGGTAGGCGATCTTCTCATGGTCTAACACCAGACAGTTCGTTCCAAGGCTCGAGATTTGAGCGTAGTCAGGGCCCTCGCCTCTGACCCCGTGGCCCACCGTCTCCCTCCTGCATGAAACTGGGCACATCGAACAAGTCAACCGTGAGACTAGCACGGATGAGGACATCGAGACCCCGCCGACCCTCGCATATTCCTCAACGGTTGTGAACGTATAGTTTTTGACGGGAAGGGCCTCGTACTCTCCTATCGCTTCAACGGCGATGGGTGTTCCGTGTACAGCCAGCAATCCTCTCTCTATGTTGAGCATGGAAGACTGGTCAACTGCTTTCTTGAGCCTGCGGAGGAGCTGGGCGAACTGAGACGGGTTTTTAGGTTGTGGGGGAGAGCGTTTCTTGGATTTAATGATTATGGCTTTGAGGTTTTTAGAGCCGAGGACCGCTCCAGCACCATGCCTAACCCCGCTGGACCTTCCCATATCGTTTATGATTGTTGCTATCTGGGACCTCTTCTCGCCTGCCACTCCTATGGACAAAACCCTAGCATCCCCAACGCCCGCACGGATGACTGCACAAGTCTCTACTGCTCCTAGGCCGGCGAGGCTTGGTGCTTCAACCACCGAGATACCCTTGTCGCTCACCACGAGAGTTGAGAGCGTCTCACACCTGCCGGTGATGTAGATGGCTGAATATCCTAGGCTTGCCAGCTCGTAGGCTGCGTACCCTCCTGTGTGAGCCCAGGCAACTGTTCTACTCAGAGGAGACCTGAAAACCATGGTAAGCCTGTTTCCGAGCAGGAAGCCGGTGCCAGCCAAGCCGCCGACCGACACGACGAAGGGGCTTTCGGGGTCGAGAGGGTCTTTGACGCCTGAGTTGCGGGCGACGAGTCCAACGCCAAGACCACGACCTCCCCAAACTCCCCCGTCGAAGTTGTCCTCAAACCGAAGATCCTCAACCGTCTTGTCCTCGAGGAACACCCTAGCTATTCTCATCAACTGTATTTGCTCAATGTTTTAATATGTAGGTTCTATTTTTACTCTCGATGAAGTTAGTCGAGCTCGGACGGACGGGCTTAAAGGTATCTTCCATATGTCTTGGAACTTGGCAGTTCGGCTCAAACTCATGGGGTTATGGGAAGTCATACACTATGGCGGACTGCGTAGAAGCAGTGAAGGCCTCGGTTGAGGCGGGAGTTAACCTCATAGACACCGCAGAAGTTTACGGCGGAGGCCTGTCGGAGGAAATAGTGGGAAAGGCTTTGAAAGAAGTTGATGGAGAGGTTTTTGTTGCGTCGAAGGTCTCGCCTGCGCATTTGACTTACGAAGGGGTTATCAAAGCATGCGAGAGAAGCCTTCGGAGGCTCGGACTAAAAACCATCGACCTCTATCAGATACATTTTCCCAACCCATTGATACCTTTGAGGCAGACGATGAAGGCGATGGAAGACCTTGTTAAAATGGGTAAGATACGTTTCATAGGCGTGAGCAACTTCTCCCTCAAGCTTCTCATCAGGGCGAGGGAGTGTCTAGGGACAGAGGATGTGGTCTCTAATCAAGTGAAATACAATCTAGTCGAGAGGAAGATCGAGAAAGACCTCCTGCCATACTGTGAACGTGAAAAGATAACGATTCTCGCATACAGCCCACTTGCTCAGGGTCTTCTCACGGGAAAGTATAGCAGCCAACATAAGCCCCTTGATTATGTAAGGCGAATAAACATACTCTACACATCGGCATTCCTGAAGAGGGCGGAGACGTTGTTCGTGGAGCTTGAGAAGATTGCGGGGAAGCATGGTGTTTCGATGGGTCAGGCTGCCTTGGCATGGGTTGCGGGACATCAGGGATGTACGGCCATAGCGGGAGCTAAGAACAAGCATCAGGCTTTGGAGAACGCTTTGGCGGGAAATGTCATGCTGTCCGAGGAAGAGATAAACCGTCTTTCACAGATTTCGGAGAAGATCAAACCCACAGCCTTCGACATGCTCCGTGTTCTCAAGCGAATCTTCAAGCCATGAGCTGGATGGGTTGTTGACGAGCCTCGGAAGCTTCAGCTCACCCAGCAAGCCATCGATGCCGCCGAATTCAGCCCCAACAAGCTCATCGGCTAGAGCATCTCCTAGGGTGTCTTAACAAGCCAGCGTGAACACAGGCACTCAGTAATTCCATCTATTGCATTCGTGTTCGTCTACGACACATCCTGAAGCAATCACCATGCCGTCTAAAGCCCGTAGAGACTCATTAAACTGTATCCCGTATGCTGGCTTGGCATGCATTCTCGACCGTCGAAAACGGCTCAAACTCTTCATTCAAGACAATCCGGACACAGATGTCTTCCACAGCTGCAACAATCCCTCATACATGAATAATGGGGTGTGCGGCTCGTAGCCCTCCTTCTGTTAAGGCGGGATTCGTCTCATCGGCCTCTGCCAGGCTCGGGGAAGCTGCTCACAGCCCGGCAGCCTTTCCCGGCGCAGGTCGCCCGTTTCAACCAATCCACCGCACTCCTCGACGGCTCTCCGCCGAGTCATGGCCATCGTGCGGTGGAGGTCTCGTTTCTGCGGCGTTGCCGTGAGTCTCCCCACGCGCCTCTCGGCGCTGCGCACGCCTCCCTCGGGGGAGGAACTTCCTCCGGAGCTCCCGGTGGCCCGCCCGGCCGCTCACCCTTTATAGCAAACGGCGTGGGTTGATTTAAGCTATTCCACCGCTATCTTGACCCCTCGGCCAGCCTTTTTGCTCACTCTAACTTCGAGGACGCCGTGGACGTACCTGGCCTTGACGGCTGAGTGGTCTATGGGCTTTGGAAGCTCGATCAACAGCCTGTACCTTCCGCCGTACCTCCTGCTCGGTATGTTCGTGCTGCAGGGAGCCTCGACGCCTAGCTGGTTCTCGTAAACCTGCAGGTCTATCTCCTCCCTCCTGACGCCGGGCATGTCGATGGTCACGACGTATTCGTCCTCCGTCTCCACCACGTCGTATAGCGGAATTATGCAGCCGGTCCTTGATTCAACCTCCTTGATCGTCTTCATCATCTCGTCGATCTCCATCTCCATCCGCTTCTGTAAACGCCTGAACCAGTCTCCGGACATCTCTAATCACCTGTAGACAGGTGGAAGCTCCATCTCCCTAGACTTCTGGACCATCGACTCGGCGGTTCTTCTCATGAGGTCTCTCAGCTGCATCCGAACCATCTCCTCGCTATCAAGAAGTGGCTTGACGTCGATCTGCTCGTTCACAAGCCTCGGCAGCCTTGCGAGAAGCTGGGCAGCCGCACCGGGGTCTGGGTAGTTTAGGTGGGACTGAGCCAGCAGCAGGGAGACGTCGAGCCCTCTTCTCACCCCAAGCCTTAGTATCTCTGCATGTATGCCGGTCACGAAGCCCTCAGTGAAAACCTCTGCGTCCAACGACTTGGCTAGCTCCTCGCTCCTAGCTAGGCTGGACGATAGTATGAAGACTTTAGGCGTCTCGATCTCAAGCCTCCTAGGCTCCGTGACCCCGGTCAAACACCGTACTTCCCTGATCTTCTTCTCCTCGACCCAAGTCAGCAGAGTCTCCGAAAATGAACGTATCAACGGAGGGGGGATGGGTATCTCGGACACGATGGCCACGTAATTCTTCCCCTCATAGATTCTTATCAACTCCTTGGCCTCACCCCTTCTGACGGGGACGATCGGAGGCAGGTCAGCCGAGTCGACGTAGCCTTTCTCAGCTGGTTTCAGGTTGTCGACGAGGTAGGACACTGCTATGGCCCCAGCCAGCCCCGTATCTGGGAAGCCTAGCAGCAGGGGTTTGTTGACCTTATCACCCAGCTTATCGTTGAATAAAAAATCTGCGTAGGTAGATTCCATGGAAGAATTTTCCCCTAAGCTGTTTAAAAATTTTACCGACGATGATGGATGAGAGAAAAAAACATAATAAATGAGACGAATGTATATGATTAGTTTTGTCCGAACCGCTCCCATTCAACGAGTACATTGAGCTCCAAGGGTGGAGAGGACGGCACATAGACATCAGCAGCTACCTGAGTCTGTGGAGGCGTAGCGTTGAAGACTTCACCGGCTTCTGGGAGGCTGAGGCCTCTGAGCTGGAGTGGTTCCAGCCGTGGGATAAGGTACTTGAACCGGGGGACCATCCCGGGGTTTACCGCTGGTTCGTCGGCGCCAAGACGAACATGTCTTACCTCTGTCTAGACAGGCACGTGAGAGGATGGAGGAGGAACAAGCTGGCCTATGTTTGGGAAGGCGAGCCGGTGGACGAATGGGGAAAACCCGTCGAGGTAAGGAGAATAACTTACTACGACCTCTGGCGCTCCGTCAACAGGCTTGCGTATGCTTTCAAGAAGCTAGGGCTGATGAGTGGAGATAAGGCGGCTATCTACCTGCCGATGATACCTGAGCTGCCGATGACCATGCTCGCTCTGGCCCGTATAGGCGTGGTCTTCACAGTCGTATTCAGCGGGTTTTCAGCCGAGAACCTGAAGATACGGATTGAGGACCTGGGGGCGACTGTTCTCATCACGGCCGACGGGTTCTACAGGAGGGGTCGGCTGATCAACTTGAAGGAAACAGCTGATAAGGCTGTTGAGAGAAGCGGGCCCATAAAGAGGGTTCTAGTCGTCCGAAGGGCGGGCAACAAAGTTGACATGGTTGAGGGTAGGGATCTATGGCTTCACCGGATTCTCGAAGAGGTTCCCGAGACCGCTTACATAGAGCCTAATAGGCTCGACTCAGACAGTATCCTGTACGTCCTGTACACCTCTGGGACAACGGGCAGGCCCAAGGGAATAATACATGACCACGGCGGCTACGCGGTTTTGCTCAACGCCACGATGCGCTGGGTCTTCGACATAAGGGATGACGACACATATTTCTGCACAGCGGACATAGGCTGGGTGACCGGCCACAGCTACATAGTCTTCGGCCCGCTCCTAGCCGGCGCCACCGTCGTTATGTACGAGGGGACGCCCGACTACCCCGCTCCAGACAGGTGGTGGTCTATTGTCGAGAGGTACGGCGTGTCTGTTCTGTACACGACTCCGACTGCTGTGCGTATGCTGATGCGGCACGGAAGCCAGCATGTCGAGAAGCACGACCGGTCGAGCTTGAGGCTTATACACAGCGTGGGCGAGCCGATCAACCCCGCCGCATGGCGGTGGCTTTTCGAGGTCGTGGGAGGGAGTAGATGCCCGGTGGGCTCGACTTGGTGGATGACCGAGACCGGAGGAATACTAATAAGCCATGCACCCGGGCTTTATCTGACGCCGCTTAAGCCAGGAACCAACGGCTACCCGCTGCCCGGGATAGATGCCGACGTGGTCGACGAGAACGGCCATCCCGTCAAAGCAGGCGAGAGAGGTCTGCTCGTAATCCGCAAGCCATGGCCCGGCATGCCTGGGCCTCCGACAGGGATGTGGAAGGAGCCGGAGAGGTACCGTCAAGTCTACTATGAGAAGGTGGGGGGCGTCTTCTTCACAGGGGATTATGCTGTCAAAGACGCTGACGGATACATATGGGTTGCTGGCAGGGCTGACGAGGTTCTCAAGGTTTCGGGACACAGGATAGGGACGTACGAGCTTGAGTCCGTCCTGGGTTCGCATCCGGCTGTAGCGGAGTCCGCTGTTGTCGGCATACCCGACGAGGTTAAGGGCGAGGTGCCGCTGGCTTACGTTGTCCTGAAGACCGGTCATAGACCGGGGCCGGAGATAGCCGAGCAGCTTGTTCGTCATGTCAGAGAGGTTTACGGCCCAATAGCCACTCCTAGCGGCGTGGTTTTCGTGGAAAGGCTGCCGAAGACTAGAAGCGGCAAGATCATGAGGCGCCTCATCAGAGCCGTAGCGGTCGGAGCAAGCCTCGGAGACATAACCACTCTCGAGGACGAGGCGGCTGTGGAGGAGGTTAAGCAGAGCTACGAGGAGCTTGTCAGGGCTTTCAAAAAGTCGGCTTAAGCAGGAGATTAGGGAGCGGGTTTGGCGGAGGCTTGAGGATGAGGGGTTAGCCGCGTTTCCCAGACCCGTGCAGGGCCGAATTCCCAACTTCGTGGGAGCGAAAGAGGCCGCCGCCCGGCTGGCTGCTTCACCCGAATACCGGCGGGCCTTCTGCGTGAAGGTAAACCCGGACGCTCCCCAAGCACCTGTGAGGCGTCGAGTCCTTGAGGACGGCAAAGTTCTTGTCATCGCAACACCCAGAATATCCCAAGGCTTTCTGGTCCTAGACCCGCGAAGGATTCCAAGAAACAGCTTTGCTGATGCGGCAACCATCTCAGGAGCCTTCAAGCATGGCTTGAAGACACATCCCCGAAACCTTCCCAGAATAGACCTCTTCGTTGCCGGAAGCGTGGCTGTGTCGTTGGAAGGCTGGCGTGTTGGGAAGGGGGAAGGCTATTCGGAGATAGAGTACGCCATGCTGAGGATGTTTGGGAAGGTGAGCGTGGAGACTCCGGTCTCTACAACCGTCCACGACGCCCAAGTCGTAGACTACATTCCGTCAGAGCTCTACGACCTTCCAATCGACGTCATCCACACAAACACGAAGACTATCGTCTGCCCGAAGAATAAGAAGCCCGAGAGTATCATCTGGAGCATGTTGCCTGAGGAGAAAATCAGAGCAATACCGTTGCTCTCCGAGCTCAGGGGAGATGTTTCCGCAGGACTGGCCTGAGCAGTGGGATGATGCTCAGTCTGAACGGGTCGACTTTCTTGAGGCCAGCTAAACAGACGCTAACCATGTCGGATAACGCTACATGCTTCAATACCTCCGACGCACGTGTCCTCGACTCGATAAATACGTCATGGCATACGGCTCCTCCACCGCTCAGGAAGCTTTTCATCCAAGCGAATGCGTCGGAGTAGACGGCTGGTTCGTAGATGCTCCGCTGCATGACGTAGGCGAAGCCGTCTGTATCCGACCATGTTTCAACCTCGTTGTGGCAGGCCTCTGGTAGGAAAGCCGTGTAAGCCGGGTGTTTGGCGTTTTCGTTGAGCTGGGTTTTAAGCCGATGGGCGGCGGGCTTGAGAAGCTCCGACGACAGCACAACCACAGTTTTGTCCAAGAGGGTGGAGGCGATTTGCATCGCATAGTTGTCGCCGAAGTCTCTAAACAAGCTTAGGAAGTCTTCGAGGTCGTCGACGGCGTCCATGAAGACCTCGCGGGAGAAGTCGCGGAAAGCGGATAAAATTCCGTAGACGACGCCCACCATCTCAGGCACGGCATACCTTGGCTCCAGCCCCTCCGAAACCTCCACAACCTTGAGGCCTTTAGAATGGAGGAAGGAAGTTAGTCGCCCTCCCGAGGAGACTCCTACGACCGTTGCGCCTTTGGAGAGAGCGTCGACGGCTGCTTGGAGTGTTTCAGCGGTGTTCCCCGAGTAGCTTACGGCTACGGCTAAGGTGTCCGGCCCGGTCCAAGGCGGGGTTTTAACGTCCTTCACATCCTGGACCTTTAACGCTGATTCTGGCTGTCTCAAGCTGGACACGATGTCCCCGACCATTCCAGAGCCTCCGACGCCCAGGATCAAGACTCTTTGGAAGCCCTCAACCCCGGACCACGCAGCTCCTGAGCCTCTTTCAAGCCCACGTCTGTACATTTCAGGGGACGATAGGACAGACCGCCAAGCTTTGTCGATGAGCTTGTTCAACAACTCCAAAGCCTAATCCATCCACCTCAAGGCCTCGTTGAAGTACTTTACCGCGTCCTCCAGCTGGCTCCTGTGTCGTTTTTCAGCTATAAAGTCAACCACTACTAGAGGTCCGTTGTCGACGCCCTTCGGGTTGCTCTTCAGATATACCTTGGGATACTTCTTCATAGTTTCGACGAGCAGAGGAGCTAGCTTGGACTCGACCACGTTTCTTACAGCAACGTTTTCCACGATGAACCCCCTACCCCGGGCCTCCTTCTGGAGCACGGGCGCCACCTCGTTGTCGAAGATCGACGCCAGCTCTCTTGGAACGCCCGGCAGACAGACGATTCGAACCCCACGGTACTCGACCAACACACCGGGAGCCGCCCCCTCAAGGTTCCTCAACGGCGTCGACCCCTCCGGCAGCCTCGCCATCTTAAGCCTCTCTCTAGTGAGAACAGGCTTCTTGACCAAGCCTTTCTCCGCGAGCTTGAGGTATCTCTGTCGCAGAGTTTCCACAACGTCGCTACGTAAGACAAGGCGTCTTCCAAGAGCCTTAGCAACGGCTTGGAGAGTTTTGTCGTCATGTGTTGGTCCTAGACCACCGGTCATGAAGACCCATCCCGGCCTCCGTCGCAGAGCCTCCCTCAAAGCAGCCGTTATGTCTTTGAGGCTGTCCCTAACGACAACGGCTCTCGATACAGTGTAGCCGAGCTGGCTGAGTCTTCCGCAGACCCAGTTGAGGTTTGTGTTGACTGTCCTGCCGTCTAACAGCTCGTTGCCCACGTTGATGACCTCAACGACATACCTTGTCATGTCCCACGCCTTACAGACGTTGAAGCTCGGCCGAAACCTCGGGACCTGAAATGTTTAGGTATGCGCAGAAACCATCCCTCGCAGGGCCGGCGTTGACAACCACGGTACGACCTATGAAAGACACCGACCTCGCTTCGTGAATGTGTCCGCAGCAGACTGCAACAGGCTTTTTCTCCTCCACAAACTTCCTCACGGCCGTGCTTCCCAGATGCCTTCCACGTGCTACGTCGGCGTCGGCTCCGTAGGGCGGTGTGTGGCTGACCAAGATAAAGCGTTCGGTGGACAGCTTAAGGCCCGAGAGCATCGAACTAAATTCATCCTCGTTGAACTCGATCAAAGTGTTGAAGGGGGACAGGTTTCCACCCCCAAGCCCGACCAGCTCCATGCCTTCAAACTTTTCAGTCCTGAGGTGAAGGTTTACTATGTTTGGGTTTGACGGCTCCCACGTCAGGAGAGCTGGATGGTCGCAGTTGCCTGCGACGAAGTAGACCTTCAGCCCGCTGTCAGCCAGCTTCTGCAGCAGAGGCTCCGCCTGGGGGACTCCGCCGAAGTGGGTGATATCTCCCACCACCATAACGGCGTCGCATCCGTGAGACCTTGCAACTGCCCTCGAGACTGCTTCAAGGCTACCGTGAACGTCCGAGATCTGGAGAAGACGCATCAGCCTGAAAAACTGTCCGGAATATTTCAACGTTTCCCTGCTTTAACGCTTTTTAGCCAGCATAACGTCTTCTCACCGTTGTGGCCGGGTGCTAAGGTAAGGGACGTCGTCCGGATGAATATCATATCTATCGACGGGCATGCAACAGTCCTCGAAGCCGCTAAGATGATGACCGACAGAAAAGTGAGCGGCCTCGTCGTATCCCTCAACGGCGTGCCCTTCGGACTCGTCACCGAGAGGGACATAGTGTCTAGGGTTGTTGCAAAAAACCTTGACCCATCAAAGACTCTCGTCAAAGACGTGATGAGCTCCCCTCTTCTCACGATAGACATAGAAGCGCCTCTGCTTGAAGCCGTTGACTTGATGAACAGGAAAAAGGTTCGGAGAGTCGTAGTGACGGAGGGGAACAGGGTTGTCGGCATATTCACAGTCAGAGACGTGCTGGCGCTCTCGAGGATGTGCAGCTACTGCGGCAAGCAGCTCAAACCCCTGCTCGCGTCAGCGCCCGAAGCCGAAACCGACGTAGTTCTAGAGTGCAGCTGCGGCGCCGTATACCACATGGGGTGCGCTAAAACAGTTGTTTACTGTATTTACTGCTCGAGGAAGCTGGTGACTGAGGTTTATTATCCGGCTCCCGAGGATACGTTTAGCGGTTGAGGCGCAAAGCGTCTGTAGTTTCATACGTGGAGCTAGATGACGTCGACGTCTCTGAGCTGAGGATGTACGCTGATGTGTACACACCCTCCAGCGAGGGTCTGGAGACGGCCAAGCAGCAGGCCGAGGCTGTTCTATGCGTCCAGATAAGCGACACAGAGTTGAGGAAGCTCAAGAACCTAAAGCTTATACAAGGTTTGGCCGCTGGCGTCGACTCCCTGCCTTGGGCTTCGATCCCCGAACACGTAGTTGTCTGCGGAAACATGGGCTCCAACGCCGAGGCGGTGGCAGAACATGCTTGGGCTCTGCTTCTGGCGGCTTCTAAGAGACTACACGTATACCTGCCGAGGTTGAGGATGGGGGACTTCAGGCAGGACGTTAAGACTATTCTTCTCGGAGGCAAAACCTTGGGGGTCGTGGGTATTGGTGCGATAGGCAGGAGGGTGGCGGAGATTGGGAAGGCTTTCGGCATGCGTGTAGTAGGGGTGAGTCGGTCAGGCTCCTCTCCCGCCATCGTAGACATGGTGGTTGGGCCCGACAGGTTGGACGAGGTTTTGGCAGAAAGTGATTTTGTGGTGCTTGCGGCTCCGCTCAGTAAGCAGACCCGAGGCATGATAAACCTCCGCAGGCTGCGTCTGTTGAAGAAGAACGTTGTAGTGGTTAACGTGGGGAGGGCTGAGCTGATAGACAGAAACGACCTCAAGGTTTACATGAAGGAAAACCCCGACGCCTGCATAGCAACCGATGTATGGTGGAGCGTTAAGACGAACGAGCCCTGGGAGACCGAGCTGTTTGAACACCCCAACTTCACGGGCACTCCCTGGGTTGCTGGAGCTTTCGGGAACCCCGAAGTCCTGACTAGGATGAAGAAGCACGCCATCGAAAATCTAGTCCGGTACTTCAGGGGAGAAAAGCCCCGCAACATCATAGACCGTTCGGATTATGTCTGACAAACTTAATACAACGAATTCCAAAACAGCATAAGGAGCCGGGGTCCCACAGCCAGGTAGTGGGCCGGCCTCGAGATCGTGTAGCAGCTGGTCAAGACAGCCGGTGGCCTTTCCGGGCCGCGTGGGTTCAAATCCCACCCCCGGCGCATGACAACTCTTTCGAAATACACACTCCTCCGCTGAACTTCTTCACGGCTTCAGCTAGGATGGACGAGGTCTCCTCCAAGTAGCTCGTCTCGACTGCGGGAACCCCGCAGACCATGAACAGGACGTTGCGGCTGTGTTCAGAGACTTTGGTTGTCTCTGCATCCCTGTAAGGATAAACCGCCACTAGTTTCTCATCGTCTTGGACGACGAGCTCTCTGCCTGAGAGAGTATGCGGTTTGTCCATGCCTATGCCTTGGAAAGCCTCGCCCTCTCTGGCGAAACGCATCATAAGTGTTCCCGAGATTTTGTCTATGTCGAGGGCGGCTATGGGAACAACTTGCTTCATGGAGACCACGTTGTAGACGTCCACCAGAGTGTTGACCCGTGGAAATGCTTTGCCCTGAAGCACTCTTCGGAGAAGAGCCTCGGCCGAAGGCCTCGTCTTGGTCGGGTCTATTCCTATACTCCAGAAAAAGCCCCTGTAGGCTCTCACCAGCGGGTTTTGAGGTAAAGTCTCAAGCCTAAACGTCCGCCTCACATCCTCGACAGCGCTCTCCACGAAGACGTCCAGCTCGTGCGACTGCCTCCCCTGAGAAACGCCGCTGAACTCCAGCAAGAATACGCAGAGACCTTTAAAGGCATTAAGTACTTCCGTGGAGAAAAACAGCTTCATCAAAAATAGAGGTTGTTTAAGGGATGTTGTTAAACGTTTAGGGAGGATTTATCTTGATGGCTTTGGTTGGACATGATGCCTCGCAAGCCATACAGAAGATGCAGTCCGCCTCCCTTATGGGCTCCGACTTGTCTGTCCTGTATTTTTCGTAAAGCTCACCTTCTACCGGGTAGAGGTCGTTGCCTGTTCCAGACCTTCCCGGGTTCAAAGCCCATTCGAAGACGTTGACAGGGCACACGTCCATGCAGATGCCGTCAGCTATGCAGGCTTCCCAGTCGACTGCCACAATCTTACCGTGAATACCGAGCTTCGTCGGATACGGGGCGCCGTTGGCGTCGAGCCTCGTCAACCCCTCAGCCCTGACTTCGTGTCCGTTGTGTGTGCCGGTCAAAGGAAATTCATCAGGCTTTTTGAGAAAGTCTGGGTCGATGGGCTTAGGCGCATAATCGACCTGCCGAACCAATTTTACTCGTACACCATGAGACTGTCTACAATATAACGATAACCCATCCAAACATCAGACATAAAAACACCTTCATCCATCAAGTAGGATGAGGGCCCGTAGCTCAGCCAGGTCAGAGCGCCAGGCTCATAACCTGGTGGCCGTGGGTTCGAATCCCACCGGGCCCAAGCAGCGAGGCTCGGCGAAGATTTTTGGGTTAGAGATGTCCCGTGCGTTTGTGTTAATCGCTGGGGGCTGGCGGCAACGTGGTTGTGAGGGGAAGCACCGGGC